>CAMWNP010000020.1 GCA_947175645.1 uncultured Porphyromonadaceae bacterium
ATTCTTATACATTTTTGAAAGGGTTCCGAAAGTTGCCACTTCAATAATCAGCCATGCATCGGGGTTATCCCCTGATAAGGAATTGCAGTTCCATTCAGGATGTTCTGAGATATATTTTTTTGCGAAGGGTTCGGTGCTCCGCTCAAATTCATATTTCAGATCAAGGACAAAATCCTGGTGACGTTGTTTATCCTCAAATAAATTAGAATCAAGATACCACAAGCCGTTCCCGGCGGTTTTCGACATGTGGTCGATGATTTTGGCTCTGAGTGCAACTTCAATAGTTTCAATGGCATCAAAAAGAATCACCCGGAGTTGATGGTCAAATGCATATCTCCCGATTATGGTCGAGAAAGTAGTGCCGTCCTTAAAAACACCATCAGAATCTACCTCAATCAAATCTCTCCAATAATATTTAAGTCGTGAATAACTGACACGGGAAAACAAATCGTTGGCCGCTTCCTTATCAGGAAACGTCATACCTTTTTGTTGGAGATATTTTATGTGTTCGTCTATTGAACGAGGTAATTGGTTCATATTATAAAAGAAGTGACCCGCCAGCAGTTCTACGGGATGCTAACGGGTTCGGTTATCTTTGACTCGGTTGAAACCGATAGTCGCCTTATTTTGATGTGCAAAGATACTATTATTTTTTAATATGAGCAAACATAAGGAAATAAAATGAAAACTTGGTAATTTTTTAACTTTTACCGAGTCTGATTGGGTCATGAAACGCCTGACATTGACAGGCTGAATGAGTCGTGATAAGGAAATTTCTCTGCGCCGACGTAGAGGCTTTCGACACATTGGTTGAGCGGTCGGCGATGTCGGAGCACAGAACATCAGCCGGAATATCAAGAAAGATCGACATATTGGAAATTTTGAGGTAGATTGAGGCAAACTTCTCAGTCTGCTGGAATAGGTCAAGGAGTGTTATGGATTATTCCGATGAGGCATTCACGAAATCGGCAAGATTATTTATCGAGAGGTCTTTATGCAGAACGTGTCCCTCTGAATCCAGAACATATATTGCCGGGGTAGCCCTGATTGCATAAATTTCTTGTTTATCCATCTCGCCGTCAGGAGAATATCCGGTTATCCATTCCTCGGGTATTCCGTTTTTTCTCAGTGCCGGCCCCCCTTGTTCCTGCCCGAAAGGATTTATCGCTATCACTTTCACAACCCCTTCACGCTGTGCTTCCGTAAAAGGTCCGGAGGCGGTGATGATGGAAATGGCATCACCGCAGACCTCACAGTCCGGATCGTAAAGCATCAGAAGATTGTATGGGGTATCGCGCAGCATAGAATGAAGATTATGTGTTTTACCGTCAGTTCCTATGAACCTGAAATCCGTGGCAACAGATCCTTTCCGGTTCTTCATGATATTATCTTTACGTAGGCGCATCCGTTGCCACTCTTCATCAGGAATCCCTTTCTGGGCAAGCATGGGGTTCAGGAAAAGGAGGTATGTTTCCTCGTCGTACAGCGGTGCCCCCGGATAATAGAAATAGGAATATGCATAGTCGGCAAGAGTGTTGAGGGCTCTGTGGTTCGAGGCGACTCTGTTGACAAGCGCATTTACCGCCGATGTGGCTTTAGAAAGCGGCGCTATGTTGAGCAGAGTCCCGTAGGTTGCCATGCTTTCGCCCATGAACCGGTCGCATGAAAGGAGGAGTGTATCGTTCCAGTCCATATTGTCCCAGTAATGATCGGCAAGGAATGACGCTCTGTCGGCAGGTTCGGTGATTGCTGACGGTATGGATGGCAGAGGAAGAACGTATGAAGCCGTATCGATCATGTTTGTTGAAGAAGAGCCCGGGTCAGACGCGCCACCGCATGACACCACGAACAGAAGTGCTGACAGGCATAGGGTTGCCGTTATCAACAGTCGTTTAATACTTGGAAGTAAGGTGTTCATGGAGAGATGTTTACTGATTAGAGTTTGTCCCTTACGCAAAGAATACCTCCGTAGTGACCGCTGATCTGGGTTATGTTACCGGCTGCCGCGGTGGTAGGCAACTGCAGATTGTTCCAGTTGTAGCGTAGTCGGAACTCTTCCTCACTGAACGAGTGCGGATCACGACCGCTATGGTCGTTGCCGGTGTTGTTGATAAGGTCGATACCGCCACGGGTAGGATCCTCCCAGAATGTATAACGGGTTCGGCTAAGGACATTTTCCGTTCGGGGGAAAACTCCGGCCCAGTACATTATTGCTACTTCGGTTATTGTGGGCGTACGCCAGCCTTGCCCGAATTTCTGGGAGCAGAGGGAACGTCGCTGCGGAGAGGCTTCACTTTTGCGGTTTTCCGTGTCGATTCTGACAAGATTGGGGTTAGTCCAGTCCGGTACAACGTATGTTTTGCCGTTTGAGTAGGAGAAAGTCTTGTAATATCCTTTGTTGATCACCTCCTTCGCATAGTAGAAACTCTTAGCCGGACGGTTTGCATTGTTGAACGTGGTCACCACTCCGGAGATGTCCTTGTTTTCAAGAGCCAGTCTGATGCAGTTGTCGTTTAGTTTGTCAATATCGATGTATCCGGCTGCATTCCCTGAAGCCTGGACATTATTGACATAGAAACCGCTCCATTCATCCTCTTCCAGAGTAAGATTGGTGCCGAGGTCCCTCACACATCTTACATGAAGTCCGTAGGCGTAACTGCTGTTCATTTGTCCGGTTGACGGTCCTTCTTCCGCCCAGAGGATCTGATTGGAGCCGTCACCCTCAGGACGTGTGGCTGACATGTAATGCTTGTAGACCCATTTGCCCTCGTTAGCCTCTTTCTGATACAGACGGGCCTCTGTGGGGAGACCTGCATTTCCAACGTAAAGAGCCTGGAGCTGTGAGATTCCCGGGACGTACCAACGGATTTCCGCAGGATTGATTTTCCCGTCGCCGTTTATGTCGCGGTTACGACCGAGACAAGCGGCTATCATGTCAGCCATACCCTGGTTTGAGGTCAGTCTGACGTTTCCTGATATTCGGTAGTTAAGAGGATTGAGATATTTGCTGTTATAGTTCAGATAGTCAGTCCAGTTTTTGCCTCGGAGAGCATTGAAGGATGCTTTTCGGGCATATCTGCTGTCAGTGTATGACATATCCTTATTTGTAGTAAAGGATTTTGGCTTGCCGTTGTTGTCCTCGGCAATCCTTACCATGCGACGTGCTGAAGTCCAGTCGCTTCCTTTGAACCAAGCGAGGGAGTTGGAGGGTTGTTGTATGTATTCCTCCACACTCTCCGTACCCCAGGCTTTGAATCCGGTGGTCGGTTTGTAGATGGTACGGATTGATCGCTGGGCGAACACTCGCCTGGGATTTGAATAAGATGCCTGTGAGTCGGTTGAATATTTGGAAACCGGAAACAGGAGTACTTTTCTGTCGGAGAGGTTCACGAACTGGCTCCAGTGAACGCTCTTGTCGATTTCCGGGTTTGAAGGAACGGCATTAGGCCATGCCAGGTTTCCTTCTGCAGGTGAGAATGAGGAGTTGCCGTATTTTTTCACAAGGCAGTCGTTCCAGTTGTTGCCGTAGTAGTTTTCCTGAACGAACACAGTGTACTTGATCACCTTGCTTGTATTGTTATATGTAGTGGTGTTGCGTGCAATGCTCTGAAGATCCCATAAGAACCGGTAGATTGTGAGCAGGTGGGGATTGTTTGACCCGTTGACGGATTTGAGTTTGTCGGCATAATTTATCAGCCAGTCGTCGGCAGCGGCTTCGGTGTCGGTATGACGGTAAAAACGAAGCCAGTCAGCAGAAAGGCAGGCGATGTTGTAAAGGTCCATGTGACCTTTTTTCTTATAATAATCCGTGCTGGAGGCAAGCAGTTCGCCGGTATTTTCATCATGCACACCCCAGTCAGCAGAGTTTTCGTTGACATAGGTTCCGTCATCATTCTTGTTGAGGAACATTTCTTTATCCACGCCGTAGCCCGGGACAATCACGCGGAAGCCGAGCAGTCCGCGGTTATGTAGTTCACGGATTTCACCTACAGTCATGGAGAAACATGCCTGACAGTAGTGAGAGTCGAATCTGTGGCTGTTGTCAGTATCCATCACAATCACGTCACCTTCAACATCGTCACGCCAATGGTCATCGCTGCGGTTTACTTCCACTGTAATGTCGTTGATGCCGTTTATGGTAATGTTATAGGTATATTGCCAGTTGCGGAGTGTGGAGTAGTCACGTAAACCCTCCGGGGTGCCTGTGCCGGAATCATGACCAAGGAAGATAAAATACTCCACATCGGCTGAAACGTTGCCATTTTTTTCATTGCCGTTCTCATCGATATAGTTCGACTGCCCTGAGTATGTGCCTCTCAAAATAATGTAAGGGGCATAGTCCGGGGCATTTGTGAAATGTTTGTATCGTCCTTCAAGCGTGTCCCATGCTGCGCGGTCTCCATATTTCCGGATGTCGGATGAACCGGTGGCTTTATATTCAAGCATTTGAAAATCAAATGAATAGTTGTTGCCTGAAGTCTCCTCAAATACGGAAAGTTCACCTGAGTTCAAAAGGTGGGACGCCACTTCATCGTCAGGGAGGGGCTTCCCTATCTGATAAAACATGGGAGTGGAGCCCGGCAGATTAACAAACTCATAACTGTCAAGGGTGAAGGTGCCGCCTGAGGAGGCCGGACCTTTACCGTTGATGTTGAATTTGACTGATGCCGCAGTGGAAAGCATGTGGATTTTGCCGGGGAGGGTTCCTGAACGGAAAACAATAGACCCGGATGGATCGAACGTGGAGATGGAAACATCCGTATCTTCCATGTATGCGCCTGACATGATGGATGATTCGGAGTCGTAGTGTGAGTCACGGGCGTTCAGGGCGAGCAATCCGTCACGTGTTGTGACATCCATCAGTTGATTAAGGAGCGCTGTTGAAGTGATCTCCACGTTGGCAACGGCCATCAGGTAGCCGGACCCCGCCGGCACGTTCATATTAAGCAGTCCAACTGCCACTTCAGATTCGGTAGACATGGTCAGCGATGCCATCTCATCGGAGGATACATCACTGTCGCAGGCTGTCACTCCTTCATCGATATCACGGAAGAAGTATCGCTGCGAAATGTTCCCGTTTTTGTCGAACGCCATCACCATGAGGTCGTAGATCTGCAGTCCGAGGGCGCTTTCGGCACGTGACAGCACTTTGAGTTCTGACGGTTGCGGCAAACTTAACCTGATGCTTACATTCACAGGTGTCCCTTCCGGCTCTGCTCCGTCAAGCAGTTGATCATCAGTGCATGATGTGATGGCGGCGGAGCATATCGCAAGAAGCGGAAGTATGAAAGTCTTATTTAGGAATGACGAAATATTCATTTAATTCAATTCTTTATCAGTTGAAAGCAGGAACATTGATGATGCGGTTTTCGGGGTCGATCACCTTCACGTCAACGTCAAAGAGTGGTTTGATGGATTTTATGTTGAAGCGGTAGATGTGGTTACGGACCAGATTGACCGGGTTGCCGCTATCATCGCGCAGATATAAAACAGGGCTGACTTTAGTGTCTGAAACAGATTGATACATGACCAGTCTGATGCGTATTTCCTCATTTGAGGCAGGTATGGGATTTTCTTGCTCCGGCAGATAAATACGGAACGATGAACCGTCAGCGTTGACATCGCGGAGGGGAATATCCTCACCCGTGGGCTCATCCATAAGGGTTAATCTGCAGGGATTGAACATCTGGGTTATGGTAAGGTCCTCTGTGGCATCAACGGCGCTGACAGAGGTTTCTGACGGTGAGGCGTAACTGTGGGAGTAGAGTTTTTTGCCGGCACCCTCAATTACGGCGCTCTGAATTATCCATTTGCCTTTCATCTCATCATTCAGGTTGATGTCGATGCGGGTGGCTGCACGTAGCAGTCCTATCTGACCAATGTCATGAGTCTCTCCGCTTTGCAACCCTTCAGGGAACGTGAACTTCCTGAATCCGGTGAAAGGCATCCAGTGGGGATTCTGCAGGAATGTCGGGTTGTCAGGAATGTTGGTGAACTGAGGTGTGAGATTATACAGGTCACCTGATGAATCAAGACAGTTAGCCATGACACTCAGACGGTAACTCTTGCCCGGAATAAGGTTTGACGCCGAGAGTTTGACAAAGTAAGAACCATCATCGTTTTTGCTGATTATCATGGGGTTCATGGGTGATCCGTTGCTCTGCCGGAAATGAACTAAAAGTTTTCCGGATGTGGCGTCGTGAATGTAGGCGTGCAGCCAATCACCGTTGTAAATGGTGATTTCACCACCGAATCCATCTTCTTCGGGATGCCCGTCGGGGTTTGTTCCGGTAGAACTGCTTTCCGGATTTACCAGGAATGTCAGTGTGACCATCCCTGTTTCAGTTATCTCCGTTGCATCACTGTCCGAGCATCCTGCCATAGGAAGCATCGCAATGATGACAAGCGAAGATAAAATGCTATATTTCAATAGAGAAAGAGTCATTTTGATAGACGTATTAGAGTTCCACGTCAGTGTTATAATTGAGTATGTGCCAGGGAAGTACACTTACATCAGCCGATACGAACGATTCCATTTCGGGATCTGGATTCTCGGGTTCATCATGTTCATCTCCACCACCCGGAGTGCCGAGCCCGGAGATTGATTTTATGGAGATGGCGTAACTGTGGTTCCTGACAACACCATACAGTGTTCTGTCGCCGTCAACCGTATGGCGGATGTTGACTACATAGTAGCAGATGCCGTTATCCCAGTATCGGATGTTGGAGAATTCCGGTACCGGTGAGCCGTTGTAGTAGGCTGATGCTATATGTTTCTTGTTTTTGATGACTCTTCGTAGTTCCACCTTGGAGGCATCGGCATTATCACCGGCTACGTAGCGTGACACCATGGTGCGGAAGTCCGTGGCGGTGTAGAACAAGCCACCCCAACTTACAATATCCGCGGAATTGCCTGCTCCGTCAATGATGCGGGCTTTGAGCAGAACTTTTGTGGCATCGGTTGATGCGTCCTGAGTGAAATCCACCGTAGGCTGGAGGGTGTTCTCAAAGCAGAAGTCCGGTTCGTTGAAATTATTAGAGAGTTTATCCCAACTGAATTTCTTTTCAAGAGAGGGTGTCACGTCATCGCCTACTTGCGGTGTGACGGCCCAACTGCTGCGACATCCGCCGGGATTGTTCCATCCTGAGAAAGGATTGTCAACCGGAAGTTCCTTAAGAAGTTTTGAGTGTGAGACCGTTGCGTTCAGATCCCAGTTCAGAATCTGTGCATATAGAGTGCGTGACTCGTTGGTCCCGTCAGATTTTATAAAGGAAATGTTCTTGACTTCGTAGGTGTTGCCGGTCCCTTTTCCCGGAGCGGGATCCAGTGTTACTTTCACTTTGGAAACGTGACGTTCCAGATTGATCATTACAGGATGCAGCATTGCATCCGCACGGGTCTGCACTATGTTATCAGGAGAAATCCCACTCCAGCAGATGATGTTCCCGTCAGCATCGGCATAGGTTGACGAGGACATGGAGAAGGAGCCTGCGGCAGGATTATCCTTGTGGAGTGCCACAAGTTCTTTGCTGAGGTCGGGCAAGGATTTGTTAGCCAGAGAGGAGTATTGTGCAACAGGGTTTTCTCCCGGAATATTCGCAACGGCCATTACCCGCGCCGGCAGTCCGGATGTCCATGACTTGTATTCCACGCTGCTGATTTCATGAATATAGTGAAGCGTTCCGGAAACAGACTCATACTCAGCGGGGAGCATTATCATGTTTGAGGAGGCGGGAGAATCCGACAAAATTATGAACGGTTCACCGTTTTGATTGAAGAAATAGAATGCGATGCTGCTGACGGTGCGCTCACCATCGGTTCCGCCATCGAAATCTTCTTCAGCACGTGACTCAGAGGTGAAGTTGTCAATGCGCAGGTTGAGGTAGTATTCGTTTGTATATGAGTCATACTTATCACTTATTGTTTCAACGGAATCAGAGCAATTAGTGAAAAATATAAAAGAAAGAACGAAAAGAATATGATGGGATTTAAGGGTCATTTATGTCGGTTGTTTACGTCGCACGTACCGATATTCACTCCTGTTCAGCGAATGGAATGAATCAGATGTCCGCACGGTGGGCATATACGTGCCATGCATGACAATCCTTGCGAGGGATGCCGGCACTTTTTTCGGACTTGCCGAATGTATATGTCAATAAAATTTGATCAGTTAATAAAGGGAAAATAGAAACAGTGCAAGAAAAAGCAGAGGTCAATCAATCTCTTTAATCAAGTGTATAAAGCAATGTCAGGATTCATGAAAGTAAATTAATAAGTTGTAAAAGTTAATTGGAAATATGTTAATATAGTTTGGAATAGCGCAGATCATCGTTGTCCAACGATGGATACGGCATTAAATGTCGGTGTAGCGATTATTTCAAATGTCTCTTTTTGTTCATCTTCTTGTCAGAAGATGTTTGGGAACTTGCAAATATACAAAAAATATTTTATTCTGCCTGAGAAATGATATTTAATTTTATAAATATAAAATAAATTAACATTGAATTAACATGGAAGTGTGAAATTTTTATAAAGTGATTTCAAATGAGTCCTGAACTACGTCAGCGGTTTCGAGGATGAAATCTGAGAATTTCATCGCGCAGTTGGGTGGTGTCCAGGTGCAGATATATTTCAGTTGTGGCGATTGAT
Source organism: uncultured Porphyromonadaceae bacterium (assembly GCA_947175645.1). GTDB lineage: Bacteria > Bacteroidota > Bacteroidia > Bacteroidales > Muribaculaceae > CAJUPY01. Next base: position 8,651 of record CAMWNP010000020.1, read on the forward strand.
TCATGGCCGAGCATCTGCTGAATAGCGCGGAGGTTAGCGCCGCCTTCAAGGAGATGAGTGGCGAAGGAGTGGCGGAGTGTGTGCGGCGATATTTCCTTTCTGATACCGGCTGCTTCAGCCAGTCGGCGTATGATGATGAATATCATCTGGCGGGTAAGGCGTTTCCCTCTCCGGTTCAGGAAAAGGATATTCTCTTCACCGGGTTTGACGCCGTTTTCTCCGCGGATGGTCAGGTAGTCGCGGATCAGTTCTATGGAGATTTCTGACATGGGGACCATACGCTGCTTGTTTCCTTTACCTGTCACTACCAGATAGCCGTCGTTCAGGTAAAGTTTTGATATTTCAAGGTTTATGAGTTCACTGACTCGTAATCCGCATCCGTATAGCACCTCTATTATGGCCTGATTACGCAATCCCTCGAACGAGCCCTCGTCAATGGCGGCAGTGAGTGCATCAATTTCCTCCACGCTGAGTATGTCAGGGAGATGTTTGCCTGTGCGTGGTGATTCCAGCAGTGTGGCGGGATTTTCATCAATATAGTTCTCCAGTTTCAGAAATGAGAAGAAGGATTTGAGCCCTGACACTATGCGAGCCTGTGAACGAGGGGCTATTCCAAGATCATGCAGATCTCCGATGAACTCTCTCAGGTCATCGGTGGTTACGTTTAAAATCTCTTTATTCTGAGTTGATGTATATGCTATAAATTTCTGAACATCAAAAAGATATCCTATACGGGTGTTTTCAGCCATGCCACGTTCAAGTTGCAGGTATGCCGCATAAGCCTCCGTAAGCCGTTCGACTGATGATACGGAACGTGTCATATCCAGATATTGAAGTGTTGGCGGGGCAGCCCGGAATCAGTCACCATAACGGCTATATGAGGATTGGCGAACGACATCCCTTTTTCATTGTATGCTTCTGCTATTCTGTTCCATACCCGGCGGTTATGTTTCAGATTAAGCACTATGAAAACCGGATTCATAGCCATCAGTGAGTCGGAATTCAGAAGTGTAGTCACTCCACCTTCATCCCCGGTTATAATCACCAGGGGACGACGTGCGGAATCCCCGGAAAAATTGAGTAGCGGGAGGGCTGAAGATATATCCCTGACTGTTGTGGCCTGACTTTTGCGTGTTGAGCGGAACCGGATGGACTCAGGGTTATTATCTTCCGAAGGTTCAACCTCTATCACCTTGCAGTCAGGCGAAATTAAAGAGACGACATTGATTACCAGCGGATTACGGTCACCGCTGATAATCACCTGTTCGCTTCTGAAAAAGTTCCCTATGCGGAAAATAAGTTTAAGATATTTCAATGGAATAACCTTAAATATTCCATCTGCTTCCGTGGCGTCATGATGCATACGACTTATTTCGTGATAAGCATAATAGCCATATTTGTCAGGCAGTCTGAGCACCTCGCGGATGAATGTGTAGGCAAAGGGGGAATGTATGCCGAACCCTTTGCCGTGACGCAATCTGCCTAATGCCCTTAATGTGTTGCCTAACAGTCCCATGAAGTTATTCTTTGCGGGGATATCTTATTATGGTGAGCGCTATCCCGGTAATTGTAAGGATGTAAATCAGGATAATGGAAACCGTTGCGGCGGAGGTGGTTGTCCGCATAGAGGCCGGATTGAAGGTCATGATGACGGTGTGGTCACCGGCAGGAATGTCAATGGCGCGGAGAAGATAGTTCACCCTTCCGATTTCCACGGGTTCCCCGTCGATTTCCGCCTTCCATCCCCAGGGGAAGTAAACCTCGGAGAATACGGCCGTACCTCCGTCAGCACTATGGGCGTGATATGTCAGACGGTTAGGTGCGTAGGAAGTCTCGAAAATAGTGTCACCCGGTTGCACGGGCGCGGCCTTTTTTAATACGCCGCTGAATTTGCGGTCGGCAACCGCAGTGACGGCAGGATCAATTTCTGACAAGGCATCCATTTCCGCATCCGCTCCGTCAACCCATTCCACTGAGTCAACGAACCAAGCGTTGCCATAGGCGGAGGGATTCTCTATCGGTTCACCATTGTTGTCGATGATATAGCGGGCATTCAGCATATTGAGCACACGGAGGTCTGCTTCACTGATCTTTCCGCTGAGGAAATTGCTCAGGTGACGATCGATAAGGTCTTGATAACGTGTGAGTTTCGCTGCATGATAGCCACCAATCATCTTATGATGGTAGGAAGGTGCCGGGCTATTGAACGCGGGTATGTTCATCACACGGAAATTCATGGCGGTGTCGCTCATCAGATACTTGTCAAGTTGCGATGCCGCGAACGGATCGGTCACTGACAGTTCAGGGGTGCAGAAACTGTCGTGGTTGAGGTAGCGTTTGTTGACGGTGTAAAGATCAATAAACACCAATAGCCCTACAACAATGCACGCTGCGGTTGCCTTACGTTGTTTCATGCCCCAGAGAAGGAACAGTGCCGCACCTATCAGGAAGAAAAGCGACCGGAGTGAGTCTGCCTTTACCATGTCAAGTCGTAACTGGTTGACAGCCTGATAAATGGCCGGGTTATTAAGGCTGAATGCCTGCACTTGCTGTGAAGGATAGCCCTGAGCCATCAGTTGATAGGTTATCATGTTGGATGTCTGCTCATCGTTTTCCGTTACTCCGCTGCCGAAGATAGCCGGTGCGATGACCCCGAGGAGCGCGATTGCTCCAACGATGCCGAAGCAAACCGCCACCGGTTTGACATAGTCCTTCCATCCATCCTTTGCCGTAAGGAGTTTCTGCAAGGCGAGGATGGCCAGAACCGGTATGGTGAACTCGGCTATGACAAGGATGCTCTCAACGGTGCGGAACTTGCTGTACATTGGTATGTAGTCAATAAAGAAGTCTGTAAGCACCATGAAGTTACGCCCCAGCGCCAGGAGAACGGAAAGTATTGTCAGAGCCAGGAGAGCCCATTTAAGTGGTCCTTTGACGATTACGCACCCCACAAGGAAGAGGGCGAAGATTATAACACCCACGTAAACGGGTCCGTTGGTGCCTTCCGGCTCGCCGAAGTATTGTGAGACATAATTCAGATATTGAGCCGACAACTGGTCAAGTTCACCGCTCTCAACCGCTTTCTGTGCCTCGGGCAGATCAGCCAGCGACATTGCCTCCATCTTTCCACCGACGGGGTGGGCCGATGCACCACCTTTGATGTTGGGTATCATAAGCGAGAGAGTTTCTACCCCGCCATAACTGTACTGGGTGATATAATCGCGGTCAAGACCATCCGTTTTGGATGCATCCCCACTTTCCGGACCTGACAGTTCGGAGTGTCCTCCGCGCATGGTTGACTTGGAATATTCGTAGGTATAGTAAAGGCTCGGGAGGTTGGCGCCTACCGCAAGAACAGCAGCCCCTGCGAGGATGGCTGACGAAATCAGCCACTCTCTTATCTTCATGTTGCGGAAAGCCTCGTAGCCGAACGCCAGAGCCACACCTATCATCACGAACATGAAGTAGTAACTCATCTGGATGTGGTTCGACGAAATCTGCATCATTGCAAACAGTGCTGCCAAAGCCGCTCCCATAAGCCTCCGGCCGCGGTAGCACATTATGATTCCGGCAATGGTGGGAGGTATGTAACTGAGAGTGACGAATTTCCATATATGCCCTGCGCCTATGATTATGATGAAATATGTGGAGAAACCCCATGCCAGCGCACCAATCAACGAGTACTGCCATCTGACGTTCATGGCAAGCATCAGGATGAGGAAGCCGAACATCATCATGAAAAGCAGGTTTGAGGGAGAGGGGAGTCCCAGCCCGTACACCGTGGTAATCCAGGAGAAAAGCGCATTTGAAGAGTAGGTTGGAGAAATCTGGAACGTAGGCATACCACCGAACAACGAGTTGGTCCACCACGATTTTTCACCGGTCGCCTCCTCAAAAGCCTTTGTTTCCTGACCTATCGCCTCACCTTGCATCATGTCGTATTGGCGCAGTTCATTTCCCTGAAAGGCATCAGGATGGAAAAAACATATCGATATTATGGCAATTATAGCGACGCAGAGCGCGGTTTGCCATATTTTGGGGTTACGGAGCAACGCTCCCTTCACACCTGTAGGTTCTTTTGATTCTGCTGATTGGTTCATGTTTAGTTGTCAAAAACTTTATTTCTGAATAGTTTCGGTGTTACTCTCCGATGGCTGCGAGCCCTCCTTTGGCCGTCTCTTTGTAAAGCGAGGGCATATCGTGCCCGGTCTGTTTCATCACTTCCACAATACGGTCAAACGACACCGTGTGACGTCCATCGGAAAAAGCGGAGTAAAGGTTTGAGTCAAGGGCTCGCGCGGCGGCATAAGCGTTACGCTCTATGCAGGGCACCTGCACCAGTCCGCACACAGGGTCGCAGGTTAATCCGAGGTGATGCTCAAGAGCCATCTCGGCGGCATACTCAATCTGTGCCACCGATCCGCCGAACAGTTGATTGGCAGCGGCGGCAGCCATGGCACATGCCACGCCTACCTCCCCCTGACACCCTACCTCAGCACCTGAAACAGAGGCATTTTCTTTAACCACATTACCGAAAAGGGCGGCCGTTGCCAAGGCACGGAGTATCCGTTGTTCAGAGAAATTCTTGGAAGAATAGAGGTGGTAAAGCACCCCGGGAACAACACCCGATGACCCGCAGGTTGGTGCGGTGACGATTTTTCCTCCTGCAGCATTTTCCTCGCTCACAGCCAGAGCGTAGGCATAGACCAGACCGCGGCTCTTCAGATTTGAACTGTAGCCTGCGGCATGGACATAATACTGCACAGCCTTTCTGCGTACGCCGAGTCCGCCGGGTAATACCCCTTCAGCCTCAATGCCCCGCTCGACAGCCTCACGCATGGTCTGCCACACAACCTTCAGGTAGTCCCAGACGTCGGAATTCTCGCAATGGTCGACATACTCCCAGTAACTCTTGCCTGTGCGATCACACCAGTTCATTATCTCGCGGATGTGCGACATGTCGTATATTTTCTCCCCCTGGCGGCGCTGTTCGTTCTCATGGCAGATGTCGCCTCCACCCACGGAATAAACGGTTTCCGATTCAATTAAAGAGCCGTCGGCCGTGAACGATTCAAGTTTCATTCCGTTAGGGTGGAACGGGAGGAATATCTCAGGTTTCCATATAATTTCTGTGGGTGCCTTTTTTTCAAGTACATCCAGAATAGCGCGGTCAGTGAGGTGACCTTCGCCTGTGGCGGCGAGCGAACCGTAGAGCGTAACCTTGAACGAGGCGGCAGAACCGTTCCGTTCAAGAAACAGTTCGGCTGCCTTACGCGGCCCCATGGTGTGGCTGCTTGATGGTCCGTAGCCTATCTTGTAAAGTCGTCTGATTGATTCCATGGTTCTCAATTTTCCACAAAGGTACTTAAAATATTCGCGCGTTACACACCCGCGGGAATATATTTAATGAAAAATTGTGTTAAATTTACGAAGATTTAGGGTAGATTCTCCACAATTTACTAATTTTGCCACGAAATGCAACATTATCTTACAATAGACCGGGGAAACACTGCGCTCAAAGCGGTGGTATGGGACGGAGAAACTGTCATCTGGCAGGAAACCGTGTCCAATGTTTCCCGCACTCATCTCACTGAGATAAAGAAGAACTACAACCCTGTGAAAGTTGCCCTTTGCACGGTTGTGGCCAATGATTATACCCTGATAGGCTATCTCCATCAGTTGTTCGGAGAAAAGAATGTGCTTATTCTGAGTGCCTCAACTCCGTTGCCCATAAAGATTCTTTATTCCACACCGGAAACGTTAGGGTCTGACCGTATTGCGGCAGCCGTTGGCGCATGGGGGGTTAATCCTGATTCATCATCGCTCATTGTGGATATAGGAACGGCAGTGACTTATGACTATGTCAATAAAGAGGGTGAGTTTGTGGGAGGAAATATTGCTCCCGGTATTGGCTTGAGGCTCAAGGCGTTAAACAGGTTTACCGGCAAGTTGCCGATGATAGACTCACGTGGGGAGACCCCTCTGCTGGGTGTGTCTACGGAAACCGCCATGCGTTCCGGAGTGGTCAACGGAATCAAGGCCGAGATATTGTTCTATCTATCGCAACTCCCCTCTGACACCCGGCTTATCATCACCGGTGGCTGGGGTGCTGACATTGCCCGTATGCTCGAACCGGTCAAGGCCACCGTTATTCCCGGACTTGTTTCGTCCGGCTTAAACAGAATATTATTATATAATGAAAATAAATAAATTTGTATTAATGATATGCGCCATGATGGCGCTGTCTACATCGGCTGTGATGGCGCAGGATGCATTCTCTCCATATTCGCGCTTCGGCTACGGCAACCTGCGTGACAATGCCACTTCTTCGCAGAAGGCGATGGGTGGAGTGGGCTACGCCATGCAGAGCGGACGGCAGATCAACGTGATGAATCCGGCATCGTATGCCGCTATCGACTCGCTGACTTTCCTCTTTGACATGGGTATAAGCCTTTCTTATCAGTCAGCCAAGGATGCAGCGGCCAAGACTTCCGACTTCGGAGGCGGGCTTGACTACGTGACCATGCAGTTTCCTATAAAAAAGAATCTGGGAGCATCAATAGGTCTCCTTCCCGTTTCTTCAACCGGATATGCTTTCGGCGATGAAATCAACAACGGCGCTTCTTCCTATCAGGGTACAGGAGGAATCAATCTTCTTTATGCCGGTGTGTCATACCGCCCCTTCAAGGGCTTTTCCGTGGGAGCGAACATAGGATATATGTTCGGAAATATCACTAACGATAACTACGTATACACAACCACCGGTGCGGTGTCGCTGTTTGAACGTGTAATGCAGGTGCGTGATTATTCCCTTCAGTTCGGTGTGCAATATGCATTGCCGCTTAACCGTAACGACAGATTGACCCTGGGGGTGATTTATACTCCCGGCAAGGATTTGCACGGCAAGACTTTCGGTGTCAAGTTCGACCAGAACGACGCCGCCAAGCCTGACACTACCCAGACAATTCATCTGGGTGGAAACTATTCTATGCCTGACACCTGGGGAGCGGGTGTGAACATTAATCTCCGTAACCGCTGGATGATAGAGGCCGATTTCACTTATCAGCCCTGGAAAAATGCCAAGTACACCACTCTGGAAGGTTTCGAGGGCACACGTTTCGACAACCGTTGGAAGGCGGCTGCCGGCGTTCAGTACACTCCTGATATTCGCGGTTCATGGATTCAGCGCGTGAACTACCGTTTAGGCGCATATTACGACCGTGATTACGTTATGGTGGGTGACAACCACATACGTAAGGAGGGCGTTACACTCGGTCTGGGACTGCCCGCACCGGGTTCAAAAACCGTTGTCAACGTAACATTTGAATACTTCCGCCGCCAGGCTACTCCCAATCCTCTGGTGAAAGAGAACTACTTCACACTCACTCTTGGAGTGAACTTCAACGAACTCTGGTTCTGGCAAAGCAAGATCCGATGATTGACAGGCGCAGACCATCCATCTCCATGTACATGATGCCTTTCATCGTGTCCCTCGCTTTGGCCGGGGTTGCGACAGTAAGCGCATGTTCTGAAAAGGAGGAGGTCTATGAACCCTCGATAACTGATCCGTCTCTCACCCCAACCATGGTTACAAGTGATGTGAATACACTTGTCTCCGACTCAGGTTACACTCGTTACAGGATAACTTCCCCGCTATGGCAGATGTTCGAGGAGTCTGAAACTCCCTCATGGAAATTTCCTGACGGGCTTTACATTGAAAAGTACACCGACGATATGTCTGTTGAGGCCACGATCCGATGTGACTCGGCAACATATTTCAGCCGTAAGCGTTTGTGGCGACTTGACGGTAATGTAAACATCAAGAACACGCTTGGCGACAAATTCCTCACCGAACAACTGTTCTGGGATCAGGATTTCCATAAGGTCTACTCTGACTCATTCATCCACATAGAACGCTCAAACCGCATCATAGAAGGATACGGGTTCAATTCAAATGAGCAGATGACTGACTATGACATACTTCGTCCTTCGGGGATTTTCCCTGTTCCGGAACGGCGTCAGCAGGCATCGGATGAACCTGCGGCTACACTTTCAGTCGGCGATGATGCTGCGGAGGCTGACAAACCGGTTGAGAAAGAAAGAGTTGAAAATAAAGAAGTCAAACGGATGACTAACCAATAGAAAACAATATTATCCATGGATCAGTCGTGGTGCATACTCATACTCATTACTATAATCCTCTCCGCAATCTTTTCGGGAGTGGAGATCGCTTTTGTCACCTCTGACCGCGTCAGGGTGGAACTCGACATTCAGCGTGGGGGTGTGGTGTCAAAAATCCTCAATCTGTTCTACACCCGGCCATCGTTTTTCATATCCACAATTCTTGTAGGGAACAATATCGCTCTGGTGGTCTACGGCATGGGCACCTCAAGGTTGCTCGACCCCATGATATCGAATGGGATTTCAAATAATCCTGCGGTCATCCTGTTGATTTCCACTATAGTTTCAACTGCGGTGATACTGATAACCGGAGAGTTTCTTCCCAAGTCGATTTTCCGTATCAATCCTAACGCTTCGCTGAAACTATTCTCAATCCCCATCTATCTGATCTATCTTATTCTCTACCCTATATCTCTGCTGACCACATGGATCTCACGTCTGCTGATGCGTATATTCGGTGTGAAGGATGCGGAAACCACACTGGGTTATCTCTCGCTGGGCGATCTCAATGAATTCATTGAGCGAACCATGAACAATACCGGTTCGGAGGGAAAAGAACAACAGATTGAAAACGAAGTGAAGATTTTCCACAATGCGCTTGACTTCTCAACCATTCACCTGCGTGACTGCATGACCCCGCGAAATGAGATTGTTGCGGTGGATATAGACAACACCACGTCGCAGCAGTTGAGCGAACTGTTCACATCCACGGGTCGTTCCAAGATTCTTGTCTACCGTGAGGATATCGACAATATCCTGGGATACATACATGTATCGGAACTGTTCCATCCCGAACATTCGTGGGAAGAGGCTATCAAACCGGTGATTTTCGCGCCGGAAACACTGCTGGCAAACAAAATGATGCGTCGCCTGCTCACCGAGAAACGTTCCATGGCGATAATAATTGATGAATTCGGCGGAACTGCGGGGATGGTCACTCTGGAAGATCTCGTTGAGGAGATTTTCGGTGATATTCAGGATGAGCATGACCTTTCGGGGCTTGTGCAGCATCAGATTGCTCCCAATGTATTCGAGTTCTCCGGCCGAATGGAAATTGAGGCCATCAATGAACTCTATCACCTTAACCTGCCGGAAAGTGATGATTACCAGACTCTTGCCGGGTTCATAATGCACACCACAGGCAGCCTCCCCAAGCAGGGTGAAACGATTATTGACGGTAATCTGACCATGCAGATAATGAAAAAATCAGCCACCCGTCTGGAACTTATCCGGCTGACCGTCAACGATGAGAAGGAAGATGCCTGACAAACGTTAGTTGTGTAGTTGTCGGAAAATGCGTACCTTTGCAGGGCAAAACAGAAATCTACCGAAATGACAAACGAACAGATAGCGCAGTTTTTTAAAGTTCACGGTGACAAATTCCGGCAGTCGGATCTTCCACAGATCAAAGTGTTGCTTGAGAATGTCAGTGAACTGCGTGTCACCGAACTCATTGCAGCCCCGTATAAGTCACCCATGATCATGACTGTCATAGCATGGCTGGGGGGTGCGTTCGGCATTGACCGTTTTATGTTCGGTCAGTTAGGGTGGGGCGTGGCCAAACTGATTACTTTCGGCGGATGCGGTTTGTGGACTCTCGTCGACATTTTCACGGCCATGGACAGAACCCGCACTTATAATATGAATATTTTGCAGGAACTGCTATGATCATAGGACCCATTCATCAAATATTTGGAATCTGGGTCTGAGTAGTAAACTTTTACGGGAGGATGTGTCAATCACTTGTCTGACACATCCTCCCGTATATTATTACAGAAAGGCAAGGTAAGGTTACTGTTATGCCCCCTATTACTCTTATTTGACAGTATTGATGATGTAGCCGGCGGAGTGAGCGGTGTACTGCGGCGCATACTGGCTCTGTACGGTTGCTATTCCTGAGGTGAACTGACCGGCATGAGTCACGGTGAATTCCTGTTCGAGAATGTAAGTGCCAGAGGGAAGAGTGGTGATGAAGATGTCAGATGATGAATCTCCTGTCTGACGATAGAAACAGATGTTTTCTGACCATACGGGTGCGGGCAACTGGTTGACAGGCTCCATGCATGCCGGACGTTTGTCATTTATCACCACATATTGCATGTGGGCTGTTACCTTGATGGTTAGAGACACTTTCACTACGTCGCCCACTTGGAATGAGGTTGACTCTCGCCACGAGGTACCGTCCTGGGTTGGTTGTTTCACCAAGAAACGCTTTTCTATTGTGAGTTCGTCACATCCGGAGGGGCTGATGGATTCCATGGGGCGGGTGGAGAAGGAATATACTGAGCCATAGGCGGGTGTATTTCCGGTGCGGGTCACGGTTATATCTGCTTTGCCTTGGTCTAATGCATTGGAAAAGTCGGCCCGGAAATAGCCTGTGATGTTGTCAATCTTGTCAGGATAGAACTCATCAGCGTTAATCTTAACCACTGTAGTTCCCGGATTGAGGGGCGTCCACTGTGGTCCTGTTGCCAGGATGTTGTAGATGATGCATGTGGCATCAGCCGACGAGCCCCAGTTGTTTGCGGCTTTATCCAGAATAAGATTCTGACGGATGGCGTTAATCTGCGATTCGGGGCGTGAGGTGAGTGCGTAAGCCTGGAGTATACGTGCGGTGGTGCCTATGCCTGCATTGTTCCAACGCAAACCTTTCTGAGGTGTGGAAATGGCAAATTCCGAGATTGAGGAAACTATTGTTGCGGCTGTGGAATGATAATTGTTCTGAGCGAGGATTATTGCGGCAAATGCCTTTTCACGCAGATTGTAAGATTTCCAGTTGGCAATGATGTTTTGGATTGTTACCTCTGATATTCGACGCGAGGCGGATGACTGGCGTATATCCTTGAAAGCGGTGCGGATCAGTGTATAATGTATGTCGGGAAGCGCCTTGCCTTTGCTGTTACGGTTGATTTTTACTGCTTCGGCATCAATATATTCAACAGCATTCCGGATCAATGTGTCAAGTTGTTTATCAGTCGGCAGACATCCTAACTGATTGAGATAGCCAAGGATTTCCAGAGTGCTGAGTGTGGCCCAGTAGGATGACTCCTCACCATATTCAGTCCAGGCCCAACCTTTGGAACGTTGCAGTTTGGCAAGTTTATGTATGGCGGATGAGTAGACGCTCTTTATTTCTTTGCGGTCAAACAGGAGTGATAGGCGTTGCATACGCTGGGTGTCGTTCATGGCATCGGTCATCCAGGGAGTGGCTTCAAGGAGTGCGATTTTCAGATCCGGGTTGCGCTGAAGCATGGACACCAGGGTGGAGTCAGCACGATCAGAGTCAAGCCACTGAAGGATGGCGGTGCCTATGGCGGGGTTATGTTTGAGCAGATCCTCCGCTATGGCGGCCGAGCAGATGGCGGCGGCAGCATCGATGGGAGTAGAGTATGAGCCGGAACGTAAGCCGGGGAGTGCCGTTACCACACTCCATGTGGGGTTTTGGAAAAATTCCAGAGTAACTGTTGCGTCCTTGCCTGCTTCCACCTCTACGGATGCCGTTTTCTCATCAGGATTGAGGAAGAATGGGGTTGTCTCCACCACCGGCTGTGATGCTTCAAGAACAGCGATCATTGATTGTTCGCCGTCAGCGTAGTTCCCTCCTGCGGCACGGGCACGGATGAGCAGTCCGGGCGTGAGTTTGTCCACGTAGAGTGGAAGTGAAACCACCTTCATCTGCCCATTGTCAAGTGACACCTGTTCCTCGGCGAAGGCTATTACGTTACCTGTGGAAGGATCAATCGCCTCGAAACGAGTGGCAATGGCAGGCAGATCCTCTCCGGAGTTGTTCATTACGGTGGCGATCACGGTGGTCTTGTCGCCCAGTCGCATGAACCGGGGTAACGACATCTGAATCATCAGCGGATGAGCAGCCACAATCTCCTCATTTATATGAGCGGAATAAAGATCCTTATTGAACGCGGTGGCATTTAGCAACCATGTTGTTGAGGCATCAGGGAAGGTGACGTTGTATTCCAGCGTGCCGTCAGGGTTTGTGACGAGCATCGGCTCAAACAGAGCCAGAGGAATCTCACCGGGACGGTAGATGATATCCGAACCGGTTATCTCTGACTGTGGTTGAACCTCCTCCTCCATTTCTGTTATTGCTTCAGGGGCCGCCATTTTTTCTTCTACAATAGCCTCATCACTATATTCACGTACAACATTGAGGTCTTCGGTGCCATTGTCGGAATCAGCGCTTGCGAATAAACCGGTGGCGCGGGCCATTAAGTTTTTGACCATTATTCGGTTGTACCCCATCCAGGAATTGTGGTAAAGTTCAAATTCGGGGATAATGGCAAACGGATTTACAGTATTTGCTACCCTGTTGTTGTCGTCCCAGAAATATACGTATGACAGGCCATTGTAAACTGAGAAGAATTCGGTTGATCTCGGTTTCACACTCCTGGTAAAGCCGAGTTTATCGGTTGGATTCAAGTCATTTACCGCTTTTGAAAACAGGCGGAGCATGACAGCGCTTTGCGATGGTATGCTGTCACTGCCGATTATCATTTTTGTACGGAATTTCCAGTTTTCGGTTGAGAGGGGCGAAACCTTATCACGGAAACTTTCAATCTTGAATTCAAGTTTGCGTGTATTTCCGGGAGAAACGAGATTGTAGGTTTCGTTGTAAGTATCTCCATTATTTGCTCCTGCAAGCGTCAGGTATCCTTCTGTGACAGAGTCTGGCAGTTCTATTTCAATGTGATTCATTCCCTTGTGGAATTTTATCCAACGAGAGGAAATGATCGCATCTTTTGACGATACTATGCATAGCAGCGTGAGATTGTCACGGGAAGTACCCATCAACAGTTCATCGGACTGACCGTTCATCTTTATTGTACCGGAATGTGGAGTCCATACCATTTTGTCAAGAGGAAAATCGGTCTGTGTCTTGTTAAACACGAACCGGTTGGTGACGGTCATGGGGTCTGCCAGTGTTGTGTCAACAGGGGCTATAACTATATCGTACATACCGGATTCCACCTTTGACAAGTCAATCGGCAGAGCCGGATTGATGAGCGTGAACAAATAATCGGGCTGCCGGTCCGGAACCTGGCTGTCAGCCCATTCTTCCTCGGCTATTTCCTCATCTGTTTCAGAACCGAAGTTATCGGTATGCTTGAAGAAGCGTACTGTAACCGGACGTTCAGTTTTGTCGTGAGTAGGTGTGAAGAAGCCTATATTAAGGTTGACAGGAGTGTATACATCGATATTTTCCTTGATGTTCGCTGAGATATAGAGTGGTTTGCCCAGCACGAATGTAGTCGATGCTGTTCTGGTCTCACCCCCCTGCGAAGTGACATTGGCTGTGACATATACAGCACGGTTACCTGTGTATTTTCGAAGTATCTCAGCCGGGATAGTAACTGAAAAGTTTCCGTTTTCATCGGTTTCCGTTTCAATAGTTGTCAACTCCTCACGGATAGACTCCCACCATCGCCATCCTGTGGTAATGGAAGTGCTTATGGTTACTGTTGCTCCTGCCACCGGGAAGTTTGAATAAGTTTGAGCCAGTCCGGAAAGCGTTACAGCATCTTTGTCCGGAGTGTTTTTGTCAATACGGTTTATTTCAACGGTGAATGTGGGTAGTTTGTAGTCAGACACTACGAAGGATGTTGAGCCGTAAGAGTTATTGATTTTGTGGTCGGCAATTTTTATTACGAAATTCCCTGCCAACCCATTCTCAGGAAGTTTGAACTTGCCGGAAACTCGTCCCCACTGATCGGTTGTGCATCTTATTGTCTCTACGTCAGTGTGACCTGTATTAACTAAAGTGACATCAACATCCGCGTTGACCAGCGGTGTATCCCCATTGCTGTTATCTTTGGTGTATGCCACTGCGAACCAATCTACTTCATCTCCGAAATGATAGATGGGCAGAGAGGTTGTAAGTGTTGCCACGACATAACTACGGGAATTGATGCGGTGGTTGTTGACTCTCAATGGTCTTGCCCATTTGTCAGCACCTATAGAAGCATAGATGTAGTTATCGGTATGAAGTAGAGCCATACCATCGGTATTGGTGACGGCAGTTGCAATTTTCCCCGGTGACTTCCGTATAGTGTCGCCGGTGAGTGTGACGTTCTTTATGGGTTGTCCCGTGGTAAGGTCTGCAACAAAAGCGGAGAAGATGTTCCCCTTGTTTTCCGGTGTAGATGCAGACATCAGCATAAGGTCAGAACAAGTTATCTGACGGATGTTGTTCCTGTTGTCATCCTTCCGGTTTGCCGGATTTGCTAAGACCGTGTAGCAGCCATATTCGGGAATTATGAACTGTACGGATTTTTTAGTTTTGAAAGGTCCATCGATGTCGGTTTTAATGACCGTGTCGCATATCAACCGGTCAATAACATTAATACTGCCGTAACGAACCGGTTTTTTAATAATAGTATAGAGTGCTACGCTAACCTCCTTGATGTTGTCGATGTCAAGATTGACCTTCAGTGAACCTCCTTTCGCAACCATTTCAGGAAAATCGTACCGGATGGAACCTTGGGTAATATCGTTCATCTGATTCGCTACATAATCTTTCAGGGGGGATGACGGGAACCGTTCTACATAATCTTTCATGGCGAAATAAACTTTTCGCTTGTCTGTGCGGTCAGCCTTCAGGAGAGCAAGACCGGAGTACCATTCGGTTTTGTTCTTTTCATATAACTCCATGGCAGATTCATCAGCGCGTCCGGATTGAAGATAGGCGAGGAAATGAGCCGCGCTGTTCACGGGCTGATATTCCAAGAGTGTATTAAAAGCCAGGTCACGCAATTCCTTGTTTGTTTTGAGGCCGCTTTCTGTATGTTGCGCCATTTCTATAACATTGTAGGCTACGAAGTCTAACAGAGTGGGGTAGAGGGCAGGATAGGGACTTTGAGTTATGACTCCATCGTATTGACTCAATTTCACTTGTGAAAGTATATTCGGCTGACTCAGGGATGATTTCAGCAACTCGTTGATTTTCATGCGGAACTGCTCGCCTGACCATTCATTATAGTCGGCAGGGAGAGGAGACAGCGGCAGTTGCCGTTTGTCGTATGTCCAGCGGTTGCCATCATAAAACTGGGTATATATTTCAGCCTGCATCATGTCCAGGAGTGCACAAAGTTCGGGGTTACCGCTCTGTTTTTTTGCCATGGATGCCAGAGTGACAAGAAACTTCGCTCTGTTTGCTGCATCAATGGAGGACTCAGCCAGCCCAACGTTGAGCAGAGATCTCACAATCAGGGGGTTGTCATGCTCTTTCAATCCCTTGTCAAGTTCTTTCTTCCATGTTGACGATACTTGTTTCGGGAAAGCAAAATCAGGTTTGGCGAAGGGGGAATCTGTGGCTGAAATTGTCATGACTGTGAGAAGGAATATTATTAGGGTAAGTGCTGATTTTTTCATGATGCCGGTATAAAATTTAAGAGGAGGCGCAAAAAGAATCAATGCACTCTCCTCATGAAATAGGGTGGAATGGATTCAGTCAGATTGATGCGGGTGACGAATCCTATGGTAATTACTGGTTTTTATTCTTTTTCTGACGGAGACGGTTATGTTGCTTCATCAGATCACGGTTGAAATTCCGCTCGGCGTTTTTTAGGTTGAATAACTGTTTGTTGTTCAGAACGGTACGGAACTTTTCAAGATAGGAATTTTCTATTTCTCCCTCTTTCATCTTGAGTTCGAAAATAGCGTCAGTGGCTTTTTCGTATTCCAGGTCGGAGGGTTCGGATGACTCACGTACTTTATTTTCCAATTCCCGTGTTTCCTCCTGTAGTTTGTCGGTTTCATCCTCCATCTGGTCATAAATGGGGAAGAATTTCTGTTCCTGATCTTTTGTCAGGCTCAGTTCACGGGCGAGGAACTTGTGCTTGAATTCGCGTATTTCCTTAAAAAACTGTTTTTTCTCGTCGTTTTGCGGTGCCGCGCTGCAGATGGCGGGAATTATGGCGAGAATGGCAATCAGAACGGTGAAAATCTTGTTCATGGCGTCAGCGTTTAATCGGTTATGGATTCGGTTGACGTTTCGTCAAGCATTTCAGGAGCGATGGAGTCGTCAGGAAGATAAATGTCCTGGGCGGAGAATCCGTCGTTGAAGAGCGACTCGAGGATTTCGCGGTCGTCAAGTTCAATGAGAGTGTTGTCGATATGGTCGCTGCCGAGAGCGGCAGTGACAGCGGGATAACTTTCAATGTTCAGGTCGGAACTGGAACTCTTGATCATTGCGAACATCTGCATCATGAGCCATATTCCGGCGAACATAGCCGCCATGTAGGCGTAGGGGCGTATTCTGAGCCAGAGCGTGCGTTTCTGCAAGGGAGCGGCATTTTCTTTCTCAGGGAGAGCCTCAGCCATTTTTGAAGCGAAATCGGCGAAGTACCCCTCCGGGACAGTCATGCCGTCACGGTGGTCTAAATCGTTCAATATTTTGGGGAGTTGCTTCATGTGTCAAATATAAAAAATACTGTTTATTAAGTATGACTTTTCAAAGGGGTGATGGTTTAATCGTTGTCGTCAAAATATTGTTCGATTTTCTTGACGGCAATGTGGTAGGATGATTTCAGTGCGCCTACGGATGTGCCGAGTATTTCTGACATCTGTTCATATTTCATCTCGTCGAAATATTTCATGTTGAACACAATCCGCTGTTTTTCAGGGAGTGTCGCAATAGCCTTACGTAGTTTAAGGGCAAGTTCGTCGCCGTCAATGTCCTTGTCTGCTTCTATTGCGTTGATGATCATTGATTCTTCATCATCAAGGGAAATGTTGAGCCGTTTGCGCTCCCGGGCGAGAAACGTGATACTTTCGTTTATGGCTATTTTGTAGAGCCATGTAGAGAGTTTGGCATCACCGCGGAAATTCTCGATTGATGACCAGGCTTTCATAAAGGTGTTCTGAAGCAGGTCGTTAGCGTCATCGTGATTCTGGACAAGGCGACGGATTTGCCAGTAAAGGGGTTCGGAGTAGAGTTTTATGACTTCCGTAAAGGCATCACGGCAGGTTGAAGGGTCGCGCAGGCGAGCCTCCAGAGCGGGTTGTTCGGTTGGAATTTCTTTTGACATGATGCTACGGTTGATTATAGTTTAGTGAAAAGTTTCTGTAAATTTAGGTAAAAATATTAAGTTGAGGAAATTAGGCGGTTGTTTTTTGCTTTATTTAAGAAAATGAAACTTTATTGATGGATGAGATACGAAAAAGTTTCCGTATCTTTGCGGTCTATATGATCCGTAGGACTGATTGCTGTGGGTTGTAATTGATTGTTATCGCTTTTTTGCAATGAAGAAACCATGTTCCGTCATATTGATGATGCTGATTCTCGTGGGTGCGGTATCGGCTTTTCCGGTATGCGCCGAAGAGTCTCGGCATGAAGTGCAGCCCGACTCCGTGCTGACTCTTTCCGAGGTGTCGGTCACTGCCATCAAGGAACCTCAGTACAGGAGTTTACGCCCTGTTGCGGTGACTACCATAGGCACCGGGCAGATTGAACGGCTGGACATACTCAATGTTAAGCGCGCCGCTGAACTTGTGCCTAACTTCTACATCCCGGATTATGGTTCCCGGATGACCTCATCCATTTATGTCCGTGGGCTCGGTGCCCGTATTGATCAGCCTGTCGTGGGACTCAACGTGGATAATGTCCCTTATCTGAACAAGGACAACTATGATTTCGATCTGGCTGATATAGAACGTATCGAGATGTATCGCGGTCCGCAATGCACCATGTACGGGCGAAACACCATGGGGGGACTGATTAACCTCTACACTTTGTCGCCCCTGCGCTATCAGGGTGTGCGCGCCATGCTTCAGTATGGCACTGCTAACAGTGTGAACGCCTCGGTCAGCGCGTATCACCGTTGGAATGACCATTTCGGCAGTTCCCTGTCTGTGTCATACGGTCATACTGACGGTTTCTTTCGCAATGAGTATAACGGCAAGAAGGCCGACAAGGAGAATCAGTTCTCGGTCAGAATGAAACATTCGTTCTCAAGCCGAGGAACATTCTATGGCGAAAACGTGACTTCCGTGAATCTCAGCCGTCAGGGGGGCTACCCCTATCAGTCGCTGGAATCGGGGAAAATCGCATATAACGACACATGTTATTACAAGCGTCTCGGCGTTACTGACGGTCTGACCTTGCGCTGGGTGCTCGGTGATGTCACCCTTTCGTCAATCAGCAGTTTTCAGTATATCAATGATGACATGACCCTTGATCAGGATTTTCTTCCCATTTCATATTTCACGCTTACTCAAAAGAGGCATGAATGGGCGTTCACCCAGGATTTCGTAGCCCGTGGAAAAACCGGGGCTTATTCATGGCTTGGTGGTCTGTTCGGCTTTTATAAGCGTACGAATATGTCTGCACCGGTAACATTCAAGGATGACGGCATACGCGGACTGATCGAAGATCACTTCAACCGGCCGGAAATCCGTTATCCGATACGTTGGGACGACCGCACGTTTGTGCTTGGCAGCGACTTCCTTATCCCTGACCGCGGTTTTGCCCTGTATCACCGCAGCAGTTACGCAATTGACCGATTCACCTTCTCGGCTGATCTGCGTCTGGATTACGAAAAAGTGGGAATCGATTACCGGAATTTCACAAATACTTCCTATACCCGCTGGAATAGTACGGTTACACCCTGGGAAGTGTTCAGCCATGAAACGGTTAAGATTGATGAACATGGGTCGCTCTCTCAGGATTTCGTGCAGGTGCTCCCGAAATTCACTGTTGAGTATGCCCTAGGAAGCGGTACCGCTTATGTTTCGGCTGCAAAGGGCTATAAAGCCGGAGGCTACAACACGCAGATGTTCTCCGATGTCTTGCAGCAGGCACTTATGGCTGAACTCGGGCTTTCCTCAAAGTATGAGCCGTCAGAAATCATAAGTTACAAACCTGAAGAAAGTTGGAACTATGAGTTGGGTGCCCGGTTTTCTTTTCCGCGATATGGGCTTACCGGAAATATAGCATTGTTCTACATTGATTGCCGCAATCAGCAGTTAACCATGTTTCCGGAAGGAACAACCACGGGACGTATAATGGCCAATGCCGGAAAGACCCGCAGTTTTGGTGCGGAACTGTCGCTGAAATGGAGCCCTGTGGAATCACTTGAACTGAACGGCGCTTACGGTTACACCAATGCAAAATTCGTGGATTTCAATAACGGTAAAATCAATTATAAGGGTAAACGTGTGCCGTACGCTCCGGAAAATACCCTTTATGCAGGTGCGGACTATGTATTGGATCTGAGAAAGGGTTTTGTTGACAAGATTCTGTTCCATGCCGGAGTGCGTGGGGTGGGTGATATATACTGGGATGAGTCAAACAGCGTGCGTCAGAACATTTATTTTCTGCCTGATGCTTCAGTGACATTGGAAACCGAACGTTTCTCTTTCCAGTTGTGGGGAGAAAATCTTACCTCCACAAAGTATGACGTGTTCTACTTCGTGTCAGTTGGAAACGCGTTTCTCCAGAAGGGCAAACCTCGGTGCGTGGGTGCAACCTTCCGTATGAAACTGTGACCTATATAATATATAATGTGTAATTTGTAAAATTTGAGAAATATGAGAATCGCAAAATTATTTTTAACAGCCGTTATCCTGCTTGGACTGACTTCTTGTCTCGGGGATAGTGACAACGAGCAGATTGAAAAAGAAAGGATTTATCAGATCTTTAATGTGGTGGAAGACACTCAGAAAGGGACTACGGAAATAGTGACCGGAGTGGCTTATCAGATGGAGGTAAACTTCACCAATATGACAATGAATCTCAGTATCAGTGGATTGCAGGTTTCTCAGTCTGCTCCTGCATATAACCTGGAGATTCAGAATGTTAATTTCCAGATCAACAAACAGGGTGAAATTGTTGTAAACGTGCCGTCAGTTTCAAACGGAGCGGTAACGGTTTCTGATTTCAAGTTCAAGAAACGCATGCGCTCAATGGGGATGGAGGGTATACCCGTTTATGATATAACCTACATTGTGAATGGCTCTTACAACGTAAGGAGCGTTCAGATGTCAACTTTCTACTTCGGTCAGACTGAAACCACCATCATAGGCACGGAGTCCTTGTTCAAGACTGACGAGACCTTCTATTGCGTGACTTTTGACCCGACGGTGCGCAAGGATGGAAAGCCACAGGCGCGTCTGTTCATGTATAATGCGAAATTTGCGCCGAAAATGCCTGAGATGAATCTGATGCTGCTCGAACTCTATGCTGATTTCACTGTTGACGGGTTCACCATCAAGGCCGATGAAGCCAGTGTATACACCGGCACGGTTCAGAATCCTAAGGAAGAACCGGATTATGCGGTGACCGATTTTGATATGATTGGAAAATTCAGTACCGGAGTAGAGTTTGAATATACTGCGGCAGGACGTTTCCATTCTTCGGCAAAATGTGGCTATGACTTCACCGATGGAGTGTTAAATTAGTTAATTACGAAACATTAACAATAAAACAGCAACGGTTCCACCTTTGTGGAGCGGTTGCTGTTTCTTTGTATACAGAGAGTTAAGTCTGAAAAGAGATGAATATAAAAAGGTGCGGGATGTTGATAAAATAGGTGTGATATTTTTGAGTCATTCGGTTTTTTTTACGTATATTTGCACTCGAAAATGCCAATTTTTACGAAAAATAGGCGAAATTTTAAGTGATGTAAATAGCAAAATAACACAAATAATAGAAAAATTATAGAATTAGTAAACCGATACATTTCTTAATATGACATTATTAGACATTTTTGGAATTCAGGACAACGGATTGCTTGCGCTGACCGCCGCCCTTACTGGTGCGGGTCTGGTGTTCCTTGCAATGTGGGTGGCCGGTTTGATCTCCCCCCGTTCGTTCAACCCCCAAAAAGGGGAAGCCTATGAATGTGGTATCCCCACACGAGGTAATTCTCAGACTCGTTTCAGCGTGGGTTATTACCTGTTCGCAATTCTCTTCCTGATGTTTGACGTAGAAACAGTGTTTCTTTTCCCGTGGGCGGTTCGCGTGCGCGAACTCGGCACCGACGGTTTGCTCAGCATCGCGGTGTTCTTCGGAATCTTAGTATTAGGTCTGGTTTATGCTTGGCGAAAAGGAGCGCTTGAATGGAAATGAAAAAGGTTACTACCAAAAGCATGCCTTACGAGGACTGGAAAGATAATGAATATATTGAATCACTCGTACAGGAACTCCGCGACAGCGGTACCAATATTATTGTAGGTTCGCTTGACACCCTCATCAACTGGGGGCGTTCAAACTCACTCTGGCCACTTACCTTTGCCACTAGTTGCTGCGGTATAGAGTTCGTGTCGCTCGGTGCCGCACGTTTCGATATGGCCCGTTTCGGCTGGGAGGTTGCGCGTTCGTCACCCCGTCAGGCTGACTTTATGATGGTTGCGGGTACGATCGTAAACCGTATGGCACCCGTGTTCCGCCGTCTGTATGATCAGTTGGCCGAACCCAAATATGTGATCGCCTGCGGTTCATGCGCCATCTCAGGCGGTCCGTTCCGCAAGTCTTATCACGTTGCCAAAGGTATAGAGGATCTGGTTCCGGTTGACGTTTTCGTCCCCGGTTGTCCTCCACGTCCCGAGGCGATGATCTACGGCATCATGCAACTTTCACGTAAGGTGAAGGTTGAGAAATTCTTCGGTGGCGTTAACCGTCAGGAAAACCGCAAGGAATATCTGGCTGCCCACCCGGTAGAAGAAAATAAATGAATTTCAACCTTATTCAAATTGTAAACCAATCATGAATATCCAAGAAAAAATAGCAGGATTTTTCCCCGAGGCTTCATTTGAAGAGGGTGAAATTCTGCGTATCGATATCCCCGCCGAAAAACTCCATGAACTGGCGCAGAAACTCCGTGATGAGTTCGGATATGATTATCTGGTCACCATTGTGGGTATGGACTGGACTGACTCTCTGGGCTGTATCTATTATCTGATGAACACCGCCGACAAGTCGCAGATATCATTCAAGGCAGCGACCGCTGACCGCGAGCATCCTGCTCTGGATTCTGTGGCTGACCTCTGGAAGATCGCAGTGATTCTTGAACGTGAGGTGTATGATTTCTTCGGCATTATTTTCGTAAATAACCCCGACATGCGCCGCCTGTTCCTCAATATCGACTGGGTGGGCTATCCTCTCCGCAAGGATTATGACGAGAATCCCGAACTCAATCCCGTGACCACCGAGAGTGAACGTCAGAGCGATGAAACATATGTGTGGAAACGTGAAGACGGTAAACTTGTGAAACATGTTGAGCGTGTGTTCCAGGATGATGACTTCGTTGTCAACATAGGTCCGCAGCACCCCGCCACTCATGGTGTGCTCCGCTTCCGCACCGCGCTTGACGGTGAGATCATCAAGAAAATCGATGTTTACATGGGTTACATCCACCGCGGTGTGGAAAAACTCTGTGAGAATCTGCAATATCCTCAGACGCTTCACTTCATGGATCGTCTGGACTACTTCTCAGCCCACAACTATCACCACGGACTCTGTCTCTGTATTGAAAAAGCAATGGGAATAGAGGCGCCCCGTCGTGCCCAGGTAATCCGTGTCATAATGGATGAACTGTCACGTATCGCTTCTCATTGCCTGTTCATAGGAACCTACTGCATGGACCTCGGAGCAACCACAATGCTTTTCTACACCTTGCGTGTGCGCGAGCAGATTCTGGATATCATGGAACGTACGTGTGGTGCGCGAATGACCTTCAACTATTCATGCATAGGAGGTCTGATGGCCGATATCCACCCTGACTTCGTCAAGGATGTGAAGGAACTGCTTGCCATCTGCCCCAAGAATGTGGCTGAATACAACAAACTGTTCACCGGAAACGTAATCACCAAGGGTCGTCTGGAGGGCGTTGGAGTGCTCACTCACGATGATGCCATCTCCTACGGTATCACTGGTCCTTCAGGACGTGCATCAGGCTGGGCTTGCGACGTTCGTAAAACCCACCCCTACAGCATCTATCCCGAACTTAAGTTCGAACAGGTTGTCCGCACCGAGGGCGACTCAATGGCGCGCTTCAAGAACCGCATGGATGAAATCCAGCAGTCCGTTGATATCATCAACCAACTTATTGACAATATTCCTGAAGGGGAATATTGCGCCAAGGTTCCCAAAATCATCAAACTTCCGGAAGGACACTGGTTCCAGATTGTGGAAGGTTGCCGCGGACTGTTCGGTGTTTACATCGAAAGCAAAGGCGGTAACCAGCCTTACCGTCTGAAACTGGTAACACCTTGTCTGAACCTGGCTTCAGTTGTCGACCATATCACTCGCGGTGACAAAATCGCAGACCTTATCACAATAGGAGGTTCACTGGACTACATTGTGCCTGACATCGACCGCTAACGTTTCAATTATCTCATTAAGAATCAATCAATATTAACAGCAATGTTTAACTTCTCGATAGTTACCGAATGGATCCACAACCTTCTGGCAAGTTTCATGCCCGGATGGCTGACAACCACGGTTGAGTGTGTGCTCATCGGCGTAGGCCTGCTGCTGGTCTATTCTCTTCTCGCACTCTTTTATATCTATTATGAGCGTAAGATCTGCGCTTTCATCCAGTGTCGTCTTGGTCCGAACCGTGTTGGTCCCATGGGACTCTTGCAGGTGTTCGCCGATATGTTCAAAATGCTCATCAAGGAACTTATCACCATCAATAACACAGATAAATTCCTGTTTGCACTGGCTCCCTACCTGGTAATCATAGCGTCCATGCTTTCATTCGCATGTCTGCCCTGGGGTAACGGACTGCAGGTCATCAATTTCAACATTGGCATATTCTTTCTGATAGCCGTATCATCAATAGGTGTGCTGGGTATTCTGCTCGCCGGATGGTCAAGTAACAACAAATACACCCTGATCGGTGCGATGCGTTCAGGCGCGCAGATGGTAAGTTACGAACTTTCCATCGGTCTGTCAATCATAACAATGGTGTGCCTGGCAGGCACAATGTCCATACCCGGCATTGTTGAGGCTCAGGAAAACGGATGGTTTATCTTCACCGGGCATATTCCCGCCATCATCGCGTTCATCATCTATCTGATTGCAGGTACTGCCGAAACAAACCGTGGCCCGTTTGACCTTCCCGAAGCGGAAAGCGAGTTGACCGCCGGTTATCACACCGAGTATTCAGGTATCCACTTCGGCTTCTTCTATCTGGCCGAGTATCTGAATCTCTTCATTGTTTCAGGAGTGGCTGCCCTGCTCTTTTTCGGCGGATGGATGCCTTTCCATGTTCCCGGTTGGGAAGGATTCAATGACATCATGAACTACATCCCGTCTCCGATCTGGTTCATTGGTAAGGCCATCATTATTTCCGCAATCATCATCTGGTTCAAATGGACTTTCCCCCGTCTGCGCATCGACCAGTTGCTTACCCTTGAGTGGAAATACCTTCTCCCCATCAACCTTGTTAACCTTGTGCTGATGGTGCTGGTGGTGGTCTACAACCTTCATTTCTAATATTGTAAACAAAAATCAAACAACATATCATTTTGCCAACTATGAATGATAAATACGGAAAAGTCGCACAGGTGATCGGTCCGGTAGTGGACGTTGCTTTCCAGAGCGGCGACGAACTCCCCCCCATTTACACAGCGCTAAAAATTGACCGCGAAGGAGGTAATCCCCTTATCCTTGAGGTAGAACAGCACATCGGCGAAGACACCGTCCGCTGTGTTGCAATGGAGAGTACCGACGGATTGCAGCGCGGCATGCGCGTTGACAATATGGAGCGTCCGATTGCAGTTCCCACTGGTGATCAGGTGAAAGGCCGTCTGCTGAATGTTGTAGGCGAGGCGATTGACCACCTCCCCGAACTTAAGCGCACCGACCTCCGTCCCATTCACCAGCCGGCACCGGAATTCGAGGATCTTACCATTGGGACTGAGATTCTTTACACCGGTATTAAGGTGATTGACCTTCTGGAACCGTATTCTAAAGGTGGCAAAATCGGTTTGTTCGGTGGTGCCGGTGTTGGTAAGACCGTGCTTATCATGGAACTTATCAACAACATCGCTAAAGGACACAACGGATTCTCAGTGTTCACAGGCGTGGGCGAACGTACCCGTGAGGGTAACGACCTGCTGCGTGAGATGATCGAGAGCGGTGTTATGAAATATGGCGAGAAATTCACCGAAGGAATGGAGAAGGGTCAGTGGAACCTTGAAGATGTTGACATGGACGAAGTTGCCAAATCACAGGCAGCCCTGGTGTTCGGACAGATGAATGAACCTCCGGGCGCACGTCTGCGCGTGGCGCTTACCGGACTTACCGTGGCCGAACAGTTCCGCGATCAGGATGGCGGTGGTAAGGATATCCTTCTGTTCATTGACAACATTTTCCGTTTCACTCAGGCAGGATCCGAGGTTTCCGCACTTCTGGGACGTATGCCATCGGCTGTAGGTTATCAGCCTACGCTTGCATCGGAAATGGGTGCCTTGCAGGAGCGAATCACTTCAACCAAGAACGGTTCTATCACCTCTGTCCAGGCCATCTACGTGCCTGCCGATGACTTGACCGACCCCGCACCGGCAACAACCTTCAACTTCCTTGACGCAACAACAGTATTGAGCCGTAAGATTTCATCACTCGGTATCTACCCTGCCGTAGATCCCCTGGAGTCAACTTCGCTCATACTTGATCCCAACATCATCGGCGAGGAGCACTACAACACAGCCCAGGCAGTAAAACAGTTGCTTCAGAAATATAATGAATTGCAGGATATTATCGCCATCCTCGGTGTGGACGAACTCAGTGATGAGGACAAACTTGTGGTGTCACGCGCGCGTCGTGCCCAGCGTTTCCTCTCACAACCCTTCCACGTTGCCGAACAGTTCACCGGTCTGCCCGGCGTAATGGTGCCGATCAATGAAACAATCCGCGGTTTCAAGATGATTCTCAGCGGAGAAATGGATATTTATCCCGAACAGGCATTCCTCAATGTAGGAACCATTGACGAGGCAATCGCAAAAGGTAAGAAAATGCTTGCTGAAGTGGAAAAATAACCCCATCAAGGCAGTCTTAAGCATAATCATTAAAGAGAAACAAGACCATGACACTGAAAATTATATCCGCGCAGGCAGTGGTATTCCAGGGTGAAGTGAACTCCGTCACACTTCCCGGCGAAATGGGCAGTTTCACTGTCCTGAAAAACCACGCGTCGCTGGTCTCCATACTGACAGCAGGGGAGATCGTCTATAAACCGGCTGACGGTGGAGAGCAAAGTGCATCCATCGGTGGCGGAATAGTCGACGTAGATAATAATATTGTGTCAGTCTGCACCTATTGATAAAGCAATGAAGAAACTTTTCGTCATACTCATACTGCTGGTCCTTGCCGCTTGTGCCGCACTCGGCTTCAGCGACGCCATGAGTGACAGCGCTTCCGGTGGCACCGAAGTGAAAATCGACCCTAAGGAGATTATCTTCGAGCACCTCGGCGATGCCTACGGGTGGGAACTCCCGTTTGCACACCACAGGAGGATTCCTCTCCCCATCATCCTTTTCGGATCTGACGGACTTCACTGCTTTTCATCAGCACGAGTGGCCCACGGACATCAATATAAAGATGGCGACGTCACATTTGTTGTTCCCGCAGAAGGAGAGTACAAAGGTAAATGCGTGGAAATCCGTCCCGACGGCAGTGTCTATAAGCCTTGGGATATTTCCATAACCAAAAACGTACTGGCCCTGTTCATTACCATCCTGGTGGTGCTGGCATGCTGTTTCTTCCTTGTGCGCTGGTATCGGCGCAATGGGTTCAAGGCTCCCCGGGGGATGCTCGGATTCATGGAACTGATAGTGGTGTTCATTTATGACGGAGTCGTAAAATCAACACTCGGTCATAATGCACGCCGTTTTGCTCCTTATCTGCTCACCGTGTTCATGTTCATCTTTTTCATGAATCTGCTTGGACTTGTAGTGATATTCCCAGGTGGCGCAAATCTTACCGGTAACATCGCGGTGACGATGACACTGGCAATACTCACTTTCCTGGTGACGAACATATTCGGAACAAAGCACTACTGGAAAGATATTTTCTGGCCTGATGTGCCTCTGTGGCTCAAATTTCCTCTCCCCATCATGCCCATGATAGAACTTTTCGGAATCTTCACCAAACCGGCGGCATTGACAGTTCGTCTGTTCGCTAACATGATGGGCGGACACATGATTGTAATTGTGCTGACCCTGCTGATTTTCATCTTCACCGCCGTAGGTGGTATCATGATGGGAGGCACAACCGCAGTAGTGTCGATTCTATTCTCCATTTTCATGCTCCTTATCGACGTGCTGGTAAGTTTCATCCAGGCTTACGTGTTCACCATGCTCTCCACAATCTTCATCTCGCTTGCTCAGGAAGGCAGCGAACATGAACATGAGAAACATGCGGAGCATACAGCATTACCAACAGATAAATAATCAACAAAAAATACAAAACCATTTAAATCCTATCGTTATGTTAACTATGATTTTAGTAGCAGTTGAAGCACTCCTTGGTTTAGGCGCAAGCATAGGCGCAGCAATAGCAGCCATCGGCGCCGGTATCGGCATCGGAAAAATCGGTTCCTCAGCCATGGAAGCCATCGCCCGTCAGCCCGAGGCTGCAGGTGACATCCGAAGCAACATGATCGTGATTGCGGCTCTTGTGGAAGGTGTGGCCCTGTTCGCCGTTATCGTCTGCGTGCTCGCTCTCTTCGTGTAAAAAAATATCATCGGCACCGGGGGCGCCACTCGGGGCACCCCGCGCCGGTCTCTTAACAAACTAACTTTACAAACACTCTTATCATGGAACTATTTACCCCCGGATTCGGTCTGGTTTTCTGGATGTTCGTTTCATTCGCCGTGCTTTTCCTGATACTCTGGAAGTACGCGTGGCCCGTTATTCTAAAAACCGTCGATGACCGTGCCGAACTGATTGATAAGGGTGTGGAGTACGCTCAGAACGCCAAGGAATCGCTTGACAATGCCCAGCAGCAGGCCGACCGCATTATTGCCGACGCCCGCATCAAGGAAGGTGACATCCTGCGCGATGCCGAAACACTGAAAACACAGATTGTGGAACAGGCCCGTGAAGAAGCGCGCAAGGAAGGTCAGAAAGAACTGGATGCCGCCAAACTGGCCATACAGCAGGCCCGCAAGGATGCGCGTCAGTCAATCCGTGATGAAGTAAGCGAATTTGCAATCAAAATTGCCGAAAAAGTGCTTCGTGGCGAAATGTCCGACCAGAAGGCTCAGGCTAAACTTGTCAACAATCTTCTTGACGAAATAGAGAATCAAAACTAAGAAACGCAATGAACGAAGGTCTCATACCCCGCCGATACGCCAAGGCTCTGCTGAAGGTGGCACAGCAACAGAACTGTGCCCCCAGGATCTACGCTCTGATGAAGCAACTCGCCCGGAGTTTTGCTGATCAGCCGGCGCTGAACCGCACAATCGCCAACCCGTTCGTATCGGCTGAGGAAAAAGTCAGACTGGTTAATATCGCCGCCGGAACCCCCGATGGTGACACCCTTTTTGCCGATTTCCTCAAACTGCTCATTCAAAACAAGCGTATTGACCTTATCCGTGACATTGCCTTGGCTTATTCGGAAATCTATCGGAAAGAAAACAATATTTTTGTGGTGACGGTCACCTCCGCGCAGCCTCTTGAAGACTCTGAACTTGAACGACTGAAGAAAATCGTGGAGAACCACCTCCCTGAAGGAAGTTCCATGGAATTCACGGCTGCCGTGGACCCCGCGATTATAGGCGGATTCACCATCGCCATAAACAATGAGCGGCTCGATGCCTCAATCAAAAACGAACTGAAACAATTGCGTCTCAAACTTATCAACTCCTAAAAATGATTAACCCCAGCGAGATATCAGAAGTATTAAAAAGCCAACTCGAAAACGTCAACTCAAAAGTATCGTTTGAAGAAACCGGAACAGTCCTCGAGGTTGGCGACGGTGTGGCTCACGTCTACGGGCTTGACAATGTGCAGTCAAACGAACTCGTCGAATTTGAAAACGGCGTGGTCGGCGTGGCTCTTAACCTCGAAGAGAGCAACGTGGGTGTAGTGCTGCTGAACAACGTCAACAAAGTCACTGAAAACATGACGGTCAAACGTACCGGACGAATTGCTTCTATCCCTGTGGGTGACGGACTTTTCGGCCGTGTCATCAATATTCTCGGACAGCCCATCGACGGTAAGGGTCCCATAACCGGCGAACTGATCAACCTTCCTCTGGAACGTAAAGCACCGGGTGTGATTTTCCGTCAGCCCGTGACACAGCCCCTCCAGACAGGTATCAAGGCTGTTGACTCAATGGTGCCCATCGGCCGCGGTCAGCGTGAACTTATCATCGGCGACCGTCAGATTGGTAAGACCGCTATCGCCATCGACACCATTATAAACCAGCGGAAAAACTTTGAAAACGGCGACCCCGTATTCTGTATATATGTGGCAATAGGACAGAAAGGATCTTCTGTGGCTGCAACAGTGGAGACTCTCCGCAAATACGGTGCCATGGACTACACCGTGGTTGTCGCCGCAAACGCATCTGACTCGGCAGCCATGCGCTACTGGGCACCTTTCGCAGGCGTGGCAATCGGAGAATTCATCCGTGACACAGGTCGTCATGCCCTTATCGTTTACGATGACCTCTCAAAACAGGCCGTCGCCTACCGTGAGGTGTCATTGATCCTTAAACGTCCTTCCGGACGCGAAGCGTATCCCGGTGATATCTTCTATCTCCACTCACGTCTGCTGGAGCGTGCCGCAAAAATCATCGACAGCCAGGAAGTGGCATCAATGATGAACGACCTCCCCGAACCGCTCAAGCCCATTGTTAAAGGAGGCGGGTCGCTCACCGCACTTCCAATCATCGAGACTCAGGCAGGCGACGTATCCGCTTATATCCCTACAAACGTGATCTCCATCACCGATGGACAGATCTACCTTGAGTCAGGATTGTTCAACCGTGGTATCCGTCCGGCCATCAACGTTGGTATTTCGGTGTCACGTGTGGGTGGTAACGCGCAGATCAAGGCAATGAAAAAAGTTGCAGGTACACTCAAAATCGACCAGGCGCAGTTCCGTGAACTTGAATCATTCACCAAATTCGGCGGTGACATCGACCCGGTTACAGCACGTGTGATTGACCGAGGACGCAAAAACGAACGCCTGCTGATCCAGCCCCAGTATCACCCCATGCCCGTTGAAGAAGAAATCGCCATCATCTTCTGCGGTGTGAACGGACTTCTCCAGAATGTTCCTCTTGAAAAAGTGGCCGAATTCGAGAAATCGTTCCTGCAGATACTCCGTGCCAAATATCAGACCCAGGCACTTGACCTGCTCCGGAAAGGCACCCTTGATGACTCAGTTTCCGAAATACTCACCAAAGTGGCGAATGAAGTGGCCGCACGTTTTCAATAATTAAAATAAAAGCAGAAAGGTAGAATGGCAACACTCCGCGAACTCAAAGGCAGAATAGGCTCCGTCGCATCATCGGAAAAAATCACCGGTGCGATGAAGATGATTTCGTCTGCGAAAATGCACAAGGCGGAACAGGAACTCAAGCAACTGCTCCCTTACCGCAATCAGGTGCAGACAATCATAGCAAGCCTTCTCTCCGCCGACACCCCCATGACTTCTCCGCTGATCACCCCGCGTGAGGTGAAAAACATCACGCTCGTGGCCTGGGGATCGGACGACGGACTCTGCGGAGCGTTCAACGTCAACCTTTTCAAACTCCTCATATCACGTCTGGACTACTACCGGCAGACCTACGGCGAAAGCGTCAACGTGACCATTATTCCCGTGGGAAGCAAAATGCTCAAGGCAGTTCAGAAATTGCGCCGTCAGGGCGTTGCGGTAGCCCCCGTAGCAGGAATTGACTCAAAAGCAGATGCCGGGAGCATTCGCAAAATGCTCGATACACTCCGCGAGTCGTTCCTCTCAGGAGAAACAGACAAGGTTGATTTGCACTACATGCACTTCCAGAGCATATCACGCCAACGTCCGGTGACAGAACAACTCCTCCCTATCGTGCAGGAAAATCTTCTGGGTAATGACGCGTCAGCCCAAACGGGACGTCCCTACATTTTCGAACCCTCGGCAGAGGCCATCTTCAACGCCATCCTTCCGCTGTTCCTTCTGTCAACCCTTCAGGAAGTATTCGTGGAAAACCGCGCCGCTGAACAGGCTGCCCGCGTGATGGCAATGCAGAGTGCCAACGACAACGCCAAAAAATTACGTGACCAGTTACAATTAGAATATAACAAACTCCGTCAGCAGGGTATCACAACAGAATTGCTTGATATCCTCGGCGGACAAATCAGATAACCCGAATTAGAAACCAATTATCATATTCATTTATGGGTAGTGTAAAAGATTATTTTTCATCGTTAGGAAGCGGAATCTCCTCCCTGTTGAAGGGTATGACCGTTACCGGCAAGGAATTCGTCACTCCTAAAATCACGGAAAAATATCCTGAAAACCGCGATACTCATGTCTACCCCGACAGATTTCGCGCAATCCTCGTCCTGAAGTACGATGCTGAAGGACGCCACAAATGCATTGCGTGCGGAACATGCGAACGCAACTGTCCCAACGGAACAATCACCGTAGAGACAAAAATGGTCGAGACTCCTGACGGCAAGAAGAAAAAGAAACTTGACCGTTACATCTATGACCTGGGCAGTTGCACATTCTGCCAGTTATGTGTCACAACATGTCCCACCAATGCCCTGGAGTTCTCCAATGACTTTGAACAGGCTGTGTTCACCCGCTCGAAACTGGTGAAACAACTGAACTATCTCCCTGAGGTGCCCGATCCCGAGCCTACCCCTGAAGAGAAAGCAGCAGCAGAAGCAGCCCGTCTGGCCAAGATTGAGGCAGCAAAAAAAGCAGCCGCAGCCAAGAAAGCAGCCGCAGAAGCAGCAAAAGCCGCCGAACAACCCCAGGCTCCAGCCAAGGATGAACCGAAGGCTCCGGCAGCCGATAAAACTGCAGATTCAGAGTAATCACTCCGGTTAACCGGCCAAAAAAATAGTTACATAACAACGAATAATAATAACAGATGACCCATGGTTACGTCTCACGAAACCGGAAGTCAAAAAAATAAAACCAGTCAATCATTATGGACTCAGTAGGAAGTATCATCATGTACGTGATAATCGCTCTGTCGATTGTCATCTTCTCGGTACTCGCTGTAACCGCCCGTAAAATTCTTCGTGCGGCTACATACCTGCTGTTCACGCTTTTTGCAACTGCCGCGTTGTATTTCCAACTCGACTATCCCTTTCTGGGTGCAGTTCAGATCGCCGTGTATGCAGGTGGCATCGTGGTTCTCTTCGTGTTTGCTATTCTTCTCACAAGCAACCCCGGTGACAACAGTGAAAAACTTGAATCAAAAAAACGCGTGACCGGACTAATCGCCGCAATTGCAATGCTGCTCGCCGGCGGTTACGCTCTCTGCACCAGATGCTGTGATCTTATCATGCCTCAAATGGATTCCGCCACAATGAAAACCGTTGGCGAAACCCTCATGGGAACAGGTTATCAGCAGTATCTCCTCCCATTTGAGGCTGTCAGTGTGCTTCTTCTCGCTTGTATAATCGGTGGCATTGTCATTGCCCGCAAACGCTAATTTATCATGAACCTGAATATACTCTGCTATCTTATCCCGGCGCTTATCATGTTCTGCTGCGGCGTTTACGGTTTCATTACCCGCAAAAACATGATCGCCATCCTGATTTCTCTTGAACTTATGCTCAACGCCGTTGACATCAACTTCGTGGTCTTCAACCGGTTCCTCTTCCCCGGTAGCATGGAGGGAATGTTCTTCACACTTTTCGCTATTGCCATTGCCGCTGCCGAAACCGCGCTCGCCATTGCAATCATCGTTAACATCTTCCGTGTGGCTAAAAACATCGACGTCCGCGAAATAACTAAAATGAAATTTTAAGTATCATGGATGCCACTATACAAATACTGATTCTCGCCATTCCCTTGTTCATGTTCCTTCTGCTGGGACTGCTGGGAAAATACCTGTCACCAAAAATCGCAGGTATACTGGGCACTACAGCAATGGGCGTTGTTACCGCTCTGGCTTACTACACAGCATTTAATTATTTCTTCTCAGGCGACCCCAACTTCCAGCGTGAAATCATAGGTGAACACGGGGAAACCGTGGTGGAGCATCTCCAGTACATAGTGTTCAACCCCGTGTGGCTTGAATTCTACGGAAACCTCCACATCAACATCGGTTTCATGCTCGATTCAATCTCCGCCATGATGCTCGTGGTCATAACCACAATATCATTCATGGTCAACCTCTACAGTAACGCCTACATGCGCGACCATGACGGCGTTTACGAAAAAGGTTTCCAGCGCTACTACGCTTTCCTGGCACTCTTCTCATTCTCAATGCTCGGACTGGTTGTGGCAACCAACATCTTCCAGATGTATATCTTCTGGGAACTTGTAGGTGCTTCATCATATCTGCTCATCGGCTTCTACTACACAAGCCCGGCAGCAGTGTCAGCATCCAAGAAGGCGTTCATCGTAACCCGCTTCGCCGACCTCGGATTCCTCATCGGTATTCTCGTCCTTTCATACTACACCGGAGTGTTCAGTTTCATGGACTTCACCTCTGCACCCGTTGAAGGTCTTGCCGACACCTACCACATCTCACTCGACACCGCATCAACAGTTCTTGCAACCAAGTTTGCCGGAAGCGCCGCTCCTATGTTCATGGGTTGCTCGGTACTCACCTGGGCGCTGGTGCTGATATTCATGGGTGGTATGGGTAAATCGGCTATGCTTCCCCTCCACATCTGGCTTCCCGACGCTATGGAAGGCCCCACTCCCGTTTCCGCCCTTATCCACGCGGCAACAATGGTTGTGGCAGGTGTATATCTCGTAGCGCGTCTCTTCCCCCTCTATCTTCAGGAAACAACAGCGCTGGAGATCGTGACAGTGGTTGGTGCAATCACGGCATTCTATGCCGCCATGGTAGCCTGCGCGCAGGTCGACATCAAACGTGTGCTGGCCTTCTCGACCATCTCGCAGATCGCATTCATGATGGTGTCACTCGGCGTTTGCCGTCCTGAATATCACCATGGAGTAGGTTACATGGCCTCCATGTTCCACCTGTTCACACATGCCATGTTCAAGGCTCTCCTCTTCCTCGGTGCAGGTGCGCTCATCCATGCCGTACACTCAAACAACTACACCGCAATGCACGGCTTGCGCAAATACATGCCCGTAACCCACTGGACATTCCTTATCGGCTGTCTCGCAATCGCCGGTATCATCCCCTTCTCAGGATTCTTCTCTAAAGATGAGATCCTGACCGCTTGCGGCGAATACAGCATCTTCGTCTACATCTGGATGTCTGCCGTGGCAGCACTCACCGCATTCTACATGTTCCGCCTCTATTTCCTCATCTTCTGGTGGAAAGAACATAAAGTACACGATCCTCACCACGCTCCACATGACCAGCCATGGCCTATGACTGTTCCCCTTATTTTCCTGGCTCTGGTTTCATGCGTGGCCGGATTCATCAACTTCGGTGATTTCGTGACATACAACGGCGAGCAGCACACCTTCGACCTTGACTGGACCGTGGCCGGTATCTCGCTGACTGTTGCAGTTGTGTCGATCGCCGTCGCTGCCAAGATGTACATGAAAGAAAATCCCCTCCCTGACAAGATGGCTGCCGCTCTTCCCCGCCTTTGGGACTGGTGCTACCACCGCTTCTACTGGGACGAACTCTACATGTTCATCACCCATCGTATCATCTTCGGGCTTATATGCAAACCTATCGCCTGGTTTGACCGCCATATAATCGACGGAACTATGGACGCATTCGCAACCGTGACAAACAAGGCCTCATGGTCAATCAAGGGGCTCCAGTCAGGAAATGTCCAGACTTATGTGTGGATCTATCTGATAGGCGCGCTCCTGCTTGGAACAATCACATATATTTGCCTCATTTAACCTGATGAACCGATAAAAACTAATCATTATGTTCGACAATATATTAATTTACTTCGTGCTCATTCCCCTGATTATGCTCGCAGGGGTGGCACTTAGTCAAAACATAAAGCAGATTCGTGCGGTGGCCGTAACCGGTTCACTGGCGCTGACCGCTCTATCGGTCTATCTGCTTGTTGACTACCTGGCTCTTCGCGCCGCCGGTGAAACAGCCCCCATGCTCTACACCGGTTCATGGCAATGGTTCGCTCCCCTGAATATCAATCTGGCCGTGGGTGTGGACGGTATCTCAATAGCCATGCTGATACTCTCTTCAATTATTCTTCTGACCGGATCTTTCGCTTCCTGGACAATAGCGCAGCCAAAGGCTTTCTTCCTCTGGCTCATACTCCTGTCAACCGGAGTGTTCGGCTTCTTCATCACCATTGACCTGTTCGCAATGTTCATGTTCTATGAAGTTGCGCTCATCCCCATGTATCTGCTAATCGGAGTATGGGGCAGCGGAAAGAAGAACTATTCGGCCATGAAACTTACACTTATGCTCATGGGTGGATCCGCCTTCCTGATGCTCAGCCTGATCGGAATCTACTACAACTCCGGACTCTTCTCATGGAACATTGTGGAAATTGCGCAGGACGGCAACATCTCACACAGTTGGCAGATGTTCCTTTTCCCCATGGCTTTCGTTGGATTCGGTGTCCTCGGAGCAATGTTCCCCTTCCACACATGGAGCCCTGACGGTCACGCTTCCGCACCCACTGCAGTGTCAATGCTTCACGCCGGCGTGCTGATGAAACTCGGAGGTTACGGCTGTTTCCGCGTGGCCATCTACCTGATGCCCCAGGCTGCCAACGAACTCGCATGGATATTCCTTATCCTCACCGGCATCTCGGTTGTTTACGGCGCATTCTCCGCTTGTGTGCAGACTGACCTCAAATACATCAACGCCTATTCATCAGTGTCACACTGCGGTCTGGTGCTTTTCGCAATCCTCATGCTCAACACCACTGCAATGACAGGTGCCATCATGCAGATGCTCTCACACGGTCTGATGACTGCACTCTTCTTCGCCCTGATAGGTATGATCTATGGACGTACCCACACACGTGACGTACGTGAAATGGGAGGACTGATGAAAATCATGCCCTATCTGGCCGTATGTTATGTAATCGCCGGTATGGCCTCACTCGGTCTCCCGGGTCTCTCAGGATTCGTTGCGGAAATGACAATCTTCATCGGTTCTTTTGAACAGGGTATGATTGACTTCCTCCATGGCCACGGCTCGCTCCGCCTTGTGTTCACCATCATAGCATGCTGCTCAATCGTTATAACCGCGGTTTACATTCTCCGCGTCGTGGGCAAACTGCTCCTCGGACCTGTTCAGGATGACCACCACCGTCAACTCACTGACGCCACATGGTGGGAACGCACCGCAACTGCCACTCTCATTATCTGCGTGGCTGCAATCGGTTGCTTCCCCAACTTCTTTGAATCACTCATTAAATTCACCTTCAGCCCTGACATTTTCAAGGTTCTGGGCATGATCCAATAAAATATAGAAGCAATGGATTATTCTCAGTTTTTAGCAATGAAGCAGGAGATTGCGCTCCTTGTGGTTTTTCTCCTTGTCTTCCTCTATGACACCTTCATGCCCAAGAAGGCGCAGAACGCTACCGCTGCGTTCACTACTGTAGTTTTCGCCATTTTCACCGTCCTCTCAATAGCGGACATGTTCTGCCCCTGCAGCACTGCCGATGCAACTGCTTTCGCAGGAATGTACGTGACCGGTCCGGTGATTATGGCAATAAAGA
Organism: uncultured Porphyromonadaceae bacterium; assembly: GCA_947175645.1. Classification (GTDB taxonomy): domain Bacteria; phylum Bacteroidota; class Bacteroidia; order Bacteroidales; family Muribaculaceae; genus CAJUPY01. Next base: position 45,620 of record CAMWNP010000020.1, read on the forward strand.
ACATTCTGAATATTGGTGTGCTGATTGTGCTGATACAGTCAATCAAATGGGCTAACGGTGAGTTCATGATCGTTCGCCGAGGTGAGTTCTACGAACTGCTCCTTGTCACTCTTTTCGGAATGTATCTGATGATTTCCGCCCGCCACTTCCTCCTTTTCCTCATCGGTCTGGAGTCAGCATCACTCCCCCTCGCCGCAATGGTGGCGTTCGACAAAAAACGTTATGAAAGCCATGAGGCAGCAGTGAAATATCTGCTTACCGCTGTGTTCTCATCAGCAGTATTCATGATGGGTTTGTCATTCGTCTACGGACTCGCCGGATCGCTCTACTTCTCTGATATCAACCTGATGATTTTCGGAGAAAATTCAGCACTTGCAGTTGTGGCGCTGGCTTTTGTTATTGCAGGAGTAGGATTCAAACTTTCACTGGTTCCATTCCACTTGTGGACCGCTGATGTTTACCAGGGTGCCCCCACATCCGCAACCTCTTATCTTTCCGTTATTTCAAAAGGAGCAACCGCATTCGCGTTCCTGGTTGTGATGGTTCAGGCCTTCGGAATGTTCTACGAGGAAGTATGGCAATGGATGCTCTATGCTCTGATTATTCTTACCATAACAGTAGGTAACCTCTTCGCAATCCGCCAGAAAAACCTCAAGCGATTCCTCGCCTTCTCTTCAATCTCACAGGCCGGATATATCATGCTTGGTGTCATCGCTTTCAATGCAACCGGTGTGGCTTCGTTGATGTACTATGTTCTGGTTTACATCTTCTCCAACCTCGCTGCCTTCGGTGTTATCGGTGCCATTGAAAATGCCACCGGTAAGGTTGACATGGACGACTATAACGGACTGAGCACAACAAATCCCCGCCTGTCGTTCTGCATGATGCTCGCAATGTTCTCCCTGGCAGGTATTCCTCCTTTCGCCGGATTCTTCAGTAAATTCTTCATCTTTGCAGGTGCCCTCCAGCAGGGAACAATCGCCATTTACATCCTCGTTCTGATAGCCCTTATCAACACAATCGTATCGCTCTACTACTATCTGCTCGTTGTTAAGGCAATGTACATCAAAACCGAAGAACCCTGTCAGATTCCCACATTCCGCTCGGCTTGCACCGAACGTCTCGGATTGTGGATCTCGGTTGCCGGAATCCTTGTGCTCGGTGTGGGTGCGGTATTCTACAACTACCTTCTCGAAATGACCACATCTCTGGGTCTTTTCGGTTCAATAATGTAAGATAGGTCAACTTCGGTTGATTTCTCATAACATAATCTTATCCCTGTCACCCGGTGTCACCGACATCCGATGACAGGGATAAAATTATTCTGAACCCTCCGCATGGGAAAATTGTTCTATGTGAAGAAAAAATTATATATAATATGGAAAAAATTCTCACACAAACACTTGATAAAATAGCAAAGCAACTTTCTGAGACACCGGTTAACACAGGCATGTGTCATATACGGCGTCGCGGTGAACCTCTCCCATCACAATCAAAGGTCAAGGAAATCGTGTCCCTTTGCAGGGCACTTATTTTCCCCGGCTTTTTCGGAGACAGTGGCGTCACCCAGCAGAACATGCGTTATCATGCAGGACTGAACATTGAAAGGCTCTCCATGCTGCTCATTGATCAGATTGTGGCGGGAAAATGCATCGAGGCCCCTTGCTGTCAGCCGCTTGATGTTGACTCGCTCACAAAGGATGCCATACCGTTGTGCGATGCCTTCATCCGTCAGTTGCCGGAACTCCGCCGAGTGCTGATGACGGATGTGGAAGCAACCTATAAGGCAGACCCCGCTGCTCTATCAATAGAAGAAGTAATTTACTGCTATCCTTCCATTCTGGCTACGAGCGCCTATAGGGTGGCACATCTTCTCCATACTCTCGACGTGCCGGTTATCCCACGTATGATAACAGAACTCGCTCACTCAGAAACCGGTATTGACATCCACCCTGCTGCCACAATCGGAGAATCATTCACCATCGATCACGGCACAGGCATAGTAATCGGAGCCACATGCATAATCGGTGATAACGTCAAGATTTTCCAGGGTGTGACTTTAGGAGCCAAGAGTTTCAAACTCGATGAAAACAACAACCCCATCAAGGGGATACCACGCCACCCGATAATCGGCAATAATGTGGTTGTTTATGCAAATGCCACTATATTAGGCCGTATCACCATTGGTGACAACGCCATCATAGGTGGTAACCTTTGGGTTACTGAGGACGTGGCTCCCGGAGAGAAAATCGTCCAGGCACCGGCCAAGGAAAACCGTGGTTGACAAGCCACATGCCAAGTGACCATTAATCGGTATGTAACCTGATGACTAATCTGTGTGGGATCAGTCAGTATCCGTGTAAATCACATAGGATTTACTCCGTTGTAAAGAGCAGGGAACAATTATGTAAAAAAAATATTTCAAAATTGTAGCAATATTGAAAATTATTTCTTAATTTTGTGCCGTTAACCAATCGCAAAATTATGAAATTCAAAGGCTTGCTGTTTACAATCTTTTTTCTGTCGGCTGTAATATCCGTTACTGCCGCTGATTCTTCATCTGTCAAAGCGGAGATAGAGGCGAGCCTGCGAAAAGCCGGAAACACCAATGATTCAATAAAAGCCTATTACAATCTGTTTGATGTTTCCCCACGTTCAGAGTATACTCCGATCCTGCGTAACATCTACCGTCTGGCTGATAAAAATGGAGATACCTCGGTCAAACTTGACGTCATACGTCATCTTGCGAATACCTACGCCCTCAATGATTCCGTGCTTCAGATTCTCCGTGCCATGACCGCTGACCTTCCCACATCTATAGATCAGCACCAGACACTGATGTATATCCGCATAGCGCGCATTTTGAATAACTCAATGGCGGCATCTGAAGCCGAACGACAGGTGCGCCTGCGTGAAATTCTTCATGAATACACTAATAAGGACCATTATTCCACCGATGAACGTATCATCCTCCTCTTCTCGTTGTGTGCCTATCTGAGCAATACAGCCGAGGGGGAACTCCTGATGAAATATACTGATGAACTTGAGAATCTGATTAACAGCGCACCAAATACAATCGTGCCGATCAAAAACCAGTTCTACACTTACTCATCTTCGCTGTTCACTAACAGCGGCAACCACGAACGGGCGGTCAGCGCGGTGCGTGAACTCCTCCGTCAGACTGATCTGCTCCAGAAAGAATACGAAGAAAAAGGAAGGTCTTACAGGAAATTCCACCGTCAGCGCTACGGAATGTACCGCCGGCTTCTGCTGAATTATCCCGCCCTGTCGATAGGCGAGGTGGACAGCATCTATTCTATGGCTAAGACAATTACTGAAATTGACCCTGATGCCAAACTGATGTATGACCGTTACAGACTGCTTGATATAGCCTATCTGATGGCTCATGAAAAATATCAGGAAGCCGCTCCGCTGATTCAGGACGCTCTGACGAAATTCAAGTCACAGTCCTCCTACAGAAACTTCCTTCTTGACCAGTTGAACATTGCCGCACAGCACACTGATGACAAAGACCTGCAGTTGTTTGCCGCACGCGAATATAACAAACACCTCCAGGAGCAGATTCAGTTCAAGTCAGAAGAACGTCTGAGGGAACTGCAGGTTATCTACGATCTGCAGAAAATCAAGGAATCAAACCAGGATCTGGAAATCAAGAACCGTCAACTTCAGATTGACGCTCACGAAAACATAATAGTTATCTCCATAGTGGCTCTTATAGTGGTCATTCTGATAACCGTCGTGACATTCCTCATGTATCTCCGGGCAAAACAGATGTCCGTATCCGCTCTACATGCCAACAAGTCGCTTGAACATGAGCGCTCGGTGTCACGCCGTCACTACGACGACCTCATGCGTTCACGTAACGAACTGAACAAATCCAATCTGCAGAAAGCCGACCTTATCAATTCTCTCGGCCATGAAATGCGTACTCCGCTGACTGCCATCTCTGACTTCACCAAAATCATAGTGGACTCCGTAGATGATGAGCGGCAACCCTACCTGCTCCATTTCGGACAGATCATAACCCATAATGTTGAACTGCTTGAAGCAATATCACGTGACATTCTCGACATTTCACTTCTGGATGGAGATGACATTACGGTATCACGCAGGATGACTGATGCCAGCACAATGTGTGAAATGGTTGTGGAAACACTCAGACAGACCACACACACGGGTGTTGAAATGACTTTCATATCTCCTGATACTCCCGCTTCATTTGTAACTGATCCGCAAAGAGTTGAACAGGTACTGATAAATCTCCTCAAAAACTCCGTAAGGTTCACTCATGAAGGTGAAATCACCCTTACATACGAGGCTGACAAACAGAAAGGCAAGATCAGATTCATTGTCACTGACACCGGCTGCGGTATTTCCGAGGAACAAAGGAAAACACTCTTCAACAAAGTCCACAAAGGTGAACATCACTCAGGTTCAGGCATCGGTCTGTATCTTTGCCAGATTATTGCCCGAAGACTTGACGGAACAATATCGCTTGATGCTGACTACACTGACGGAGCACGTTTCGTTCTTACACTACCCCTCTAAACAAAATTTAACACCTTTTGACCTTGATTTTGCTCTCTTCCGCAGCAAAAAAGTAGCAAAATAGCACTAAAAATTGCACAAAAATTAGTAATTTTGCAGCCTATCTTATCGGATGCTATTACTTTTGTAATCCTGTCCCTTGAGATAGGTAGCATCATTAAACTAACAAACAGCACAAAATGAAACTACTGCAAGCGAAACTTGCCCAATACACAGTACCTCAGGAAGCAAAAGCAGCCGGGATATATCCATACTTCCGTGCAATTTCAAGCGAACAGGATCCGGAAGTGATCATCAATGGTAAAAAGGTTCTGATGTTTGGCTCTAACTGCTACACCGGTCTGGTTAACGACCCGCGTATCAAAGAAGCAGCCATCGAGGCAATAAAAAAATACGGAACCGGTTGCGCCGGCTCTCCATTCCTTAACGGTACGCTTGACCTCCACAAAAAATTAGAGGCCGCCATTGCGGAATATATAGGTAAAGAAGATGTTATGATCTACTCAACCGGATTTGAAGTGAATCTGGGAGTCGTATCTTGTCTTACCGGTCCCAAGGACTACATTCTCTGGGATGAACAGGATCATGCATCCATCATCGAAGGTATGAGAGCGTCATTTTCCAAAGCACTCAAATACCGTCACAACGACATGGAATCGCTTGAACAGAAACTCAAACAGTGTGATCCTGACCGTCTCAAACTCATAGTTTCTGACAGTGTATTCTCAATGGAAGGTGACGTTGCTGATGTCAAGAGAATCACTGAACTCGCAAAACAATACAATGCTGCCGTAATGATTGACGAAGCACACGGCATTGGTGTGTTCGGCGAAGGTGGACGTGGCGTTTGTCATGCCCAGGGTGTGGCTGACGATGTTGACCTCATAATGGGAACATTCTCAAAATCTTTCGCTTCTCTCGGTGGATTCATCGCAACTGACAAGGAAATCACAAACTATCTCCGTCACCACTCACGTTCTTATATTTTCACTGCATCAATCACTCCCGCATCAACAGCGGCTGCACTCAAGGCTCTGGAAATCATGCAGACCGAACCGGAGCGTCAGGATCATCTCTGGGAACTCACAAACTATGCCCTCGAGGGATTCCGCAACATGGGAATTGAAATAGGTAACACCTCCACTCCCATCATTCCGCTCTTCGTCCGTGATAACTTCAAGACTTTCGCCATCACCCGCGACTTGCTTGAAGAGGGAGTATTCGTGAACCCCGTGGTTTCACCCGCCGTGGCGCCACAGGACACTCTCATCCGCTTCTCGCTCATGGCTACCCACACCAAAGAACAGGTTACCACAGCACTTGAGAAAATTCAGAAAGTGTTCCGTGCACATGGAATTATAGAATAAAAAACACCGCTTATTCAAAGATACCTGTATGAGGGTGTGCCAACGAGAATTTTGGCACACCCTCTTTAGGTTTGTCAGAACGAGTCATATGCAAGGCTCTGAGGATGAGGCTGAAGGGTGCATACGGTAGAAGTTTGTGACCGAAGCCTAATTCCGTAAGCAACGATACAGATGTCTTATCATGACACACCTCCTTGAAATTTTAAGTTGCTCCATCCGCTCTTTGACGCTAAAAAATCATGGAAATCCCTGTGGATAAACAAATGAGGTTTTCGGTATGCAATGTTTCTCAGAAACTCCCGAGCGTCAAACTGATGTGGACAGGTGAGGGAAAAGAGCCGGCAGAAAGGCACATCCTATGCAGAAGATGCGCTGGGTGTGATTTTGGGGAAATGAAAGGTAGTCAGCAGGTTATGGCAAGAGATGATAATTAATTCATACATCTCCGGCGAAAAAGTTTGAAAAAAGTTGCTGCAAAATTTGGTCAATCCAAAATAAAGCCGTAAATTTGCATCGCAAAACCAAAAAGAGAATGCGAAAATAGCTCAGTTGGTAGAGCACAACCTTGCCAAGGTTGGGGTCGCGG
>CAMWNP010000021.1 GCA_947175645.1 uncultured Porphyromonadaceae bacterium
GGCACCGCACCATGACTGAACGAGGTTACCGCACCGGACAGTTCCCCACCATGCAGCGCTGGCTCACTGAACAGTCATGGCGTGACCGTCTGCCGGATGTGGGGAGGTTATAAAAAAGAAGAGTGTGCCGCCATGACACACTCTTCATAAAGAATATTAAGTTAAGGAATTATTCAAATTCAATCATAACCTGATCAGTGGATACCACATCATTGGGGGCGACAAAGATTCGTTTCACAGTACCCTCAATATCAGAGTTGACATCATTTTCCATCTTCATTGCTTCGTAAACCAGGAGAAGATCGCCACGTTTAACCTTGTCACCGGGTTTCACGTTGATGCTAACGATTTTTCCACCCATCATCGCTTTCTGGGTAGGACCGGTGATTGGTTCTTCCTCCTTCTTGGGTTCTTCCTTCACCTCAGCCTTGGGCGCACTTGCGGCGTTTTCTTCCTCGCGGCGTTTGCGGAGGAAACCGGTTGCCACATTGGGGAGAAGTTCAAGCAGGAGTTCTTCTTCCTTGTTAGAGGCAAGTTTCACGCCAAGACCTTCTACCACAGGATTTTCAGGTTTCTTATAGGTTGTCACGTCATAAGCCTTTTCAACAGGACTACCGGTGATTTTTTCGCGGAACGCGGGGTCAACGGGTACGGGAGTCTTGCCGTATTCACCCTTCACCAGAGAGATGAACTGGTTGCTCGCATTTGAGTAGTCAGGGTTACCTTTCTTGCGGTCTATTGCCAGGTTGACAGCCTGAGCACCAACGATCTGGCTTGTGGGTGTTACCAGTGGAACCAGACCGGCGTCACGGCGTACTTTGGGAATCAGCGCCATAGCATCTTCCAGAAGATCTGATGCGTTAAGAGCCTTCAACTGAGCCACCATGTTGGAGTACATACCGCCGGGAACCTCTGCCATCTTGACAATTTCGTTAGGTTTGGGGAAGCCGAAATAGTTTTCAATGGCATGACATGCGTCAAGCAGTTCCTGTTCGTTGCCAGCCTTTGCAGCAGCGATGGCACGGTCAAACTGAGCGTCAACATCTGCAGGTATAGTGTCAGTCAGAGGATCGAAGTCAATGGGGAAGTGGTCTTTCTGAAGGTCAAAGGCAGCCAGCGACTTGCGGATTTCCTTCAGTTCCTTGCGGATTTTGCCAACTGCTTCCATGTTACATTCAACTTCTATTCCTAACTTCTGGCAGAAAATGTAGATCAGTTCTATTGCGGGAGCAGCCGAGCCACCGCCGAACCACCAGATGTTGGTGTCGAGGATATCCACTCCGTTGATAACGGCCATCAATGCTGATGCAAGACCATAACCGGGAGTACAGTGGGTGTGGAAGTCAACCGGAACTTTCACGCTGCTTTTCAGTTTGCTTATGATTGAAGCGGCACGCAACGGGTTAACCAGACCGGCCATATCTTTAAGTGTGATGATTTTTGCGCCGAGGGCTTCCATGGCCACCGCCTTTTCAACGAAGTATTCGTCAGTGAAAATCTTTTTGGGCTCTTCAGGTTTCTTGCCGAAGAGTTTTGCGAAGAAACCCACCTTCTGAGGGGCTGCCTCATCCTTTGGATCCACGGTATAGCAAACCGCACCGTCAGCAATTCCGCCCAGTTCGTTGATCAGTTTGATTGATTCCTTCACATTATCGATGTCGTTGAGTGCATCGAAGATACGCATAACGTTCAGTCCGTTTGCTATCGCTTCCTTATAGAATCCCTCGAGTACGGAATTGGGGTAGGGTACGTAGCCGAACAGGTTGCGGCCTCGTGAGAGGGCTGACAGCAATGACTTGCCCTTCATCACCTTGCTGACAGAGCGCAGACGGTTCCAGGGTGATTCGTCGAGGTAGCGCATTACGGAGTCAGGTACTGCTCCGCCCCAGACTTCCATGATGTAGAAGCCGGCGTTTTCATAGAAGGGGAGAAGTTTGTCGATGTTCTCCTGTTTCATTCGGGTGGCGAACAGTGATTGCTGGCCGTCACGTAGCGTAAGGTCGCGGATTTGAAGTTTTTTTGTAGCCATACGTTTTTATTGATTATGTTCTGTTAATACTCATGTTTGTGGTTCGCAAATGTATATATAATTTTTTATTTACGGAATTTTTTCCGTAAAAATTTTCGCCAAAAAAGTAATAATTTCGGATTATATAAATAAGGTGGTGTTGACTTCAGTGCACGACCGGTCAGTACTCACCGGGGCACTTTAAGCCAAAAAGGGAAAAAATTCAGAATTTCTAAAGAAATTTTTCTTTAATAGTTGTAAAAACGGCTTAAAAATTATAATTTTGCAGGAGTTGAATATAAATCAAATCATTAATAATTTTAACAGTTAACTTTTATGTGGTTATTTAACTCATCCATAGGCAGGAAGTTCATCATGTGCCTTACCGGCGCCTTCCTTGTCCTATTCGTTACGTTCCACTGCGTTATGAACAGTGTCGCCATCTTCTGGCCCGCCGCTTATAACTGCATTTGCGAGTTCCTTGGTGCTAACTGGTATGCCCTGCTCGGCACAATGGTTCTTGCTGCGGGATTCATTCTTCACATTATCTATGCTTTCTGGCTCACAATCCAGAACCGCAAGGCTCGTGGAAACGACCGTTATGCCGTTACCTCCAAGCCTGCACAGGTTGAATGGGCTTCTCAGAACATGCTCGTTCTCGGTATCGTGATCCTTGCCTTCCTCGCAATTCATGCTATCCAGTTCTGGTACAAGATGCAGTTCGCTGAAATCACCGGAAATCTTGTGACTTGCGAATGTGGTCAGGTTGTACCCCCCGCAGCAGGTACCCTCTTCCTGCAGATGGCTTTCGGTCAGTGGTACACTCTCCCCATATACCTCATCGGCTTCATCGCCCTCTGGTTCCACATGACCCACGGCTTCTGGTCAATGTTCCAGTCATGCGGTTGGAATGGTCGCGTATGGTTTGACCGTCTGAAATGTATCGCCAACTGGTGGACATCAATAGTTGTGCTTCTCTTCATCGCTGAAGCAGTCGTGTTCACCGTTAACGCTAAGAACGAAACATATCTGAACTGCCCCGTGCTTCAGGAGCAGTATCAGGAAATGCAGGCCGAGATAGCACTTGAAGAAGGCGTTGCCGCTCCTTGCTGCAACGGCGAGACCGCTGATTGCTGTCAGGCTGCCGGAGAATGCTGCGGCTCATGCCAGGGTGACGCTTGCGCTGCCGATGCTCAGTGCTGTGGCAAGTGTGCCGAAGGTCAGGAGCAGTGCTGTGGCAAGTGTGTCGCTGAAGGTGACTCATGCTGCGGCAAATGTAAAGAAAATGTTGAATCTGAAAATAAATAATCGATATGGCTGACTACAAGAAACTGGAAGGGATGATCGATTCTACTCCCATAATGAAGGATTATGCCGACATCGAATCATCGGCTTTACCCGAATTCCAGATAGATTCCAAAATCCCCGAAGGTCCAATAGCAGAAAAGTGGACAAACTATAAGGCTCACCAGAAACTGGTGAATCCCGCTAATAAACGTCATCTCGACGTGATTGTCGTTGGTACAGGTCTGGCCGGCGCTTCCGCTGCCTCTACTCTGGCTGAACTCGGATTCAACGTTACCAACATGTGTATCCAGGACTCACCCCGTCGCGCTCACTCTATTGCAGCACAGGGTGGTATCAATGCCGCCAAGGATTATCAGAACGACGGTGACTCTGTTTACCGCCTGTTCTACGACACAGTGAAAGGCGGTGACTTCCGTGCCCGTGAAGCAAACGTTTACCGTCTGGCTGAAGTGTCAAACAACATCATTGACCAGTGTGTTCAGCAGGGTGTTCCTTTCGCACGCGAATACGGCGGTCTGCTGGCTAACCGTTCATTCGGTGGCGCACAGGTTTCACGTACATTCTATGCAAAAGGTCAGACCGGTCAGCAACTTCTGCTCGGTGCCTACGCTTCTCTGAACCGCCAGATTGAAAAAGGTAAGGTTAAGAGTTACAACCGCCGCGAAATGCTTGACCTGGTTATCATAGACGGTCGCGCCCGCGGTATCATCGTTCGTAACCTCATAACAGGTGAAATCGAACGCTACGCAGCCCACGCCGTAGTTCTTGCCACCGGTGGTTACGGTCGTGCCTTCTTCCTCTCTACCAACGCTATGGGATGTAACGGCTCCGCTGCAATCCAGGTGTTCAAGAAAGGTGCATATCTGGCTAACCTCGCCTTCACTCAGATCCACCCCACATGTATCCCCGTTCACGGTGAAGATCAGTCAAAACTTACTCTTATGAGTGAGTCGCTCCGTAACGACGGCCGCATCTGGGTTCCCAAGAAAAAAGAAGATGCCGAAGCCATCCGCGCAGGCAAAAAACGTCCTACCGACATCCCCGATGAAGACCGCGACTTCTATCTGGAACGCCGCTATCCCGCCTTCGGTAACCTCTGTCCCCGCGACATCGCTTCTCGTGCCGCCAAGGAACGTTGCGACGCAGGTTACGGTGTAGGTACAGGTAACGCTGTTTATCTCGACTTCAAATATGCCATCGAACGCGACGGAGTGGATGCGGTACGTGACCGTTACGGCAACCTCTTTGACATGTATCAGATGATCTCCGATGACAACCCCTACGAAACTCCTATGATGATCTTCCCCGCAAGTCACTACACCATGGGTGGTATCTGGGTTGACTACGAACTCCAGACTTCTATCAAGGGTCTGTTCGCAATCGGTGAATGTAACTTCTCTGACCACGGTGGTAACCGCCTCGGTGCATCCGCCCTCATGCAGGGTCTGGCTGACGGCTACTTCGTGCTTCCCTACACCATGCAGAACTACCTCAGCGACCAGATCAAAGTGCCCAAGTTCAAGACTGACACCCCTGAATTTGACAAGGCTGAGAAAGAAGTACGCGAGCGTATCCAGAAACTGATGAACATCAAGGGTACCAAGTCACCTGATGAACTCCACAAGAAACTGGGTCACGTGATGTGGGAACTCGTAGGTATGGGTCGTACCCTCCAGGGTCTGGTAAAGGCTATCGACGAAATTGAAGAGGTTCGCAAAGAGTTCTATTCTGACCTCCGCATCGTTGGTTCTGCCGACACCATGAACACCGAACTTGAAAAAGCACTCCGTCTGGAAGACTTCCTCGTTATGTGCAAGATGATGGCAATCGACGCTCTCAACCGTAACGAATCATGCGGTGCTCACTTCCGTGAGGAATATCAGACAGCCGACGGTGAGGCAGCACGTAACGACAAGGACTACATGTACGTAAGTTGCTGGAAATACACCGGCGAAGGTGCCAAACCAATCCTGCTGAAAGAGAACCTCAAATATGAGGCTATTCAGGTTCAAACCCGTAACTACAAGTCATAATCTTTAGAGAATTACCACAATGGAAAAAAATATAAACGTAAATCTGAAAATCTGGCGTCAGCGTGGTCCTAAAGAAAAGGGCTCTTTCCAGAACTACCGCGTTGAGAACGTCTCAACAGGTACCTCTTTCCTTGAAATGCTCGACATGCTTAACCAGCAACTCGTAGAAAAAGGCGAGGAACCCGTAGTCTTTGATAGCGACTGCCGCGAAGGTATCTGCGGTATGTGCTCACTTTACATCAACGGACATCCCCACGGTCCCGTTCAGGGCATAACCACCTGTCAACTTCACATGCGTAAGTTCAACAACGAGGACACCATCACCATCGAACCCTGGCGTTCTGCCGCTTTCCCTGTGATCCGCGACCTTATGGTTGACCGCAATGCTTTCGACAAAATCCAGCAGGCTGGCGGTTACGTATCATTCAACTGCGGCGGTGCTCCCGATGCCAACGCAACTCCCATCAGCAAGGAAATCGCTGACGAGGCTATGGACTCTGCAACCTGCATCGGTTGCGGTGCATGCGTGGCTGCATGTAAAAACGGTTCGGCCATGCTCTTCGTTTCTGCTAAGGTTAGCCAGTTCGCTCTCCTTCCCCAGGGTCAGGTGGAACGTGCTCGCCGTGCCCGTGCAATGGTGGCCAAGATGGATGAACTCGGCTTCGGTAACTGTACTAACACAGGTGCATGTGCTGCTGAATGTCCCAAGAACATCTCTCTGAGCAACATAGCACGTCTGAACCGTGAGTTCCTCAAAGCGAAGATTGCTGAATAATATCAACGCTTACAATCAGAAATATCAGGGAGTCGCATCATGATGGTGCGGCTCCTTATATATCATAAATGTCTGACAAAAAAAGAAGAATTTATCAGCATACTCAAGGCCACCGAACGTGAAGGCATTGATTATGTAATAGAGAATCTGGAGACATGGGGATCAAGGCTCCGAGGATGGCTTGGGGAGCACACCGTCGTCCAACCTCACAAAATCATTGTTTTAGGATATGTGCGGTGATGATAGAACATGATGTTCGATGAATTGTTATCCTGTAATTCTGAAGCGTGACATATAGGTTTTTCCCTTCCGGCACTATAATGGCAGCCGGATCCGTTATGATTGTCCGGCAAAACTCAAGAGGGTTTATTCCGGTGGCGAGCCGGAGATTCCTGCGGATACGCTCCTCTCCCATAGGGGTGGTATGGAGTTTTGTTAACTCAGTTTCCGTCATGTTTGGAGTGGATGGTTAATCAGGGAGCAAAGGTATGAATTTCTCAGAAATTATTCTAAAATTCGTAAAATTTTTCCGGAAAATTACGTACCTTTGCATTCCATAAGAACAAATTATATATCCATTATGGGAGGTTTCTTTGGAACAATTTCTAAGCGTCCGTGTGTCAACGAGTTATTCTATGGCACCGACTATAACTCTCACCTTGGCACAAAAAGAGCCGGTCTGGTGACTTTCGACCCCACCGAGGGTTTCAACAGAACAATACACAGTATTGAACGCGACTATTTCCGGTCAAAATTTGAAGATGAACTCCACAAGTTTGTGGGTAATCAGGGGTTGGGCGTGATATCCGACACTGATCCCCAGCCTATAATAGTCAATTCCCATCTGGGACGCTATGCCGTGGTGACGGTTGCAAAAATCCAAAATATTCGTGACATTGCCGCTGACCTGCTTAAAGAGAAGATGCATTTCAGCGAGTTGTCGGCCAACAAAATCAACCAGACTGAACTGGTTGCCTTGCTGATCAATATGGGTAAGGACTTTGTTGACGGAATAAACCTTGTTTATAAAAAGGTGAAGGGTTCATGCTCAATGCTTATCCTCACGGAAAACGGAATTATTGCCGCACGTGACTACCTCGGGCGTACCCCCATTGTAATCGGCAAGAGTGAATTCGGTTATGCAGCCGCAAGCGAGACATCATCATTCCCCAATCTTGGCTACGAAATTCTGCGTGATGTCGGTCCTGGCGAAATAGTCCGGCTTACGGCCGACGGCATAGAACAGTTGCAGAAACCTGCCAAACGTTCCCAGATATGCTCGTTCCTGTGGGTTTACTATGGCTTTCCCGCAAGCGACTATGAGGGTGTCAATGTTGAGTATGTACGTGAGATAGCAGGAAAGAAGATGGGCGAGGAAGACCCTATTCAGGCCGACTGTGTGTGCGGTATTCCTGACTCCGGAGTGGGGCATGCGCTTGGGTTCTCCCATGGAAGCGGAATCCCATATAAACGTGCGGTGCTGAAATATACACCCACATGGCCCCGCAGTTTCACTCCTTCCAACCAGAGCCGGCGTGACCTCGTGGCAAAGATGAAACTGATTCCCAACCGAGCCATACTGAATGGCAACCGCGTGGTTTTCTGCGATGATTCCATTGTCCGGGGTACTCAGTTGCGTGACAACGTAAGGACATTCTATGAATGTGGCGCCAAGGAGGTTCATGCCAGAATATCCTGTCCTCCTCTGATTTATGGCTGCCCGTTCATCAATTTCACATCCTCAAAGAGTGACCTTGAACTTATCACCCGGCGCATCATACAGGATTTTGAGGGTGACCATACGGCAAAACTCAAGGAGTACGCAACCACTGATTCCCCTGAGTACAAGCGCATGGTCGATGAGATAGCACGTCAACTGGAACTTTCTTCGCTCCGTTTCAGCAAACTTGAACATCTTGTTGACAGTATTGGCATACCTAAGTGTAACCTTTGCACACATTGTTTCGACGGAACTTCATATCAGCCTGACGAAGCATGGGCTGAGGACCATAAATAAAGAATCGCTGTGGAACCCAAATATATTTTCGTAACCGGAGGAGTGGTTTCATCACTCGGTAAAGGAATCATCTCCGCATCTCTTGCGTCGCTGCTGAAAGCACGCGGTTATAAAGTCACAATCCAGAAGTTCGACCCGTATATAAACATCGACCCCGGAACGCTGAATCCTTACGAACACGGTGAATGTTACGTGACTGTTGACGGACATGAGGCGGACCTCGACCTGGGACACTACGAACGTTTCACAAACACCCGTACAACCCGTGCCAACAATATCACCACAGGAAGAATTTATCAGAATGTGATTGACAAGGAGCGCCGCGGCGACTACCTTGGCAAAACGGTGCAGATCATTCCCCATATCACCGATGAGATCAAGCGAAACGTCAGACTGCTGGGGAACACCGGTCAGTTTGACTTCATAATTACCGAGATTGGAGGAACTGTCGGCGACATAGAATCTCTTCCATTCATTGAGAGTGTACGCCAGTTGCGGTGGGAACTGGGTGATGACTGCATCTGCATACATCTTACCTATGTCCCCTACATCGCTGCTGCAAAAGAACTGAAAACAAAGCCCACCCAGCACTCCGTCAAGCAGTTGCAGGAGGTGGGTATTCGGCCTGACATACTTATTCTCCGAACAGAGAAGGAGATATTGCCGGATATGCGTAGGAAAATTGCACAGTTCTGCAATGTTTCACCTGATGCTGTAATCCAATCCATTGACGTTCCCTCAATCTATGAGGTGCCGATAAAGATGCATGAACAGCACCTTGACGAACTGGTGCTCCGCAAATGCGGTGTACCCATAGAGGGTGAACCCCACATGAAACCCTGGATGGAGTTCCTTGACAAGATGAATAACGCCACCGAGACAGTAACCATTGGTCTGGTTGGCAAGTATGTGGAACTGCAGGATGCCTACAAGAGCATAAACGAGGCTCTGTTCCAGGCTGCCACGGTGAATGACCGCAAACTCAATCTCAAGTTTATCCATTCTGAGAAACTCACCGAGGAAAATGTAGAGGAAACACTCCGCCCCATGGACGGTGTTGTCATAGCCCCCGGATTCGGTCACCGTGGAATAGACGGTAAGTTCGTGGCATTGAAATGGTGCCGTGAGAACGATGTGCCCACCTTCGGTATATGTCTCGGCATGCAGTGTATGGTCATAGAATTTGCACGCAATGTGCTCGGTATGACCGATGCCAACTCCACCGAGATGGACACAAAGACCCAACATCCGGTAATAGACCTGATGGAAGCACAGAAGTCAATCTCCAACCTTGGTGGCACCATGCGTCTTGGGGCTTACGACTGCACGTTGCGACCCGGATCACGCGCTGCCGGGGCGTATGGAAAAACCGAAGTCAGTGAACGCCATCGCCACCGTTTTGAGTTCAATAACGAATACCGCGAGCGTTTCGAACAGGCTGGCATGCAGTGTGTTGGTGAGAATCCTGCCACCCATCTGGTGGAGGTTGTGGAACTCCCTGACCATCGCTGGTTCATCGGCACACAGTATCATCCCGAATATTCAAGTACCGTCCTTTCACCCAACCCCATCTTCGTAAGTTTCGTGAAAGCAGCGATAGAATATCAACGCTCCAAACAGGAGTAAGATAAAAAAATAAAGAGGAAGCAGAACCACTTCCTCTTTATTTTTTTGTTTGAGTTCAGGTTACCACAGAGACAAAGAAACTCCGCCAAACGCCAGGTTTGCAGGAATACCCATCGCTTTAAATGCTCTGGCGATAGTGGAAATATTGAGATTCTTTCCACTTTCAATTTTTGAGATTTGCGCTCTTTGAACACCCATTAATTCGCCTAATTGCTGTTGTGTAAGATTTTTCTTTTTTCTGGCCTGTCTTATTGCTTCTCCAATATGATATGCGCGTACTTCCGCTTCAACTTCAGCCTCAAACGTATCCCGTTTAGGAGTTCCTTTCTTACCTAAATCTTCTTCTAAAACCTCATCAAAGGAATAAAGTTTCATTTCGCCTATCTGTTTCATATCAGTGATTCATTTTTTTTTGTTCAAAATATCTTTTTCTTATCTCCTCGGCACGTACAATTTCTTTTGGTGGAGTTTTTTGAGTTTTCTTTATGGTGCCATGGGTTGCTATCACAAAAGCACCGGAAGATTTATCCCAAAAAGAAAAAAGCCTGTAGGCTGTTCCGTGGTATAAGGTACGGAATTCCCATATCTCAGTGTTTTCAAGTTTTTTGAACAACTCACTATCCTTAATACCACCCTGAATTTTTTTGATATTATAATAAATCTTATCCCTGGCTTGCTCAGGTATGCTTTTAAGAAATAATCGTGCTTCTTCCAATAAAAGGAATTGAAATATAGGTACGTCCATTATGTTCATATATAACAATGCAAAGATACTAAATAGTTCCATAACGGGAAACTTTTTCTTTAGTTTTTTATACTTTACGCAATTATTTGTGTTATTTAAAGTCAAATATATTTTGTACGCTATTGTTAAATTCTGAGAAATTCTGATTATATTTGCATTGTATTGTCATTTGAATAATACCGGTGGTAGAAACGACGCAAATACATTGAATAATTACAACATTACAAATAATCAAAATCATGGAAGAGAATTTCAACAACGGTTATCCCGGCTATGACAATGGGTTTAATCAATCTCCGTTCCCTCCTCAGGGTCCGAATTATGTTCAGCGCCAGGTTTCATTCGGCGAGGCTATCAAACGTGCATTTTCAAACTACTGCTGCTTTGAAGGACGTGCTTCACGTTCGGAATACTGGTGGTTCGCACTGTTCACTTTTATCGTTGCTTTCCCATTCAGTTTTGCAAGCGGTTTAATGCAAGGTTATACCGGTAGCAATGATCCTAATGTTTTTACAATCATTTGTTATATTATTCAACTCGCCCTGTTTTTGCCGTCACTTGGACTGGCTGTACGTCGTCTGCATGACATCAATAAAAGCGGTTGGTGGTGGCTGCTGAGTTTTGCATGCTGTATAGGTCCGATTGTACTTATAATATGGTTCGTTAAGGAAAGTGATCCTGTTGAAAATGAATATGGTCCGGTTCCCAATGTTGAAGAAGTCTACTGATTCCTGACAATATTCATGCCGGTCAGAGTGTTATAACAGGTCATAAGTGGCAATGCTACAGGAAGTGATTCAGGTCACACACTAACAGAATCTCTATCTGTCTGATTCTCAGAGGTTGCACCTGATCCATTCTGACAAGCCTTATGAGGGTGCATCAAGTTTTTTGAATCGCACCCTCAAATTTTTTTCAATATGATGTTACGTTTCATTCTCGAGGTTGTATTATAGATGTATGGGAACAGAAACGCTAATAGGAACATTTGCCCTTCTGCAGGAACGACTTCATTCGGTGGCCTGCCGGATTCTCAAGGATGAGATGGATGCCGATGATGCCGTCCAGGATACCTTCTGTAACTTATGGGCCTCCAGATTGCCCGACACAAATGATGAGGCTCGTCACCGTTTGTTCGCGGTCCTTAAAAACGTTTGTCTCAACAAACTGAAACGGCGCAGGGCCGTCAGCATGGAAACGCTTCCCGACTCCTCCATTGAGGAATTCAAGGTTGACGAATCGGAAAAAATAAAGTCAGAACTGCTCCGGTCGCTTCCGCCCCTTCAGCGCCGAATATTTCGGATGTCGGCTTTTGATGACATGGAATATGAGGATATAGCGGATGCATTAGGAATGACTGTCGGGGCCGTGCGGATGAATATGAGCAGGGCAAGAAAAAAAGTAAGAGAACAATACAATAAGTTGATGCCATGAAAGAATTGTCGTTAAAAGAACTTGAAATACTGGCGCAAGCCTATCTTGAATGTCGGCTGTCAAGGCTTCAGGAAAAGGAACTTGAACTGATCCTCTACGACACTGATGTTACATCTCCTGTCATAGAGGAAGCCCGGCGCACCATGGGAGTGTCAACGCTTCTGGCAGAGGTCCGCGACACCTCAGGCAGAACCTTGCTCTTGCCGCGACGGAACAGGTTTGCAGCAGCCGGATGGGTGGCTGCCTGTGTAGGGATGATAGCCCTTTCCGCAATGATATTCCTCACCGGGCGCAACCTTCCGCTGGACTCTCATGAAGGAAGTTATGTTTCGGTTTACGTTGACGGAAAACCACTCACAGGAGATGCTGCCCTGGCGGAAGCGGCGACGGCGCAGGCACTTGACATGGACATGATGTGTCAACTCATGGCCGGAGCCCGTGAAGATTATGAACGTAATGTTGAATTAATAAATGATTAGTTATGAAAAGAAGTGTATTATTTTTGACTCTGGTGATAGTTGCCCTCTGTGCTTTCGCTACACCTCCCAATCTGTCATGTGAAACAATCTTCGGACGTAAGGATATCCGCAAGGAAGGTCATAAGGTGGTTTCCGTCACCGGTCCCGGCAATTATTATCGCAGTGTGTCGTCAGACAATGATCCCCAACTCCGCGATGATATCATCAAACTTGTGGAGAAGGACAAAAAGCGTGCATTCAATGTTTATGAAACATACGAAAACGGGAAAGAAAAGGTTATTCTCAACATAAAGAACAATGAACAGGTCATTAATGTAGGGCTGACCTGGAATGAGGAAGGATACATTAATCTTTTCATTCAAGGTCCACCCGAAGCGTTCGAGTAATCTTTTGAAAATGAAAAATACTTAGACCCGGTTCCCCAATATTTGTTAATGCTGAGGACGCATATCACCGAGAGATTTTTGACTTGTGATGAAGGAGCGTAGCCGTAGTTACGTGACTGAAGAACAAGGCAAAAAGCGCCGGTGAGATGCGGTGGTAAGGTAACTTTTTGCCACAGTACACAATTACAAGTGCCAAAGTTCGGTTATATGATTTTAATCATTTATAACATGTTAGGATAAATTGGGAAATAAATCCTTACATATCATTCTTCTTTCTTATCCGTGGCATGAGTTACCATTGGCACGGCCAATCGTCATGCATCTGCGTCCGCTTGTTTCGGTCACAATGCAACCGCATTGCTCTCTCACTGCGCGAACACATCTGCATAACGCTTGACCGCCTCAGTATTAACAAATATTGGGGAACCGGGTCTTAGTCCGGCACTCGCCTTCACGGCGGGTGTTCTGGTTTCTGTATACTTCCTTGGCGTACCCTTTGAGAAGGAAAAAGATGCGGAAAGGTTCCTTACGGTTGAGTATAACGGCGTATGTACCGGAGGAATAACCGTTATTCCGGTTCACGGAAGCACCACGGGGCAGAGTATAGCGGATTTTATCCGTCACACAATGTGTAAAGATTATGTGTATCTGAGCGGAGGAAGGATAACCACACTTTCGGGGGATTCGGTAGATATTTATATTAATGGGAAATCTGCAAAGTGCAGTGATCTCGGTCAAATCCCGGTTTGCAAAATCAGGAGTGTCTCTTTCACAACCCGTCAGTCAATCAATGGTATGCGTGGGAAGAGCAATGTAGTAAGTGTCGTTTTGAGAAAATCTTCGTGAAACCCTCCAAATTTTTGATGAATAATTATGAAAGATTTTAGAAAGCAGTAAATTTGCGTATAATAATACATCTATTTGAAAAAGTGTTATATCTACACTTTAATAAGGATTTAAAGGCATCAGGCTTCGGCTAGAGATGCCTTTTGTCATACTACAAAAATACTTATTCCGCAGTTTGCTTATAAATTTATAAATATACGGAAGATACCGCAGAAGGAAGCACTTTCAATATTTCTTCACACAAAAAAAACAGCATATTATAAATCCTGTCTTTTAAAACACGCCCAACACCTCAACACGCCCAATTGTAGGACTGTAGGACACGCCCAATTTGTAGAATATCTTTGTTATAATAGGCAAATAATCCTTAGAATATAGGGGCTATTTGCCTAATTTTTCGTATCTTTGCAGGCAGATAACTTATGCTTCCCATGATAATATGAGAATTGAAATCACAAAGAAGCAGTTAATTGTTGCTGTAATAACGATAGCAGTGGTAGTCCTTAGTTTCATTGGGAACTATTTCTTCGGCTTTGATAAAGGCGTAGAATCTTCTGAAAATCCTAAAGGGGATGGCGAAAACTTCTATGTAGAAATGCGCCCTGAAGAAGTTAACAATAAATTTAGCACTAGGATAATTTACCATTCTACATTGAACTGCCCTGAAATTAAAGCAGGCGTAGAATGTAATGATTTTGGGATTACTTATGATGCAAACGATGGCACAACAAAAGCATATCCTTACTATTTATGCCACAAATGTATGGATAAGGATTTAATTGGAAAATTGTGAAATGCGGATTAGAAATGCCCTTGAATATACATTAAAGAAATAACTATGGGATTGGTATTCTACTTGATACTTTGCACATTAGTAACTGCTGCTATTTGGTATTTCTTTTGTGGTGGTGAAGAATCAGATAAAGGTGATGCAGCCAAAAGAGAAGGTGAAGGGAAAGAACCTGAAAAGGGTTTAGGTTCAGGCTGTATTACTTGCCTAATTATAGGATTCATTATGTCGTTATGTTATGTGGGCTGTTCTGTTTTAATGCCACATTAAATGGTTACAAAAATAAACTACTGGTTAGTAAAAAAGAAAATGTTTAATGTCGCTTCATAATAACTAAATCAAAATACAAATGGACAAAGCAATTAAAAAAGAAAAGGTATTTGAGACTATCATAGGGCTTCTGTTTTGCCTTCCTGCTGTGATAGGTGTTATTTGCTTTATAGTGAATCTTTGCACAGATGGGGATTCCTGCAAATTATGCAGCCTTAGAGGTCAGTGGGATTGGCAGTATGGCGGTGAAGGTGGTGGTGCTACACCCCCTATTCCTATTTACTTCGGAATGATGGCTATAGCAGGTGCTTATATGCTGAAGAACAGTGTTCGCTATCTTTTCCTGAAAGAAGAAAAACCTGAAGAAACAAACAAAACAAACAACTAAAAACAATGAAGAAGTTAATCTTACTACTGACAGTGTTCTTCACTTGCTTATGTGTGAAGGCACAGGAAACTACTACAGATTATATCTACAGTAGCGATGGCTTTGAAGTCAAAACTGGAGTCTATAACGGAGTAGAATACACTGGTTTATATTCTAAAGACGGTAAAACCTTTGTATCTGCTATTAAGCCCAGTTATGAAAACAATTTCTATATTATAGATGGCTGTGAAACAATAGCAAGTGGCGCTTTTCAGTATGCATATGGAATTAACGTCTATTTCCCGTCAACTGTAAAATCTATTGCCCCTGATGCGCTTACTACAAGAGTTATGTTATCTGGTAACAGTAAGCGTAATTTTTGGGGAGGCATTAAAGATGGCGTCAGAGAGCAAAGCGGTTCAGGTGCTGTAAATGCCCCTACTGCTGACCCTAATGCAACAGAGGTGGCTCGCTACAATGTTCAGGGGGTTAGACTTTCTGAACCTTCTGACGGCGTGAATATTGTGCAGATGTCAGACGGAACAGCACAGAAGGTTTTGGTAAGATAAGCTTACACCGACAGAAACAACGACTAATCATTTGTTTCTATTGTTTATTGTTGGTTTCAGTATCAGGCAATACCTCTTGTGATGGGGGAACGTCAACAGAGTGATATTTTTCGACCGGGCTGGATGGCAGTCTGTCAGAAAATGATTGGGATGCGGGCGTGAAATTCCTTTTTTTTGAGTAAATTTGCATTTGGAAAAGAGAAAAACTGCAAATTTTATGAAAATTGGAATTATAGGGGCCGGTGCCATGGGTGGCGCGGTTGCATCCGGACTGGTTGAATCCGGTATCAATCCCTCTGATATAACAATATCAAACCCTCATGTTGATAAACTTAAAGTGTTCGGGGACAAGGGTTTGAATGTGACTGTTGATAATCTTGAGGTTTGCCGTGGCGCAGATCTGCTCTTTGTTGCGGTCAAGCCGTGGATACTTCCGGGAGTTGCAGAGGAGATAAGGAATGCCGTATGTGAAGCCGGAGCGGCAGTGTCAGTGATTGCTGCCGGTATAACAGGGGAAGATCTTCTTCGCTGGTTCGATTGCGGCGGAAAGGTTCCCGTATTATCACTTTCAATGCCGAATACGGCCGTAAAGTGCGGTCAGTCAATGACTTTTGTGGTGCCGGTTACCGGAGATGAGAATAATCCCGATGTGGAACTTTACCGTAGACTCGGTGACGTGAGTGTGATTGAGGAGCGTCTGCTTCCGGCCGCCACTTCACTTGCGTCATGTGGCATAGCCTACGCGCTGCGTTATATCAGAGCGGCAACGGAGGGAGGTGTCCAACTGGGATTCCGTGCTTCTGAGGCACAGCGTATTGTGGCTCAGACCGTGAAGGGAGCGGCGGCACTGCTGGAAGATGGAGCGCATGCCGAGGCTGAGATTGACAAGGTGACCACACCGGGTGGACTGACGATCCGCGGCCTCAATGCCATGGAACAGTCAGGATTTACCGCCGCAGTTGTTAACGGATTGATAAACAGCAAGTAATGGCAAGAATAGTGGTAAAGATAGGGAGCAATGTGCTGACCCGCCATGACGGAAAGCCGAATGTCACCAACATGTCGGCCATTGTCGATCAGGTGGCACATCTGCGTGAAGCGGGTCACGAACTGATCCTCGTTTCCAGCGGTGCAGTGGCATGCGGGCGAGGAGCGGTAACACCCTCACGCACGCTTGACAGCGTGGCTGCCCGCCAACTCTTTTCGTCTGTTGGACAGATCAGACTCATCAATATCTACAATGACCTGTTCGCACAGTATGGCATTGTGGTAGGACAGGTGCTCACCCAGAAGGAGAACTTCTCATCACGGACCTCCTATCTGAATCAGCGGGGCTGCATGCTGACGATGCTTGAGAACGGTGTCATTCCCATTGTCAATGAGAACGATACGGCAAGTCTCACTGAACTGATGTTCACTGATAATGATGAATTATCGGGGATGATAGCCACCATGATGGATGCAGACCTGCTCGTGATTCTCTCCAATGTTGACGGCATATACACCGGCAGTCCCTCGGATCCCGGTTCCCGACTTATAGAGCGGGTAAGTCCGGGTGAGGATGTGAGCGGCAATGTCGTAGCCTCCAAGAGCGGCTTCGGCCGGGGAGGAATGGGCACGAAATGCGGAATTGCCTCGAAAGTCAGCGAGGAAGGAGTGACGGTCAAGATAGCGAAGGGTGACCGGAGAAATGTTCTGGTAGACTTGATAGAGAATCCCGGGGCTGTTCCGCACACCACTTTCGAGGCAAGGGGAGAGGCCCTGAGCACGGTAAAGCGCTGGATAGCCCATTCGTCATCCTTTGCCAAGGGGCGTATAGTGGTTGATGACAATGCGGAAAAGGTGCTTCGCGGAGACAGTGCCGTATCGTTGCTGCCTATAGGAGTTCTCAGCGCCGAAGGTGACTGGGAGGAAGGAGAAATCGTAAATATTTTTGACAGAGAGGGTAGGCTTATAGGTGTTGGAAAGGCATCGCTCGGCGGTGACGCCACTCGTGCCGCCATTGGTCAGCGAGGCGGACGGCCTGTTGTGCATTATGACTATCTATACATTGAATAAGATGAACTATACAGATCTTTTCACAAAGGTGAAAAAAGCATCGGCGGGAATTTCACTGCTTGATGACAATAAAAGAAACAGCGTAATCCTACGGCTTGCCGATCTGCTTTCCGATAGTACGGAGAAATTATTGGAGGCCAACCGTAAGGACCTCGACCGGATGAGTCCGGAGAATCCCCTTTATGATCGTTTGAAACTAACGCCTGAAAGAATAGCCGGGATAGCATCGGATCTCCGTCACGTGGCCACACTTCCATCGCCATTAGGTGAGGAGATTGAGCGCCGCACCCTGCCCAACGGAATCCTTTTGCGAAGGATTAGAGTGCCGTTCGGTGTCATTGGTGTGATCTATGAGGCACGGCCTAATGTGACGTTCGATGTGTTCTCGCTATGCTTCAAGAGCGGAAATGCGTGTGTCCTTAAAGGGGGACGAGATGCCGAGAATTCCAATGAGGCGGCTATGGAAATCATTCATCGGGCACTGACGGAGGAGCAAGTGTCAACAGATGTGGCGTTGCTGCTGCCGTCGACCCATGAAGCAACCGCAGCCATGCTGGGTGCTGTGGGCTATGTGGATGTGTGCATACCGCGTGGCGGTCGTAAACTGATTGATTTCGTGCGGGATAACGCACGTGTTCCGGTGATAGAGACAGGCGCCGGGGTGGTACATCTGTATTTTGCCAAGGATGGCGACCTTGAGATGGGGAAACGTGTAATAGAAAATGCAAAGACAAGGAGAGTCAGCGTATGCAACGCCCTCGACACACTGCTGATTGAACGTTCACGCCTTGCCGACCTTCCTGAACTTCTTGCTCCGCTTGCCGCTAAAAATGTGGAACTTCATGCCGATGAACGTGCCCTGGAGGCATTGAACGGTAAGTATCCTGCGGAACTGCTGACGGGTGCTGATGATGAGACCTGGGATAAGGAGTGGATGGACTACAAGATGGGAGTACGTGTGGTAGACTCATTTGAAGACGCCGTGGCACACATAGCAGCGCATGGGTCAGGTCACAGCGAGAGCATCGTGACGTCAGATGAAGCCGAAGCGGTGGCTTTCCAGGCTATGGTAGATGCCGCATGTGTCTATGTTAACCTTCCCACAAGTTTCACTGACGGCGCACAGTTCGGACTCGGTGCGGAAATAGGCATATCCACCCAGAAACTTGGTCCGCGCGGGCCTATGGGGCTTAAAGAGATGACCACGTACCGCTATTTGCTTTCAGGCGACGGACAAGTCAGACCGTAGCGAAACTGTTTGAAACTGTTGCGTGCGGCATCTGTTTTTCCGTCAAGAGTCTTGCATATTCTTAATTATTTGAGTAAATTTGCAAGCAGATTGCAGCGGCTTCGGAAAGGAATCAGCGGGGTTGCAGCATGATGCCTGTAGTAATCTGATTATTAACCAATTATAAAATAGCACCAGGTGTAAGCCGGTGTAAAACTCACATTATGAATAAAAATACCCTTATAGGTATGCTTCTGATGGCTGCCCTGATTTTCGGTTTCATGTGGCTCCGCACTCCTTCCGCCGAGGAGATAGCCGCAAAAAAGGCTGAACAGGAGCAGGCAGAACTCGCCCAACGTGAACTGGCTGAAAGAGAGGCCCGCGAAGCAATGACTGCCGATACTCTTTCCTCCGCGGAAATCGCATCCGTTATCCCCACAGTGAAACAAGTGGGTATTGCAGACTCCACCGGGACAATCAGTTACAAGGTCAACGGCGTGAATCTGAGCCTCTCAGGTGACAATGTCACCGGTAGTGTAGCCGCAGGCGATACAGTTATATCTTACGCTCAACTTTCAAAGAATGACTTCAGCGGTCTCACCATTGTTCAGAGCAAGGCAGCCGTTGCAAATCTGCGTGACGCAATCAATAATGCCTCACGTTTCCAGACGTTCGCCCGTTATCTCAACGGTGATGAGAAGGTTGTAACTCTGCAGAATGACCTTATAAGTGTGGATTTCTCCACCAAGGGTGCGCAGATTGCACGTGCCACACTCAAGGATTACATCAATTATCTCTCACCGGATTCTGCTAATGTAGTTGCGTTTGGCCCTTATTCCCACTTCAACTTCGCGTTCACTTCGTCAACCCAACGTTTTGAAACCGACAGTTTCTTCTTCGAGCCCGTCATTGAAAACGATTCAACGGTGCTTATGAAACTTGACCTGGGTAAAGGATCGGAGTGGGGAATACGTTACACCCTTCCTGCCGGCAGTTATGTTCTCTCCATGGAGGTGGTTCAGAAAAACATGCAGGAGATTGTGCCTCCTAGCGTTGCGACAATAGATTTCAATGTGGACCAGACTCTGGCCCGCAATGAGGAAGGTCGCACGTTCGAGCAGCGTAACAGTGCTCTGTTCTACAAATTCGTCGGTGACTCTCCTGATGACCTGTCAGCACAGGGTGAGGATGAGGAATCGCTCAATCAGAGCATCAAGTGGATTGCGTTCAAGAACCAGTTCTTCTCAACAATCTTCATACCGCGCACAAGTTTCTCAACCGCCAAGGTTCAGTCGAAGGCACTTGACAAAGACCCGTATTATGTGAAATACATGAAAGCGGAAACCACCCTTGACTATTCATCGGCAAGCGAACAGCCGGTGGCGATGGATATCTTCATCGGGCCGAACCTTTACCCTCTGCTTTCAGATCTTGACGATACGCTTTCTCCCGACGAGAGTCTTGACCTGACGCGCGTGATTCCCCTCGGATGGTCCATTTTCCGCTGGATCAGCACCCTTATCATCATTCCGGTGTTCACATTCCTGAACGGTTTCATAACCAACTACGGTCTGATCATCTTCCTTCTGACAATCTTTATAAAGATTATTCTCTTCCCCTTCACCTACAAGAGTTTCATGTCACAGGCGAAGATGCGAGTGCTCCAGCCTGAAATCAAGGCTATAAACGAGAAGTATCCCGGCCAGGAAAACGCCATGACCCGCCAGCAGAAGACCATGGAACTATACAGCCGCGCCGGAGCAAGTCCTTTCTCAGGATGTCTTCCCATGATTCTCCAGATGCCTATTCTGGTTGCCATGTTCTGGTTCTTCCCCTCATGTATTGAACTTCGTGGTGAATCATTCCTGTGGGCACACAACCTTGCCGCACCTGACTATATTCTCACCCTTCCGTTCACCATACCCTGGTATGGGAACCATGTGTCGTTGTTCTGCTTGATGATGACCGTGGTCAACGTGATATACACGCGCATCAACATGCAGAATCAGCCCGGAGGTGATACAATGCCGGGTATGAAGTGGATGATGTATCTGATGCCTGTCATGTTCCTTTTCTTCTTTAACGACTATGCGTCAGGATTGAGTTACTATTACTTCCTGTCGCTGCTTATCACCATCATTCAGACATGGATTTTCCGCAAGTGTATCAATCAGGACAAAGTACGTCAGAAGATGATGGAAAATGCAAAGAAGCCCCGTAAGAAAAGCGGACTTCTGGCACGTCTTGAGGAAGCACAGCGTCAGCAGCAGGCTGCCATGCGTGAGATGCAGAAAGGGAAAAAACGTTAACATTATCTTCCAATTTTTATTTTTCAGGAGGGTGCGGATTAAAAAGTCGCACTCTCCTTTTTTTACATCTTTTTCAGAGGAACAGAGGAGGAGTGTCATTATAAATATCCGTGTGGATGTTTCGTAATTCGGCTTCGGTCACAGGCTACTGAGGTATGCTCTAAGCCCCTTGCATCTGACTTATTCTGACATACCCTCAGAGATCTTATTTACGGGGTTGAGGGGCAGTTATCTTTTTATTTTCTTTGTGAATCCCGGTCATTTACGAGAGGGAAGTTTGTTATGCCCGGACCACTTATGAGGCATACGCCGTGGATGGAGATAGATCATAATAGGATGTCAGTGGTTTAGACCCGGTTCCCCAATATTTGTTAATACTGAGGACGCATATCGCCGAGAGATTTTTGGTTTGTGATGAATGAGCGTAGCCGTAGTTACGTGACTGAAGAACAAGGCAAAAAGCGCCGGTGAGATGCGGTGGTAAGGTAACTTTTTGCCACAGTACACAATTACAAGTGCCAAAATTCGGTTATATGAATTTAATCATTTGCAACATGTCAGGATAAATTGGGATATAAATCCTTACATATCATTATTCTTACTTATCCGTGGCATGAGTTACCATTGGAACGGCCAATCGGCATGCATCTGCGTCCGCTTGTTTCGGTCACAATGCAACCGCATTGCTCTCTCACTGCGCGAACACATCTGCATAACGCTTGACCGCCTCAGTATTAACAAATATTGGGGAACCGGGTCTTAAATTGAAGCGGACGGGAGTGTGGAATACCAGGTGACCTGATGGCAAATCATTTCTACGGGATTTTTGTTGGATTTATCAGTCTTCGCCTATGTAATTCACTGTTCCATAATGTATAAAATGATGATATAAAAACGTCACATCTTCACAGACATGACGCTTCCGATTTGAATTTATCTTTGTATTGTTTCAATTTATTGCCATCTTGTGTTGTCAGAGAATGTAGAGTTTGAGTTATTTTCCCAGGGGAGTTGCTCAACATTCGGTACAGGACCATACTGATTCTCATACATATCGGAAGGTAGTGCCAGCCAATAGTAAAGGATAAGTCCTGCAAGAGGGATTAATGATATGAGAATGTACCAACCGCTTCTGCCCGTGTCGTGCAGACGTCTGACAGTGACACCCAGTGAAGGAAGCAGCAGTATAAGACCCAAAATTATCATGGGACCGGCACAAATAAGCATAGTCACTATAGAAGCGGTCGTTTCCTCTGCATCCATGGCCATCAGGATTGTAGTTGTTATGATGGTCAGGAATATCATCACGCAGTAGAGAATCATCATCATGGCATATTGAGCGAGATAGGACCACCAGAATTCTGATCGTGATGCCCGTCCGCTGAAATTGCAGTAATTCTTCAGGTAAACCTTTTTGACGGCTTCCATGAATGTGAGTTCTTTCTGATACATGGATATAATGCAGTAGAAATTTTTTGCAAATATATCACAAAAATTATATAATGCAAAATTTTTTGAAATTTTTGATGCAGTTTTTTTCAAGGATGGTAATTTTTGCCGTGGCAGTGATGAAAAAGATAATAACTTTTCGTAAATTTGCAGTCATAATCAATATTATCATTACTATGGTTACATTTTTTAAGTACGGACAAAACACCGTATATGCGGTTGAATCGGTCCGGAAACTCACAGAAGGTGAAAAAGAGAGATTGACATGGTTGTTCGACGGCGCCAAGCCTCTTTCATCAACCTCCCTGAAGGGTCAGTTCATTGGTCCGCGTAAGGAGATGGTGACACCATGGAGTACGAACGCCGTGGAGATTACCCGAAATATGGGAATCGATTCAATTTCACGAATTGAGGAATTCAACAGAGTGACCGCTGAAAAACCACAGTATGACAAAATGCTCAGCCGGCTCTACGACGGACTGAACAGCAAACTGTTCTCCACTGACATTATCCCCGGCAAGATTGAGCATATCACCGATATCAGACAATATAACAGAGAGGCCGGACTTGCACTTAGCCCCGATGAAGAGGACTATCTTGAGAAACTAAGTGAGAAACTCGGACGACCGCTGACTGACAGCGAGGTGTTCGGATTCTCTCAGGTTAACTCAGAGCATTGCCGTCACAAGATTTTCAACGGTCAGTTCATCATTGACGGTGAAGAGAAGCCGATGACTCTTTTCAAACTGATCAAGCGCACATCACAGGAGAATCCGGGCGGACTGGTGTCAGCATATAAGGATAATGTGGCCTTTATTAAAGGTCCGGTCGTGGAGCAGTTCGCTCCCCGCAATCCACAGGGTCCCGATTACTTCGAGGTGAAGGATCTGCGCACTGTTCTCTCGCTAAAGGCGGAGACACATAATTTCCCCACAACGGTTGAACCGTTCAACGGAGCCGCTACGGGCACTGGTGGTGAGATACGCGACCGTCTGGGTGGCGGTAAGGCGTCGCTGCCGCTTGCGGGAACAGCCGTCTACATGACATCATACGCACGTCTTGATCCCATGCGCCGCTGGGAAATGATCAGCAATCCGCGCGTTTGGCTTTATCAGACCCCTGCGGAAATTCTCATCAAGGCGTCAAATGGCGCGAGTGACTTCGGCAACAAGTTCGGTCAGCCTCTGATATGCGGGTCACTTCTCACTTTCGAGCATGACGAGAATAATCAACTCTATGCCTACGATAAGGTTATCATGCTTGCCGGAGGTGTTGGTTTCGCTGCCGCAAAGGATGCCATCAAGGGTGTGCCGGAGCCGGGTCAGGAAGTCATAGTGATGGGTGGCGACAACTACCGTATCGGTATGGGTGGCGGCGCTGTATCGTCAGTTGCTACCGGAGAGTATGGCAACTCCATAGAATTAAATGCGGTTCAGCGTGCGAACCCGGAGATGCAGAAACGTGTGTCGAACGTTATCCGTGCGCTGGCGGAGTCAGACAATAACCCTATCGTTTCAATACATGACCACGGGGCCGGCGGTCACCTCAATGCGCTTTCGGAACTTGTGGAGGCAACCGGCGGAACAATCTATCTTGACAAACTTCCCGTTGGGGATGCCACTCTTTCCGCTAAAGAAATTATAGGAAATGAGAGTCAGGAACGCATGGGTATGGTCATGAACGCCAAGGATGTTGAGCGCGTAAAGGCTATTGCTGACCGTGAGCGTGCTCCCTTCTATGAGGTCGGTGTCACCACCGGCGACGGTAAATTCGTTTTTGAGGCGGAAAAAGGGGAGAATCCGATTGACCTTGAAATGGATGATATGTTCGGAAACTCTCCCCGGACGGTGATGCGTGATCACACGGTTATCAGGGAGTCAGAAAATATAGATACCGAAAAGGTTGATATCGCTCAGGCAGTTGCCGATGTGCTTTCACTCGAAGCCGTAGCCTGCAAGGACTGGCTTACAAATAAAGTTGACCGTTCAGTGACCGGTAAGGTGGCCCGTCAGCAGTGTCAGGGAGAGATTCAGTTGCCCCTGAGCGACTGCGGAGTTATGGCACTTGATTACACGGGCAAAGCCGGTATCGCAACATCCATCGGTCATGCTCCTCAGGCTGCTTTGGGTGATGCTGCGAAAGGTTCGGTTCTTGCCATAGCGGAATCCCTTACCAACATAGTGGGTGCACCGCTCAAGAAAGGTCTGTCGGCGGTGTCACTGAGTGCGAACTGGATGTGGCCCTGCAAGAATGAGGGTGAGGATGCCGCGCTTTATCGCGCGGTGGAGGCATGCTCTGATTTTGCCGTGGCATTGGGAATAAACATCCCTACCGGAAAGGACAGTCTGTCAATGACTCAGAAATACTCGTCAGGTCAAAAGGTTATGGCTCCCGGCACCGTGATTATCTCTGCCGCCGGTGAGGTGACGGATGTCAAGAAAGTTGTGTCACCTGTGCTCCAGAACATCCCCTCCATATTATATTACATAGATTTCTCAGGAGATACGCTCCGCCTTGGTGGGTCTGCTCTTTCCCAGACAATGGGAAAGGTGGGTGATGACGTGCCAACAGTTAAGGATCCGGCCCGTTTCGTGGCTACTTTCAATGCCATCAACAAACTTGTGGGACGCAAGGCCATCGCTGCAATGCACGATGTTTCAGCCGGCGGTCTGGTTACTACTCTCCTCGAAATGCTCTTCGCCAACGAAAAGGGAGGTTTGCACGTGGCACTGGACGGATTCTCGGAAGCAGACAATGTAAAGGCGCTCTTCGCTGAGAACCCCGGTCTGGTAATACAGGTTTCCAACACTTGCAAAAACATGGTGGAAGAGGCTCTGAACGCTGCCGAAGTCCGCTATTTCGGCCTGGGTACTCCCATTGCCGACCGTACACTCCGCATTGAAAACAAGGGTGCTGAAGTGGCGCATCTTGATGTCGACGCCCTCCGCGATGTATGGTATAAGCCCTCATATCTGCTTGATACCCTGCAGAGTGGCGAGAGTGCGGCTGCCGAACGTTTTGCAAACTACAAGAAACAGCCCATCCGCTACCGGTTCCCCGCCGATTGGAAGGGTACGTTTGAGTCGCTGGGTATTGATTCCGGACGCCGTACCCCTTCAGGAGTCAAGGCTGCCATCATACGAGAAAAAGGTGTCAACGGTGACCGTGAGATGGCATATTCACTTTATCTCGCCGGCTTCGATGTCAAGGATGTTCACATGACTGACCTTATGACCGGACGGGAGACCCTTGAGGATGTCAACATGATTGTTTTCTGCGGAGGATTTTCAAACAGTGACGTGCTCGGATCTGCCAAAGGTTGGGCATCGGGCTTCCGCTGGAACGAGAAGGCACGCACATCACTTGAAAGATTCTTCAGCCGGAAGGATACGCTGTCGTTAGGTATATGCAACGGCTGCCAACTTATGATCGAACTCAATCTCATCGCTCCTGAAAAAGAGAAGAGGGTGAAGATGCTTCACAACAAGTCGCATAAGTTTGAATCCTCTTTCCTGGGACTCACTATCCCCGCTAATAACTCAGTGATGCTCGGATCTCTGGCGGGTTCAAAACTGGGTATATGGGTGGCTCACGGTGAAGGCCAGTTCTATCTTCCCGAGGCTCTGGGTGAATATAATATCGCGGCCCGTTACAGTTACAACGGCTATCCGGGTAATCCCAACGGTTCCCGTGGTGCGGTTGCCGCTCTTGCAAGCAAGGATGGCCGCCACCTGGCAATGATGCCTCACCTTGAACGCGCCATATTCCCCTGGCAGTGTGGTTACTGGCCACGTTCACGCCGCAACAATCAGGTCACTCCCTGGATCAAGGCGTTTGTGAACGCCCGTCAGTGGATAGAGAACATCAAGGGTTGACCATAACTGAATAATATGTTTTTAGAGGACGGTGTATAATAATAAGCCATCTGCGTTGTTGCTTTCGGAAGCGGCTTGCATCTGACTTATTCTGACAAACCTTAAGAGTGTGTGCCAAAATTTTTGTTTTGACACACACTCTTTTTCTTAAAAAATGTTGAAAGGTGAATGGAAGTTTTGGTAGGACGGATAAAATTTATTATTTTTGCATGATATTGTAAGCCATGGAGACAAACTCCTAATTACCATAGAAAAATAATTATTAATCATACCAACATCTACTTGCATTTCCAAACGACATGAAAAAAGTTTTAGCACTTCTTGTGGCACTGTTTTGTGTTGCAGTGATGGGCGTGTCCGCACAGGTCATCACCACCTCACCCGCATTGCTTCAGGAAAAAAGTTCAAATGTGGTTCTGACTTTCCATGCTGACCAGTGTGGCGTGACTGCTCTTCAGAACCTCTCATCATCAACCCCTCTCTATGTCCATATCGGCGTTGTGACTAATAAAAGTAACGGTGGATGGACCCATGTGGTAACAGACTGGAATACCAGCAATGCAGCCAACCAGTTGAAGTATACCGCAAAAAACACCT
Source organism: uncultured Porphyromonadaceae bacterium (assembly GCA_947175645.1). GTDB lineage: Bacteria > Bacteroidota > Bacteroidia > Bacteroidales > Muribaculaceae > CAJUPY01. Next base: position 27,170 of record CAMWNP010000021.1, read on the forward strand.
ATACATTCACCATCGGTGATATCCGCTCATTCTTCAAGATTACCGATGCAAGCGAGCAGGTTACAAAAATCGCCTTCATAGCGCGTACCGCCAATGGTTCCGCCCAGACAAAGGATATTTTCATCGATGTCCTTCCCCAGGGTTTCCAGATGGCTCTCACATCAAATGTAGAGAATTACGTAATAAGTTCAAAGACCACTATTGCGTTCACCGTAAACACCACAGATAATGCCCAGATTGACCTTTCAGTCAACGGAACATCATTCGGTTCGGCAACAGGTAAAACGCTGACCAAGTCTTACACTTTCTCTGAACAGGGTTTCTACAAAGTTGTCGCTACGGCTACCGCCAACGGTCAGACCGTGACAAAGTCAGTGACTGTGGCATGGCCCCGTGCGTCTCAGGCAGGAACATATCCCGGCGGTGTGCCCAAACAGGGTGCTGTCCGCAACGGTGACGGCACCGTCACTTTCTGTCTGGCTGCTCCCGGCAAGTCTTCAGTTATCCTCATCCCCTCATGGGACAACTATGAGACTCTTAACAAGAATGTGATGAAGTATCAGGATTATCAGGGTAACCGTTATTTCTTCACCACAGTAAGCGGACTTAACACTACAACCGCTTATCCTTACTACTACCTTGTTGACGGTGTGACTAAAGTTGCCGACCCCTACGCACACCTCATCCTTGACTGCTACAGCGATAAATGGCTTAGTGACGATGTTTATCCCGACCGTCCCCGCTATCCCTACGATGTAATGGATGATGCAATGCTTGCGGTATATCAGGAAAATCTTGACGACTTCAAATTCTCGAAATTTGAAATTCCTGATCACAAAAGCCTTGTCATCTACGAACTTCTCCTCCGTGACTTTACCGGAACAGACAACACTGACGACGGTACAATCAAGGCCGCCATGGAAAAAATCCCTTATCTGGCAGAACTCGGCGTGAATTGCGTGGAACTCCTTCCCATAATGGAATTTAACGGTAACAACTCATGGGGTTACAACACCAACTTCTATATGGCGCCTGACAAGTCTTACGGTTCTCCCAAAGAACTGAAGGAATTCATTGAAAAGTGTCACGTTTACGGAATGGCTGTAGTTCTTGACATTGTGTTCAACCAGAGCGACGGTCTGCACCCCTGGTATCAGATGTATCCCATCTCATCCAATCCTTTCTATAATGAAAACGCACCTCATGACTACAGCGTGCTCAATGACTGGAAACAGGATAACGCTCTCGTTCAGAAACAGTGGACAGATGCTATCACCTACTGGATGACAAAATATAATGTTGACGGCTTCCGTTTCGACCTTGTTAAAGGTCTTGGTAACAACAGTAGTTACGGCAGCGGTACTGAAGCCTACAACTCTTCACGTGTAAGCAACATGAAGAAACTCCATGCGGCCATCAAGGCTGTGAAGCCCAACGGTATCCACATCAACGAAAACCTCGCCGGAGACCGTGAGGAAAACGAAATGGCAGCCGACGGTCAGTTGAACTGGAGCAATGTAAACGATGCTTCAGGCAAATACGCTCAGGCAACCGCCGGTGTGGATAACCAGATGTCAGGTTTCTACGCTCCCTACTGGAACCGTACCGCATTCTCAACAGTAAGTTACGCTGAAAGTCACGACGAGCAGCGCCTCGGTTACTACGCCATGCAGTCTGCGGCTCTGAAGTCAAAAACAGATATGCGCATGCGCCGTTTAGGTTCTGTAGCCGCCACCATGCTGATGACTCCCGGTCCGAAGATGATCTGGCAGTTCGCTGAACTGGGTGCGGAAGAAAGTACCAAAAACTCAGGTGGCAACAACACCGATCCCAAGAAAGTATGCTGGGATTACCTTAATGACCAGTATCGTGCAGGACTCATGCAGAGTTATAAGGAACTCTGTAACCTCCGCTTTGACAACCCCGAACTGTTCACTTCTTCCGATGTGACTTACAAACGTGAAGGTTTCGCCAACAATGTTACTTCTGCACGAAGCATCTCTCTTACAAAGGGTGATAAGGAACTTGTTCTTCTGCTTAATCCCGCACTCAGCGGTAATAAGTCAGTTTCCGCCTCAGTTTCAAAAATCAACAACGGAAACTATCAGATCATGTCCGCTTCAGAAGGATTCAACCGCAACACCATTCCTTCTTTCACTAACGGAAAGATTACTGTTTCAGTACCCGCAAACTCATACGTGGTTTACGGCTCAAAGAACACTCTCGGTGTGGAAGATGTGGCAGCCGATGGCAATGATGTTGCAGTCATCGGTGGCGACGGTGAGATAATCATCGTGGGCGATTACAGCGATGTTCAGGTTTACAACATTGCAGGTCAGGCAGTTAACAGCCTCTATGTTAACCCCGGCATGTATATTGTAAATGTTGACGGTAAGGTTTCAAAAGTTATCGTACGATAAGAACAATCTCAATATAATCCGTAGAGGGTGTGTCGAAATGAAAAATTTTGACACACCCTCTTAAGGTTTGTCAGAATAGGTCAGATGCAAGGCGCTGAGGATGAGGCTGATGGGAGCATACCTAAGTATGTGACCGAAGCCGAATTCCGAAAGCAACGACGCAGATGGCTTATTATGACACACCGTCTTTTTACACCTCTTCATCAGGCGAGGAATACTTAAATTATGTTAATAATGTTTGAGTAGTTGTAAAATGTTTGTAAATTTGCAGCCATAATGAACGGATGATACGCAAAATGCGTTATATGTCTAACAAATAAATATTGAGATTATGAATACAGAAACAATTGGAACTTGGGCAGGCGCTGTATGGAATGCCCTTAATGAGGCTGATGCACTTGGCATGAAGCAACTCAAAAAAATCACTAAACTGAAAGAAAAAGAAATCTACGCAGCAATCGGCTGGCTCGCACGTGAAAACAAAGTCGTTATCAATGTGAACCCCGAGGATGAGAAAGAATATATCTTTACTCTCGCGTAAAAAATTATTTACCCCATATAATAAAGAACCGCTCCGGAACATCGGGGCGGTTCTTTATTTATCGGGTTACTTTGCAGGGCCACGGATTTGTAGTAAATTTGCATAAGTAGAAAACATCTGCTTTTCATATTTTGAAGCCATAAAATGAAGTCGTTATATCTGTTTAATCCTGAAAATGATCTTGCACTGGCATGCAACCGCAGGAATTATTCCCCGCCTCGCAATGCACTTGAGTTGCGCCGCTCCGGTGCTCTTCTGCCGTTGTGGTACTGCACTGCCGGAGATGCTGTATTAGTTGAATCAATGCCTGACACATGTTGGCTTGACGCCATCCGAGGCAAGTTCGGGATTGATACATCAGTGGTTACGGCTGTACCTGATGAGGTTGTCAGGGCTGTTCCATGGGGATGGTCACTTGCGGCCCGCAGTGAATTCCTGGCAGCCGGAATGCGGGAAGAACTGCTTCCTGATGAAGAATGTATCAGATCGATGCGGGAACTCAGTCACCGTCGTCTGACAGTCAGTATCCTTGACGGTATGAAATCGCATGGATTATATCATGGAGAACTTCCGGTGGAACTTCATAATTCAGTTGACGTTTTGCATATCCTGAATACGTACGGAAATGACGGTATATATCTGAAAGCACCCTGGTCAAGTACGGGGAGAGGTGTAATACCCGGTTCCGGTAAGTCAGATGACAATATCATGATGCAGGCGGCCGGAATTATAAAGCGGCAAGGAAGTGTTATGGTGGAGCAGGCATTCCGTAAGGTACGTGATTTCGCCATGCTGTTCAGAAGCGCTCCGGGAGTGGGGGTCAGATATGTGGGTTTATCTTTGTTCGACACCTCCTCTCAGTCATATACCGGCAATATACTCGCATCGGAAAGCCGATTGCGCAACATCCTTTCAGGCGATATATCAACTGAGGATACGGATAGGGTGAGGGAAGCGATAATACCACTGCTGGATAACCTTATAGGTGACAGATACGAAGGTTACTTCGGGGTAGACATGATGGTGGTTGACATAAATGGTCAGCACCATATTCATCCATGTGTGGAGGTGAATCTTCGTATGACTATGGGGGTTGTGGCTCATAAGTTCACACGGAACTATCTTGCAGATGATGTCACCGGAACATTCAGGGTGGAATTCGGTGAAACTGCAGAAGCCACAGAACCTGTTATTGTGGATGGAAAACTGGTCAGGGGAACGTTACGGTTGGTTCCCTCAGGTGGAAAGTTCTCCATCACTGCAACTGTCTCCTGAGAATTTCCTCGGCCTGTTGCTGAAACCGTTCAGGTACATACAGGTCAATCGCGGACCATGACAGTGTGGTCGGGTATACCGTTGACATAGTGTCACTCGGTATCAGGGCCGGTATTCCTTCAGCCTCAAGGGCACCCTTTATGATGTAGGCTGACTGGAGGTCAGCGAACGAATGGATATTAATCCATTTGTCAGTGGCATTGTTCATGGGGTTCATATTTTATCAGGGCCGCGGTGCAAAGAGTTGAGTCACGCATAATGTTGACCAGCACCGTACTGTTGTCAATCTTCTCGGAGACAATGCTAACCAGGTCACCGGCGTAAGTCTCGGCATGGAATGTGATATCGAACCTGCTGACCCTGTGGGTGTCATAGAATTCCAGGTCATGGATATTCACTATCTGCTCCACATAACGAGTGGTGGTGACGTGACGGTTGCAGTCCATGTCGGAATACTGGAAGCGGTGTTCCCATATTGATGAAGGTGTGGTAATCTTGGGCAAGCGTTCACGAGGTTCCATTTCTACGGGAGCATCACTGACCGGAAGACCGTCAGGGAAAAGCCTGTCAAGGCGTGCTGCACGGCGTTTGTTCAGATCGATTGCCATCCACACGGTAATGGCGAAACCTATTTCTTTACCGTCTTCGCCGATGACGGAAATAGCGCGTTCGCTGAAATACGGATTGATATTCACAATCCATGTGCGCAGCGAGAAAGTCTTGTTACATTCCGGGAAGCGGTTGATTCTAAGGGAAATTCTTCCAAGCACCCATGCAGCGTCATTTTTTATCATGTAGTCATAACCGATACCGAGCGAATTCGCATGCTCGGTGGCTATGTCGATGATTTCGGAGATAAGAGACTGCAGCGGCAGATCCTGCTGTGGTCCGCAGTGTGAGGCCTTTACGAATATCTGTTTGGAAAAAATCAGGTTATTGTCCTTGCAAAGTGTCATTTTTCCGTTTGTTTTGTTTTTCAATATACTCGCTGACGAACTCGCGCTCGCTTTTGGTGATTGTCACACGTCCTGAGCGGACGAACTGTCGCAGGTTATAGCGCTTGAGTTCATCAAAAAGGGCGGTGGTTTCCGAATTATGTCCGGTTTTCTCTATGACGGTGAATCCTCGGTTTATGTCAAGTATACGGGCATTATATTTCCTGATAATCTCTTCAAGGTGAGGTTCGTCGAGCAGGAGGTCCGTATCGACTTTATATAGCGCCACTTCCTGATAAAATATGTCGGAATCAGTGTAGAGAAACGCTTTCAGAACATCAATGCACTTCTCTATCTGAAGAACGAGTTTTTCCATTACAGGACGTGTCGACCAGGATGTGATGGTCCATTTGTGAACTCCGGGTATAGAGCATGTTGATGCGGAGATTGATTCTATGTTGATGCAACGGCGCGTGTAGATCAGCGCAACCTGGCTCAGCAGACCTACAGTGTTTTCTGAGAATACCGATACAGTGAAAAGTTCCTTGTTTTCCATGAATCTGTCAGATTGAGAATTTGGTTGTTGGGTTCAGTAATATCCGGTCCACGACTCCTCCGGCGGGAATCATGGGGAAAATCATATCCTTGGCGTCGACACGGACATTCATCAGGTAGGCGCCGTCATGTTCAAACATACGCTTTACCGCATCGGAAAGCATGGAACGGTCCGTGACATCTTCACCGGCTATTCCGTAGGCTGAAGCGAGTCTTACGAAGTCAGGGTTATGCATCTGAGTCTGTGAGAAACGTGCATTGAAGAACAGTTCCTGCCATTGACGCACGTTGCCCAGAAAACTGTTGTTGAGAAGCACTATCTTCACGTCGACATTATAAGTCATTATAGTTCCGAGTTCCTGAATGGTCATCTGCAGTCCGCCATCTCCAACGAAGAGAACCACCGGACGTTTCTCCGCTCCTATCTTCGCACCGATTGCAGCGGGCAGTCCGAAACCCATGGTTCCCAGACCTCCTGAACTGATGAATGACCTGGGTGACCGGCACCTGAAGTATCGGGCGGCAAACATCTGGTTCTGACCTACGTCGGTTACGCATATGGTGTCAGCCGGCGCCATTTCGGAAACAACATCTATCACCTCACCCATATTCATTTCTTCCTTGTCAGGGTGAAGTTCGTGTGAGATAACTTCAGAAATCTCGGTTGTATCACATTTGTCAAACAGGGCGAGCCACTCCTTCCGGTCGCGATACTGCATCAGGGGAAGGATAGAGGCAAGCAATTTTCCGGCATCACCGTGAACTGATTTTGATGCACGCACAATTTTGTTGAGTTCCGACGGATCGATGTCAACATGAATGATTTTGGCCTGCGGTGCATATTTGCTGACGTCGCCTGTGATACGGTCATCAAATCTCATTCCTAACGCCAGTATGACATCAGCCTTATTGGTTGCGATATTGGGACCGATATTGCCGTGCATCCCCAACATTCCTTTGTGGAGAGGGTGGGAGAACGGCAGGTTGGCTCTGCCGAGCAGTGTGGTGGCTACGGGAATATTCCCTTTCTCCGCCACTTCCAGCAGACTGTGTTCAGCATTCGCTATGGTTATGCCATGTCCAGCAAGAATCAGAGGACGTTCGGCATTGTTCAGAATCCCGGCTATTTCGTTGATGTCCTCTTCCGGAATTTCCGGAGTTGGATTGTAACTTCTTATAAAGCGACACTGTTCGTGGCTCCATTCCGTCAGTCCGAACTGAGCATCTTTGGCTATGTCAAGTACCACCGGACCGGGGCGTCCTGAGGATGCGATGTAGAAGGCACGTGCAACAGCACCGGGGATGTCCTCAGGACGGCGTATCTGGACCGCCCATTTCGTCAACTGCTGGGTGACGGCCACCACATCGGTTTCCTGAAAAGCATCCGTGCCGAGGAACGCTGTAGATACCTGACCGGTAATCACTACCAGGGGTGTGGAGTCCATCAGAGCATCTCCCAGACCGGTCACAACGTTGGTGGCACCGGGACCTGAAGTCACTATCACCACACCTGTTTTGCCTGATGAACGCGCGTAGCCCTGCGCTGCATGTATCGCACCTTGTTCATGGCGCACCAGGATGTGGTTTATCTCGTTCTGATAGTCATAGAGTTTGTCATAAACGGCTATGATCTGTCCTCCGGGGTATCCGAACACGGTGTCTACCCCTTCGCATATTAGTGATTTGATAAGTCCTTCTGCTCCGGTTATTTTCATCTTCTTTTTTACTTTATGAAATTGTATGGATTGGATATGTGGGAGTATTGGATAGATTCCCGGGTTACGCTTATTTCCTTACGCCCCCCTTATCGGCCGAGGTGACCATTGAAGCATAGCACTGAAGAGCCTTGGAGACATAGCGGTCACGATGTCGCGGTTTGAAAGCATCGTTACCGCGTGCTATCTCTTCAACACGTCGGGCGTCAAGTTCCGCATCAGTCAGTCTGACATTGATTGTTCGTGCGGGAATATCTATTTCAATCATGTCACCGTCACGCACCAGCCCAATGTTGCCTCCGGCTGCCGCTTCCGGCGATATGTGTCCTATGGAGAGACCTGATGTTCCCCCTGAGAAACGTCCGTCAGTGATGAGCGCGCATTTCTTTCCGAGGTGTTTTGCCTTTATGTAACTTGTGGGGTAGAGCATCTCCTGCATTCCGGGACCTCCCTTAGGCCCTTCGTGCGTAATGACAACCACATCACCCTCCTGAACTTTGTCAGTAAGAATCGCTTCCACTGCTTCATCCTGTGATTCGTATACTTTGGCGGGTCCGCAGAAGCGGAATATGGAACTGTCTACGCCCGCTGTCTTTACAACGCATCCGTCAACAGCAATGTTCCCGTAAAGCACGGCAAGCCCGCCATCCTTATCGTAGGCATGTTCCAAGTCACGGATACATCCATTGCTACGGTCAAGGTCAAGGGTTTCGAAGTGTGAGTCCTGACTGCCCATATCCACTGACTTACGGTTGGCGGGTGCGGCTTTCCACACCGGAAGAGCCTCATCTTTATCAAAATCAGGTGAGTCAGGGGCGAATTTTTTTATCGCTTCATCCAAAGTCAGACCATCGGCACGTTTCACCGAGGTGTCGATAAGGCCTGCTTCGGCCAGAACTTTCATTATGGAAAGGATTCCGCCAGCACGGTTGACATCCTGTATGTGGTAATGGGAGTTGGGCGCAACTTTGCAGAGCACGGGGGTTTTTCGTGACAGACTGTCAATGTCGGCCATAGTGAAATCCGCCTCGGCTTCGTTGGCTATTGCAAGAAGATGAAGCACCGTGTTTGTTGATCCCCCCATTGCAATGTCAAGAGTCATGGCGTTCAAAATGGCAGCCCTGGAGGCTATGCTTCTGGGCAGTACACTGTCGTCATCGTTGAAATAATATGCGAAAGTGTTGTCAATCAGTTTGTTGGCTGCTCTTCTGAATAGGTTTACACGCTCCTTGTGTGTTGCTACCACGGTTCCGTTTCCGGGAAGGGTCAAACCGATGGCCTCATTGAGTGAGTTCATGGAATTGGCGGTGAACATTCCTGAGCATGAACCGCAGGTGGGGCAACCTTTCATTTCGTATTCATGAAGAGTATGATCACTCACAGTATCGTCAGCGGCAGCCACCATAATGTCAACAAGGTCGGAAGGTTTTCCTTCAACTTCACCTGCCTCCATTGGACCACCGGAGACAAAAATTGCGGGTATATTCAGGCGCATTGCCGCCATCAACATTCCGGGAGTGACCTTGTCACAGTTCGAGATGCATATCATGGCATCCGCCTTGTGGGCGTGGACCATGTATTCCACGGAGTCGGCGATAAGGTCACGCGAGGGTAGGGAATATAGCATCCCGTCATGTCCCATGGCAATGCCGTCATCTATGGCTATGGTGTTGAATTCTGCCGCGAAACATCCCCGGCGTTCAATCTCTTCCTTGACAATCTGACCTATCTGATGAAGGTGGGTGTGACCGGGAACAAACTGGGTGAAAGAGTTTACGATGGCTATTATTGGTTTGCCTAACTGTTCTTCTTTCATTCCGTTAGCCCTCCACAGGGCTCTGGCTCCGGCCATGCGCCGACCTTCAGTGCTGGTGGCACTTCGCAATTTCCTCATAATAAAATGTAACTTTTCAGAGGGGGATACTCCCCTAATTTCTGCAAAGTTACATTAATTATTTATTATTCGCAAGTGCGGAGGGTTAAAAGTGCAGGCAGGACACCGGTCTTTTCAGATTAAATCATCTGACAATGATCTTCCGGCCGTTGACGATGTATAGACCCGGCTTCAGGGGTTGATCTACGGCAACGGTTCCGTCAATCCTGTAGAAGACATCATCAACTTTGCAATCTTCCTTCGCTATTTCCGTTGAAGACATTGGTTGGAGTGAAAGCGTAACCTCCACAGTTCCGCTTCCGAGAAACTCGCGCAGCATGGAAGATGTGGCATTATCAATCTTTCCCAGAGGAGTGTAACTCCAGGAATTAGAGCCGTAAAAGATTACAATACTACGTCCCTGGTAGAGCATTATGTCACCGGGAACGGTTGTGATCTGACTGTTTGATGCAGGTAACGACACGGGTAGATCTCCGACCTTTTCAAAGCCTCCAAAATCTTCCATACTGACTGTGATGGGATTATTCGCCAACATTTCAGTGAGGCGATGTGTGGTTTCGTTTTCGGAAAGCGTAGCCGTCAGGGTCCGGTTTCCGGAAGTAAGATAAAGTTTGGTCCGGGCTTGAGTCATGTTTGACATAAGTGCTGATAAAAGAATTATGGACAGAGTCAGTAGTTTCATAAGTTGAAGTTACAATTATCTCAGATTGTCAGTCAGACGTTGTTCCCATCTGCTTACCGTTTGGGTTTTCCACCGGGATTTTCTTTATAGTACGGGCAGGAACTCCTCCAACTATGGTTAACGGCGGAACATCATTGTTGACTACCGCTCCGGCTGCCACAATGGAACCTTCCCCGATTGTGACACCCTGCAGAATGGTGACGTTCGCTCCTATCCAGACCTTGCCTTCTATTCTGACGGGGGCCGCAGTCATATCAGCCCTCCGGTCGGGGTCCATGACATGATTGAGGGTCGCTATCACGCAGTTGTGCCCTATGAGGACATCATCGCCAATGAATATACCTCCCTGGTCCTGGAATTTGCATCCGGAATTGATGAATACACGCTTGCCGATATGCAGATTTTTTCCGCAGTCAGTGAAAAATGGAGGGAACATGCTGAAACTCGGATGAACATCGGTTCCGGTCAGTTCTGACATAAGTGCTACAATTTCCTCATGGGTGTGATAAGCGTTATTGATCTGCATGGTTATCCGTATGGCCTCCTGTGACAACTCGTGCATCTTAAGGTGTACGGGAGATCCTCCGGGGATAACATCTCCGGAGGAGAGGATTCTGATAAATTCTTCCGTTGTCATCAAACAGATTATTTTGGCATCCAGGTGAGGAAGAATGTGGCTATCTGATTCATTGGAATCTTGTCAAGATTATCGTATAGATCGCAATGTGAAGCATCGGCCACAATAAGAAGTTCTTTGTTGTCGCCATGAAGTAGTCTGAACGTATCTTCTCCGAAATAGCGGGAATGGGCGTTTTCACCATGGACGATCATAACGGCTCTTTCGAGTTCTCCCGCATACTCGAAGAACTTGAAGTTCATGAACGGAAGCACAGATGTGCCGTTCCAACCGTCAGTAGAGTTGCCGGAACGTGGATGAAAACCTCTGGGCTGCTTGTAATAGGCATAATAATCTTTCACGAATTGCGGAGCATCATCAGGCAGGGGATCGACAACTCCGCCCGCACGGTTGTAGTGACCGTTTTTGTAGTCCTCAGTGCGCTGTGCGGCCAGTGCGGCACGTGTGGCATTCCTCTTTTCCTTTGAGTTGTCGGAATCAAAATAGCCGTTCGCGCTGACGCGTGTCATGTCATACATGGTTGATGCTACGGTTGCTTTGATGCGTGGGTCGTTTATTGCTGCCTGAATGGCTATACCTCCCCAGCCGCATATCCCTAAAATGCCAATCCGGTCAGGGTCCACGTCAGGCTGAACCGAGAGGAAGTCCACCGCAGCCGAGAAGTCTTCGGTGTTGATGTCAGGCGATGCCACTCTGCGTGGTTGACCACCGCTTTCTCCGGTAAATGAAGGGTCAAAGGCTATGGTTATGAATCCACGCTCCGCAAGTTGCTGGGCATAGAGCCCGCTTGACTGCTCCTTTACTGCTCCGAAGGGACCGCTGACTGCAATAGCGGGAAGTTTCCCTGACGCGTCAACAGGTGTGTACATGTCAGCAGCGAGCGTGATGCCGTAACGGTTGACGAATGTAACTTTCCTGTGGTTGACTTTATCACTTTTGGGAAACACTTTGTCCCACTCTCCGGTGAGGGAAAGTTCTTGTGCGGGTGCTAAAGATGTGATGGTGTTGGGGTTGTACATAGTCTGTGAGTTGAGGGTTAAGGCTACTCCGCTCAGCATGAGTGCCATTGTCAATAAATGTTTCATATAATTTTCTTTGTAGTAGGCAAAGTTACAAGTTTTTGACAACTCCCACTAACCTGTTTTATGGAAAAAATTACCAGTTTTACAGTTGGACAGATGAAATGTTGAACAAATTATGGCTGACATCGTTAAAATAGTTACAGAAACTGATAAATTTCAAAATCTATTTAATTTATGGATAAGGGATATAACATACTGCTGGTCAACGGGAGTCCTCATTCAAAGGGATGTGTTGCAAGGGCATTTGATGAACTTGAAAGAACTCTGAATGAAAATGGCGTGGCCACAACCAGAATAAATATCGGCAACAAGAATATCCGTGGCTGCATTGCATGCAACTTTTGCCGGACGCATGGAAAATGCGTGTTTGATGACGCAGTTAACGAAACAGCACCCCTGCTGGCCGAAGCGGACGGCTTGATTGTGGGAACACCTGTGTATTATGCGGGACCTAACGGGCAGTTGCACGCTTTTCTTGACAGATTGTTCTACAGTACCTCCGGAAGCGTGGACTGTAATCAGAAAATTGGAGCAACAGTAGTGTCCTCACGCAGGGCAGGCAGTACTTCGGCTTTCGATGATCTCAATCATTTCTTTACAATGAATTCCATGCCCGTTGTATCATCTACCTACTGGAATGAGGTGCACGGCTTCACCGCAGAAGATGTGGAATCAGATCTGGAGGGGCTACAGACAATTCGTAACCTCGGACGTAACGCAGCATTCCTGGTCAAGGCCATTCGCGCTCAGAAAGAACGTGACGGACTGCCCGTGCAGGAACATGAGCATTTTACCTCATTTTTTGCCGAGCGTCGCTGAACGTCACGGTATCTGTTGACAAGAAAATATTCATAGGACCGGTTCTGCAATAAATGTAAATTGTGGGACCGGCTTTTATTTGTCCCAGGTTTTTCCTGAACCATTTATGTATGTTTTTACGAAGAAATTTGTTCAGGTCGGAAATTATGTATAATTTTGAATGACAGATTGTCTGAGGGTCAGCATACAGTCGTTGGCGCCGGTCAATGTCAAATCATTATCACTCATCGTATGGAAGACTTGATTTTACTGAAAAAACGGCTGATAGCCGATGGAAACCTCAGTGATGAGGATGTGGAAGTGCTTCGTGTGGCTTTGTTTGATGGTGGCATGAGTATGGAGAAGGGTGACTTCTTGTATTCACTTAAGGATTCCTTCAATAAGGCTCATGTTTCACCGCAATTCAAAACCCTGTTTGTTGATGCTCTGGCGGCTCTTCTGCTGGAGGATGAGGATAGTCCCGGCGAAATTGATGAGCACGAAGCCAAGTGGCTGCGTGCGAAAATTCAGAACAATAAGTATTTCGATGAATATGACAAGGCTCTGCTGAAAGCCCTCAGGGAACGCTCCATAAACTTTCCTAATATATTGAACTACAAAAATGCGGTGGCGAGAAATTTTGAGAAGTGCCTGTACTTCACACGGTTTCTTACACTTCTGGCTGTGTTCGGCTCATTGATTTCTGCTGTTGCGCTTTTTGTGAAAGGTACGATAATTGTGATAGACGCTCTGGGAGAATTCCTGGAAAACATAGCGTCACCGCAATATGAACACATGCTCGAGATGTTTGTGTCATCAGTGGATGTGTTTCTGTTCGCCATGATGCTGGTGATATTCGGTGTAGGTGTCTATGAACTTTTCATCACCAAAATCGATCCTGTGCTGCAGAAAGTTGACGGACGTCCGTCATGGATGCACATAAGTAATGTGGATGACCTCAAATCCGCCCTCGGCAAGGTTATCCTCATGGTGCTTATAGTCACATTCTTCAAGCACTCCATTGAAGTGGAATACGGTAATGTCAACGACCTTCTGAAACTGGGCGTGGGCATTGTTCTGATAGCACTGTCGCTCTTTGTAGCCGGCAAATCACATCATAAATGACGGAAGTTGTCAAAAATCACGTGTTGCGGCAAAATAAATTTTTTAGTTAATTGAGAAATTTGTAACTTTGCAAAATTCAACAGATAAAACCAATTTGAAAATACATATAATCAGTTTAAAATAACAATTCACATGAAAAGAGTTTATACATTTGGCGACGGTAAAGCCGAAGGTAATGCCTCAATGAGAAACCTCCTCGGAGGTAAAGGCGCTAACCTCGCTGAGATGAACCTCCTTGGAATGCCTGTTCCTCCGGGCTTCACCATCACTACAGAAGTCTGCACCGAGTACACTCAGTATGGTAAGGACGAAGTTGTAAAACGCCTTCAGAGAGACGTGGAAGCAGCAGTGGCTCACGTTGAGAGCCTCACCGGCAAGAAGTTCAATGATCCCGCTAATCCTCTGCTGGTTTCCGTTCGTTCAGGAGCGCGCGCATCAATGCCCGGTATGATGGATACAGTCCTCAACCTCGGTATGAATGACGCTACGGTGGAATCAATGGCTGAGAAAAGCGGCAATCCCCGTTTCGCCTGGGATAGTTACCGCCGTTTCGTTCAGATGTACGGTGACGTTGTTCTCGGCATGAAACCCAAAAGCAAAGCCGACATCGATCCATTCGAGGAAATCATGGACAAGGTCAAAGAACAGAAAGGTATCAAATTTGACTCTGAACTTGATGTAGATGACCTCAAGAACCTCGTCAAACTCTTTAAAGCCGCAGTAAAGGAATTTACCGGCAAGGACTTCCCCGATGATGCTTGGGAACAACTCTGGGGTGGTATCTGCGCCGTATTCGACAGTTGGATGAATGAACGCGCCATTGTTTACCGCCGCATGAACCAGATCCCCGAAGAGTGGGGTACAGCCGTTAACGTTCAGGCAATGGTTTACGGTAACATGGGTAACAACTCCGCTACCGGTGTGGCATTCAGCCGCGATGCAGCAACAGGTGAAAACATTTTCAATGGTGAATACCTCATCAACGCACAGGGTGAGGATGTGGTTGCGGGTATCCGTACTCCGCAGCAGATCACAGTGGAAGGTTCACGCCGCTGGGCCGCTCTCCAGGGAATTTCTGAGGAAGAGCGCGCATCAAAATATCCTTCTCTTGAAGAGTCTATGCCTGTTTGCGCTGCAGAACTCATTGCAATAGCAAACAAACTGGAGGACTACTACCGCGATATGCAGGATATGGAGTTCACAATCCAGGATGGTAAACTGTGGATGCTCCAGACACGTAACGGTAAACGTACCGGTGCCGCTATGGTTAAAATAGCCATGGATCTGCTCCGTGACGGCAAGATCGATGAAAAGACCTGCCTGTTGCGTATGGAACCTCAGAAACTCGATGAACTTCTCCACCCCGTATTTGACAAGAAGGCTGTCAAAGATGCCAAAGTAATGGCTAAAGGTCTGCCCGCATCTCCCGGTGCTGCTGCAGGTCAGATTGTATTCTCCGCTGAAGATGCTGAAGCATGGGCAGAGAAAAAACGTAAAGTCGTTCTTGTACGTATCGAAACATCACCTGAAGACCTCCGTGGTATGGCTGTAGCACAGGGTATCCTCACCATGCGTGGCGGTATGACTTCACATGCAGCCGTTGTCGCACGCGGTATGGGTAAATGCTGTGTATCAGGTGCAGGTGAAATCGTGATTGATTACAAAGAGAAAACCCTGACAATGGGTGGCAAGACATATAAAGAAGGTGACTGGATTTCACTTAACGGTTCAACCGGTGAGGTTTACAATGGAGAGGTGAAAACCACCGAACCCGAACTTGACGGCGACTTCGGTGCAATCATGGATCTGGCAGCCAAATTCACCAAAACTCTTGTCCGCACCAATGCTGACACTCCGCGTGATGCCCGTCAGGCACGTCACTTCGGTGCACAGGGTATAGGTCTTTGCCGTACAGAGCACATGTTCTTTGAAGGTGACCGCATCAAAGCAGTACGTGAAATGATCCTCGCTTCAGATGAAGAAGGCCGTCGCGTGGCACTCGCCAAACTGCTTCCCATGCAGCGCGGTGACTTTGAAGGTATCTTCGAGGCAATGGACGGCTTCGGCGTGACAATCCGTCTGCTCGATCCCCCCTTGCATGAATTCGTACCTCATCAGACTGCAACCCAGAAGGAACTTGCCGAAGATATGGGCATCTCTCTGGCAGAAGTAAAGGCAAAAGTTGACAGCCTTGAGGAATTCAACCCCATGCTCGGTCACCGTGGATGCCGCCTCGGTATCACCTATCCCGAAATCACCGAGATGCAGACACGCGCCATAATTGAAGCAGCACTCGCTGTAAAAGAACGTGGCGTTGATGTTCACCCTGAAATCATGATACCTCTGGTAGGCTCACTCAAGGAAATACAGAACCAGGCTAATGTGATCAACATCACAGCCGCAAAAGTATTTGAGGAAAAAGGACAGTCAATCCCCTACATGGTTGGTACAATGATTGAAGTGCCCCGTGCAGCCCTTACTGCAAACGAAATCGCTCAGGTAGCCGACTTCTTCTCATTCGGAACAAATGACCTTACCCAGATGACCTTCGGATTCTCACGTGACGATGCTCCCAAGTTCCTCAAATTCTACAAGGAACACGGCATCATCAAGGTAGATCCCTTCGAAGTACTTGATCAGGAAGGTGTAGGTCAACTCGTTGAAATGGGTGTTAAGAAAGGACGTTCAGTTAAGCCCGAACTCAAAGTGGGTATCTGTGGCGAACACGGTGGCGAACCCTCTTCAGTTAAATTCTGCGCCAAACTCGGCATGAACTACGTTAGTTGCTCACCCTTCCGTGTGCCCATCGCACGTGTAGCAGCGGCGCAGGCTGCGATAGAGGACTAATCCCTTAAAAGGATAAATATTAACATGGCAGGGATTTCAATCGCAGAAATCCCTGCCTTTATGATTCTTTAGAAAAATGTCAGAAGCCGAACTGAATTCATACCGTTTCAATTCCGGTAAAGAGCCCACCGATGAAATGCTCGCGCAAATTATGCACGAAGTAGCACAAGATGCGAAGAAAAGTAATGAGGAGGCTGTGAGCAGGTATCTTTACGATATGTGTAAAGAAATGAAATATGATCAAGAGAAATGGTCCGATCGCATCAACGAGGTTAAAAATGGGAACTACTGAGTATAAGCCGGAATTGAACATTATAGCCGGACCTAACGGGTCAGGTAAAACTTCTATTACCCAAAAATTTCTTCATCACGAATGGGCGGAGGGAACAACATATATCAATCCCGACCAAGTAGCCAAAGATATGTTCGGCGATTGGAACAATTCGGAAGCCGTTCTGAAGGCTGCCAATTATTGTTCAGAACTTCGAGAAAGATGTCTTGCAGAAAAGAAAAGTGTTGTATTTGAGACTGTGTTTTCTGCTCAAGATAAAATTGATTTTGTCATACGAGCCAAGCAATCAGGCTTTTTCATCCGCATCTTCTTTATTTCAACCTCAAGCCCCGCAATAAATGCGTCCCGTATTGCAAATAGGGTCATGAAAGGAGGACACGATGTGCCTATTTCAAAAATAATATCGCGCTATTATAAGTCTATTCGTAACTGTAAAACAGTGTCATCTATCGTTGACCGTCTATACATCTATGATAACTCAATTGACGGTGCCGATGCACGCCCTCTTTTCCGCCTTACAAATGGAGATTTAGCAAAACAGTACACCACCGAAATTCCTGAATGGGCTCTAACACTCTTTCAAATAAATTAAAATTGTGAAATTTCGCAAGTCCTGACTTCGTCATTGCGTCACCCTAAACGCCGAGATGGTTAAACAGATGAAGCAGAACTTCCCGTTGAAATACTTTTATGGGGAGAGTGCAAATGCGATCAAAATCCAGATTTGGGTAACGCTCATTGCAAACCTGCTGCTGATGGTGATGAAAAAAGGACTGAAACGTCGATGGAGTTTCTCCGGACTGGCAACAATGGTCAGGATAACGCTGATGTACTATGTGGACTTCTACAGTCTGTTTAATAATCCCGAAAAGGAGTGGGAAATCATCCTTTCCGAGGCTTACGGAGATCCTCCGGCACCATCTCTTTTTGATGTAGGGGGCTTGTAATTTAAAAAAGAAGACTCGAACACCGTAAAATCAGCGTTCGAGCCATGTATTTTTGCAATTTTCAAGTTTTATCGGACAGCAATATTTAGAAGTAGATAGGATCATTGCCATAACGATCCTATCCGCATAATGAAATTTATGCGGCGCAGGCAGCCATAGAGGGCTGCTCTCTTATAAGGATAATAAATAAAACAAGAGGCCATGCTTATTTTGAACACAGCCTCGGTATATTTCAGAATTCGGAACCAGTTTCCCTCAAGTGTGTCAGCGTATGATTAGTTCACCCGGTTTGCGTTTTGCCTTCGCTTTCTCCATATCGTCGTAATACTCTGAAACGATCTGTTTGAGTTTTGTCTTCGATTTTGTTGTCACAAGAACTATCCCTCCACGCCGTGGTGCGAATATCCGGGTAAGGTTCGGGTCTTTGATTATCTCGATATTCAATATATCTGTAGGATCTACATCGGTGAAACTGCATTCCACTCCATCAATGATATACACCGGTATATTCAGCGAGTCAGGTATGTTGCAGTTCTGTTCCGGTGTTCCTCCCAACGCCATAAATGATGTTAATACTGAAAGGAAAAAGAATAATCTTCTCATTGTTGTTATAATTATAATAGTGTTTAAAATTGAATTTGGCAAAGATGTTCAGCCACGGTTCCGGTTTATTTTTCGTGTCAGAAAGGTAATCCCACAGTTGAGGCAAAGACTCAGAAAGAATGTCACAGCCACGACAAGCAGGTTACAGTCAGGAGCAAAGACCGCGTATCTGATTATCAAGGTGACCGGGACCGCCAATATGCCTGCAGTGATGTAACGTAATCTCATAAATTTACATTAGTAGTTGTCAAAGGTAAAAAGAAATTCCGAGTCATAAGGCGGTGCTTTAGGATTTTAACTATGTTTAAGGAACTATTTACCATGGAGATATGTTTACTTTTATATGATAAGAAGAAGTTGATAATAAAAACTGGCATTCAACAACTACTTCATAAATGGATATTAGAATATAGCCGGAACGGGGGCCAGTTTGTCTGCTGATGCGGATTGAAGCAAGGCAACTAAATAAAACTCAAGTTTTATGGAACAGAATCAGATAGCGGTAATATTACTTTACATCAGCCTGGGCACTCTGATTGTCCGGGCAGTGATGCGTATGGTTCTTGCCCTTACATATAAGAAGCGTAACCATGGCGCTCCATTGTCCGATGAGCAAAGAAGGCGGATAAGGAAGAGCATATTGCCCGTTGGAATCATCGGTCTGATACTTGCTCTGGTGGCATTTGTGCTGATGGTTGTGTAAAAAAGTGGTACAAATATTTGGATTAGTGTTACGAATTATATTTGTACCAATCGTGATAATGTGCTAAATTTGCACAAAAAGTTGACATGAATCTGAAGTATTTAAGGATAGTCATAGCCTCCGCACTGGTGGCATTCGCCCCGCTTATAGCGGCAGCCGTGCTGTTTTTCCTCTATGGCAACGGGGGGAAGATATACGACAGTGAGGCAGGGTTGATATTCGGAGTTGACGTTGCCGGAGTGCTGGTGATGTGGGTGATTTCATTTGTCATAGCATTGCCGGTTTTTCTGTGGGCTGTGAGCCGTAAAGAAAAAAATAATAAAAAATAACTGAGGAAATGGATAAATTAGACCTTAACAAAATTGAGTCGCCCGCAGATATCCGCAAGATGGATACGGCGGAACTGAAAGAGGTGGCAGACGGTCTGCGCAGAACCTTGATTGAGAAACTTTCGTCCCATGGGGGTCACTGCGGTCCCAACCTGGGTATGGTGGAGGCTATCATTGCGCTTCACTATGTTTTTGATACACCCAAGGATAAAATCGTGTTTGATGTTTCGCACCAGACTTATCCCCACAAGATGATAACCGGACGTATTCGTGCGTTCACTGATCCGAAACACTACGATGACGTCACGGGTTACACCTCTCCCTCGGAAAGCGAGTATGACCTCTTTTCTCTGGGTCATACCTCATCAGCCATAGCGCTTGCATCAGGACTTGCCAAGGCGCGTGATCTCACCGGTGGCAAGGAGAATGTTGTGGCGGTGATCGGCGACGGCTCGCTCAGCGGAGGTGTGGCGTTCGAGGGACTTGACTATGGTGCTACTCTGGGCACGAACTTCATTGTAGTTGTCAACGACAACGACATGAGTATAGCAGAGAACCACGGCGGAATTTATGAAAACCTCCGGCTTCTGCGCAACACTAACGGTACGGCCGGAGAAAATCTGTTCCGCACGTTCGGCTACGACTACATCTATGTGCAGTATGGCAACGACATCGAGAGCCTTATCAGCGCTTTCCGCTCAGTGAAGAATTCTGACCATCCGGTGGTGGTGCATATCAACACAATGAAGGGTATGGGCCTTCCGGTTGCCGAGTCACATAAGGAGCAGTTCCACTACACCGCTCCGTTCGATCCTGCCACCGGTGCTCCGCTCAGCGGTACACCCGCGGGTGTTGACACCGACACGTATGCAGATATTTTCGCAAAAGATTTTCTTGAAAAAATCAAAGATAACCCTGGTCTGGTAGCCATTACGGCAGGCACTCCCGGAGTAATTGGATTCGGACCTGACCGACGCGCCGAGGCCGGTAAACAGTTTGTTGACGTGGGTATAGCCGAGCAGCAGGCTGTTGCCATGGCGAGCGGTCTGGCAAAGGGTGGTGCAACTCCTGTTGTAGGGTTGGCAAGCACATTCCTGCAGCGAGCATTTGATCAGTTCAGCCAGGATATAGCATTGAATCATCAGCCGGCCACATTCCTGGTGTTCTATGGCTCTATGTTCGGAATGAACGATGAAACTCATCTGGGGTTCTTTGATCTGAGTCTGCTTTCCAATATCCCTGACCTTCTTGTGCTGACCCCGTCATGCAAGGAAGAATTCGTGGCAATGCTCCACTGGTCGGAAAATCAGCGTAAGACACCTGCCGTTATCCGCATACCCGGAGGCAACGTCCTGACAAATCCTGACATAAATATTCCGGAGGATTACTCTGAAGCCGGTTATGAAACGGTGCGTGCAGGATCCCGTGTGGCCTTGATCGGGGTAGGGGGCTTCCTTCCTATTGTCACTCAGGCTGCCGATATTCTTGCATCTGCCGGTGTTGACGCTACGGTTATCAATCCCCGCCAGGTTTCACACCTTGATAAGTCCACACTTGATTCACTTCTTGGTTATGATGTCATCATCACTGCCGAAGATGGAATTCTTGACGGTGGATATGGTCAGAAGGTTGCCTCATATTTCGGCAATGCGTCTGTCAAGGTTATCAATCTCGGATTGCCCAAGGAGTTCCTCAACCGATACAACGCCGGAGAACTCCAGCGCAGGTGCGGTATGACTCCTGAACAGATTGCTGCCACGGCTCTCGGAAATATCAGGAAATAATATATCCCGGAAACCATATCAACGGTGACATGGCAGCCTATCCTGCACGTGTCACCGTTATTCTGTCTGAAAAAATGACATAATTACACCTATGACTCCACTTTTTGACATCTTTTTCACAAAAATTGGTAAAAATTAAACTTGGCACACTCTTTGCAGATTGTTATAGAAGTAGAATAATCAAATAACATACATATATGCAAAAAGGAACCATCGGGGTTACAACCGAGAATATTTTCCCCGTAATCAAAAAATTTCTCTACAGTGATCATGAGATTTTCCTCCGTGAACTGGTGTCGAACGCTGTCGACGCTACTCAGAAGATCCGCACCCTCGCTTCCTTCGGTGAGTACAAGGGTGAACTGGGCAAACTCGATGTACGTGTGACAATCGACAAGGAAGCCGGAACGCTGACGGTTTCGGATCACGGTATTGGTATGACCGCTGATGACATCAACAAATATATCAACCAGATAGCCTTCTCCGGTGCGGAGGAGTTCCTTGAAAAATACAAGGACAACGCCAACAGCATCATAGGTCACTTCGGACTTGGATTCTATTCCGCTTTCATGGTGGCTAAGAAAGTGGAGATCCGCTCACTTTCCTATAAGGAAGGAGCCGAGGCTGTCCGTTGGGAATGTGACGGTTCGCCTGAGTACACCATGGAGCCTACTGATAAGACTGAGCGTGGAACTGACATCATCCTTTATATTGACGATGACAACAAGGAGTTCCTTGAACAGTCACGCATCGACGCGCTTCTCCGCAAATATTGCCGCTTCCTCCCCGTGCCTGTTATTTCAGGTAAGGAACAGGAGTGGAAAGACGGAAAGATGGTCGACACAGACCGTGACAAAGTCATCAACAGCACCGAACCCATATGGATGAAAAAACCTGCTGACCTCACACGTGAGGATTACCTGAAATTCTATCAGGATCTCTACCCCGGCCAGGAGGAACCGCTGTTCTGGATTCATCTGAATGTGGATTATCCGTTCACTCTTACCGGCATACTGTTCTTCCCCAAGATAAAGAACAATTTCGAGATTACCAAGAACCGCATCCAACTATATTGCAACCAGGTGTTCGTGACCGATTCAGTTGAGGGTGTAGTACCTGAATTCCTGATGTTGCTTCAGGGTGTGATTGATTCGCCTGACATTCCTCTGAATGTGTCGCGTTCTTATTTGCAGAGCGACTCTTCAGTAAAGAAAATCTCAACATATATCACCAAGAAAGTTTCAGCCCGACTGGATGAACTCTTCAAGGAGTCACGTCAGGATTTCGAAGCGAAATGGGACGATATCAAGATTTTCATCCAGTACGGTATGCTCACTGACACCAAGTTCTGCGATGCAGCCATGAACTTCTGTCTGCTCAAGGATGTGCAGGGTAAATATTTCACTATCGATGAATACAAGAAACTGATTGAACCTGAACAGACTGACAAGGACGGCAACATCATTTTCCTGTATGCCACTGACCGCGAGGCACAGTATAACTACATCCAGAGTGCGGAAAGCCGTGGCTACAACGTGCTGATTATGGACGGACAACTTGACAACCATTTCGTAGGGTTGCTTGAGCAGAAGATTGAAAAGAGCCGGTTCGTGCGTGTTGACTCTGACGTTATCGATAACCTTATCGTGAAAGATAACCGCAAAGAGGCGGACCTCACACCGCTGCAGCGTAACATCATGACCTCCCTTTTCCGCTCACAACTGCCCAAGATGCAGAATGCTCAGTTCCTTGTCACCTTCGAGGCTCTGAGTGCTAATGACGCACCTATCGTCATAACGCTGAACGAATTCATGCGGCGTATGAAGGATATGGCGGCCATGCAGCCGGGAATGGATATCTACGGAAATCTGCCCGATAACTATAATCTTGTTGTCAACACTGAGCACCCGTTGATTGTGCGTCTGCGCGATGAGTCCCAGAACAATCTCGGTGACCAGGTTTCACCCCTTGAAAAGAAAATCGACGACAGCAACAGCCTGATAACAGAACTGCGTGCCGCGATAAAGGATGGCAAGCCAACTGCCGAGCAGGAAAAACAGCAGCAGGAACTTGAAGCCGATGTTGCCAAGGCCCGTGCCGATGAAGAGAAGATCATAGCGGACTATGCCGTAAACACTCCGTTGGTTAGTCAACTTATCGACCTTGCGCTCCTCGGAAACGGCCTGTTGAAAGGTGAGGCATTGAGCAAGTTTATCCGCCGTTCGGTCGACCTCCTCTAAGCAAGAACTCATATTATTATATCATAGTCGAGAGTATGCCTGTCGGACACTATGTGTCGCCGGGCATACTCTCTTTTTTAGGTGCGGAGTTTACCCTCAAACTCCGTTATTTCATTACTTCAATAAAATTGAAGCAAACTTTCAGAAAAATAGATTTTTTGTTATAACTACTTTTAGAGGAATAAACATTGTAAAGGTTTAATTAAACTGTCTAGTAGTTGACACTTGTAGAATTATAGAGCATATTATTGCATTATGCTGGTCGTACACTTAATATAACAACTTCTACATTTGAGCCATAAGTGTGCCAGTGTCCGTTGAGTTGTTGTTTGAGAACAGTGAGTGCCTCAGATTCAGATGAGGAGTGTAAACTTAGTATTCGAGCGTTTTGATGTAACATTCCATTTAATGGTCCAATATAGGCATACTTAACAAGATATTGTTTCATAAATTTTAAAAATTAAAATGTGATGTAATTTATTATTACTGTCCGCTAAAAAAAAATTGAGTAGGAATAAAATTAGGTCTGATTCCATTTGCAGGAGTCAGACCTTTTAGT
>CAMWNP010000022.1 GCA_947175645.1 uncultured Porphyromonadaceae bacterium
CTCTTTCCAAGAGATATGCAGTAGATTTCAGTAGAAATAGTATATAGCCAATCGGAGATGAGTGAAGGAAGCAAAAAAAAGAATTATGTTCGTTGTCTGGGAAAGACACTGGGCATAACTGCGCTCGCGTTCATTCTCTCATATCTGTTCATGGCACCCTTTTCCGTTTCCACCGCGGCATTCTTTTCTACTCCGGAGAAGAATGATTTCACCATCACTGACTTCTATAATATCGTTGCAGATTCACGGGCAGTCAGCCATCTGGATGATCACGTGGTAGTGATAAACATAGACAACAGCGACCGTCAGGAAATTGCCGACATACTTCAAATAGTTTCGCTTTGCGGACCTAAAGCCATAGGCCTTGATGTGATGTTTGACGACCGCCGAGATGGCGATGAGGTTCTCCATGATGCGTTCCGTGCATGCCCCGGTCTTGTAATGCCTCTGTCAATGCGTCCTGAGAACGACCCCATGCTGTTCCATATCAACTCCTCATCCTATTTTTATCCCGACGGTGAGGCCGACACCCTGAAACTGGGTGTTGAATATGCCGCAGCCAGCATGCCCTCCAAATATGAAGGAAGCATGGTGAGGGAAATGCAGACCTTCTTTCCAACAATAAGTGGAGATACCGTAATCTCTTTCCCGGCAGCACTCGTAAGACTGGCCGATGAGGAGGCGTACAACCGTCTGCGGGCCCGTGGCAACCGGCTGGAATATGTAAATTTCCACTCGCGCAGGTTTGCCATTCTTGAACCCGAGTCACTGATGGAGAATGCCGACACCATTTCCGGGAGAGTTGTTCTGATAGGTGCGATACATGAATTAGGAGACCTTCATCCCACCCCGGTGAACTCGGCGATGCCCGGTGTGCTGATACACGCCCACTCCATAGCCACCGTCATGGATGGAGCCTATATGGAACGCCTGCCTCAGTGGATGAATGTGATGATAGGTTTTCTGCTCTGTTTCATAGTGGTGTTCACCCATGTCACATTCCGCAGCGGTGCTCTGGGACTGTTGCTCCGTCTGATTCAGTTAGGTTTGCTGTGGGTGACTGTGCAAGTAGGCTACTGGTTTTTCATATACCACAATCTGATTATCGACTTCTCCTATGCCCTGGTGATGCTTGCCTTCGGACTCTTTGCCTGCGACATCTGGAACGGAGTATACACCATAATCAAGAACCTTATTGAGAAATACCGACAAAAGAACGAGAAATCAAATACAACAATATAACATTGAAAATGAACAGAATAATAGTTTTACTCATAGCCCTTTCGCTCACCGCCATTTCGGCACTTGCCAACTATACGCTATACAGTTTCAGCGGCAACATCACCATCAGACAGGCCGGGAAAAATGTCACACCGGAAAAAGGGATGAAGGTAGGTGCGGCTGACGAAATAGTCATTGGCCCAGGGGCTACAGTGGAAATATTCAACGCCACCACCAAGGAGATATTCAAGTCCACCGGTGAGGGTAAAACCACACCCATGGGGATCATGCTTGATGCCCGCAAACAGTCAGGCAACACGTTCGGTGCCATCAACGACCGATGGACCATGAGCAAAAGCGGAACCCCGAACAACAACCGCCTCTACACCGAGGGACTGGTTAAACGATCAATGCACATCTATGACCCCGCCGCTGAAAACAAGGAAGTAGCACCTCACGAACTCGCCCTGCACATATATAATATCATGAGCAATCCTTCCGGACTGGAAGCGGCCGAATATCCCACAGAGATGACGTCGGCCCACCTTGACGGAAACGGAATGAACTTCCGTGTGGCCAACACGCTTGCATTCCCCATTTACATGAACGTGATAAAATATCAGGAAACAGGCGCCGGATCAATTGAACTCTCGGAACTGGGTCAACCCATCAGCAGTTACGTGATTCTTCCCGGACAATCCATAACCCGCGAACAACTCACAGGTTTAAATCCGGCTGAAAGTCATATTCTCATACTCACATTCTGCCGTTTCGACATAGACAGTCTTATTGAGGAAACAAACAAACTCCTCAAAGAACCGGTCAACGAAAGCCCTGACGTAGAACTCCCGGTTTACCTCAAACGTCTTTGATAATTAATTAAAATCAAATAAAATATAAAACCAATCATGTTATCCTTCCATCACATCTTGCGCGGAACAGGCACCATGCTGACCATAGCGCTGTTTGCAATAGCGGCTAATGGCCAGGGGAACCAATCACGCAACGACTATGACTTCAAGTTCAAGAAGTCGCCTGAACATATCACACGCTTCCAGAACACCCTTTATGCCGGTCAGGAGAAAAAGGTCATGACAATCTCAGGAAAAGAGATAGCCGAACTCCCCCAGCCCCTCACCGGATTGGAGATCAGCCCCGCCGGAATCAACTTCCTTGCCCTCACCAACGGTAAGAAGCCCGCTGCGGTATATCTCTACAACACCCGACTTGTTGATGACCAGATCAAGAAGTTCAGCAACAAGAAGTATGGTGTACCCAGTGGCGTAGGCTACACATCCGATGCCAAATGGCTGCTTGTGGCAACTGATAAAGGTATTCTTCAGATTGACCCCAAGACCTTTGAGGTTGTAAAAACCATACCTGCCGAATTCCAGCCTTCAACACTCCTGATGAGTACTGACGGTTATTATCTTGCCGCAACTGACGGTCACACGGTAACCGTATATAATTTCGAGGAAAGCAAACCCCGAAAAACATGGAAACTTGATGAAAACGTCACTGAAATCCGTTTCTCTCCTGACAATTCACAGTTTGCAGTGCTAACTGACGACGGACTTCTCAGCATCTACGACACCCGCAACTTCAGCCTCAAACAGGATGTGGACGAACTGGGCGAAGCGATTGACTTCGACTATAATTTCGACGGCAAATATGTTGCTGTGGCCACATCACCCTCAACCGTAGAGGTCATAAATCTTCTGCGCCCCACAGAGCGTGAGACCGTAAAGGCAGACACCACCGGAATCACACGCCTGTACTTTGTTCCTGACTCACGCATGAACACCCTGCTGGCCTACAACCAGGCAACCGGTATTCACGCGAAACGTATGCACGGTCTGGAACCTTACTACGGCAAACTGATGAACGATGAAGTTGCTTCATTGATGAACGAATGGATGAAGATGCGCCCCGGTGAAACCATGGATGAGTACAAACGCCGTGTCAATGACGAGTCCCGCGCCAATCAGCAGCGTCTGTTTGAAGATGAGATATCAACCCGATTCGCAAACAACCTCATATCAATGGCCGAAGTTACTCTGGGTAAATATGACCGTGCGAGCCAGATGCTTGAAGTGGACTTCAACAACATGCCCTCGATCTTCCTTCCCGTACCCGAGGCTGATGTGACCTCATTCAATTCTCCCGGTGAACTGGAGTTCTATGACACCCAGTACGGTCTGCTCCCCGATGACTCGTTTGAACTGATCTATGCCAAGGTACGCCACAGCGGCACCGGCAAATCCTATACCTATGACAATCTTGCCCGTAAAACACTGAGTTTCATGGAAGGTGATGACAATGTCGTGTCAATAGCCGTAATCCAGCAACAGCAGATGGAGGAGATGAAACTTCAGGAACTCCGCGAGCGGATCATTGCCGAGGCGAAAAAAGCAAACGTCATTTCCGATCATACCCACATCACAGTTGACTCACGTGTAGAACCCTCCTACGATGCCAACGGTAAGAAAATCCTGAACTACATAGTATCATTCACTTATGAAGTTGAACCCGAATTCTCCGCAAAAGAAGACTTCGGACCCGGCAAATACCACATCGATGAATCAGGTGCTGCAAGTTCAATGCTCCGCATTGTCAAGGAAGCGTTCGAGGGAGACATGGCCAAGTATGTTGCATCAGGCAAGAAACTCAATGTCAAGATTTCCGGAACAGCCGACGCATCTCCCATCATAAGCAATATACCCTACGACGGTGTCTACGGAGACTTCGAGGATGAGGTGGTCTATAAGAACAACGCTCTCTCAACCGTATCAGTCAAGACCAAGGAACGCATTAAAGAAAATGAGCAATTAGCATTCCTGCGCGCCTTCGGAGTAAAGGATTTCCTTGACAAGAACGTTGACGGACTTAAGGATATGACAACCGACTACCGGTATCTTATCAACGTAGCCGAAGGAAAGGGTGCGGAATTCCGCCGTATCACCGCTGACTTCACCTTCGTTGACGTATTCTGAATCCTTAATACCTGAAAATCAGGCTCTTACAAGCCCATAAAGACAAAATTCTCTCCCTGCCACTATCCGAGGATATTCCGATGTGTGTGAGGCTTAACAAGTCTTTCGCACACATCGGAAAGGCCTCCGGCGGAGGAAGATGCAATCAAAACATATTCATTTTAAAACCGAACCATTTTAACTTAAGATTCATTTCTGAAGTATTCTGAACTAAACCGATGAAAAGGACACATCTACTTGTTTTTTCATTTTTGTTTCTTAGTGCAGCCGTATGTTTCGCCACACGGCTCAATCCGGTTGACAAGTCTGTATCCAGGAGCGGTAATCCATCAGTTTCCGACATAGAACTTGAGTCGGATTCTGTTCTGATGGACTCCCTGTGCCTCGACTCCATCCGCCAGGCCCAACGGATCGAGAGTTTTCTCATACCGGCGGAAAACAGTTACAAACGTCTGCGTTCAATGCGCTTCGACGGGTTTGATGAAAAGGACTATTATCCCGCTCTTATAGAATGTTACGATGCAAACGTCACATTCCTCGACTCCCTTCCCGCGCATCCCCATGCTGAAGCGAGCAAAGGGGTTATTCTTGACATCTACAAGGATTTGCTGGACGGTGCATATTACTTCTCAGAGCAGGGAAACAAAAAAGAAATGACCCGTTTGGCACGTGCCTATCTCGATGTGGAGGATATCCCCGCGATGGCCGGAGAAGAGATCCGTTACGAACAGCGTGCCCTTCCCACAATAGCCTATATCGCTGCTTCAGGAGCATATAACTCACAGCAGTTCGAAGATGCAATAAGATACTTCGACAAATATCTCGCCACCCCTGATCAGAATCAGCGGGAAAGCGTCTACACATATCTGGGACAGGCATGCCTTTACGCCAAAGATTATGACCATGCAGTCACCTCAATGGCTGAAGGAGCCGTGCTGTATCCCACAAATTACAATCTGCTCACACTGGGTCTGCAGGCTTGCATTGACGGTGGTCACGGGGAAAACATCCCGTTCTTCCTTGACAAAGCACTGCTTTTGCGTCCCAATGATGAGCAACTGCTCAACATCCAGGGTCAGATGTACGAGGACCGTCAGGAATATCGTGCCGCACTGGATGTGTATCACCGCCTTGACGAAATAAAGCCCAATAACCTGAGCATAATCAAACACCTGGCCTTGTGTTACTACAATCTCGGCGTGCACCACTATAACTGTGCTATCCTGAGTGAGGATGAAAAAGAGGCCAAACGTCACCGCCGGCAGTGCAACGCCTATTTCACCGAGGCATCGCAGAAACTGGAGGAAGTGCTCGCAAACGACCCTCTGTCAATAAAATATCTGAAAGCGCTGGCCGTGACCTACGGATGCTGTGACGAGAAAGAAAAATTTGAATCGGTCACCACCCGCCTGCGTGCCTTGGGTCAGCAACCCGGCAAGTCGGCCATGCCGTCAATGATAGCCTTCAAGGAGGATGACACGGCCAACTTTACTTCCGGAGGTAATAACAACGTGGCAGTCAATCAGATACCGACATATTCAGAGTTCGGAAAAACCTTCATCACCGATGGACTGGCAAACTGGGCAACCCGCGGCAAATTTGAAAAGATGGATGAATACACCGCGCGCGTAAGCGAGAAGAACGTGCAGGCTGAATACGTAAGGCTCTGCAAGGAAGCCGAAAAAGCATACCTTGACCAGTATGGAAGCAAACTTCGCATAAACGACCTCAAGTTAGGGGCATACGATCCTGACAACGAAACCTACATCATTCACTCAGATTACGGCGACATGACTCTGAATGTGCCTATGAAGAACAATGAGGCTGAACTGTTCGGGGCATCGTGGAACAAAATTAAACTGCGCGCGCCCAAATTCTACATCCATGACGATAAGCCCGCAATCTCCTCTCTCACGTTCCAGACCAATGGCGGACGCTCATACACTTATGATGCGGCGGATGCTGCCACCTATGCCTACACCGATGTGATAATTGACTTCAACTCAATCATTAACAGCGGAGTGGCTGCTGCAGGCAAGACCGTTGCCGAACGTCCCGCAGCCAACGGAGGGTCAACCGTAATCACCCGTCAGTCAGATGTTGACAAGAACATTCCGGTTGTGAAGCGTCAGAACGACAACACCATTGTCCTTATCTTTGCCAACGAGAACTATCAGAATGTGTCAAAGGTTGCCTCCGCGCTTCATGATGGCGATATCTTTGAGGAATACTGCCAGAAAACGCTGGGTATTCCGGCTCACCGCATAAAATATTTCAAGGATGCCACTTTCGTTAACGTGCTTGAAGGACTCGCTTTCCTGAAAAACGCCGTCAAATCACAGAATGGCGATGTAAACGTCATTGTGTACTATGCCGGTCACGGAATGCCTGACGAAGCCACCAAGGATGCGTTCCTGCTCCCTGTCGACGGCAACGCCACCATCTCAGAAACCTGCTTCTCGCTCAACCGCCTCTATGACGAACTTAACGCCATGAACGCCAACTCCACAGTTGTGTTCCTTGACGCATGTTTCAGCGGAGCGCAGCGAGGCGATGGCATGCTTGTTGGAGCGCGAGGAATAGCGATCAAGCCCAAAGCCGCTTCTCCAAAAGGAAACATGTTTGTTCTGTCAGCAGCGTCAGGTCAGGAAACAGCCATGCCTTACACTGAAAAGAATCATGGAATGTTCACATATTATCTGCTTAAGAAACTTCAGGAGAGCAAAGGTAATGCAACACTGAAGGAAATCAGTGATTATGTGATCAGGAATGTCAGCGAACAGTCAAATGTAATAAATAAAAAACCGCAGAACCCGCAGGTTTCACTCTCCGGCAACATGGGTGAAATGTGGAAAACACGGGGTCTACGCTAAAGAACTCACCGATGAACACGCTCCGCACTTACATAACATTGATTCTGCTGTTACTGCTCTCTCCGGCACCTCTGTCGGCTCAGGGTGTGGTAACGGTAAAAGGTGAAAGCACATTCTACGGCGAGAGTTCCCACTCACTGGCCGACTGCAAACGTTTTGCCCTTGAACAGGCACGCATTGCGGCTCTTGCCAAGGAGTTCGGCACAACGGTATCGCAGGACATTTATCAGCGTGACGTTCAGTCAGGTGCAGGTGAAAGCAACTATTTCTCCATGCTTAACCTGACGGAAGTCAACGGTGAATGGCTCTCTGACGAGGGTGAACCGCAATACACCATAGGTCATGACTCCAATCACAATTACATTGTGACATGTGTGGTCCGCGGTAAGGCACGCAAACTGACCAATGAGGCGGTGCAGTTCGACGCTGCCGTATTGCGGAATGGCAACGAACGCAGATTTGCCGATACACGTTTCCGCAGCGGTGATGAAATGAAACTGTTCTTCCGTGCTCCACTGAGCGGATATCTGACAGTATATCTGATTGATGACCAGAGAAATGTGTACTCAATCCTCCCCTACACTAACGGCACGGACGGCATAATCCATGTGGCTCGTGACAAAGACTACGTGTTTTTTGATACCGCCAAAGGCGACCCGCAATATGGCGAGCCTGACGAACTGGTGATGACCGTTGACGGCGATGTGGAAAGGAATCAGGTTTATGTGCTGTTCTCTCCTAACAACTTCAACCGGGCGCTTGACAACAACAACGGTGCAGGTCTGCCCCGCTCTCTATCCTACGAAGATTTCACCCGCTGGCTAAACACCGCACGTAAACGTGACCCAAAGATGGGCATGAAGGTGATGCATCTGGAAATAACAAAATAGAAACCTTTTTTATTAACCATAACAATCACAAGAGAATGAAAAAAGTAATCGCTCTGCTGCTCGCACTTTGTGTGATGCTACCGGCAGCCATCGCGGCCGACAACAACAAAGCCCTTCAGAAAGCCCGTAATAAGGAACGCAAGGAGGTGATGAAACGCTACAAGAAAGAGGGATGGAAACTCTTCGGCAGTTCACGCAGCCTTGAAGTAGTTCTGCTCTCACACTGGGCCAAACTTGACAAAGAAGGTGAGGACACCCGTGAAGTGATGGGAGTTTCAACCCGCAGCAAATCAAAGAATGTTGGTCTGCAGATGTCAATCAACAACGCATGTCTTACCTACGCACAGCAGGCAGGCTCACAACTCAAGGGTAGAGTAATCTCCGACCTTGCAGGTGACGGCATTGACACTGATGCTGAATTCGAGCACTTCTATGCTGCCTACGAACGTCTTGTAGAAAAGGAAATCAAGGGTGAGATGGAGCAAAGTTACTCCATAATCCGTGATAATCCTGACGGAACTTACGAAATAGAAACTTACTTCACCGTCAGCGAAAACGCAGCAACCAAGGCTCGTCTGCGCGCACTGGAAAACGCTCTCAAGGAGAGTGAAGCCGCTCAGAAATATGCCGACAAGGTTTCGCAGTTCGTACGCGAAGGATTCAATAACTGATACTTACAGTTTCCGTAGCGTATTGTCATAAGTGCCTCAGCGGCGTTGCATCAGGAAGCACGTCGCTCCGGCACTGCATGACAAACCCTGAGAGAGTATCCAGGAATCTGTGTTTTGGCACACCCTCCCACAAATCCATTTCAAAATGCGATATGAGGACTGTCTCCCTCTGTTCGCTCCCAATTCATTCAATCCAATCCCCGCATGTTAAAATTCTGTTCAACAGCCGTTATTCTTCTTGCTCTCAGCCTTACGGCACAGGCTCAGAACAACGCCACAAAAAATGATTCAGGAAACGGGTCGTTCGCTGATTTCCGAAAGGGAATTCTCGAGGACTACAATAAATTCCGCAATTCAATCCTGGAAGACTATGACCGCTTTTTGGAGGCGGCATGGGATGACTATCAGCAGATGCGCGGGGTGGACCGATACCAGACACCCAAGCCACATCAGGCGCCGGTTATACCTGTTACCGACGTTCCTGTGAAAAAGCCTGAGGTCAAGCCGCTTCCGGAACCTGAGAAAGTGAAGCCCGAGGTGAAACCTGAAGTAAAACCGGAGTTGAAACCGGTGCAAAAGACACCCGTGCCGGAGAAAAAGCCTCAACCGTCAGCAACTCCTGCTGATTTTCCCGGAAATGATGCATTTGTGTTCCCGTTCTACGGAATGGAGATGAAGATAACAGACAGGAAAGCAGACTTGTCAAGACGCCTCACCTCAACCAATGATTTTGCCGCTCAATGGAGGTCGCTGGTCAATGATAAAGCAGAAGCCATGATTCCGTCCATCAAAAAAACAGCCACGGATCACGGACTGAATGACTATCTGACTTTCCGCCTGATTCGTGCCTACGTGAATGCCCGCTATCCACAGGCTCACCATTCAGCACGCGTTGCACTGGAACATTATCTGCTGGCAAACATGGGCTATGACGTACGTCTGGCGGTAGATGACAGCGGTACTCCCCTGTTGCTCATACCCTTCGGTCAAGATGTTTACGGACGTCCCTATCTGATGGTAGGTCAGCGAAAATATTATGTATTCCAGCCTGACAATGTGCAGACACGCCCCGATGCCCGGATAATGACCTGCAAACTGCCCTCGAACTCTGACCTGGGCACCCCTATGGACCTGCGTATAAACGCATTGAATCTGCCGGAGAAACAGAAGGAATTCAACATCTCATTCGAGGATATCACCCTGACCGGCAAAATTAACGAAAATATCATGACGGTGGTCTATGAATATCCCCAGATGGATATAGCGGACTTCGCCGTATCGCAACTCTCACCCGGACTCCGAAATGATCTGGTCAGTCAGATGAAAGAGCAACTCGCCGGACTCAGCGAGCAGGAGGCGGTTGACAAACTGCTCCATTTCACTCAGAGCGCTTTCGAATATGCTACCGACCAGGATTACCACGGCTTTGAAAAGCCCTACTTCCTTGAGGAAATTCTGTTTTATCCGAAGTGTGACTGCGAGGACCGCTCCATTTTCTACACCTATATGCTCTGGAATGTTCTCGGCGTAGAGAACCATCTGCTGGCATATCCCGGACACGAAAGCGCTTCAGTTCATCTTGACGCACCTGTCACCGGTAACAGTTATGAATGGAACGGCAAAACCTTCTACATCTCGGATCCCACCTATATTGGTGCGAAAACCGGAATGTGCATGCCGGTATACGCCAAAGTACGCCCCGAAGTGGACTACGAGTACAAGTCAGGCAAATGATGACAATATGTTGTCAATCTCCTGAAGTTCCTCCTCTGAGAAGGATAGATTTTTCAAACATCCCAGACTGTCGTTGAGTTGGTTCACCGAACTGCATCCAACGATTACTGATGTCACCTTATCGTTTCTGAGAAGCCATGACAGCGACATCTCAGCGAGCGTCTGCCCTCGCCGTCTCGCCAGTGCATCAAGTTTTTTCAATTGTGTCACCAATTCCGGAGTAATCATCTCTCTGGTAAGATTTCGCCCCCTCCAGGCACGTGAGCCCTCAGGGATACCGTTGAGATAGCGGTTGGTAAGCACCCCCTGTTGCAAAGGAGAGAATGCCGTGAACCCAACTCCGTTTCGTGCGGCCTGATCAACTATCCCCTCATCAGCCTTGGCGCGGTCAATCATGTTGTAACGCCCCTGATAAATCAGACATGGCACATCACGGGCGGCAAGATAGTCGTAGGCGAACTGCGATGCCTCGTAAGGCCACTGCGAAATTCCCGCATAGAGAGCCTTACCCTGACGGACCACATCAACCAGGGCCTGAAGAGTTTCCTCCATAGGGGTGGCCGGATCAAAACGATGGCTGTAAAAGATGTCCACATATTCCAGGTTCATCCTCCGGAGGCTCTGATCCAGCGATGCCATCAGATACTTTCTCGAGCCCCAGTTTCCGTAAGGACCGGGCCACATGTCATGCCCCGCCTTGGTTGTGATTATCATCTCATCGCGGTAAGGACGGAAAGAGCCCTCCATGACGCGCCCGAAAGTCTCTTCGGCCGAACCATAGGAAGGCCCGTAGTTATTGGCCAGATCAAAGCAGGTTATTCCGTGGTCAAAGGCAAAGTGCAACATATCCCTGCTGACTGACAATGGGTTGACATCACCGAAGTTATGCCACATTCCAAGAGATATGCGTGGAAGAAGTATTCCGCTCCTGCCGCATCTTTCATATTGCATGCCGCAGTCATAACGGCCGTCGTTGGCTTTATAATGAGGATTGATCATGAAATATTTTATTTAGTTTCTGAATATTAAATCCGGTTTGACAATAATGTATTCAATCTATTTCCTACAGGTGTTTCATCACACATCATCACGCCCGTCAGAATCTTTTGCAACATACTCCGCATCCGGTCGGAGTTCAAGCATCTTTTTCCAACTGCTTGCCTGAAAGGGAATGACCACACGGCATTTTCTGTCGATATATCCGTATAGAACGGACTTTTCACAGGATTCCATTCCGTAGCCATCTTCATCCATGAAGAATTGACCGTCAGGATACAGCGTCCATTCAACTATCGCAACACCGTCGCTGAATTTTCCTACTGAAAACCTCGGATAATAAGCCGAAAGCGAATAGGCATGAAAGTTATTTTCAAGCGATTCCACTCCTTTCCAATCAATATCATCATGAGTCAGGAAAGTGAGAGTCAGGTTTCGGTTCATCATCTCATATGCCTCCTGACTGCGGTGATCGATGAGGAAACGCTCACGCCAATACTGTGAGATTACTTCCTCTACTATCTCCATATCCTCTCCCCAGCCCTTCTTACGATTGAAAGGGCTTTCGCTATAACGAGGATTCTGCAATTCTTTATAGAGTTCTTTTGGGGTCATCATCCTGACTGTTTATTGGCTGTCCGGGGTTATAAGTTGTTGTCAATTGCAAAATTAGCAATTAATCCTAATAAACCGTTCCATATATCGGCAAAATATGAGATATTCCGGACATTTAATGTCCGCAGAATTTTTACCGGTAATATTTTTTTGTCCTGAGGTGATGTTTCAGTATTTTATCTGTCTTATATATAGAAACGGTTATCTAACTGTATCCTGAAAATAGAAACAGCACATCATATTCAAAAGGGGCTACGCCGTGATGGTGAAGCCCCTTAATTGCCGGTATTCGAATTGTATAGATACTTAGACCCGGTTCCCCAATATTTGTTAATGCTGCTGTTCGGCAGTTGCCTTGCTACCCGTGATCCAAACGAAGGAGTTACGTTTGAGCAGTCCGATCAGGAATACGACTCCCAGGAGTACCGCGTTCAGATAATAAGGGAAGTCCGCGGTGTGGTTGTTGAAGATGTACTGAAACAGTTCCACAATCAGGGGGACAACGGAAAGCGCTACGTAGTTACCTGCGAGAGTATATGAGAAGTATTTGGTTGACAGGGCTTTATCCGGCGCAATCTCCGTTGTTTTATTATAGATGATAGGCTGGAAGAAGCCATATCCCAAACCTATCAGCAGAACTCCTATAACATATCCGGTCATGGTGTGGAAAAATCCGAGTGTCAGCAGTCCGGCTGTCATTATCAGTATGCACACATACAGGCCGGTACGTCTGACAATATGAATAAATGGTGCCAGAGAAAATCCGCCTATCATTGCAGTAACATAGAACATTGCGGTTGCTATTCCAACCTGCGATGTTGTCAAACCATAATGTTTCATGGTGAACGGCAGATAGTAGGTGAATACCATTGAGGTGGCCGTCAGGGCAATGTAAAGTGCGATGACTCCGGCCAAGGTCACGGCAGGGTGTGCAAACCTTTTGGCTGCAGTTGCCGAACCACTGTTATCCGTGGTCCCGGAAGGAGACTGTTCGCGCAGATGCTTCCTTATGAAAGTATTGGTCATGAAGGGAAGCAGCAGGAGCGGAATGACAGGAACCAGATAAACGGTGAATGAAGTGTGCCAACTGAAGCCGGCGGCCCAGCCTACGAAAACTGTTGCCAGAATCACTATACCGTTTGATGTTCCTGACTTATAGCCGAGCACTTTCACCTTTTCATTGCCATAGAACCACTCGGACAACTGCCCGGCCGCTATTGGAACAATCAGTCCGCAACCTATGCCGAGCATCGCGCCGAGTCCGACAAGCATTGGCATGGAATCAGCGAAAAGATAGAGAACACCGGAAAGAAGGAATATGACCAATCCCGCTGCCAGAACAGCCGTCTGATTCCTGACTGTTGTTATTCGGCCGGAAATAAGAATCATCGGTATTATGACCAGATTGGGAAGCAGAGTCAGAAGTTGTATTTCCAACTGGCTGGCATGTGGGAAGATATCTGCAAGTTTCCCGAGCATGGGCGATACAGCCAGACCGGGGAGATTAACTGTCAGTGATACGGACAACAGTGCAATGAGTGAAATCAGCGGGAGTGATCCTCTGCCATTAGAGATGTATTTCATAGTTGAGCGATTTTTATAATATTATAACCTGTCAGCCCGTAGAATAGTTTAAGACCTCAACCTCAGTTTTGCCGGTGAATGACTGATTGTGATGGACAAGAGAAGATTTTCCTCTTTATCCTTGCGTTACCGGCAGTCCGAAGTCTGTTCATATCCGGAGCCGGTAAAAAAAAGGTTGATATACGAAAAAAGGCTGTCATCCCGACAGCCTCAATTTCGTTATAAACCAATCATTATCACATTTCTTGCTTTGTTTCTTGCTTTCTGATATTATAACATCCGAGACGCAAAAAAGGTTCAGTTAACAGGAATTTTTTTTTACCACTGACTGCAAGCGTGATCCGAAGTTGGTGTTACGGACTGCATCACGATTGTTGTCAACCGCATAGCGGATCGCTTCCTCCTCACCCACCAGCACACAAAGTTTACGTGCGCGACTGACTCCCGTGTACAGCAGGTTTCTGTATAGCATGGGGCGATGAGTCATTGTCAGGGGCATTACCATATAGTCAACCTCAGAGCCCTGGAGTTTGTGTACTGTGGTGGCGTAGCCAAGAATAAGTTCACTTAGGTCGGTCCGATCATACCGTGACCGGTTTCCACCTGCGTACTCCACCACGAGATACTCCCCTGACGGATCGATCTCCACTATTCTGCCGGTTTCGCCGTTATATACCCCACGGTCACGTGAATTGGCGGTCTGCATCACAGGGTCACCGAGTTTGAATATGCTTCCGCCGCGACGCAATCCGGGACTGTCAGGATTCAGTCGTTCCTGCAAATCGATATTTAATTGCCGCGCACCCAGAGGACCCATCTGCTGAGGCGTGACCACCAGAATATCGGACGGACGCATACCGTCACGTTCCGGCAGTTCATCGGCAACAAGAGAGAGTATTCTTTCATGTATGCTTCTCGTTCCCTTCTCGTTGATAATGAGAAAGTCCCCCGCCCGGCATGACTCAGGAACCTCACCACCTCTGATGACCCGAGCACCTTCGGCAATTCCGCTGCCTTCTTCCTGCCGGAAATTCTCATTGAGCGAAACAACGGGAATAACTCCTGAACCTATCATCTGGCGCATCACATCACCGGCACCGATAGCAGGCAACTGATCTATATCGCCCACCATTATTATCCTTGTCCCCTCCCCTACCGCTTCAAGCAGATGATCAAAGAGCACCTGCTCCATCATGGAACCTTCATCAATGACGAGCAGATCGGTGGTCAGGGTCTTCTTATGATATCCCTCCCCCTGACGGTAGCCCAGGAGCCTGTGGATTGTCTGTGCCTCATGACCTGTAAGTGTCGACATTCTTTTAGCGGCACGTCCTGTGGGAGCAACAAGGATAAAATTCTTACCCTGAGCCGCGAAATAATCCAGCACCCCTTTCAGGACAGTGGTCTTACCTGTACCCGGACCACCGGTAAGGAGCATCACCGGATTTTCCACGGCCATCCTGATGGCCTTGCGTTGCATGGCTGAATATTCATGCCCGAAAGAGTCATGTGTGGGTATATCATGCAAGGTGGCAGAGTCGACTTTTGCCGAAGCGAGTTTCATCAATCTGCGTGCGGCTTCCTTCTCTGCCTTATAATAGACAGGAAGATATACACCGCCCCTGCTCCTCACGAGCCTTCCGTCCATGACAAGTGAATCTATAACTGCCACCACTTTATCAGGATTAACTCCGGTTATTTCCGATGCATATCCAACAGTCTGATTTTCAGTAGCAAACAGATGCCCATTCTCTGCATAGTGCTTAACGGCGGTCAGGAGCGCGCCACGTAAACGGCGTACGTCATCCGCTTCAATTCCGGTTCTTCTTCCAATCTTGTCAGCGGTAAAAAACGAGAGTCGCCACACATCCTCAACCATCATGTAGGGGTCAGTCAGCAATACCTCAGCCGTATGCTTTCTGTACTTCCCGAGTATACGGTCGATAAACATCCCGGGGATATCGCATGAATAAAGGAACAGGAGCAGGTCAAGCGGACAAGTCAGTGAGCGCAGGCTTTCTGAAGCCGCCTGCAGCCGTGACTCCCCGAGACCGGGAATCTCCCTGATTGACTCCGGTTCATCACGCAGCCGCATAACCGCATCG
Source organism: uncultured Porphyromonadaceae bacterium (assembly GCA_947175645.1). Taxonomy (GTDB): domain Bacteria; phylum Bacteroidota; class Bacteroidia; order Bacteroidales; family Muribaculaceae; genus CAJUPY01. The sequence continues at coordinate 15,683 of CAMWNP010000022.1, forward strand.
GTGCCATATTTTTCCACCAGACGCCGCGCATACACCTTTCCAATCCCCTCCACAGCCTCACCGGCAAGAAAGGACTCAACCCCTTCCGGAGTGATGGATTTGCTGAATATTTCTTCATTGATGCGGTCAGACATAAAAGTAGAAGTTGAAAAACAGTGTTTATCTTCAGGAGGTTGTCGTAATCTCCTTCATCTCCTCCTAAAAAAACAACTCACCGCCAATATGGTTTAGACTCGGTCTCAATGACAATTAAGGATTATCATGGCCTTACAACCTCCACCGGCCGGTGATGACAACCGCAGGTCACCACCATGACAGCGTACGATCTGTCGGCTCAGGTAAAGCCCTACACCGGTGCCATCAGGCTTTGTGGTTAAGAAAGGCTGAAAGATAGATTCGCGTATAGAGGGGTCCAGCCCATCTCCGTTATCCTCAACCAATATACAAGGAGATCCGTCAGACACAGATACGGTCACCCTTACCATCGGACACTTTACTTGGGCCACCGCATCCAGAGCATTCCTAATCAGGTTCACCATCACCTGGCTTATAAGGTCAGTATCTATATCAAGCACTATGGACTCAGGTGATATGAACCGGCAAACATCCTCAGGAAGTCCGCGGACGGCAAGTTCGGCATCCGTCAGTTTCTTCACCCTCAGCATAAACTCACCTGCGCCAATATTGGTCCGTGCAGGTTCAGGTATATGAGTCAGATTATAATATGCTTTGAGGAAACGGTTTATGCCACGGCTGCGGCTTTCTATCAGTTCAATGGCTTCCGCCAGCCGTTCACCTTGCCAACGGTCGGGATGCTTGCGGATGTTGTCACAAAGCGAAATGACAGGAGTGATGCCGTTACCCATCTCATGGGTCATTACCATCAGTATCCGGTCATAGTAATGTTTTCGGGTCTCAAGGTCCATGGTTGTTTCATGAAACCTTTCAATGCAGCCGTTAAAAGTTTCAAGTATATCACGTATCTCAGGATCATCAGAATGTGTGTTGAAAGATACTGACGTATCACCTGCATCCACGGATCGTGCAAAAGACCATACGATACGTTTGAGTTTACCCGCATGATTCCACAGCAGAACAACCCCTACTGCCAGTGCTCCGAGCGCAAGAAGAGCCTGCGGGAAAAGACCTGAGATGAAGCACCATGTTATCAGGGCTGTGACAATTATTATAAAGCCGAGCAGCAGAAAGAAAAGTAATCTGAAATGTTTCATCCCTTTTTCAAAAGATTATACAATGTCTGGCGATTGATACCCAGTCTTTCGGCGGCAGCACTCAGGTTACCCTCGCACTGAGCGACAATCTCCTTCACATGTTTCAGTTTCACCTGCTCGAGAGTCATTGCCATGCGGTCCGATTCTTCCCTTCCGATTCTCTCCGCTTCAGTTAGCGCTGCCGACTGACTGATGGCTATACGGTTACGGCGGATGGCTTCACGCAATTTCGATATGAGAACATCGTTATCCCATGGTTTTATGACAAAATCCTCCGCACCTTTTTTCATAGCCTCCACCGCCAGACTTACTTCACCGAAAGCGGTTATCACCACAACCGCCGGAGGGAGATCCATTTCACGTATGCGCTCAAGCCAGAACAGACCGTCAGCACCATCCAGACGGTTGGAGTTGAAATTCATGTCAAGCAGGACGCCATCGGTATCACCGTTGCGCAGCAGTGCCGGAATGAGTCGGGGGTCACCTGTTGTCACCACCTCTTCGAATTCATCCTCAAGAATCAGACGCAGAGTTGACCTGACTCCGGGATTATCATCTATAATAACTATTTTCATATTGCAAATTTACGATTTAGAGTGGTTTTTGAAAATGTTTTCCTCAGATAATCGTCTAATTATTAGGCAGACTGTCTATTTTTTAGACAAAAAGAAGGTGGTTTTGGATGATTTTGACGTTTTCTCCATCATATCGTATCGGGAGTAACTAACTTTGCCACCATGAAACTGTTTACAACCATAACAACCGCCATCCTTACTGTCCCGGCCCTGTTCGGCCAGATGACCCTCAACGACTGTCTGATCTATGCTTCGGAACATTCCCATGACATTATCATAAGCAGACTCAATGTAAGCAAGGCTGAGGCAGACAAGCGGATTACAGTCGCGGACATGCTCCCCTACCTGAGTATGTCGTCAAGCGGCAACCTCAGTTTCGGACGTAACATCGACCCGGAAACCAACACTTACGACAACAAGCAGACCCTCTCAACAGGATTCGGACTGAATCTGTCATTACCGCTGTTTGACGGATTAGTTCGCTTCAACAACCTGAAGGTGGCGGAGATGGCCCGTCGCCGCAGGCTGAGTGATGTGGAGATTGAACGTGACCGCATATCCTTTGATGTGATCAAGGCTTTCTACAATGTGGCATATTGCAAAGCGATGGTTGAACAGATGGAAATGCAACTCCACCGCGACAGCCTTGATCTCGCCGCAACAGTTCATGCTGAAAGACTCGGCACGAAAAGCGGTGCCGACGTTGCCCAGATGGAGGCTCTTGTTGCCACCGACCGATTTGAACTGGCCAATCAGAACGGACTTCTGGCAAAAAGTTACTACACCCTTAAAGGGTCAATGGGGATGCCCCCTGACTCTGCTCCGGTCGATCTGATTTTTGATGCTCCTGAGTTCAATACCGATCCAACGGCAGTAAACCCACGTGTGGAGGAGGCACGTCAGGCATTGCGTCAGAGCGAGTATGAACTGCGGGCAGCCCGCGGAGCATTTTCTCCCAAAATATCATTAAACGGCGGCATATCAACCTCTTACTACCGTATGTTTGGATCCGGCGCTTACTCTGCCGGTAGTTTCAGCCGTCAGTGGCATAACAACATGGGTGAATATATAGGATTTTCAGTTAGCATACCGCTGTTCACGGGATTTGCCACCACCAACCGGCTGAAACGCGCGAAAATCAATCTGGAAGAAAGCCGCGTGAAACTTGAGAAAACCCGCTACGAGGTGGCACGGGAAACATCCGAGGCAGAACTTGACCTGAGGACCGCAACCATAGAACTTGAAGCCGCCGAAAAAAGGCTGGAAGCAGAGCAGGTCGCTTACGATGCAGTACACCGCAGGTATGAACTCGGAAGTGCATCCGTAATCGACCTCTACACATCAGGGGCTCAACTCGCCACGGCTAAAGCAGCCGTGGAAGGTAAACGCATACAACGTATCATCAGTGATATAACTTTAAAATACTACAACGGCGCTAAACTAATCAACAGATGGACAGAGAAATAAAACAACGCAACCCCATTCTGAAAAAATACGGATGGATAGCCTCGGTGATCATTATACTGACAGGGATAGCGATTTATGCTGTGGCGGTTTCAGGGAAAACCTCCTGCACCATTGATTCCGAAGCCATCACAACGGGCGAGGTGATCCTGGGAGAATTCAACGATAATATCAGGGTCTCAGGCAAGGTTGAGACAGGTGTAACCGTGCAGGTGTCGGCACTTGAGTCAGGGATCGTGGAAAGCCTTAATGTTGAAGAAGGTGCATTCGTTAATGCAGGTGACATCATTCTAACCCTGCATAACCCGAACCTGCGTCAGCAAATTCTTGACTCGGAATCACAACTTGCCGAAAAACAGAATATGCTGCGCGATACGGAGATAGCCATGGAAAAAGAAAGGCTCCAGATCAAACAGGATATTCTGGTGGCACGAACCGAACTGAACCGCAAAAGGCGCGTGGCCCGTCAGCAGGAGAGTCTTTACAATGAAAAACTCACTTCACGCGAGGAATATCTGGTTGCTGAGGAAGATTGCCAACTGGCTGAGGAAAACTACCGTCTACTCCTGAACAGGGAGCGTCAGGACTCGCTGTACCGGTCGGTCCAACTGGAAATGATGAGGGAAAGCCTCACGAATATGCAGGAAAATTTCAGGCTCGTTCGTCAACGTGCCGAAAACCTTAACATCCGTGCATCTCACTCCGGACAACTCGGCAGCCTTAACGCGGAACTTGGTCAGAGCATACCCTCAGGCATGCAGGTGGGACAGATAAATATCCTTGACAACTACAAAATGACAGCCCGGATCGACGAGCACTATATTGACCGTGTAAGCCCCGGACTGAAGGCAACAGCCAACCGCAGTAACCGGAAACTGACATTGACGTTGGTAAAGGTTTATCCTGAAGTTTCTGACGGAACCTTCCGTGCTGACTTCTCATTCAATGATTCGGTCACGGATAATCTGCGGGTGGGTCAGACCTATTCCATGGACCTCGTTCTCGGAGAACCGACGGAGGCGGTTATGGTTCCGAGGGGAACATTCTTCCAGTCAAGCGGTGGAAGAAAGGCCTATGTCCTTGATCCTGACGGAAAAAGCGCCACACTGCGCGACATAAGGATAGGGCGTCAGAATCCCCGGTATTTCGAAGTTCTCGAGGGGCTGCGTCCCGGAGAACAGATTATAACAAGTTCATATCGTAACTTCGGCGACGCCGATGTGATTGAGATAAGGTAATTTTGTAAAACTAATCATATTATGGAACTGCAAATAAAAAATCTCCGGAAGATATTCCGGACAGACAGCGTAGAGACAGTTGCGCTTAACGACGTATCGTTCACCGTTACCGACGGCTCGTTCGTAGCCATCATGGGGCCATCGGGGTGTGGCAAGTCAACTCTGCTGAATATTCTCGGACTGCTCGACAACCCCACCGGCGGACAATATCTGCTCGACGGAGAAAGAGTGGATAATCTCAAAGAATCGCAACGCACACGCTATCGCCGTGGGCGCATAGGATTCATCTTCCAGTCATTCAACCTTATAGAGGAGATGAATATCCGTGACAATATAATGCTTCCTCTTAACAACCTTTCCATCCCTTCCGAGGAAAAGAAAGAACGGGTGGAGATGGCAATGAAACGGATGGGTATAGCCCACCGGGCCAACCATTATCCCTCTCAACTCTCAGGAGGTCAGCAACAGAGAGCGGCTATCGCACGTGCCATAGTGGCGCGTCCGGGTCTGATTCTTGCAGATGAGCCCACAGGTAACCTGGATTCGAAGAACGGACTTGAAGTGATGGAACTTCTATCGGAACTTCACCGCGAGGGGTCTACCGTCATCATGGTGACCCACTCCCAGCGTGACGCCACATACGCCGACAGAATAATAAATCTGTTTGACGGAAGCATAGTAGAAACCCTTAACGACCGCCTCTGATCATGCTGAAATTCTTTACTTCTGACTTACGGCGCAATATTATTAAGATATTGTGTCTGACAACAGGACTTTCCATAGGTCTGCTCCTGGTGGCACGCATTTATTTCGACCAGACATACGACTCTTTTTTTGAAAATTCTGACCGCACATACCTGCTCTATGAGTCATACGAGTATGACGGAAATTACGGTCGCGTTCCAACCGTGTCCGGGGGATATGCACCCGCATTGAAACGCGATTTTCCGCAAGTGGAGAAAAGCACCCGGTTCCGAATTTTGTCCTATGATTTCATTATGGTTCTGGAGGATGACCGCAGATTGACAGCGGAAACGGCCTGCTGCGCTGACAGTAACCTGTTTGACATATTCAATGTGGGTGTGACCGGAGGCAATCCCAAGGATATTCTGGTTACAGCGGGAGAGTGTGTGATTCCCCGCTCATTAGCCGAAAAAATCGGGGGAGACGCAGTTGGCACACGGTTCACTATTCCGGAGTTGAATGATAACTCATTGTTCACCATCGCCGGTGTTTACGATGACTTCCCACTGAATTCCACAATCCCGAGGGCTATCTATTTCAGTATGGAAAGTTTTCCTGATTACACAAGCGGACGTGACGGGTTTATGGGTAACGACATTTATCACAATTACGTTCGTGTGGCACCCGGAACCACGGTTGACGATATCAATGATGTTCTTAACTCCATAATGGTAAAGAATGTGGAGGAGAACATCCGTGAGCAAATTCACCTTGGAGTAAATGCCGGCAAACTGACATCACACCACTCCACAGAGGATTCCATCAGGATTATGGACAGGATGCTTCTGCTCCTCGCCACCATTCTTCTGTTCGGAGCCGGACTAAATTTTCTCATCATAACAATAGGACAGACAAGCAAGCGCAGCCGTGAGATGGCTGTCAGAAAATGCTACGGAACGTCTGATTTCCGAATCTTCGCAAGAGTCATGGGAGAGAGCATCTTCTATCTTGCCTTATCAGTGGTGCTGGCAGTACTTGTAGTGTTCTCTTTCCCCGACTTATGCAACAGACTGCTCGGCTACACTCCCGCGCAACTGTTCACCACAGGGAATGTATGGTGCGTTATCACTGCTGTCTGCTTGACATTATTATTGCTCACGGGCGCTGTTCCCGCATGGATTTATTGCCGCACACCTGTTGCAACGGCGTTCAGAGGGAACATTAAAAGCCGCAGGGGATGGAAACTCGCTCTCTTGTCAGTACAGATGTTTGCATCAGGTGTCCTGATATGTCTGCTGGTGCTCGTTGCCAGGCAATATATGAAAATCAGCGAAGTCGACTACGGTTTTGACTATGAAAACACTGTCATGATCAACCTGTCGGGAATCAAGCAGAGCAAGCGTGCGGAAGTGGTATCAGGACTTAAAAACATCGGTTGCGTTCAGGATTTGACTTCAGCATACAATATTGTTGGAGATGGTTGTTCAGGCAATATGGTTTGGTTAAACACCGACCCCTCGAAATTCGTTATCGTGGCTGACAACTACTGGGTTAACGGAAACTTCTTCGAACTGATGGGTATGGAGTTCATTCAGGGAGATACCTTCACCGCTGACACGGATTCAACCACGCAGCAGGTAATTGTGGAAAAAAGTTTTATAGATGTTCTGGAAAAACTTTCAGGTGAGAGATCTGACAATATTGTTGGCAAGACCTTCTCAATTTCAGAGCATGATGGTGAATACACCATCTGCGGTGTGGTAAACGACTTGCACCGGGGGGATATATATAGTTCCGATGACCGTGCGGGAGTGTGGTTCCCGACACGTAAGACAGCCTCGGTGCTCTATCTGAAACTTACTGAAATCAATCCGGATAACATGGCAGCGATCCGGGAGTGTGTTGACAGTTTCATTCCTGACAGCAACATCAATGTCATTACAGTAAAAAGCGGCATAGAAGCAGGTCTGGCACCTGTCCGTGACTTCGCCACTTCCGTTTTCATCGCGGTGTTGGCCATACTGATCATAACCCTGATAGGGCTTATAGGCTACACGGGCGATGAAATTCAGAGGCGCGCTAAGGAAATAGCCATACGTAAAGTGACGGGAACATCAGCCATGGGAATAACCGGACTTTTCGTCCGTGACATTCTTTATGTTGCCATACCGGCTCTCGGTGTGGGTATGGCTGTGGCCGTCATCGCCGGACGCCACTGGCTGTCGCAGTTCTCCGAACAGGTCACGCTTTCACCACTCTCCATGGGAGCCGGAATTATAGCGCTTCTAATTATTATAGTCACTGTAACGGTCATAAACACCCTTGGGGTTGCCTCTTCCAATCCGGTGGAGCATCTCAGGAACGAGTAAGACGGTTTCCGGACGATTTTCCTGAAAAATCCGTCACTTCACATACTTCACATAATCGCCATACCCTTCGGCCTCCATCCGGTCGAGGGGTATGAATTTTAAGGAGGCGCTATTGATGCAATAGCGCAGTCCTCCCTCACTGCGTGGTCCGTCGGGAAAAACATGTCCCAGATGCGAACCGGATCGTGCTGATCTGACTTCAGTGCGTTTCATACCGTGTGAGAAATCCTCATGTTCAGAAATAACATCGGAGGAAATCGGGCGTGTGAAGGCCGGCCAGCCACATCCTGAGTCATATTTATCAGTTGACACGAACAGTGGCTCTCCCGTGGTTATGTCAACATATATCCCCGGGGAAAACTGATGGTCGTATTCATTTGAGAACGGCCGTTCTGTGGCACCCTCCTGAGTGACCATCCACTGAAGGGGAGTAAGTTGCCGGCGAAGGGTTGCATCGTCCGGACGTACATACTTGTGTGCGGCATCAGGGCATATTTTCCCGGTGTGACGCGCCTTGTCGAAAAGCACCGGGCTTACATGGCAATATCCTCCGGGGTTCTTGTCAAGATAATCCTGAAGATATTGCTCGGCCGGATAGAAATTCACCAGTGGTCCGCGTTCAATGGCAAGACGTCCGCCCAACCGGTTGTCAAGGTCATCAAGGATATTGTCAATCACAGGTTTATCGGCCGGATCGGTATAATAAATGCCGGTTCTGTACTGCGTGCCATGGTCACCCCCCTGACGGTTTACTGAAACCGGGTCAACCGCCTGCAGATAGAGTCCGGTCAATTCAGGTAAGGTGACGCACTCCGGGTCATAATCAACCTTTACGGTTTCGGCAGCGTCTGTAAGACCTGTGCATACCTCTTTATAAGTTGGATCAGCCACCCTGCTGTTGGCATAGCCGCTTATCGCTTCCGTAACCCCCGGAACAAGCGAGAACAGATGCTGGATACCCCAGAAACATCCTCCCGCAAAATATATTGTCTTTATCATAAGTACTTGTAAATTATTGATTTTTCATCTTTTCTGTATTAACATACATTGATTTGATATTGTTGAGAACCTCATTAATATAAATGTCATACATAAATGTCACTTATTGAACTTGATTTTTAAAAACTTTTATGTTAACTTTGTGACACCAACAACTATTATGCCTTACAAATGAGAATATTTCGATTCCTGTTTTTCATTGTCCTGATTATCAGTCCGTTACTCAATGCGGAAGCGCAGTTGCTTGAGAAGGCCGGACAACTCATACACACAACATTCAACGGTTCCGGGAATGATTCAGTCATTGTAGAAAATCACATTATTTCAGATTCCGCACGTCTGCAAGAGTTGGAACTTCAACTTCAGGAGATGAAACTGAACGAGATTCTGCTCCGGACCGAACTTGACAAAGCGGTTAACCTTAACAGTTCGGCGGATTCCATACGACTGGCCGAACAGAAGTTGCGGGTTGACTCCCTGCGCGAACACACCCAGGGCGTTCCGGTGGTTGTTGACGGTGACACTCTGTTCTCGCTCTATGCCAACCGTGGAGGCTACTCGGCTTTAGACCGCGCTACAATGGTTAGCGACAACATCCTGAAGATTGCCCACGACAGAAAGATGCGCAACGACACCATCCATGCCCTTGAAACTGACGGTTACACCGACATAATGTACGGCGACAAAGTAATTCTCAGCCTCACGGACAATGACGCCTTATGGCAGAACACTACACGCAAGGAACTGGCGCAGGAATATATTCCGTTGCTTGACAGCAAAATAAGCGAATTGCGCGAAGGGCATAGCATCAAGGAAATATTAATCCGTGCCGGGCTGTTCATCCTTGTACTCGCCGTTCAGTATCTCCTGTTCAAACTGACCAACTATCTTTTCCGGAAATTGCGTGCCCATATCCTTCGCTTCCAGGAGAACAGGCTTCACCCAATATTCATACGCGATTACGAACTTCTTAACAAGGAACAGCAGGGAAAGATACTCATCTTCCTGAGCAATCTGGTACGCTACTTCATTATTTTCATTCAGTTGACATTCAGTGTGCCTATTCTGTTCGCCATCTTCCCTCAGACAGAGAAACTCGCCCTGAAAATATTCCTCTATATCCTTGAACCGATAAAGATGATATTCACCGCCGTGGTCGAATACATCCCCAATCTTTTCATAATCATCATTATATGGCTATGCATAAAGTATCTTATCAAAGGTATCAGATACATAGCCCGTGAGATTGAAAACGAGAAACTGAAGATATCCGGTTTTTATCCTGACTGGGCGCGCCCCACGTTCAACATAGTGCGCTTCCTGCTCTATGCCTTCATGATAGCGATGATATATCCTTATCTTCCCGGCTCTGATTCCGGCGTATTTCAGGGTATATCGGTGTTCGTAGGTCTAATAATTTCCTTAGGGTCAAGTACCGTCATCGGCAATATCATCGCCGGACTGGTGATCACCTACATGCGTCCGTTCAAATTAGGTGACCGCATACGCCTTAATGACACCACCGGCAACGTGATTGAGAAAACGCCGTTCGTCACCCGTCTGCGCACCACCAAAAACGAGGTTGTTACCATCCCCAACTCATTCATCATGTCGTCACACACGGTGAACTTCAGCGAATCGGCGCGTCAGTTCGGACTTATCATCCACACCACTGTAACCATCGGCTACGACGCACCGTGGCGTCAGGTTCATCAGTTGCTCATCAATGCCGCACGCATGACACCGGGGGTACTCGAGCATCCCAAGCCGTTCGTACTGGAGACCGAACTGCAGGACTATTACCCATGCTACCAGATAAACGCTTACATCAAGGATGCTGACAAAATCGGAGATATCATGACTGCACTCCATCAGAACATTCAGGACATTTTCAACGAGGCGGGAGTGGAAATAATGTCGCCCCACTACTATGCGAAGCGTGACGGCAGTGAGTCGACCATTCCGCAGGAGTATCGAAACGCTGACTGATACATTTCTCCAAAACATTCCGCAAATCTCTTTCAGGTAAAATAAAAATATTAATTTTGCAATTAAATAAACCACAAACATACTATGTCACAAACTAAACCATACAAAGGTCTGACCGACACCGAGGTGACGGACAACCGGAGAAAATTTGGAGTCAACATACTGACTCCACCTGAAAAAGAATCGCTTTTCAAACGCTTTCTTGAAAAATTCGGTGATCCGCTGATCATAATCCTGCTGATTGCCGGTGTGCTCTCCATTGGCATATCCTGCTACGAATACTTCGGACTGAATCAGGGTGCAGGGGTATTCTTCGAGCCCATCGGCATCTTCATCGCCATTCTGTTGGCCACCGGACTTGCATTCTTCTTTGAACTGAAAGCCGACCGTGAGTTCGCTCTTCTAAATCAGGTCAATGATGACGAACCGGTGCAGGTTATCCGCAACGGAAACGCCATACAGATTCCCAAAAAGGATGTGGTTGTTGGTGACATCGTAATCCTCAACACCGGCGAGGAGGTTCCTGCCGACGGCGAACTTCTGGAAGCCGTATCGCTCAACATCGATGAGTCCACCCTTACCGGCGAACCTATCTGCCACAAAACAACCGACCCCGAACAGTTCGACAGTGAAGCCACCTTCCCCAGCAACCACGCCATGCGCGGAACAAAAATCATGGAAGGTCACGGAGTTATGAAAGTACTCGCCGTGGGTGACCACACTGAAAACGGGAAAGTGTTTGAAGCCGCTCAGATTGATGACAGCGTCAAAACCCCCCTGAACGAGCAACTCGACGGACTTGGGAACCTGATTACCCGAATCTCCTACGGATTCGCCGCTGCCATCATCTTGGGTCGTCTGGTAATGTACTTCATCAGCACACCCTTCGACTGGCTTCCATTTCTGGCATATTTCCTCCAGACACTCATGATTGCCGTAACACTGATTGTTGTTGCTGTGCCTGAAGGACTCCCAATGGCGGTCACCCTCTCGCTGGCTTACTCCATGCGACGTATGCTCAAGACAAATAATCTTGTCCGCAAGATGCACGCATGCGAGACTATGGGTGCCACAACCGTGATTTGCACGGACAAAACAGGTACACTCACCGAAAACCAGATGAGGGTTTACAAAACAAACTTCTTCGGGAATCCCCCGGCAACTGTTCTCTATGAAGGTATCGCGGTTAACTCTACCGCACAACTCGACCTATCAGGCGAAAAACCTCAGGTGCTTGGAAATCCCACCGAGGGAGCGCTGCTTCTGTGGATGAAAAGTCAGGGTGTGGATTACGCACGGCTGAAGGAAGCCACCAAACGGGTGGATGAACTCCCATTCACAACAGAACGGAAATATATGGCCACCGAAGTGGAATCTGCAACAGGAAAGACCATTCTCTATGTGAAAGGCGCGCCGGAAATCATCTTCGGTATGTGCAAGAATACAGCCGGAGTGACAAAGGAGGAAATCGACGCCCAGTTGCTCGAATACCAGAATCAGGCCATGCGTACCCTCGGCTTCGCTTATCAGATCATAGAGTCAGGCGATGCAACCATAGCAGACAATAAGGTTGTTGCACAGAACCTCACCTTCCTCGGAATCGTGGCCATCTCCGACCCCGTCCGCGCGGACGTTCCCGATGCCGTGAAAGAGGTAATCGATGCCGGAATAAAAGTTAAGATAGTAACCGGTGACACCCCCGGAACAGCCAAGGAAATAGGTCGTCAGATAGGACTGTGGAACGATGCCACCGACACTGACCGCAACATCATCACCGGAGTTGAGTTCGCTGAACTTTCTGATGAAGAACTCAAACAGAGAGTGGGCGACTTCAAGATCATTGCCCGCGCCCGTCCCATGGATAAGAAACGTCTGGTTGAGGCACTGCAGGCCAACAACGAAGTAGTTGCCGTTACAGGTGACGGAACCAACGACGCACCCGCACTGAAGAGTGCTCACGTGGGACTGTCAATGGGCGATGGAACATCCGTAGCCAAGGAAGCGTCTGACATAACCATCGTTGACAACTCCTTCTCATCAATAGGACGTGCCGTGATGTGGGGACGCTCGCTCTATCAGAACATCCAGCGCTTCATCCTTTTCCAGATGACGGTGAACGTCGCAGCATGTCTCATCGTACTCGCAGGTGCATTCATGGGCACCGAGTCGCCCCTGACCGTAACCCAGATGCTTTGGGTGAACCTTATCATGGACACCTTCGCGGCGATGGCGCTCGCGTCACTTCCCCCGTCACAGTCAGTGATGAAAGAGAAACCCCGCAGCCGGGAAGCGTTCATCATCAACCGCCCCATGTGGCGTTCAATCATCGGTGTAGGAGGTTTGTTCTTCCTCTTCCTTCTGGGACTGCTCTATTACTTTGAACATACTGACCTCACTTGCCTGACCCAGATAGGCAGTGTCGCCATGGGAGCCAACACCGGACTGACGCCCTACGAACTGTCGCTCTTCTTCACCATCTTTGTTTTCCTCCAGTTCTGGAACATGTTCAACGCCCGAGCATTTGCCACAGGTCGCTCTGCATTCCATCTTGAGGGATGCAGCGGATTTGTAATGATAGCGCTGGCTATCCTCGGCGGCCAAATCCTGATAGTGACCATCGGCGGTGAATTCTTCAATGTCGTACCTCTCAGATTAATTGACTGGGCTATCATCATCGGTGGCACATCCGTAGTCCTCTGGATAGGTGAACTGCTAAGATTGTTCAAGAAGTAATGGTTACATAAATTCACGCACAAAAAAGGGGCATACCGATTTCCGGCGTGCCCCTTTTTAGTTAAGGTAAAAATATGTCACTTATCACATCTGGGTAAATGTCATTTCATCAACAATCAGAGTCTGTTTCCCAAAAGTATAGAATCCGATACCGGTGTAATCCAAAGGCATGTATCTAACTTTAAGAATCTCCATGTCATCAACATAGAAAGTCAGGACATCACCATCGCAACGAAGTTTCCAAACCTGGTCAAGTTTTTTCTTATTCTGCCATTTTACTCCTTGGGTAATATTTCCTACTACATGATTATCAACGTAACGTGTAAAGTTCACCATCTCGTCGTTGAAATTGAAACAATAGAAATTACCTCCATCTTTATAATTGAAAACAAAACCGCAAACACGGTCATTTGCCAATTTGTCAATCTTGACATTGGCGATAACCTCAAAAGGCTTTCTGACATCCAAAGGAGCATAGCAATGAGTTTCGAAGAATGTATTCTCACCAACTTTAGTTGCAACACCACTGAGACCGGTAAGAATAGCCCCCATCGCTTTATTCTCACCCTTTGATTTGATTGTAAGAACACCCTTATCAATTACGGCTGAACCTTTATTACTTTCAAATGCACATTCAGTCCATCCAAGTGAATTGGCATCAAAAGTATCAACAAAACTTTGTGCGAAAGATGACAGACCAACTGTCACCATCATGCATAATGCAATAAATGTTTTTTTCATAAAAATTTTAATTTAGTGTATAATTTAATTTAGTGTATAATAATGATTTATATGCTGCTTGATTTACCTATTCTTGTTTGAAGTTCCTCAACCATAGGTTCTAATTCTTTTGGCAATCGATCAACCTCATCGAATTCACCATGACGCGCCTGCATTGCTCCTGCTACCTCAGATGAAATCTTAATCTGGAAAGCAACTCTATCGGGGGTTGTGACATCACGAACGGTTACCCTGTTTCTTAACTGCTTTTCAGACATATTAAAACTCTTGTATTTCCATGGAGTTTGAAGATAACCGCCGTGAATATCTGTTGTTTCTATTTCCGGAAAATAGTTAAGCAATATCTGATGGAGCAATTTCCAAGCAGCCTCACTATTAACCTTTCCATCATCGTCTTTTGTATAATACTGTGGATCCAAAGTGATAGTGATAAATTTGTTTACAAGTCCCGATGCCGCTGATCCACGATAGAATCCATCCTGCATCAAATTGAATGACAGTGAGTTTCGTTCATCCCCACCATAAAATTTCGAGTTGGCTGTAGTGTACTCATTACATTCCACACGAATTATTGCAACATGGTTCTTTTTCTGGGGACGGGGAAATTCACCGTAACCGTACCCTACAAGATCATTATTCACATAAATCGCGGCTTCTTTTGGCTGAACACTGATTTTAATGGTTTTTGCCTTTTTTTCGGCATAACACGAAATGGCAATCATAATTGCCACAATAACAGAAAGAAATTTTCTCATGATTTAAAATGGTTTACTTGAGTATTTATAATTTTTGGGTATTTGCAGTTCTATCAGACAATTCTTACATCCGCTCACATTAACTCGACGGTGATAAACTTCCATCCCGTCTTGCCTACATGAAACTTCTATATATTCACTCCCTTTTGGCACACGGTATTGGACTAAATCTCGACCTATATACTCATCATTTACAAAAATTTCTATCTGCCGTTCTTTACACATTAAATTAACAATTTTAGGTGAAGAACAGGAACTGAAGATTGCTGAATGAATCATCAGGACAGAAATAAACAGTAAGGACAGGAGAAAAAAACGTCCGAATTTGAAAGCCTTCATATCAATTTGATATTTTGCCACTATCTCTCTGTCATGGCCAATAAACAAAAAAAGCGTGAGAGCCTTACATTACTGCCCGTTCACGCTATCTGAGGCCTTCGCATTGCCTAATGGAGTAGAACGGACAGTGCAGAGACCTCACGCAAGATATGATATACGCCAACCGAACCGATGCACTCGCACCAATTCGTTGTGGCGACTCCGTCATATCCACATAAGGCGTCTACTCTGTCTCATTCCTGACTCCATTCTTGAAAGTTGCGAAGTTTCAGATAGCCAAGAAAGAGCGTTAAGTATACGCTTCCTAATATGTATACATCCCGTCCACACTCCCTGTACCGGGTCTCTGCGTTCGGTATGCATCGACAAATATACAATATTTTCCAATTTCTAACAACTGTAAATAATAATTTTTGCGGACTGTGTGATTACATGTTTGCCTATTGCTTCATATTTCCATCACATGGCAGAATAAAGCAATACATATTAATGAATAATCATGAAGAAAAATTATATCACACTTGGACGGTGTGTCATAATAAGCCATCTGCGTTGTTGCTTTCGGAATTCGGCTTCGGTCACATACTTAGGTATGCTCCCATCAGCCTCATCCTCAGCGTCTTGCATCTGACCTATTCTGACAAACCTTAAGAGGGTGTGTCAAAATTTTTCATTTCGACACACCCTCATGCCCTTTTCATATTCATCATAATGCCGCAACAGCGAACCGCTTCCGGTTACCACACCGCGGGGTGATGAATTTATAAGACCCGGTTCAAGATTCACGGTTCACACGGTGTGTCAACCGATTGTCAGTGTATACTTGGAGGTCAGTTCGCAACCAATGCGATGTTTGAAAGTACAGAGTCCGCGGTTGGGAATACCTCCGGTGCTGGACGGACCCACATCAACAATTTTTATCCCTGCCTCATGGTAATGAGCAAAAACCCTCATGGCAAACAGATTCATAGGATAGAGGGGGCGGTAATCCACCAGGTCACCCCAATAGATTACCTGAACTATGCCGGGAGCGACATGATAGCAGATTGCGGAGGCGACAGGATGCCTCGCCTCGTCATACATCATGAAGAAGTCCATCCTGACAATAGCCTCGGTTGACATAATCTGCCCGAAAGTCATGCTCAAAGGATAGCCCTGTGATTCACGGTTTCGGCGTATTACCTCATACACCTCACGTTTCTTATGCTCTTCAATAACAAGTTGGAACTGAAAGCCGGCCGAGTTGGCACGTCGGAGTTTCTTCCTTATTTCCTTGAATGTGGGGAGATTAAAGTCAGGGGGTATTGCTGTATTATAATGATAATTGTAGTCAGCCGTCACATTTATCCACGGTGTATTGACGGCACGGATCAAAAATGAGGATAGTTCATTGGAGTAGAACAGCGGGGGAAGCGTGATTGACAGCGTTTTATTCAGATCGGCGGCATAATTCCTCAAATCATTGAAAATCATCTCCACATCTTCATCAGACGGATGACGCACACAGTCGAAGCCACCGAACGGGGCGGAGAACGGCGAACGCAATGTTGCTTCATCTTCACCGAGAATCAAAGTCACGCGCAGTTTGCCGTCAATGAACCATGCCAGATAATGGACACGCTCAACCTTGGAGGAGTTCAGTTCGGCGAACGCCACAGTGTTGTAGCAGTGCGCTGGGTTGACATCCAACTCTGAGTATTGTTCCGCTGTCAGTTCAGTAATCATATAAGGTATCAACGGATATGTGTACCGGCAGAAAGATCTTCCAGTGACCCGGCTGAAGTGATGATGACCTCTTTCACACCGGCGGTAACAGCGTCAAGGGAGTTGTCGATTTTTGGAATCATACCGCCGGATACAGTTCCGTCAGCCTTGAGGGCCGCAAATTTCTCCGCAGTGATTTCACCTATCACCGAACCGTCATCGTCAGGGTCAGCCAGCACACCGGGCTTCTCGAAGCAATAGACAAGCGTAACGTCATAATATGGAATCATTCCACGTGCCACCTCCGAGGCTATGGTATCTGCATTGGTGTTGAGCAGATTCCCTTTGCCATCATGAATAAGCGGAGCCACAACCGGCACGAATCCGGCGCTGAGCAACTGATGGAGCGCCTTGCCGTTGACGCAGTCAACATCACCGACATGTCCGTAGTCAACCTTTTTCACCTCCCTGCGATGACCCTTTATGATACCGCCATCAGCACCGGTCACACCGAGTGCATCGCAACCCAGAGCCTGTAGTCCGGCGACGATGTTCTTGTTCACCTCTCCGGCATAAACCATTGTGGCAATTTTCAGCATCTCTGCGGATGTTACACGGCGACCTTCCACCATGACGGTCTCCACACCAAGCCGTTCAGCCATCTGTGTGGCTGATCTGCCGCCACCGTGGACAAGAATCTTGCAGCCTTCTATATCTGAGAACGAGCGGAGAAGTTCAGGCATGAGCCGCGCATCTTCAACCACGGCTCCTCCAACTTTTATTACAGTGAGTTTCTTCATTTCAGTCATTTCTTATCCGTCATATTCTGATAAACCAGATGGAACAGTTCGGGACGGATGTTCATTTTTGAGAACGCCTTATTGTCACGCGTGGGATTCACACGGTTATTAAGGAACACGAATATCAGGTCATTATCGGGGTCAACCCAGAACACGGTTCCGGTGAAGCCGAGGTGTCCGTAGGTAGCGGCGGTGGCTTCCTCGCAAGTGGGTGAGTTATCGGGGTTCTCGGTGTCGGGTTTGTCAAAACCGAGACCACGGCGACAAGTAGCACTCTTCGAGGTGGTGAAGAGTTTCACCGTCTCAGGAGAAAGGATACGTGCATCGCCATAAGTACCGCCGTTGAGCCACATCTGGCACAGTTTGGCAAGGTCGGTTGCCGTACCGAAAAGTCCGGCATTGCCCTGTACTCCCCCGGAGAAATTGGCAAGTTCGTCATGGACATGCCCGCAGAGGGTCTGTTTGCGCAAATATGTATCTTTTTCCGTAGAAGCAATTTCCTTGGTGGAGAATTTCTCGAGAGGACGGTAGGTTACGCGCATCGCACCCATCGGGGCGAAGATACTGTCGTGAATCCAACGGTCATGACCTATGCCGGTTACATTCTCCTCCAACTGCATCAGAAGGCAGAAGTTCAGACAACTGTAGGCGTAACTGCGGTCCTTGCGCGGTGTGGAGTGATAAATACGGTTCATCAGAGTGTCGTAAGTCTCTTTGTTGACATACAGTCCTTTAGCGGCTTCAATGGGGAATTTCTCCGATTTTACCGGCGAGGTGATGTCACGGCGCAACTTGGCAGTGGCGTTGCCATAGGCACCCTCCTGAATCTTAATAGGGTTCGACTGTTTCCACTTGCGTGTGATCAGGTCACCGGTGTATGTGGTAGAGTCCATCATTATGTAGAACATGTTCAGCGAGGGCTGTATGCCGGATTCATGATAGAGCAGTTGTTCTACGGTAACATCCTCTTTTTCAGTTCCTTTAAGCCCGGGGATATAGTCTGATGCGGGTGCCTTGAGGTCAAACAGACCCAGGTCGTAGGCTTTCATGACGCCGGGAAGCGTACCGGTTGCCTTTGACACTGAGGCGAGATCATAGAGGGTTTCATCGGTTACAGGCGCAGTACCACCCATCGACTGTTTGCCGATAGAACGGTTGTAAACCACATTACCGTTACGTGCCACCAAAAGTTGGCATCCGGGGAAAGCACCGGTGCTGACACCTAAGTTGATGAGTGAGTCAAGTTGCGCGGTGAGTGCCGGATTTATACCTTCAGCCAGGGGAGATGAATAGCCCAGACGGTTCTTTTCGCGGTTCAATCCCTGACCTATTTCCGCTATACCCGCCAGATTGACAGGGAATTTCCCGGTTACTGAAATTCCGCCGAACAAAGCCTGTGCGGCCGCCCGCTGAAGCCAGGGGGTATTGTCGTAGACTGTCATCAGCGCACCATCGGAAGTCAGTGACGCCCCGTATTTGCTCATTTTGAACGGGTTGATAAAGAACACTTCAACCAATGAAGGGATGGACGCAAGTTGTGCCAGTTCATTGCGCGAACTCTGATGGTCGTTGAACACCGCCGCTATGACAGTGGTGTGTTTTTTTATCGCCGAAAGATTGGAAACAGAATGATAAACAGTTACCGGCGCATACTTGCGGCAGATATCGGTAAACTCTTTTCCATTGCCGCCTATGGTCACCACCGCTATGTTGTTATTCTCAAGATGCTTCATCGGAACAAGATTGTTCTTGTCGCGCAACAGTGTGACAGCAGCGTTTGACAACCGTTGGTTGAGAGCCTCGGCTTCAGGTGAATTAATTTCTCTACGGGCCTGTGCCACTGATGTAGCACGTGGCGCACCCTGCTTCAGGGCATATTTGTAGGCGAGCACACGTTTGACCTTGGCATCCACGTCGCTACTGCTTAGCATACCGTGATTTATGGCAGCCAAAACGGCAGTCATGTCACTTGAAGGTGAGGTTGACATAACAAGCATGTCGGCGCCGGCCTTAAGGGCAGCCACGCAGTTGTTTCCTGCCGTATGGGCACCTTTCATGGCAAGGGCATCAGTAAAAATCAGACCGTCAAATCCCATTTTCTCACGCAGCAATCCGGTGGTCACCGGTGCTGACAACGATGCGGGTGTGCCGGTGGGATCCACTGCGGGAACGCTCAGATGGGCTGTCATTACTCCCGAGCCGCCATCGGCTATGAACATCCTGAACGGAACAAGATCAGTTTTCTCAAGCATCTCCATTGTGTGGCCCACAACCGGGAGTGCCTTGTGTGAGTCAACCGACGTATCGCCGTGACCCGGGAAATGCTTGCCCACAGCCATTACGCCGCCTGATTCCAGACCGCGTGAATAGGCCGCTCCGAGTTCCGCCACACGCTGAGGATTTTCACCGAATGAACGGTAGCCTATAACGGGATTCTTCGGGTTGGTATTGACATCAAGCACGGGAGCGAAATTCACCGTTACGCCCAGTACCCGGCACTCACGTGCCATCTCTTTGCCGTACTCAAACAGGAGTTCGGTGTCCTCAACGGCTCCGAGCGCCATATTGGATGGAAACTTGGGTGTTTCGCTAATACGCATGGAAAGCCCCCATTCACCGTCAAACGTGATCATGGGGAACACGTCAGAAAGTTCGTCAGCCAGATTGATCATCTTGAAATATTGCTCCAGCGAACCCTCGCTCATCAGTATTCCTCCTGCATGCCGACGTCCTACAAGTGCCTTCATTGCAGCAACAGACTGCTCCCCGGCATTGGGATTGAGTGCCGGAACGAACAACTGCGCCACCCGTTCCCGGGGTGTCAGGGTATTGAAAACTGAGTCGGCCCATGCTTTCGCGGCGGGTGACTGTGCTTTTTCGGAAAGAGGTGTGGCGGCGTATCCCATGGTCATGGAAGCAGCCGTTGCAAGAATTGTGATAAATATTTTTTTCATGGAAAATGATGTTGTCTTAGAAATGCATGCGCCGGGTGGTGTCAGGATTGATTTTTTTCTTCTTGTACTCGGTCCGGAGATATTTGAGCAGATCCTGATTGATCACATTATCGCTTGCTCCGATTTTCTTACCCCGGGTGAGAGGTTCCATAAAGTCACCGCCGTTAGCCAGATAGTCGATGGTAGCCACGGTGTAAACACGGTCAGGATCAAGCGGTTCACCGTTCAGAAGTACCTCCTTGCAGTTCCGGGTAGCCTTATCCATTGTTATGTTCAGTTCCGAACTTACGGAATCGCCACCGCGTATGTAGGCCATTACATTGAAAGCGTCCAGCAGATCCGAGCCTTTCACCTCAAGAACCTCTATAAGGTTATTGAAAGGCTGCATGTCAATGACCATACCCTCGGTGATGTCACCTTTGGGAAGTGACCGTCGGACTGACCCTTTGTTCATTATGGCCATATCCACTTTTCTTCCGATGATTTCTGATCCACGGGTTGCCACGAAATCAGCAAGGAAGTTGTTCAGAGCCGGCTCACTGTTCTCCAGAGCCACAGCGCTGCGTGCAACACGCACGTTCATCAATGAGTCAACTCCGGCACGGTATCCGTCAATTATCTTTTTCAGTTCCGGATCATGATTCTTGTCAAGCCGGCTGTCAATTTCAATAACATTGAATACCGGAATCATGGAATCCAGATCAATGGTGATCTCACCTATCCGCATCCCCTGTTTGCCGGCCTGGGTGACAAGCACATCCTTTCCCACTTTGTTCTTCAATACAGTCTTATCCTTATCGGAAGGTTCAAGGAACGTGTGGGAATGACCGCCTATGATTATGTCGATATCCTCGCTTTCACGGGCAAGGTCAATATCCTTGGGTGCCGGATTACCGGAGTATCCAATGTGAGTGAGAGCAATCACCATGTCAACCTTTTCATTATGCTTCAGGTGCCATGCTGTTGCATTGGCGGCTTTTATTGCATCCAGATACTCCACTCCATTATAATTTCCTGCCGCGATCATACCCTCCGGCTGAAGGTTTATGCCCATAAACCCGATTTTTTTACCATCGTATTCTTTTATTATGTATGGCTTGAAAATGCCGTTGAGCGGACCGTCGGAAAGATCGTAGTTGGTAGTGAGCCACGTAAGTTTGCTGTCGCGGAGCAGGTCTCCCAGGTGTTCGGCACCGTTGTCAAAGTCATGATTTCCTAATATGGCGAGGTCATAACCCATCTCCTCCAGAAGACGGTATTCCACTTCTCCTTTATACAGATAGAAGAACAACGTGCCTTGAACAGCATCACCGGCATCCACAAGAAGGAAATTCTCGTTGGCCCCCCTAACACTGTCTATCACAGCCTTGCGTCGTAAAACGCCTCCCATATTCTTGTCATTAGGGTCAATCTGTGAGTGAGTGTCGTTGGTGTGAAGTATAACTAATTTTTCCGCCCCGGCAGAAAAATATCCTATCGCTACTGCTGCAAGTACGGCAATCGGAGTCAATATTCTCATCTTTATTCAGTGGTTTCAGGGTTAGTTTCCACAAATTTACTCAGTTTTTTTCACACTCCATGTTTTTTTCACCATTTTTTTTGGAATTTAAATAAAATTGCCATACCTTTGCAGTGTACTATTAAACTATTACACTATTACAATCATACAGTATGTTAGAATGTAAGAATCTCACATTTGCCTACCGGAAATCGCTACCGGTGCTCAATCATTTCAATTTGGAAATAAGCAACGGCGGAATATATGGAATACTTGGCAAAAACGGAGCCGGAAAATCCACACTTCTCTCACTGATGTGCGGACTCCTTACCCCCACGGAAGGAGAAGTGCTGTTGGACGGCATCAATGTCCGCCGACGCCTCCCATCAACACTGAGCAGCACCTTCCTGGTGCCGGAGGAATTTGAACTTCCCAACATCTCAATGGAAGAATACTGCCGTATCAACGCCCCCTTCTATCCCAACTTCGACCTGGAGGACCTGAAGCGCAACCTCGAGATGTTTGAACTGACATTCAACATTAACCTGGGTCATCTCTCCATGGGACAGAAAAAGAAGGCATTCATGAGTTTCGCCCTCGCATGCAACACCGGCGTACTTATCATGGATGAACCTACCAACGGACTGGATATAACCAGCAAAGTGCAGTTCCGGCGTTTCCTTGCCTCACACATGACGGATGACCGCATAATAATCATATCCACCCATCAGGTGCATGACGTGGAACTGCTTCTTGACCATATCATCATCGTTGACAACCGTTCGCTGCTGCTGAGCCAGCCCACACAGGAAATCACCCGCCGCCTGCGCTTCTTCAACACCCTGACCGCACCTGACACAGAGGATTCATCACTGCTGTTCGCTCAGCGTGGCGTCGGCGGCTTCGCCAACGTAGCGCTACGCCCCGACGATGGTTCAGATGAAGAAACTGACATCAACCTGGAATCGCTCTATGAACTCTGTTGCCGCAACCCCATGCTCATCACACGTATTTTCACAACTGAAGCAAAACAATCATGAAAAATATAACCATATCTGACAATTTCTCAATGAACCGCTTCCTGATGCTTGCAAAGCGTGAGATTATCTCAAACAAACGTCTGTTCATCATGGAGTTGGCGGTTATTACCGGACTAACACTCTTAGCAGAGGCATTCATTGCCTGGGCTGCCGGACCGAACTATAACGAACTACATCCATCAAATGGAATAATTTACTTCACCGACCGGACGTCAGCCACCATCATTGCCCTTGTAGGATTTGTGGGATTCTCCATCCTTATCAATGTTGCAGCCTCAATGGTGTGCAGCGGACTGTCCAACAAGAAAGGCAGAATAAATAATTTCATGGCCGTTGGCACTCCCGCCGAAAAATATCTGGTCAACTTCCTCATCTACGATGTTTTCTTCATCATCTTCTTCTTTGCCCAATGGCTTGCAATAGACTATCTGCGTGTGCTTTACGTCAACCTTCGTTATCCTGTCGACGGCGTCAGCGTGTTGTCACTGCTGAACGACCTCGACTGGCGAATCATCGTAGCGGCAATAGCCTCACTGGCATTCTTCCAGGCCTTTTACACCCTGGTCAGCGCCTTCTCCCCCAAATGGGCGTTCCTGAAAGCATTCGGATTGAGTTACGTCATCAACTTCCTCTCCGTTCCCTACTGCATGATTTTCTCCTTCCTCTATATCGACGTACAGCCCTCACCAACCTACGCTGTCATCATCGGCGCCGGTATGGCCTTCTGCTTCGCCATAGCCATGCATCTGCTCGCCTACTACCGTTACACTGAAACCGATATAATATGAATTTCTCAAACAATAAAGCCATATATCTTCAGATTGCCGACTCCATCACTGACGAGATTCTTTCAGGTCACCTTACCCCCAACAACCGGATCCCGTCAATCCGCGACCTGAGTGCGCAGTTTCAGGTAAATGTGAACACCATCACACGCTCGCTGGAATATCTTCAGCAGCATGATGTCATCTATAACCAGCGCGGCATTGGGTTCTTCGTTTCTGAAAACGCCCCGGAATCAATTTTGGAGGCACGCAGGCGCAATTTCCTCCAGGCAGTTTTGCCTGAAGTATGTCATCAGATGCATCTGCTCGATATCCCTGTCAATGAGTTCATTAACATCTACAACAATCAAAGGTCATGAAACAATCCACCAAATATCTACTATTCCTCATAGGCGCATTTTTCCTTGCCGCCATCCTCTATCCGATCATCCTGCACTATGTTCCTCAGGAGAAGTGGTACAACCAAAAGTGGGACAATAATGATGTTGTTGAAGAAATCGCTGCCGACTACAACGAGCGCGAGGTGCCGATTGTGGACATGCCTGTTGCGGTGATAAATCTCTCGGAATCGCTCAAAGTATCTTCTGTCATCATCGAAGGGGTGGAATCGCCTAAGGATCAGACTATTGAAATCGGTATGGCAGCCAGTGACAGGTATCTCAACGCCATCAGTATTGATGCCGATCCGGAAACCTCAACACTGAAAATCGTGGACAACAACAATGCTTGTGAGTCCATTGACTCGCTCGTGATAAGGATTGCGGTTCCGGCAAACGGCAGACTTGACGTATTGACCGATATGTGCCACTCCGTATCGTTCAGCAACATCAATGCCGAAGCCATTGAACTAACCTCAAAATGCACCACTACAGCCGATTGCGTTGACCTCAACATAAACTCATGCAACATCAACGCCTTTACATTCATTGCATCAAGCAAAGGAAAATACGGCAACAAATTCTACCTCAACTGTATGAATTCAATGATTGAATCTCTTTCGATATCAACGGTCAGAGACTTCAATCTCAATGCCAACGGCAATGTCAGAAATCTGGCTATCAACGCTGAGGCAGTCCTTGAAATATCAATAACCGGATATGACAGCGACATCGCCCTCAACAAAAACAACCACAAAGTATTCATCGATCGCTAACCGCCTCTAAATCACACCAACCAATGTTTATTTTCAGTATAGCAATATTATTGACCATCTACGTCACAATATCAAAAATCAGATTATTCTGAATTAGAAGTGCAGGCTGAGACGAAATTTTCGGTTCAGCCTGCGCTTTCATTGATTCAGCCACACTTCTTGCATATCTCCATTTTTTTAGGTATTTTTGCAGCAATAATGAATATTGTATGGGAAAGAACAAACTGAAAAAATTCCGGGAAATGGAGCATCTTGACAGGGTTTTCCAGTTTCCTTTCGGCACTCTGCAAGGGAAAGATTGCCCGCTGAAGGGAAAATGGAATCTCGAAGTGTTCGGAAACGACAATCCCATTGTTCTGGAACTCGGCTGCGGAAAAGGGGAGTACACCGTGGGTATGGCACGCCATTTCCGCGATAAAAATTTCATCGGGATAGACGTGAAGGGGGCTCGTATGTGGTCCGGAGCACGCATAGCAAACGATGAAAATATCACCAACGCGGCTTTCCTCCGGACAAATATTGAACTTCTTCCTCTGTTCTTCGCTCCGGGTGAAATCAGCGAGATATGGATAACGTTCCCGGATCCACAGATGAAGAAAGTGAGGAAACGTCTGACATCCACACGTTTCATGGAACTTTACCGTCAGATAATGATTCCCGGTGGACTTGTTCATCTGAAAACCGACAGTCCGTTTCTCTACACCTACACCGACGCCATGACCTCGAACAACGGTCTTGTTCCCGTCAAAAACTATTCCGACCTGTACAGCAGCGAGGATGCGGACTCCCCCATCCTTCGCATCCGAACGCACTATGAGCAGCAATGGCTTGACAGAGGTCTGACAATCAAGTACATAGCCTTCCCGCTTGACCACACCTCCAATCTTACAGAACCTGACATCGACATTCCTTTCGACACTTACCGCAGTTACTCCCGCGGTGAACTTCAGTTATAATCATGGAACAACAGTTATATCCCAAACTCATACTTGACGCACTTTCAACAGTGCGTTATCCCGGCACCGGAAAAAACATCGTTGAAGCAGGGATGGTGGAGGACGACATACGCATCGATGGGCGCAAACTATCATTTTCCCTCATCTTTGACCGTCCCACCGACCCATTCATAAAATCAATAGTAAAGGCTGCCGAGGCCGCAATCCTGACACATGTGGCTCCGGATGTGGAAATCAAAGGCAACATAGCGGTTAAGACCCGACAGGCACCCGCACCCAAACCTGAAACACCGCTCAAAGGTGTAAAGAACATAATCGCCGTTTCTTCAGGCAAAGGTGGAGTAGGCAAAAGCACCGTCGCATCAAATCTTGCGGTGGCACTGGTTCGGGAAGGGTACACTGTAGGACTGCTTGACGCTGACATCTTCGGTCCGTCAGTACCCAAAATGTTCGGTGTGGAAGATGAACAACTCTACATACATGACGTCGACGGGATACAGAAAATCATACCCGTAGAACGCTACGGCGTGAAGATGCTCTCCATAGGATTCATGGTCGACCGCAACTCAGGAGTTGTATGGCGCGGAGGGATGGCATCACGTGCCCTGACCCAACTTATAACTGAGGGTGACTGGGGCGAACTCGATTACCTCCTTATCGACATGCCTCCCGGAACCTCCGACATACACCTTACCATTGTCCAGACCATAGCGCTCACCGGTGCTGTGGTTGTATCCACCCCTCAGCAGGTGGCTCTGGCCGATGCACGCCGTGGCATTGCAATGTTCCGCGACAAACATGTAAACGTGCCAATCCTCGGAATAATCGAGAATATGGCATGGTTTACCCCCGAAAAGCATCCGGAGGAAAAATACTACATCTTCGGCAAAGAGGGTGCCATGGAACTGGCCCGTGAACTTGACGTGAGGGTGTTAGGTCAGATTCCCGTGGTGCTTGACATCTGTCAGGGGGGAGACTGCGGGCAACCCATCGCCACAACCGATTTAATCACTGCACACGCCTTCGCACACACCGCACACAATCTTGTAGAGGCGGTTGAAGAACGCAACAATACCCTTCCCCCAACCACCGTAGTAAAAATGCAGAAATGAAAATAGCCATCATAAACGGTCCGAACCTGAACCTGCTTGGTCGACGCGAGCCTGAAAAATACGGTACGCTCTCGATGACAGATATCCTTGACACGCTCAAACGCGACAATCCGGGAGTGGAAATCTCCTATTACCAGAGCAACCACGAAGGGGAAATCATCGACACACTCCACCGTCTGGGCTACGATGAGCCTGTCGACGGAATAGTACTGAACGCAGGAGCCTACACGCACACCTCGCTGGCCATCGCCGATGCCATCGCCGCAATTCCGGTGCCGGTAGTCGAGGTACATCTCACAAACATATTCGCCCGCGAAACCATTCGCCACACCTCGCTCATCGCACCCGTATGCCACGGCTCCATATCAGGGTTCGGAGCGAAGGTCTATCAACTTGCAGTCAGCGCACTCTCATTATGACCGAAGAACAGGAAGAATATATCCTTGACCACATATCACCGGAGCCCGACCACCTGCGCCGACTCAACCGCGATACTCACATCCACTGCCTGTACTCACGAATGTGCTCCGGTCATCTCCAGGGCAACATCATGGCAATGTTAGTGGGTATGATCAAGCCCCGCAGAATCCTGGAACTGGGCACTTTCACCGGCTATTCAGCACTGGCCATGGCAGGTGCCATGCCTCCTGATGCGGAACTCCACACCGTTGAGATCGACGACCAGTTGCAGGACTTCATCAGAGAACGCTTCGACTCACGCCCTGAAGGTTCAAGGATGCATCTCCACATCGGTGACGCGCTGCAGATTGTACCCACCCTTCCGGCTCCGTTTGACCTCATTTTCATAGATGCCGACAAACGAAAATATCCCGAATACTACCGCATGGTGTTGCCAATGCTCCGCCCCGGGGGCTACATATTCGCCGACAACACCCTCTGGGACTGGAAAATCCTCGACACCGAAAAGAACCATGACGCCCAGACTCTGGCAATAGCGGAGTTCAATGACATGGTTGCCAATGATCCCGCCGTCACCACGGTCATCCTTCCGCTGCGCGACGGCCTAACCATTATTCAGAAGAAATGATAAAAAACCTGCTATTCGACCTCGGCGGTGTCATAATGGACATCCGTCGTGAAAATGCGGTAGACGCACTAAAACAAATAGGTCTTGCCGAGGCTGATGAACTTCTCGGTCTGTACGAACAGAAAGGCCCGTTCATGCTCCTTGAAGAGGGCAAAATAACACCCGTAGATTTCCGAAACGAAATCCGTTCACGTATACCGCATGAAGTCAGTGATTCTGAAATCGACAATGCCTTCCTCTGTTTCCTGACAGGCATCCCCGTCAGCCGTCTCCGGCAACTTGAAGAACTCTCCGCAAGCGGTCTCAACCTATACCTCCTCTCAAACACCAACCCTATAATGTGGAACACCAGAATTCGTGAGGAATTTCAAAAGGATGGAAAGGATATCAACCACTATTTCAAGGGGTTGATAACTTCCTTTGAGGCAAAGATGATGAAGCCTGATCCGGAAATTTTCCGTTATGCCGCTGAAACTCTCGGAATCAAGCCGGAGGAAACACTGTTCATTGATGACTCGCAGAAGAACCTTGATGCAGCCGCATCTGTAGGCTACCACACCGCTCTGGTTCCCCCCGGCACTGAATTCATTGACAAAATCACACTCTGATGTCATCACTTATAGCAACAATAGGTTCATTTGACGGAGTACATCTCGGGCACAGGCATATTCTGAACGAACTTGTGCTTGCTGCCCGTGAGCGTGACCTCATCCCTGCCGTGGTCACATTCTCAAACCATCCCCTTGAGGTTATCGCTCCTGAAAAAGCACCGGCTCTGCTATCATCACCGGAGGAGAAACGTAACCTCCTGATGGCAGCAGGTCCAAATGTTGTAATCATGTCACCGTTTACGCCTGAAGTCCGTGCTCAGTCAGCATCCAGGTTCCTTGAAAACCTCCGTGACCGATACGATGTGACAACCCTGCTGCTCGGCTTCAACAATAAATTCGGCAACGATCCCGGACTATCATTTGCTGACTATCAGCAGATTGCCTCAGAATTGGGAATGGAGATAATCCGGTCGACTGAAGCGAGTGTCAACGAACAGCCGGTATCATCCACCATCATCCGGAAACTCCTCACCGAAAACGCTCTTGAAGAGGCCAACACCATGCTCGGACGCCCCTACTCCATCACAGGAAAAGTGGTTCACGGACGTCAGATTGGCAGGACACTCGGCTTTCCCACCGCCAACATCCTACCCGACTTTCCACGCAAATTAATTCCCGGCAAGGGTGTTTATGCCTGTAACGCCACGCTATCCAACGGAAAAAGTTACCCCGCTATGGTCAACATTGGAGAACGCCCCACGTTGAACGATGATTCCACAACCGTTACTATTGAAGCACACATCATCGGCATCAACAGGAAACTTTACGGAGAAACCGTAACCCTCCAATTCCTACACTTCCTTCGGAACGAAAAAAAGTTCCACTCACTTGACCAACTGCGCGACCAACTGCAGATTGACAAAATCCAAGCCATTAATATTCTGGAGTTCAGCAATTTATAAAAACATGGCGGGAATTGCATTAAAAAATTCTTAAAAAAAGTATTGCAAAAACTTGCACACTAAAAAAAAACATCGTACCTTTGCAGACGTAAATCAACATTGCCTTGTGGTGTAATGGTAGCACGTCGGATTCTGGTTCCGCCTGCGGGGGTTCGAATCCCTCCAAGGCAACTGAAAAAAGTCAGGAAATTCCTGACTTTTTTTCTTTTTCCTCATATTTACGCCGTTTTTCCACCAAATTTTCCATTTCCGTCATGATGGTTTTCGGTTCCATATTTTTAGCGCTGAAGCATAAAACCGCTTCTTTCTCGGTACCCGGACCTTGAATTACGGCATAATTCATTGATTCATCACCTATGAGGCTCACTTCATCCCTCTCGTTCCACTCAAACAGGTGCTCTTGCCAGCGAAATTTGATTTTCACACCGAAAAGAAGGTCTGTTTCAGGCACAATATGTTCACTGAACACCTCTATCTCCTCCTGTGCCATGAAAGAATCCCGCTTTTCAGCATCCAGGAACACTCCGGGAGAACTCGGGTAAATAAGATAATGTCCGTAATAATTTCTTATCCATGCCCTATCCATCCGCTTCATGACAAAATCAAGCAGCATTGTCTGACTCAACAGATACAATCCATGTTTCCACCAAACTTCCGGTTCAGGTTTATGCACCTGCTCCGGTTCCATCTTCATAAGGAATCTATGCACAGGTCCTGCGAGATTGGGATTCAACAGATAATACGACCAGGACACCGGGCGGTTATTGAACGTGCGGTGTCCCTCGAGAGTAAGATATTCCGCCCACGAATCCTGGTTGAATTGTCTGAAGA
The DNA here is from genome assembly GCA_947175645.1 of uncultured Porphyromonadaceae bacterium. Lineage (GTDB taxonomy): Bacteria > Bacteroidota > Bacteroidia > Bacteroidales > Muribaculaceae > CAJUPY01. The sequence goes on from CAMWNP010000022.1 coordinate 46,195, forward strand.
AACTCTTCATCAGTCCGGATATGCCCATTGCTTCGGTCACTTCATTGCGAAGACAACTATCACGGGAGGAAACAGGACAAACCTCACTGAAGTACTCCTCAATCGTACTCAGTTTAGTGTCAAAGTCACTCCAGTCCGGATTTCCATCAGCATCATAGATCAGACAACGGACTGAGCCTCTGAAAAATCCACGGCGCTCTGCCGCAGTCAGCACCTCCTCCCAGGTTTGTCCGGATGAGTGTATCCTTAATGAATCCCCTTCATCATCAAGAATTATCCTGACTTTGTCAATCTCTTCTGCCGCCCGCAGACCAACCGCACCATCGCCCACAGGTCCGGTCTCAACTATTGACTGATAGATATTGTGACTTTTCAGTTTGTCGAGATACTCCATGGCGTTTCTGGTGGCATCGATGCTACGTATCACATAATTGCCATCATGGTCAACACCAAAAATCAGGTTATGCACAATTCTCATCCATCGCCTGAACGATACTTCCTCATACTCTCCTTCGCACAGATACTTACATACGGCGAAGAAAACAATCCGCTGCAACTGCGTGATAGTGGTTATCGGGACCGCAGAATCATCCTTAGTATATTGGGGCAGGAAATCAAACTGTTTCTCCCACGGCGGTGTGATCATTCCTTCCATATCACCTACCCATCCGTCAAGAACTTTCTGCAGTTTATGGAACACCTCAATGGGTATGACCTTCTTTTCCCGGTCCTCTTCCCTGACGGGATAAAACTTGTACATTTCCAGGCCTAAATAGTGAGGTACAGGGTTCTCCTTATTATCTTCCCTCTCGTTGAGATATACGTAGGTGGAATTTTCACGCTCCTTTCCATCGCGCGTATCAACTATATAAGCACCGTTAACCTTGGCAAGAATCAGAGAATCACTGAAGATGCGATTTATGAACGCATAGTAAATCTCATCAATGTTACACTCCGTGAGGGTCTCCTGATTATCGCGTTTGCATTTCACCTCCTTCCTTAGTTTCCAGAAAATGTCCGACCAGTCAGTATCCATCCTGATAGGGATACCGGCAATAGGATCCAGCAGAGCCTTCCATTCCCCGGAATCGGTGCTGTCTCTTGAGGCACGTTCCCGGATATATCCTATCAGATCTGCCTTGAAATTCTCAAAAAAAGTCAGTTCCTTACCGCGTGCGTTCATCTTGACATAAAGGTCGTCCGTCAATCCGAACTTCTCAAGTGGCAGATGATAGAACTCAATCGGAGGATTATCTGATATCAGACTCTCCCAGTACTCTACAAAACGACTATTATCTTCCACATCGGCAAACAGTTTCTCGATGCCATCCTTCAACCTGTTTTTACGCCGGATTTCAGGCAGTTTCCTACGGTTGACATTTTCCTCGTTCTTATGGTATCCCCTCAACATACGGAGTGCGGAATTTACTGTCGGGTCCTGCTCCCATCGGGTAAAAAACCATCTTTGCCGGTGTATAAAATCCGTCACCGGCTCTGAAGCATCATACTTGGCAAAATTATCAGATTCACATAACCTGCGGAAAAAGTCACGCGAGGATATACGGGTTTCGTAACTGAAACGGCTGAGAACTTCCGCCGCTTCATTAAGACGTCCGGCCCGGAGTGCCACATACCAATGGAGCAGCCATAGGGTTGTAAGCCGCTGCTGACCGTCAAGCGGATAGATCCGTCCGTTTTCAAGCGTACCGTAAACAAAGTCAAGCAACAGTGACTTGCTATCGTAGGGGTTCTCCCTGTTAAGAGCCTTCATCAGAGAACCGAGGAAAGTTTTCCTGAGATATTCCTTTCCATCTCGTCCCTGGGCATAGTCACGCTGGATTATTGGTATCTCAATCCTGTTATTACGCAGAAAGTTATAGAATGATTTGGCTGACGTTGACATATTATTGATTCGGTTGTGCTGACGAATCAGCGTTTTTCTCCTCCAATTGGGCTATACAACGGCGGATATCATCAAGATAACCCGGGGCATCCATCTCTTTAGTCCAGTAATTGGGACGGTCAGATACAGGGGAATAATATTTGAGGAATACTTGCTTCGTGCAGACCGGAACAAAGCATGACTCTGCCTTCTCCATCCTTACTTCCCCTAACTTGCTGTCCTCAATTTCAGGCAGATAGATTTTTTCTCCCCGTTCCTTCCCTATGATGATGCGACGCTTGGCAGAAAAGATGGCATTTCCGTACCCACGGTTAGTTGTGGAGTCAAGCAAGGCATAGTTCCAGATGCGGTTCTTTTCTTCAGGTGTCCAATCATCATTCTCCGCGTAACGGCTTCTTATCATGTTGAAAATATCTCCTTTTCTCTCCTCGGAGCAAACAAAAAATTCATGAATCTGTTGCTGCGTGGGCTTGTCCACACTAAGGTATATGTTCATAAGCCACTCCCCCTGTGTGCTCAAATCAGTCTCGGGATTTGTCGTGTTGGAATTGATATGCTCCACATCCCACTTCTCACGACGATAAAGATGGAACGGGAAACGGTAAAACACCGGCTGCTGATCATCCTTTTTTACGGTACTTTGATTTATTGCTGTCTGCACATTATGAAACAGCAGAATAGGTTTACAAAGACCTTTGTCATTGCCATCCGTACGGAACTGATGTTCAAGGCCGGGACACCCGCCTAATACTTTCCCGACATCAATTTTCAATTGTCTCTTGAATTCATGCTTATCCTGTGCCTGACTCCATTTGTTGACAAGTGAATTGAGGTTTGCCTTTCCACACTCTGTAAGATAGCCAATGTAGTGATACGTTTCCGTATCCTCAAACCAGTCCGTGAAAGTCTGATAATAATCTTTCACGACGTCCCAACAGTCACCTATGTTTCCCTTACCTTCAGTGAAGTAGCAGTAGAAATAGCGGAATGTCCGGTAGCGGTCATGCCCTATCCCTTCCAATTTTTTATCACTGAGGTTGAGTTTATTTTCCTCAACTATCAGATTGAAAATAAGATCAATACGTGTGTCAGACAGTTCATTTCCGGCGTTCAGGAAAGCACTGAACTCGCTGTTACGCAGTGTTCGCTCAATATCATCCCATTCCGAGGCTATCTCCTGCTGCCGTAACCGGATATGGTCATTAACGGTTTTCCCCTTGAAATTTTTCCGGTTCAGAATCATAGCCTTTATAAGTTCGGAATTTGTAAGCGAAATGCGTCCTATGTTCAGTCGGGTGAATATTTCTATCGGCTTCTCGTCGGCAGCCTCGTACCATATAAAACGTATGTTGCACCCCCTGTCGCGGTTCATGCTCCCGGGATGGTTCTCATCATCTTCTTCCTCAGGATCATAGTCAAGGATTGCGGATATCAGACGACGACGGCGTGTCCCGTCAAGGGTCTTGAACCAGTCACGAATGAATTTCCGGGCACCTGTGATGTAGAAAGTATCGATGTTATCAGTGCACACCTTTCCTGTTTCATCGAAATCATCAAGTATCCTGTCAATATCCGTGGCACGGCAATATTTCAACCTGAAATTTCCCTTAGGCTCGTATTTGAAGTCATCGGCCATTTCACGGAGAATCATGTATAGGGTGGTGAGACGTTGCTGTCCGTCGATAACCTCCATCCATTTCTCATCGCATGTCAGTCCCGGGGTCTTTAGTTTATCCTCTTGAGTCATTTCACGTACAGCAAGGGGCTGAAGGCAATAAAACTCGTAGTCCGCACGCTTTTTACATGCGAACTCCGTGAGATCTTCAAGCAGTTCCCTGACCTGCTGCTCTGACCACCGGTAACCACGCTGATAGTCAGGAATGAAAAAATTATAGTCGAGAATCTGCTTTATGCATTTGAGTTCGAGGGTTGCTGACATAGGATTACTTGTTAATAACGGAACACAAAAAGTCACCGAACGCCCGCTCCAGGGCGTTGCGTTCCCGCGTGGGGAAATAATAGTGAGTTGACTCAGGAAGAACCTCGACCTTTATGGCAGGTTGTACTTTGAATTTCGCTGCTGATGCCGTTGAAACCATCTCGTCACGTCCGCAAAGATATACACTGACCGGGCAGTTCAATGTCACAGTTCCAAGAAGTCTGTTCACACGGCGTATCTCCGTCAGGAGTTCTATATAGCGGGCCGGCCATCCGTAGAAATGCAGAGGATTATAGTCGATTTTCAGTCCGTATGCTTCCTTTGCCGCCATAATCACCGGATCTGATTCTGACAGACCTAAAGTGACCTTTAGCGGATTTAGAATAGCACTCCACGTGAGGTGAAGTTTAAGCGGAGGACAGAGCAGAAACATCCCGTCGACACCGCTCCTGACCGCCTCCCCAATGGCAAGCAGACAACCCATTGAATGACCTGCGACAATAACCCGGCGGCATTTCTTTTTCATTGAATCCACCGCACGTTTAACCTGCTCCTTCCATTTGTCCATGGAACTGCGTGAGAATCCCGACGCATCTCCTCCATGCCCGTCGAGTACAAGCAACTCAACAGGCACATTCTCATCCACGGCAGGAAGCAGGGTATTGAAAATACTTGTACTTCCGCAAATCCCGTGAATCATTACAATTCCATATTCATGTTCAGACATCATCTTGAATTCTTAAGGTTTCAAAGCCGGGTGTAAAAAAACAGGAAAAGCCGCAAGCATTTGAAAATCAAACTGCTTACGGCTTTTTTTGTGTCCGAAATGAGACTCGAACTCACACGACCTAATGGTCACTACCCCCTCAAAGTAGCGCGTCTACCAATTCCGCCATCCGGACAAAAAGTCATAGAGTGATTGTGAAATGACTGGTTTTATATGAGAGCGAAAAACGGGACTCGAACCCGCGACCCCAACCTTGGCAAGGTTGTGCTCTA
>CAMWNP010000023.1 GCA_947175645.1 uncultured Porphyromonadaceae bacterium
TCGGCGTCCTTGCCGGACGCCAACACTATAAGTTGATGCTATCCCCCGCACGCCTTATGGCGTACGGGGTTACGATAAATCGAGGGTGTGCCAAAATTTTTGTTTTGACACACCCTCTTAATATTATTGCTTTACAAAAGGTTATTTGTATTTTGCGTTGATTTCAGCAATTTTGGCAGCGGCACGTTTAAGACTTTCGCTGTCATCCTTGTTTATGTTGTATTTTTCAGCGGGGGGAATCATCACTTCTGTGCCTGCAGGGATTTTGTTGGGGTTCCCTAACTTTGATTTGTTTTCTTCATATATGTAGCACCAGAAGTCATTTTTTCCGTAATATTTGCGAGCCATGGATGTGAGATAGTAGCCCGACTTTACGACATCCGTACGCACTTCCTGTGCGACCTGTTTATCCTCCTTTGGCTCTTGTTTTAATTCAGGTTCCTCTACTTTAGGAGAAGGTATGTCTTCAATGACACTGTCAGTGGTCAGATCCTCAGCAGTCCCCGGAATCTGAATCTGTTCTATAATCTCTTCGGTCTGATCCTGATCATCATAGTCATAATCCTCGCTGTCAGGAATTGACACAAGGTTTATTCCATAACCTATGGCAAATCCGATAAACAGACCGGCAATCCCGGGAATCCACCATGGAAGATGCCATTCTTGTGATTTTTTATGTTGTTTATGATACATGTCATCAACCTCCGGTTGTTCTGTTTCAGGAGTATTTGCATGACTTATATTCTCCTCTGACTCAGTTGAATATGCATCGGAAATTTCAATGGCTGAAACAGTTGTGGCCTTAGGAGATGGTGCGGTTCTGTTGTTTAAAGATGTCACTGCGATTTCCTTGGCAGGCTCTTCCTCTTTTTTTGTAGAGTCCGTTGAAACGGAGTCAGCAGTAATGTTTTCAGTGACTACATTAACGGGTTCTGTCGTTTTTTGGGGTTCCAGTTCATTATGTTCAGCCACAGGGTCAGCCTTAAGGGTATTTTTCGGTTCCGGGAGAACCTCGGAGTCAACATATTTATCATCAAGTTCCACTGCCTCAAAGAAAGAGAACGGTTCATTTATCTTATCGGCAAGAGTTTGTTCAGGGATAAATGACACAGTATTACTGTCGGCGTTGCGGGCGAACGTGCCCAATCCATCAACCGTGATGTGTTCATCAGATTGCAGAGCGGTTGCCACATTCTGAAAGAATATGCGCACGAAGTTTTCCGCCTGAGCCTTGTCAAGTGATTCAAAGCGTTGAGAGAGCAGTTGGCTTAGATCGTTTAGTGTGAGCGTATTTTTCATGGTTATTTTTTGATTATGGCAGTTGCCGGAGTGAAAACTACTTCTATGACAGGTGGAAGCATGAGGCGTTTGCCGGTTGAGAGATCCGTGACAATCTGTTCCTGCCGGCTGACAGTATCAAACTGTCCGAAACCGGGTATGGCAATGCTGTCGCCGCTGATCATCCGGTCACGTATGATTTCAACCAATCCTGATGCCATTTTGTCAGCCTCTTCAGGTTCGATGGAGAGGGACGTTGCTATTTCTGTGTGGAAGGCGTTTTTGTTCATAATTCGTGTCAATGAGGTTTCCAATTACAAAAGTACCATAAACATTTGAAACGATTGATATGTTATACTATAAAAATAATCAAAAAAGGTATAATTATGAATGATTTTAAAGAAGTATTGAAAACCGATAAACCGGTATTGGTGGATTTTTATGCCACATGGTGTGGTCCTTGTAAAATGCAGGCCCCTGTTCTTGAACAGTTGAAAGAGAAGGTAGGTGACCGTGCGGTAATCCTCAAGGTTGATGTTGACAAGAACCGTCAGTTGGCCGAGGAGTATATGGTACAGTCTGTTCCTACATTGATAATGTTCAAGAATGGTCAGCCCGGATGGCGTGAAGCCGGATTCCATCCCATTGAGGTTCTCGAAGCAAAAATCGAGGAGTTTGAAAAGAAGGAGTTCTGATAAAACATAAATAAAACAAGGGTGTGTCAATTGTTTGGTTGACACACCCTTGTTTTATGTATTTTAATTACCAAATTTCTACTTATACGCAGAAGCAGAGTACCAGAACCTGAGCCGCAACCACCCTGAGAAACATTGTCAGTGGGTAAACGGTAGCGTAGGCAACAGCAGGGATGTCGCTACCGGTGACATCGCCGGCATAAGCCAGTGCCGGAGGATCGGTATACCCGCCTGAGAACAGACCCATAATTGCAAGGAAGTTGATTTTGTATAAACCGCGGGCAATGGAACCGGTAATCAGTATGGGAATTATGGTGATGAGGAAACCCCACAGCACCCACCACAATCCGGTGTCGTTGAACACTGTGTCATAGAATCCGGCACCTGCCGATATACCTACAGAGGCGAGGAACAGGCATATACCCAGTTCACGGAGCATCAGTGAGGCGGATGATGAGGTATAAGTCACGAGTTTGAATTTGTAACCGAAACGGCTCAGGAGGATGGCAACCACGAGCGGACCTCCAGCCAGACCGAGTTTCATGCCGAAACCTACGTTGATTGATCCGAGGACAATACCGAAGAGAATACCGATAAAGATGGTGATGAGATTAGGCTGGTTAAGACGTTTCAGTGAATTACCCATTTTTGCAGCCAGACGGTCAATATCGGCAAGGGCACCTACAACTGTCAGACGGTCGCCCATCTGAAGACGAAGTCCGGGGGATGCGATCAGGTCCACACCTGCACGGTTTACGCGGGTGGCATTCAGGTTGTAGCCTTTGTGGAGGCGTAATGAACCTATTGTGACACCGTTGTATTCACTTTTTGTGATGACAATGCGACGGGAAACCACGTTGGCCGGGGTCACTTCTTCCCAGTCCATGTCGAGTTTTTCTCCGAGTACGGCTGTAAACTTGGACTCGTCCTGGGCTGAAAGTACCACTAAAAGACGGTCACCCACATGCAGTTCGGTAGCGGAGGTGGGAATGAGGATGTTGCCATCAGTGGTCATTATCCTGGAAATGACAAAGTTACAAGTGATGATTTCATGAAGTTTGATGACGGACATTCCCTCGATCAGCCTGTTGGTGATTTCAAGCGACATTATGTAGGGCTTGAGCGTGCTGTTTTCCTGTTCCTGCTGAATCTGCTTAATTTCATCTTCAATGCGGATGCGGAAAATCAGTTTGATAATGAACATTGCGGTGATGATTCCGACAACACCCAAGGGATATGCCGCAGCGTAACCCATGGCCATTGTGTTTTCCGCAGCGACATCAGGTATGGCCTGCTGTGCTGCTGCAAGTCCCGGTGTATTGGTCACGGCCCCTGACATGATTCCCACCAGGACATCCATCCCGGTTTTTCCTCCTTCAGCAAAATAAATGATGAGGACAATGATAACGTTGAGCGCTATCGCACCTACCGCCAGCAGATTTAGTCTGACTCCACCCTCCTTGAATGATGAGAAGAAACCGGGACCAACCTGCAGACCTATTGCAAAGATGAACAGAATCAGACCGAATTCGCGGATGAATTTCAGCACCTGAGGGTCGACTGCGTAGCCGAAGTGTCCCATGATAATTCCAACGAACAGAACGAATGTGACACCAAGGGAAACACCTCCAATCTTAAGTTTGCCAAGGAAAATACCCACGGCTATCACAAATGAATAGAGCATGATGGTGGATGCCAGATTCAGATTGCCGGGTGCAAACAGTTGAATTAAATCCATGTTTTAGAATTGTATTGTATTATTGGAAAATTTTGCAGCAGAAATACGTATGTCGGTAAAAACAATATCTCACCGGTAAATAATTGGTGGTGCAAAGTTACAAAATAATATTTGATAAGGCAAGTGTTACCTTATATTATGAAGTGGTCACGCACGGCAAGATCCAGTATTTGCCCGGGTTCGCTCACGATGTTCTCCGCGAAAAATTTCTTCAGTTCTGACTCCGGGCGGAATCCCCATGTCACTCCGCAGGAAGTGATACACGCCCTACGGGCTGTTTCCATATCAACGCCGGAGTCGCCGACATACAGCACTTCTGACTTAGGCGTAGGGACTTTGGACAGTATGTCAAAGACAATGGATGGGTCAGGTTTGACCGGTATGTAGGGTTTCTGTCCTTCCATTGCCGACCATTCTATTTGAGGGAAGAAATGGCTGATGAGTTTTTTCACCGCGCTGTCATATTTGTTTGATGCCACGGCGAGTTTGATTCCGTGACTCCGGAGTTGAAGCAGAAGTTCCGGGATGCCGGGGTAGGGATATGTATTATCAGTCATGTGACTATCATAATACTCCACGAAAAGAGTTCTCATCCGGTTGATTATATCCTCTGTCCGTGCTTCTTCAGGAAGGACCCGCTCAAGCAGTTTGCGGACGCCATTACCCACAAAGTAGGGGTAGGTTGAAATGGAATGTGTGGGGAAGCCGGATTTTTCAAGTGCGTAGTTAGCAGCCTCACCCAGGTCGGCAATTGTGTTCAGCAGAGTGCCGTCAAGATCAAATATTACAAGTGATTTCATATCAGAAAGGGTATCCCACGGCGAAGTGGAGAGTTGCGTCACGATGCCAGTGGGGATGAATCAGCGGCCATGGTTCCTGATTCATTGCAGGATTATGGGCTTTCATACCGAGGTCCAGACGAAGGACAAAATATGTGAAGTCCATGCGGAGTCCGGCACCGTAGGCCGCGGCTATCTGTTTGTAGAAGCGATTGAACTTAAACATTCCTCCCGGCTGGTTGACATAGTTGTGAATGGTCCAGATATTGCCGGCATCGATAAACAGAGCCCCTTCGAACACCCAGAACAGTTTGGCGCGATATTCCACTGAAAGGTCAAGACTTATGTCACCGCATTGGTTGATGAAGTCAGTCACCGAGTTACGTGAGTCATAACTGCCCGGTCCGAGGGTTCTTACACCCCATCCGCGAACACCGTTTGCCCCACCGGCATAAAACCGTTTTTCAAACGGAATCATACGTGAGTTTCCGTAGGGGTAGCCAATGCCGAATCCGGCACGGTAGGCGAAAGAATTGCGGCGGTCAATATAGTGGGTATGGGTGTATTCTATCTCACTTTTGATATATTGTGAATATTGAGTTCCGAACACTTTGTAAGCACCGTCGGATTTTTTCTGACCTATGATGTTGCTGATAGCATAAAGGATGTTGCCGGCGGTTTCGATGCTGTAGCGCAGAGTGAAAAAGTTTTGCTGGGGACGGTTATTGGTTATGTCGGCCGATGTCATCTTGCGGTTTGTCAGATAATATGTGTAGCCCATCCTCATGATGAGATGGTCTTCATAACTGTAGCGGAGCAAGGGGTTTGTTGGCGCGATTTCATCTATAAAGTTAAGTGTGCTGTGAGGAAGATACACGAAATTGACGTCGATGAGGTCAAACGTACGACGCATGGTGTTTGAGCGGTTGGCCCATTTATATTTCCACGCGGCCCCTGAAATGATGCGGGTGTATTCGGGACGTTCCTGATAGTTGAATGACAATGCAACTTCGGATGATGCAATAATGCGCTGCTTGTAGTGACGAGGTATGAAAGGAGCCATAAATTTTGGGAAAGTGATCCCTATTTCACCGGCATATTCAGTGTAGCGGTCGTTAATCAGACCGTCGAGATTACCTGAAAGGCTCTCGTAGGAGGTACGGAATTTTGTGGTTAGTGTTTCCGATCCTTTCCAGAGGTTACGGTGCTGAAAAGTCAGACCTACGCCGAAACCAAGGTCACCCTCCGAGTTTGTACCTTCCAGTTCCAGTGAAGCCCCCATCTTCTTTGTCCGGGAAAGGAGAATGACGCAGTCCAGCAGCCGGTCCCCGCCTAAATTTCCGGCGGGCTGCATGGTTATGTTGATGAATTTCAGTATCCCCAGCCGGCTCATGGATTCGTAAGTGCGGTTGACATTAGCGGAGTTGTAAAGAGAACCGGGCAGAATGAAGCATTTCTCTTCCAGAACAGAGGGGCGCAGATACTTGTCAGGACCGTAAACTATATTTATTCCTTTGTAGTTGACTGTGTCTGACTGCAGCGCATCGTCCGATGAATCATAATCAGTTATGATGTATACGTTCCTTATATAGTATTTCTGGTGAAACAGGGCTGCCTCCGAGGTGCCGTCAGTTTTTCTCGGACGGTGAATCAGCATGGTCAGATCAACATTCTTCGAACCTGCTGCAGTGTCGGCGATGAAAGTTATATCTTCCTTGGTGAATGCATAATAGCCGTTTTTTCTCAGGCGTTCGGTTATAAGGGTACGTTCAGTTTCAAGGTTGTTCCTGTTGAAAATGGTACCTTCTGAAATGGTGAAAAGCAAAGAATCCTCCATAACCTTGTTACCGACAACAGAGTCTTCAAACTCATAACTGATGCTTGAAATGAAGTGAGGCTGCCCGGTTGTGATGTTGTAATGAACATCCATTTTCTTTTTTTCGCGGCGGGCGACGGTGTCAATCTCCACACGAACATCGTTGTAGCCTTGGTTTATAAGAGCCTGACGCAACTGCCGTGCGCTCTGGGCCGTCAGCGTACTGTCATAAATCACCGGAGGCTGACCGAGTTTGCGTACCCATTTGTTGTACCACCGGGTGGTGTCCTGACCGCTCATGTTGTATGTGGCGAGTTGCAGTTTTGCGAATCCTAAAACCTTGTGGTTAGGGGCCTGCCTGAGATAATTGATCAGTTGGGTGGAAGTTATTTCGCTCTCGTTTTCATTGATGGTTATGGTGGCGTTGTCAAGAAGTAACTGACCCTCGGGCACATGACGTGTGCTGCTGCAACTCCACAACAGAGCCGAAACAAGGAACGTAAAGAGTATCTTTATATAATGTGTGCGCACCGTTTGTTAGTGATAGAGTGGCACAAAGTTACATATTTTTGTGAAATTTAGCGGCGGGAGAATGGAAAAAATAGTAATTTTGCGAACTAAATCTGAATAAACTGATAATAGATATGAATCCCTGGCTTACCGTAGCACTTCTTGTAGTGTCAAATGTGTTTATGACTTTCGCATGGTATGGTCACCTGAAGTTGCAGAATATGAATGTGATCTCCGGCAATACCCCGCTATATATAGTCATTCTCATTTCGTGGGGACTGGCACTGATGGAGTATTCATTTCAGGTTCCGGCAAACAAATATGGTTATGTTGAGAACGGGGGTGCTTTCTCGCTGATGCAACTCAAGGTGATACAGGAGGTGATAACCCTTGTGGTGTTCACAGTTTTCACGGTGCTGTTTTTCAAAGGAGAACAACTCCACTGGAATCACTTCGCCGCGTTTCTATGTCTGGTTGCTGCAGTGTATCTTGTGTTTCTGAAATGAACTTTTCTAATCCGAAGGATGTTTAATTCCAAAAAGATTATCTATGAAGAAAATTTATTCATCCCTGATAGAACTTATCGGTCATACGCCTCTTCTGGAGGTCAAGAGAATTGAAGAGCGCGAGGGCCTTAAGGCGCGTCTGCTCGTTAAACTTGAGTCATATAACCCCGGAGGGAGCGTGAAGGACCGTGTTGCTTTCGCCATGATTTCCGTGGCTGAACGTGAGGGCAAGATCAAGCCCGGCGACACCATAATTGAACCTACAAGCGGCAACACCGGTATTGGTCTGGCTTGGGTAGGGCGCCTTAAAGGATATAAAGTTATTCTCACCATGCCTGAGACGATGAGTGAGGAACGTCGGAAACTGCTCAGGGCCTATGGTGCGGAACTGGTTCTTACTCCGGGCAGCGAAGGGATGAAAGGGGCGATAAAGCGAGCCGAAGAACTTCATAAGGAGATTGCAGGGTCGATTATACTCGGTCAGTTTGAGAATCCGGCTAATCCTGCAATGCACAAGGCAACCACCGCCAAAGAGATCTGGAACGATACTGACGGGACTGTAGATATTTTTGTTGCAGGAGTTGGTACCGGTGGAACTCTCAGCGGTACGGCGGCAGGACTTAAACAATTCAATCCGGATATCCGGGCATATGCTGTGGAACCTGCAGGTTCAGCCGTATTGAGCGGTGAAAAAAGCGGTGCACACAAGCAGCAGGGTATAGGAGCCGGATTTATACCTGACAATTATAATAAAAAGGTTGTTGACGGTGTAATCAGGGTAACTGATGAAGAGGCTTTCTCTGCAGCACGTCTGCTTGCCTCCGAAGAGTCGGTGCTGGTTGGAATATCATCCGGCTCAGCATTTTCTGCAGCACTTGACCTTGCGAAAGACCCCGAAAACGATGGAAAGACCATAGTGGTGATTCTTCCTGACACGGGTGACAGATACCTGTCAACACCATTGTTTGAGTAATAAACGAATAGATATTTACAGAAAAAGCGTCCCGAGAAAGGACGCCTTTTTGTTAGTTTAAACTGATGAAAATTATTCTTTGCTGAACTGATCTTTACCTACTCCGCAGACGGGGCATACCCAATCGTCAGGAATATCTTCAAATTTTGTGCCGGGGGCGATTCCGCCATCAGGGTCACCTACTTCAGGGTCATACACCCATCCGCAAACTTCGCATACATATTTTTCCATAAAGTAACTGTTTTAGAGTGTTTATAATCCTGCGGTGACTCTCACCGCTCAACAATAAAACAATCCGGCGACATGGTTTGTTCAATTTGCCGGATCTGTTTTTTTACGTTATCTTTGTAGCATGGGAAATATTAAACACCTTATATTTGATTTTGACGGAACTCTTGTTGATACGGCCGCGCTTATCGTGTCAACCATGAAGGCTGCAGCCAAAGAACTTGGTCTGGATAGCCGTTCCGATGCGGATTATCGTTCAACCATTGGTGTGCGTCTGGAGCAAGTGCCTCAGATTTTGTGGCCGGAGAATGAAGCCGCGCAAGGGCAGTTTGCCCACACCTACAGACGGAGATTCGACGAACTTTCACGACCGCTGAATGTGGAATGTTTCGACGGGGTTAAGGAAACTTTAGCATGGCTCAGTGATGCAGGGTTCTCTATGGCAATAGCAAGCAGCCGTAATGGAGAATCGCTGAGGGAGTATCTGAAGTTGTTCGGAATCACCGGCTATTTTAGTGTTATTCTCGGGGGTGATGATGTCAGGCATGGAAAACCATCGCCGGAACCGGTGCTTACCATACTTGAACGTTGTGGATGGAGTGCCGACGAGACGCTTACCGTGGGTGATGCTCCGGTAGACATAGTCATGGGACGAGAAGCCGGAACACTTACATGTGCGGTAACTTACGGAAATGGTAAGGAAAAGGAACTTAGAGATGAGCATCCATGCTATATCATATCTTCTTTTGAGACTCTGATACCTATTGTTGAAGGAGTATCTCCTGATCTGGTTAACTATGTCGAGCATCAGATAATCCCATGCTATGATCATTTTGACAAAGCGCACCGGCGTGACCACGTCCGACTGGTGATTCGCCAAAGTCTGAGTTACGCCCGGCATATTCCTGCGCTTGACATCAATATGGTATATTGCATTGCGGCATTCCATGATATGGGGTTGCGAAACGGTAGGGAAAATCATCATACAGACTCCGGAAAGATATTGGAAAATGATTCATTCATTCTTGAAAGATTCACTCCGCAACAGATTCAGACGATGAAATATGCTGTTGAGGATCATAGAGCGTCAGGCAAGAACGCTCCCCGAAATGAATACGGGAAAGTAGTGGCTGACGCCGACAGGTTTATCGATCCGGTGACGATCATCCGAAGAACCATACAGTACGGATTGGCAAACTACCCTGACCTTGACCGCGACGGACATTTTCAGCGTACCCTGAGTCATCTTGAGGAAAAATATGGACCACAGGGTTACATCCGCATTTGGCTACCGTGGAGCGATAATATGGAACGCCTGCGCAGATTGCATGGGATAATTTCTGACCGCGCCCGGCTGACTGAAATATTCAATAATCTTTTTGATAAGGAAACAGAATGAATATTGAAGCATTTCGAGAATATTGTCTGTCGTTGCCCTTTGCAACAGAGGATATGGCGTTTGGCGATGATTATCTGCTTTTCAGATTACATAACAAGATATTTGCCTGCGCGGGACTTGTGAGAACGGACTATTTCACCGTTAAGATGAACGCTGACACGGCCATAGAGTATCGTGAGAAGTATGCGGAAATAGAGCCTGCCTGGCACTGGAACAAGAAATATTGGAGCCAGATAAGCCTTACGGGCACTCTTCCCGATGATTTCATTCACCAACTTATAGATGAAAGTTATAGGGAGGTACTGCTTAAATTGCCCAAACGTATGCAGTCTCAAATAAGCGAAGCGATTGAGGAACATCAGGCATGGTGCATGCTTAAGAATCCAAAATAAAAGAATTCTGACATAACAGGCCATTAGTGACGGCAGTTCTGAAATCCGGGTTTGGTCACATACTTAGGTATGCTCCCATCAGCCTCATCCTCAGCGCATTGCATCTGACTTATTCTGACAAAATTTAAGGGGCTGTGGAAATTCATTTATGTTTCCACAGCCCCTTAAGGAAGGAATGATGTCACGCTTGCTGTCGCTCCTCATCAGAGGATTCATCAGCAGTGGTGATATGCTTTATTACGGTTGTAAGTTTTTGAGTATCAGCATCAAAATCGGCAACAATAGTGTCACCGGGGAGAAGTTTCGCATCAAGGATCAGTTCGGCGAGTTCATCCTCCAGATATTTCTGGATGGCACGCTTCAGGGGACGTGCCCCGAACTGAGCGTCATAACCTTTTTCGGCGATGAAGTTTTTAGCCTCATCAGTGAGTGAAAGGTCATAGCCGAGAGATTTTATTCGGGTGTAGAAACCTTTCAGTTCAATGTCAATGATCTTGAAGATGGCATCCTTGTCGAGTTGGTCAAACATGATAATGTCATCTATTCGGTTGAGGAATTCGGGGGCGAAAGCCTTGTTAAGCGCTTTCTGCAGAACGCCGTGGGAATGAGTTGTGTCCTGCGCCGACGGGGTGTTGAATCCTACTCCGGAACCGAAATCTTTCAACTGACGTGTGCCAATGTTGGATGTCATGATTATCAGTGTGTTCTTGAAGTCAACTTTTCTGCCCAGAGAGTCGGTGAGCCGGCCTTCATCCATAACCTGCAGCAGAAGGTTGAACACGTCCGGGTGTGCCTTTTCAATTTCATCCAGCAGAACGACAGAGTAGGGGCGACGTCTGACAGCCTCAGTGAGTTGTCCTCCTTCCTCATAACCCACATATCCGGGAGGGGCACCCACCAGACGGGACACGGTGAATTTCTCCATGTACTCGCTCATATCTATTCTGATCAGTGAATCCTGGGAATCAAACAGATACTGAGCAAGTTGCTTTGCGAGATGAGTCTTACCCACACCGGTAGGCCCGAGGAACATGAACGTGCCGATGGGCTTGTTAGGATCTTTCAAGCCAAGGCGGTTACGCTGGATTGCCTTGACTGTTTTTTCAATAGCGTTATCCTGCCCAATAATCAGAGACTTGAGTTGAGGGGTCATTTCACGCAGACGGCTCCCTTCGGCCTTGGCAATACGCTGGACAGGTACTCCGGTCATCATGGCAACCACTTCCGCCACACGGTCCTGGTCAACGGTTTCACGATGGAGCGATAACTGATGTTCCCATTCTCGTTTCGCCTTGGCCAGTTCCTGCTTCAGTTTCTGTTCCTTATCACGGAAAGCGGCCGCACTTTCAAAGTTCTGGTCCTGAGCGGCTTTTAGTTTCTGTTCGGAGGTTTTAGCCACTTCTTGTTCAAGAGTTTCAATTTCAGCCGGAACCGGAATATTGGTGATATGGGCTCGGGCACCAGCCTCGTCAAGAGCATCTATGGCTTTGTCGGGATAGTTGCGTTCAGAGATGTATCGGCCGGTAAGAGTGACGCAAGCCTGGATGGCATCATCGGTGTAGTTGACATTGTGGTGCTGCTCGTATTTATCCTTTATATTGTTGAGGATCTGTAAGGTTTCTTCAGCGGAAGTAGGCTCTACAATGACCTTCTGGAAACGACGTTCAAGAGCGCCGTCCTTTTCAATATTCTTGCGGTATTCATCATGTGTGGTTGCACCTATACATTGCACTTCGCCACGCGCCAGCGCGGGTTTGAGCAGGTTTGCGGCATCCATGGTGCCGGCGGCGTTACCTGCCCCGACAATGGTGTGTAGTTCGTCAATGAACAGAATCACGTTCTTGTTTTTGGCGAGTTCGTTCAGAACCGCTTTGAGCCGTTCCTCAAACTGACCGCGATACTTCGTGCCTGCCACCAGCGACGCCATGTCAAGCGATATGACGCGCTTGTCGAAAAGTATGCGTGAAACTTTCCGCTGCACAATCCTGAGTGCAAGACCTTCCACGATGGCGGATTTTCCCACACCAGGTTCGCCTATAAGGACCGGATTGTTTTTTTTGCGGCGAGAAAGAATCTGAGCCAGACGCTCAATTTCAATATCCCTTCCTATGATGGGGTCGATACGTCCTTCCTCGGCTGCTTTGGTCATGTCATGACCGTACTTGTCAAGAGTAGGGGTGTCGGATGAACCTCCTGCCGCTTTGCCAACGTTCCGGTATTCCGGCTCAGACTCAGCAGGACTCTCTTCCTCATCATCAGCGTAGGAGTCCTCAGGTGTGCTGTCGTTGAGCGGACGGGCGTTGCCGGGAGCATTGGATATGTAATGCAGCAACGATTCGTATGTCAGACCGGCCTGATGGAATGGTACTATGAAATCCATAGCCTGTACTTCAGCATTGTGGAAAATGGCAAGCAGCAGATGTTCCACGTCAACGACATCTTTTTTGAGAATGCGTGCTTCAAGCACACTCAGTTTTATGATACGGTTTGACAAATCGCTGACAGTGATTTCCTGCGACGATCTGTCGCGGCTGGCGAGCGATTCCGTAAGTTGCTGGCGTAAATCGTAAAGATTAGCCTGCGGGGCTGTGTGTTCCATAATCTGTACACCTTTCCCGTGGGTATCCGTCAGGATGGCCAGCAAAAGATGCGCCGGTGTTATGACTGTGTTGTAAAGGCGCATGGCTTCACGGCGGCTACGGTCAAGGACAAGTTTCAGTTCTTTGGAGTAGTTAGTGTCCATGTGTGTCGGTTATTTTATTCTTTAGAGCCCGTCCGGCCCTTCCGTAAGGCGGAAGTTACTCCGGAGGACTGTTATTACTGTTTCAATGATTATTCCCGGAAGATATATGGCGTGGGCATATCTTGACGGAAAGTTTACTTATTCTATACACGTAGAAACAGGTGCAATAATTGTGCCAAACTGTTTCAGCGGTGTTAAAAAATGTTGGGAGAGAAAAAAATCCTCTGACATCATACAAAATTAATGAAAATTCTCCATATTTCCGAAAAAATTCTTACCTTTGTTGAATAATTAACATTATGGTGCTGAGTGCGGTTTGTAGTGAACTGCGCGGACATATAAAAGAATAAATCAACATATCAATTCAAATGCTTGAAGAAGATAAGATAATAAAAATTAATATTGAGAGCGAAATGAAATCGGCCTACATCGATTATTCGATGTCCGTAATCGTTTCGCGTGCTCTCCCTGATGTGCGTGATGGTCTGAAACCTGTTCACCGCCGAGTGTTGTTCGGAATGAATGAAATGGGCAATACCTCAGACAAGCCACACAAAAAGTCAGCAAACTGCGTGGGTGAGGTAATGGGTAAATATCACCCTCACGGTGACTCATCGATTTATGGTACTGTGGTACGACTGGCTCAACCCTGGGCTCTGCGCTACACATTGGTTGACGGACATGGAAACTTCGGTTCTGTCGACGGTGACTCTCCTGCCGCCATGCGTTATACTGAGGTGCGACTGGAAAAAATCGGCGAGGAGATGCTGAGTGACATTGAGAGCGATACGGTTGACTTCCAGCCCAACTATGACAACTCACGCCGTGAACCGGTGGTTCTGCCCACCCGTTTTCCAAATCTTCTGGTGAACGGTGCTTCAGGTATCGCCGTTGGTATGGCAACCAACATGCCCCCTCACAACCTCACGGAATCCATTGCCGGATGTATAGCCCTTCTGGAGAATCCGGAACTTGAAGTGGCAGACCTGATGAAGTACATCACTGCACCTGATTTCCCCACCGGAGGTACAATCTATGGCTATCAGGGTGTGAAGGATGCATACGAAACAGGTCGCGGCCGAATTGTCATCCGTGCTAAGGCCGATATAGAAACTGAAAAAGACCATGAGGTGATCGCTATTCACGAAATTCCTTACGGAGTGAATAAGGCGGAACTCATAAAATACATAGCGGAACTTGTAACCGATAAGAAAATTGACGGTATAGCCGATATAAATGACGAGAGTGATTACAACGGTATGCGCATCGTCATCAAACTCCGCACTGATGCCAATGCAAATGTTGTCCTGAACAAACTGTACAAGATGACTCCCATGCAGTCATCGTTCAGCGTCAATAATGTGGCACTTGTGAACGGACGTCCCAAGACCCTCAATCTCAAGGAACTGATTCAGAACTTCCTTGATCACCGTCATGAAGTGGTTATCCGACGTACTCAGTTTGAATTGCGTAAGGCACAGGAACGTGCCCACATTCTTCAGGGACTGATAATTGCCTCACAGAACATTGACGAGGTAATAGCCATTATCAGAGGGTCGGCTTCAACCGAGGAAGCGCGTCAGCGACTGAGCGAGCGTTTTGGTCTGGACGACGTGCAGACTGCCGCTATCGTTGAGATGCGTCTGAAGCAACTTACCGGACTTGAGCAGGATAAACTCCACCAGCAGTATGAGGAAGTGA
The DNA here is from genome assembly GCA_947175645.1 of uncultured Porphyromonadaceae bacterium. Taxonomy (GTDB): domain Bacteria; phylum Bacteroidota; class Bacteroidia; order Bacteroidales; family Muribaculaceae; genus CAJUPY01. The sequence goes on from CAMWNP010000023.1 coordinate 14,759, forward strand.
TGCTTCTGATTGCCCGTCTGGAAGAAATTCTGAACAATGACGCCGTTTGCCGTGCGGTTATCCGTGAGGAACTTGAGGAAATACGTGATAAGTATGGTGATCCGCGTCGCACGGACATTGACTATACCGCCGGTGATTTCAACGCCATGGACTTCTATGCTGATGATGAGATGATAATCACTATTTCCCACATGGGTTACATCAAACGTACTCCTCTGGCTGAGTTCCGGGCACAGAACCGTGGTGGCGTTGGCTCCCGAGGCAGCAACACCCGTGAGGAAGATTTCATTGAATACATTTATCCCGCTTCAATGCACAACGACCTTCTGTTCTTCACTCAGCGCGGTATGGTCTACAAAATGAAGGTTTACGAACTGCCCGAGTTCGGTAAAAACTCCAAGGGTCGCGCTATCCAGAACCTTCTGAACATCGAAGCCGGCGACTCAGTTAACGCTGTTATCCGTTGCAAACAACTCGATGATGAAGAATTCACTTCAACGCACAATCTTGTGTTTGCAACACGCATGGGTGTGATTAAAAAGACTTCCCTGAGCGAATATGCCCGCGTTAATGTGAAGGGTAAGAAAGCGATTATCATGCGTGAGGGTGATCAGGTGATAGCCGTTGACCTCACGGATGGAAATTCCGAAATACTCATGGCCAACCGCAACGGTCGTGCCATCCGCTTCCATGAAAGCACAGTACGTCAGATGGGACGTGTGACAGGTGGTGTGCGTGGCATGAGGCTTGACGATGGTGATGATGCGGTTGTGGGAATGATCTGCATGGAGCCGGGCTCGGAAAACACTGTAATGACGATTTCTGAAAAAGGTTATGGAAAACGTTCTCTCCTTGATGATTACCGTGTAACCAACCGTGGCGGCAAGGGTGTAAAGACAATGAATATCACTGACCGCACCGGACATCTTGTGGCGCTCATGAGCGTTAATGACGGAAACGATCTTGTGATAATAAACAAGAGCGGAATTACGCTGCGCCTGCATGTTGCCGATCTCCGCATCATGGGCCGTGCAACCCAGGGTGTTCGTCTGATCAATCTTGAGAAACGTAACGATGAAATTGCCTCAGTATGCTGTGTGGAAGCCGATGAAGAAGCGGAAGCCGAGGTTATCGAAGCCATGCAGGAAGAACTTCCCATGACCCCCGATGAGGAGCCCGAAGATGAGACTCCCGAAGAGGAATGGCATGAAGAAGAACCGGAAGAATAAAACTTAAACTAATATAAACAACGCAACAGATTATTATGAAAAAAATCGCAATGTTCGGACTGTTTGTGGCTGCCGCAATGACTGCATTTGCCCAGAGTCCTCTCCTGAAAACTGCTGAACGCGAAGTTAAGTCAGGTAAGTATGACGCTGCCATGGAAATCCTGAATCAGGCTATGTCCGATCCTGAAACCGCAAAGATGGCTCAGACATGGGCTCTCGCCGGTAAGGCAAACATAGATTTCTATGATGCTGAGTGGATCAATCTTCAGATGAAGAAGGATGCCGACAAGAAAAAAATGGCCACCGCACTTGTAGAAGGTATCAATGATTATATCAAGGTTCTTCCTCTTGACACTGTTGTTGATGCAAAAGGTAAAGTAAAGACCAAATACTCCAAAGAAGCAATCAAGGCTGTAAAAGATAATTATAACAATCTTAATAACGCGGCTATCTTCCTCTGGGAAGAAAAAGATTATATGGGCGCATACGATGCATGGGGCATGTACCTTGACCTTCCGAGCAATCCCATACTTGGCAGCAATGCACCTGCCGCTCCTGCTGACTCAGTGATGTCTGACATAGCGTTCAACCGCGCTCTCGCAGCATGGCAGGCTGACAGTCTGGCACTTTCTCTTGCTTCATTTGAAAAAGCCATCAATCTTGGCTATGACAAGAGCCAGGTGTTTGATTATGCAATCAATCAGGCTGCTCAACTCGGCGATAACGAGAAGGTGTTTGAACTCGCTGAACGTGCTTATAAAGCATTCCCCGATGCTAATCCCGTTTACCTGCAACTGATGATCAACGGCAGAATTGAAAAAGGTAAATACGAAGAAGCAGCCGCCATGCTTGATGAGGCTATCGCCGGCAATCCTGAGAACAAACAACTTTCACAACTTTATAATGTGAAAGGCACTCTGTTCGATGCTCAGAAAAACAACGATGAAGCCCTCAAGTGCTACGAAAAAGCAGTGGAACTTGACGGTAACAATGCACTCGCTCAGTCAAACATGGGCCGGGCAATCTGCAATCAGGCTTACGCAATCAATGAAGATGCCCAGACCAAGTCAAATGATGAGTATCAGGATATCCGTGTGAACCAGATCAATCCGCTGTTCCAGAAAGCCGCCGATCACCTTGAACGTGCGCTGGAAATTGATCCCGACAACTCAAGAGAAGCCATCATCTATCTCCGTAATATCTACTACAACCTCGGTGACGAAGCAAATCTCAAACGCATCGAGAGTATGTAATGAGTGCTGATTTACAGTTACAAACATTTAAGCCGGGCGGTGCACCTTCTGTGAATCGCCCGGTTTTGACATCAATGAAACGACTTATTCTCCTTTTTATCGCAGTCACATCCTTTTTTGCCATGATGGCTGACAAGGCTGATGACAACATATACATGCGGATGGTGTCCGATGCCGATGAAGCCATAGCCAAGGGCAATTTCGAGCAGGCGGAGCGCTATCTGACCGATGCCCTTAATCTGCAGCCTACAAACCCCATGAATTCCATGCTCATATCAAATCTGGGTATGGTACGCTACTACATGGGCAACGATTCGCTCGCACTGGTGACATTGTCGCATGCGCATAACATTTCTCCCGCTTCGGTAACAATACTGCTTAACAGGGCCAAGGTGCTGACATCCATGAGGGAGATTGACAAGGCTCTGGAGGATTATGACATGGTTACCGAACTTGACTCCACAGTGGCACGTCCATATTTTTTCCGAGGTATGGTCAGTCTTAACAAGGGAGACCTTCAGAATGCTGTTTCCCAATTCAATATTCTGAAGCAACTTGAACCTGATGGTTATGACACGAACATTGCCATGGCGCAACTTTATCTTGTCAGTGAGCAATGGGACAAGGCATTGCCCTATTTTTCAGAGTTATTAAAGTTGGAACCGGCACCGGAATTTTATTCGGGACGGGCATGGTGCTACCTCAACAAAGGAGATTTGTCAGAGGCTTCTGATGATATAGCGCGTGGTCTGAAGATGAATTCCACAGATCCGGAACTGTTTCTTTGCAGGGCCTACCTCAATAAACTGCGATATCGTCAATCAGACTCGCTGCGGGATGCCGAGGATGCTATCCGCAACGGTGCTGATCCGCAGAGAGTGGCCCGTATCCTTCAGCAAAGCAAGAACTAATTCTTTATATTTTATATATGAGAAAAGGATATTTTACACTGTGGTTACTTCTGGCGGTTGCTTTCGCTCTTTTTACACTGTTATCCTCTTTTGATGATTTTCACTTCCTTGGGGTGCATCTGAAGAGTTCCGGAATGTCCGATGCACTGTTTGCCGATGTTGAGGAAACGGTGGAGGGTGATTCCGTGACAGATAGCATTGCGCCTGTGGAAGAGGAAATCAAGTCGAAATTCCCTGTTGAGGTGGATACGGCGGCAAAGACTATCCTGTTTATAGGAGATTCTATGCTTGACGGGCTTTCTCCACGTCTGTCAGCCTATGCCGCAGAGTCAGGTCATACCCTTTATTCCGTAATCTGGTACAGTTCGTCGACCGAACAATGGGGAAAAAGTGACCGTCTGGAGAAATATATCAAAGATCTCCATCCATCATATATCTTCATCTGTCTTGGATCTAACGAACTGATGATTAAGGATATAAAGGAGAAGCGTACTAAGTATGTCAAAACACTTGTCAACACCATCGACACTATACCGTTCCTTTGGATAGGTCCTCCTAACTGGCGAGAAGACACAGGCATCAATGATATGCTTCAGGAGAACATTCCCGAGGGGTCGTTCTTCCTCAGCAACGGAATGACTTTCAAACGCCGCAAAGATGGGGCACATCCAACTGTGGAAAGTGCCGCTCTTTGGATGGACAGTGTGGCGCGATGGATGCCCGATCACTCCAATCATCCGATAATCATGAATTTTCCCGGAGACAAAAAGGCACGTCCCAAACGAATATTCATTCATCAGCCCGAGAATTAGTCATGTCACTTTTTCATAATATAGTCCATCTGCTTTCCTACCAGCCTGACAGTCCCATGCTGTTTTCAAGCGGGCTGTTCTGGGGATTGTTCCTTGTTTTCCTGCCATTATATGCACTGGTGCGCAACCGCCACTGGCAGATGGTTATTTTCATTGTCCTATTCAGTCTTTTTTTCTATTATAAGTCAAGCGGGTGGTTTTTTCTGTTGCTTATTTTCACATCGCTCGTTGACTGGACGCTTTCCCGAATCCTGGTAAAGACTGTCTCATCCATAAGAAGAAAACTGATAGTTGCCGCATCGGTCATATTATCGCTTTCGGTGCTCGGATACTTCAAGTATGCCAACTTCTTTCTGTGGAACTGGAATCAGATGGTTGAGGGGAACTTCCAGCCGCTTGACATAATTCTTCCTGTTGGGATTTCGTTCTACACATTCCAGAGTATAAGTTATATTGTAGATGTTTATCGTGGCAGGGTAAGCCCTACTGAAACATGGATGGAATATCTGTTTTTCCTTTCGTTCTTCCCTGCACTTGTAGCCGGGCCAATCGTGCGCGCGGATTATTTCATTCCGCAGATAAGGGAGCACCATAAGTCAAGCCATGACGAGGTGTTCACGGGTTTCTGGCTGATTGTTATAGGTGTTGTCAAGAAGGCTATTATAGCAGACTATATATCGCAATACAATGACCTGATTTTTGACAATCCCACAGGTTACAGTGGATTTGAATCGCTGATGGGAGTGATCGGTTACACCATGCAGATTTATTGCGATTTCTCCGGATATTCGGACATGGCCATAGGCCTTGCCCTGATTATGGGTTTCCGGTTGACCGCTAACTTTGATTTTCCGTATCAGTCCAAGTCACTGACGGAATTCTGGCGCAGGTGGCATATTTCACTTTCATCATGGTTACGTGATTACGTATATATCCCGTTGGGTGGTAACCGCAAGGGCACAATCCGCACTTATGTCAACAATTTCCTTACAATGCTGATTGGCGGACTCTGGCACGGGGCTGCCTGGAAGTTCGTTTTCTGGGGCGCTATGCATGGGGTGGGACTTGCTGTCAACAAGGCGTGCCGACCCGTAACCAAACGATTCGACGACAAATGGTGGTTCAATGCGGTTGCATGGGGAGTAACGATTGTGTATGTGTCGCTTCTGTGGGTGTTTTTCCGTGCCGAGTCATGGATTGACTCATGGCTGATAATCAAGAATATATTCACCAATTTCTCGCCCGCACACATCGTGCCGTTTGTAAAGGTAAGGTATATCTGGCTGATTATGATGGGTGTAATCATTGGTTCGCATGCGTTGCCCCGCCGGTTCTACGACATACTTGAACGATGGTTTGTAAACTCATGGTGGATAGTGAAATTAGTGATATTCATAATTGTGGTGCAACTTGTCGTGGAGTTTGCCTCCGAGGATGTGGCACCGTTCATATATTTCCAGTTCTGATGTTATGGAGCAGGTAAAAGTAATAATAGTTGCTGCCGGAACAGGGAGTCGTTTCGGGGCTGACTGTCCCAAGCAATATTGCATGATGAACGGTCGTCCGGTGTTGATGACTACGATTGACTCATTCCGCGCCGCACTGCCGGACGCAGAGATTATTGTGGTCATATCCGAGAATATGCAGGAATTTTGGGAGAGATTGTGCAAGCAGCATGAGTTCATTTCGCCACGCATTGTTTTTGGCGGAGCAACTCGTTGGGAATCAGTACGCAAAGGGTTATCATCTCTTTGGCCTACGCATCCTGATGCAATAGTGCTTGTGCATGACGGCGCCCGCCCCCTCGTACCCTCCGAAATGATTGAGAGAGTGGTGGACGGAGCCAAAATCTCGGATGGAGCCGTTCCGGTTATCCCGGTTACAGATTCCCTGCGAAAGGTTACGCCTGATGGGTCGGAAAGCGTTGAACGTTCGTTGTTTAGGGCGGTTCAGACACCGCAGGGATTCCGTTGCTCCAAACTCTGGTCTGCCTATGCTTTTCCGTATTCTCCGTTGTTCACTGATGACGCTTCCGTGATTGAATACGCAGGCTGTAAGAATATAAAACTGGTTGACGGCGACCGCCGGGCAATGAAAATCACCCATCCGCTTGATATCAAAATTGTTGAAGCAATGCTATGAATTCACTGCGTGGCCTTAACATAATGTATCTGAAGGGGATAGGCCCATCACGTGCCGAACTTCTTGATAAGGAATTGGGTATCAGGACATATTATGACCTGCTGCATCATTTCCCATCGCATTATGTTGACCGCTCCGTGATATATAAGATACGTGACCTTCAGGGTGAGATGCCGTATGTCCAGTTGCGGGGACGCTTCATATCGTTCAACGAACTCGGAGAGGGGGCGAGAGCCCGTCTGGTTGGGCTTTTCACAGATGGCACGGCAACAATGGAAGTGGTGTGGTTCAGACGCATAAAGCAGATCCGGGAGGCATATAAGCCCGGGAGTGAATATATTCTTTTCGGTAAGCCCTCGCTGTTCAACCACACGTGGAGCATGGTTCATCCTGAAGTTGACCTGCCAACTGCTTCTACGGCGGCGCAGGGGTTCCGGGGTGTTTATCCGCTCACGGAAAAACTGCGTAACAAGGGAATAGGCTCAAGAACCATATTCGGCTGGATTCAAACCCTGCTGTCAACCCGTGGAGCGGAGATACGCGAGACTCTCTCGGCAGAGATACTTGAAGATCTTCACCTCATGCCTCTGGATGTTGCCATACGCACAATTCATAATCCTCAGGATAATGTTTCATTGCAGAAGGCTCGCTTCAGGCTTAAGTTCGAGGAACTGTTTTTCCTGCAGTTGAACATGCGCCGTTATTCACGCAAGCGTAACGGAGTGGTACAAGGATTCCGGTTCGCTAAAGTGGGTATGTATTTCAATAATTTCTACTCAAATTATCTTCCCTTTCCTTTGACCGGAGCACAGAAACGCGTAATCCGGGAAATCCGACATGACATGGGTTCAGGACGTCAGATGAACCGTCTGTTACAGGGAGATGTGGGTAGCGGTAAGACTTTGGTGGCACTTCTGTCAATGCTTATAGCACTTGACAATAATGTTCAGACATGCCTTATGGCACCGACAGAGATTCTTGCTACCCAGCACTATGAAACACTCTCAGCCATGGCCTCACCCGTCGGTGTAAACATAAAATTGCTCACCGGATCCACAAGCAAGAAGGAAAGGGATGAAATCAACAGGCAGTTGCTTGACGGATCACTGCATATTCTCATTGGGACGCATGCCGTTATCGAGGATAAGGTTCAGTTCCGCAATCTCGGGTTTGTGGTGATTGACGAGCAGCACCGGTTCGGTGTGGTTCAGCGTGCCAGGCTTTGGAAAAAGAATGTCATACCTCCGCATATCTTAGTGATGACGGCAACGCCGATTCCGCGTACTCTTGCCATGACTGTCTACGGAGACCTTGACGTTTCAGTCATTGATGAGTTGCCTCCGGGAAGAAAACCTGTCCATACCGTGATGCGTTATGAAAACCAGCGGTTCAACGTATATCAGTCAATAGGCCGTCAGTTGAAGCAGGGAAGGCAGGTTTACATCGTCTATCCCCTTATTGCTGAGAATGAAAAACTTGACCTGAAGTCGCTTGAGGAAGGCTATGAAACCATCTGCGAGACATTTCCCAGTTACAAAGTGGCCTTTGTTCATGGAAAGATGAAGCCTAAGGAGAAGGACTATCAGATGAGTCTGTTCGCATCGGGTCAGGCACATATCCTTGTAGCCACAACAGTCATAGAGGTTGGGGTAAACGTACCGAACGCCACCACTATGGTCATAGAGAACGCCGAACGGTTCGGTCTCTCGCAACTTCATCAGTTACGTGGCAGAGTGGGGCGAGGTGCTGACCAGAGTTACTGTGTGCTTATGACCAAACAGAAGATAGCCAGGGAAACACGTCAGCGACTGGAAATAATGACCTCCACCACCGATGGCTTTTTAGTGGCGGAGGCAGATTTGAAAATGCGTGGACCGGGTGACCTTGAAGGAACCATGCAGAGCGGCATCGCCTTTGATCTCCACATTGCTAACCTTGCCACTGACGGACAGATAGTGCAACTGGCGCATGACCTCACGGAGCGTATTCTCGATGAGGATGCCGAACTTGCCCTCCCTAAAAATCAACCGTTACGCAATACGTTGAAATATATAGTTGACAGGGCGATAGATTTCGGACGTATCAGTTAGTCGTTTGGAACAGGAACGAACATAATTAATATACCGATCAGTAAGATTATCCCCGAAAAGATGTAGTTATCAATAGATGATGTATGATTGGCATATTCCATAATTCCTTCCATCACTCCTAACGGGAGAGCGAACCCTATAATTAGATTCAGCCCTTGTTGAACGCGAGGCTGCGCTAATATCGGCTTTGCTCCAAAGATAATCATACCCAAGCGTACCACAAACAGAGTGAGTCCCAGTCCCCCCAGCACGTAAGCAATCCACAAAGGGATTTCCACCCCTAATTGCCCGAGGGTGTAGAAAGGGAGACAACTCAATGCAACCAATGCTCCTGCCGATGTCAGCGAGTCGGAATATTTTAAAAATCCTTTCATATTGTTTCAATCAAAGTTAATGTTAATGGTGTTGCTAATATTGTGATAAGGTTGATTTGCCAAAATATCATATTAGTTTTCATGACGGATTATTTCCGCTGACAGGGTGATCAAGGGGATTGTAGGGTTGAGTTGGGGAGGCTTTTTCTTTTTTTTTGCGTGATTTCTTCTTTTTCTTTTTGGGAATGGAATCGCGCGGTGAGGCAAGTGAGTCGGCTTGTTCCGTGATGCTGTCGGTGGAATGGTGGTATGGTGCGCTTTCCGGATGATCATTGCCGCATTTGGTGATGACAATAACCGTCATTATCATTATCCATGTGGCTATCAGCAGAATTGCCGAACCTAACCTTTCCTTTGAATTGGGTTTACCCATCAGAGGAATTGTGAAATCATTATTATTGTTATCAGCACCGGAGCAATCCACCTGATAATGAATGTTACCATGGGAAGCAAGCGTGATTTGAGTGTACCGCGGTTTGTGAGTTCCTGTTGCAGGAATTCCGGTTTAAGCACCCATCCCAGATAAATGCACATGATTATGGAGCCAAGAGGAAGCATAACGTTGGTGGTGATGGTATCCAGAAAATCGAATATGTTCATTCCCAGGATGGTGAATCCGCTCCATGGCCCTTGTGAAAGTGAGCATATGGTACTCAGCACAAACAACGGCAGCAGTACTATGCAGCAAGCCTTGGTACGTGACACTCTGAAATGTTCCTGGCTGAACATTACCGTTACCTCGGCTATTGAGATTGTGGACGATATGGCCGCTACCAGAAGCAGCAGGAAGAAAAGGGTGGACCACAGTTGCGGACACGGCATGTTCATGAAAATCTCCGGAAGTGTTACAAACACAAGCGTGGCTCCCTCCAGATTATCACCGGTCAGACCGAACGTGGTCACGGCGGGGAATATGATCAGACCCATCATGAAGGCAACCAGCAGATCAAGCAATGACACGGTAACTGCGGTTTTTCCAAGACGGGTGTCACGCGGATAATATGAGGCGTACGTAACAAGAATACCCATACCCAGACTCAGTGAGAAGAATGCTTGTCCAAGGGCGTTTATGATGACTCCCGGACTGATTTTGCTGAAGTCAGGACTCAGGAAAAATTTCAGACCTTCAGCCGCTTTGTCAAGCGAAAGAGACACTCCCACGAATATAAGCAGCAGAATGAAAAGGAGCGGCATCATGATGTTGGACATCTTTTCGATACCTTTTTTTACTCCTCTCAACAGTGTGACAAGGTTGATAAGAATCACCACAAGGGTGAATACAACCGGTTTCCACGGGCTCATGATGTAATCCTGCATCTTTACAGAAAATGCATGGTTCATGTTCGGATCAGCGGCTGTTTGAATCTCATAAAGGTTTCCGGTTATAGACTGAAACAGATACTCCAGTGTCCATCCCGCCACTACCATGTAAAAACATAATATGCAGTAAGATGCAAGCGTGGATATGGCACCTGCAATCCACCATTTTTTCCCCGGAGTCAGGCGTTGATACACACCCAGTGCCGATGACTTGCCGCCTCGACCCAATGAGAATTCACCGAGCATAACAGGTATGCCAAGCAAGAAAACGCATAATATGTATATCAGAAGAAATGCTGCCCCACCGTTGCTTTGAGTTTCAGCAGGGAATCGCCAAACATTGCCTAATCCTACCGCCGACCCAACTGTGGCGGCTATCAAACCTATCTTTGAACCGAATGTTACCTTATCTTTCATTTGTGAAATTGTAATAATTTGCTGCAAATATACGCAAATTTATCAATATTTCAGTTATTGGTAATGTAATTTTGTTATAATTTATATTTTGCATAAACCCTATACGAAATTTGTCCTGTGTGGGTGTGCCAAAAATTGATGCAGCCTGTATTTCTTTTTGTGTTGTACGTTCATGGACAGTGATGTATATTCGGCGGATGCTCCATGGAGCATCCCTACCTTCTTGACAATCAATGTATTAGCCCTGTAGGGCTGCTCCATGGAGCAGCCGCATAATCCTGTATACGTTGAGGCTTCGCCTATTTTGACATACCCTCTTTCATTACCTCGGCAATGATTTCAAACACCTGCGCACCATAGCGGGCTGCTTTTCTCTTGCCAATACCTTTTATTTGGACCAGTTCGTTCATGGAAAGGGGCAATGAAGCGGCAATATTGATCAGGTCGCGGTTGGCAAAAATCATGAAGGCGGGCACTTCCATACGTTTTGCTTCGGCGAAACGCCATTTTACCAGACGCTCGTAGATTTCCGGATTGACAATATCGTCGGTGATGACTGCATTATTCTCAGTGCTGTTTCTCTCTTTCCTTTCGCGTTTTCTTTTCTTTTTCGGCTCTTCCTGCGAGAGGAGAAGTTCGGCTTTTTTTGCCAGATATTGCGTCGTGGTGAAGTCGCCCGCTTCGGCTGTGGCTTTCATGAGGGCCATGCGCAGGGTGAGCAGGTCGGAAATTTCAGCATGTGCCACCTGCAGACGTTCCTGCCATGCTTTGTTGTCGGCCTGTTGAGGTGTACTCTGAATCAGCGATTGCAGCGATGCGAGATGCTGATGGAAATATTCGGCACCCCTGGTTATACGTTGATTTATCAGAGCGGTTCCGGGCTGCAGCGTGGTGTACTGTTTGCGGAAATTCTCTGCCACTGTTTCAAGATTGTCGCGCAGCGCAGTGTCGGCGCTCCGGTATTTGTCGGGGAGGGAGGGGTAGGTGCGGAACAGGTATTCATCGATTATGCGGCGCAGTTTGTCGAATGCCAGACGCAGGCGACGCATGTTGAACATGTCGTCGAGTTGATGGTAGTAGAACTCGCGCATCATAAGGCTCATCTGCTCTTCGGTAGGGATGCCGGTGACGTGATGTTCCGTAAATTGCGACACGTTGCTGTCGGTGATAATCGCACTTTTGCTCAGGGGCTGTTCCAGATATAATCCCTCGAGTGAGCGGCATCGGCTCAGCGCCACGTAGGTCTGGCCGTGGGCGAATGATCCTGACACATCGATTATGGCTTTATCGAATGTGAGCCCCTGACTTTTGTGAACTGTGATGGCCCATGCTGTTTTCAACGGCAACTGACTGTATGTGCCGTCGACACTCTGGGTGATACTGCCGTTTTGTTCATCGAGAGTGTATTTGATGTTTTCCCATTTGACGGGTGTGACTTCAATTTCCCTCTCGGAGTCAAAGGGACGCACACGAACGGAGTGGTTGTCGGTGGAGACTACCGTTCCCATCAGCCCGTTGAAATATTCTCCGGAGGGGTCATTGCGCAGGAACATCACCTGTGCGCCCTGTTTCAGGAGCAGTTCAGGGTCGTTGGGGTAGGATGATTCGGGAAAATTTCCCTCTATCACGGCTTTGAACCGCACCTGGTTGGTGGTCAGTCGCGCCAACTGCTCCATGTTGATTCTGTCGGCTTTGGCATTGTGGGTGGTCAGGCGTATGTAGCCTTTCATGTCGGCCGACACATTCCCCGGCAGATAGCGTTCGTTAAGTTTACGGAGGTCATCGGGTGTGGTGGTGTTGGTGCGTATGGCGTTGAGTAGACGCACAAACTCTGTGTCGCGCTGACGGAACACCTGTGTCAGGTCAATGGTGAGATAACTGGTCTGCTCCAGCGCTTTGCTTGAGAAGAAGTAGGGGGTTGAGTAAATGTTTTCCAGCATTGACCACTCATCGGGTTTGACCACGGGCGCAAGTTGGCTCAGATCGCCTATGAGCAGCAGTTGCACCCCTCCGAACGGAAGCATGGGGTCGCGATGGCGTCGCAGTGTGGCATCGAGCGCGTCGAGCAGATCGGCGCGTACCATACTTATTTCGTCAATGATAAGGAGGTCGAGCGTACGGATTATTCGCAGTTTCTCTTTGCTGAAACGGTCGTAGCGTCGTTTGCCGTCGGTCTGCAACGCTCCGGGCAGATAGGGACCGAACGGAAGTTGGAAAAAGGAGTGAAGCGTAACCCCTCCGGCATTGATGGCCGCAATACCTGTTGGGGCGGTTACCATGAGTCGTTTTCTGGAGTTTTGCACTATGGACCTTAGAAAGGTGGTTTTCCCCGTTCCGGCTTTCCCGGTCAGGAACAGGTTAGCCGAGGTCTCTTCAACAATTTTTCGTGCGGCTTCAAGTTCTCTGTTTTCCATGAAAATGTTTATTTGAAGAATCTGGCAATCAAGGGGGCGGAGAAGGCGCATAAAGCAGCACCTGCCGCATCAGCCATAAAATCATACCAGTCTCCAGACCTTCCCATTCCCATGCATGATTGAAGCAGTTCGATGATACCCCCTATGGCCACGCTTGTAGCCAGGCTGAAAAGGGTGAAGCGGAGCAGGTGTGTACCACCTTTGCGCACGTAGTCAAGTATCATTGCCACCACTACGGCACCGAACATCAGGGCATGAACAACTTTGTCGGAATGTGGGAACATCAGTATTTTCATAGGGGGTAGGGGCCGAGGAACCAGCGTGAGGTAAAGTATGGCTAAAAGAACTGCCGCCGTGAAAACCCACGGTGGCAGTACCTCAATTATTTTTCTCAGGCTACGCATATTATTTGGCGGGACGTGCGATGCCGTCTTTTTCAGCACGCTTGGTCAATCTGTCAATACGTTTCTGGGTCTCCGGATGCGAAGCGAACATCTTCTGGAAATAGTTTGCGGTCTGTGCCCCTTCAGCACCTTCCATTTCAAGGAGTTTGTCAAAAGAGTCAACCATACCCCAGGGGTTACGTCCATGGCTTTTCAAAAACTCGTAGCCATATTCATCTGCCTCATATTCATGTTTCTGGGAATACCTGGCGTTTATCATTTTCTCACCTAATTGTGAAAGTGTTGACTGGCTGAGTTTACCTGCTGTTTCGCTCGCCGCGGCTATAGTGTTCTTCAACGCGTCAGAGTACAGAGCCTGTTTGAACGATTCTTTGGAATGGCGCTTGGCAACGTGACCCACTTCATGTCCAATGATTCCTAACAGTTCGTCATCGTTCATAATATCCATGAGACCGGCAAAAACTCTGACACTTCCGTCGGGACAAGCAAAAGCGTTCACATCCACAACTTCATAAACCTTGAAGTTCAAAGGAATACCGTCAACATCGGTAAGACCTTCAGTCAGGCGGTTCAGACGCTGGGTGTAAGGGCTGTCCTCACCCGGAACATGGTTGATACGGTCCATTTCCTCGACAGATTCCTTAACGTATTCCGCCATCTGAGCATCAGTAAGTGTCAATGCGCTTGCTGCTGATTTTGCCGCATCTTTCAGTTTGTTGACATTAACTTTCTTGAGAAATTGGGCCGATGAAGGCTGTATGCCTCCGATCAGGGCCGTCATAAGCATTATTGCTATAAATATCTTTTTCATACTTTCCGTTCTTATTTTAACGTGAAGCGAGCAGTGCTCCGGCTGCAGTGTGATTATATGCCAGGAATCCGTTCTGTGACAGTTCCACAAGTTGCATGTCACCTTCAGGTGTAATCATTTTTACGTGTAAGTCATCAACGAATGTCATGAAAGGAATTTTTCCGTCACCTGTGTTGACGCTCCATGTCTGTTCATCAATATCAAAGTCCAGGCGTACCACCGAATCATCAGTGAGGGATGTGATTGTGTATCCTTTTCCGTCACACTCAACCAGGTAACGTCCGTCGTTACCTTCAATGATTGATTTACCCTGAGCAACCGGATTGGTACCGCTCCAGAATTCAATGGAGTTTATTACCAGAACGTCGGCAAGGGCTGAAACCTCATAGACGGGAACGATCCAGAATGCGAGGAACACCAGTTCGTTGATGAACTTGTTGCCTATATTCTGGTTCCAGTCAAGCAACTTGTTAGTGAGAGCGAAACTGCCAATACAAGATGAAAACATCATTGATGAGCAGAGGGCGATGGCAGTGGCCACGGTAAGATAGAATTTCTTCATGTGTTTTGATATGTTTTTTTTAAAATTTTCTCTGATTATAATAATAAGATGAATCATGCCCCTATGCTTTCTTTTGCCTTGTTGTAGAACTTGTATACTTCCTTGACATAGGAGTATGTTTGTTTTCCACGGAAATATCCGTATTTACAGATTGATTTGTCATTGAAATACTTCGGGTTTGATTTCATCAGCAGCGCCTCCGCCACATTGCCGTCCCAAACACCGGGGTTCTTTCCCATTTCCTTGGCGATGCTTATTGCATCAAGGATGTGAGCCGGACCGGAATTGTATGCCGCAATGACAAACTTTTTCCGTTCCTCCGGGTCAGGAACTTTTTCAATGAAGGTTTTTTCAAGAGACTTGATAATTTTCACGGAGGTTGCAATATTAGGTTCCGGCTCGGCGATACGGCTGCTTTCAAGTCCGTAAGCAGTTGCAGTTGAAGGCATAATCTGCATGATTCCCCTTGCTCCTACCCATGACACTGCATCGGGGTTGAAGTGACTTTCCGTAAAACCCTGTGCGGCTATCAGTCGCCAGTCCCAGCCAATCTCTTTGGCGTATTTTTTGAAAATTGCATCATAAGCCGAAATTTTTCCACCTTCAAACGAAATGGGGTAGGGGTTATCATCGGTTTTTGACAGTTCAAAGTAGCGCTTCAGCAACTGCTCGTTACGCTTCTGTGATTTTTCAGTTTCTAACCAGGCGTCAATGGAGTCAGCGAGCCATTTGTTTCCGGGCGCCACAGCCCAAGCCTGACGTTGCTTGAAACTAAGTTCCAATTTCGTGTCCAGTCCTTTATAGTAAGTCTGGTTAATTCGGGCGATATCGGAGTCCACTATTGTAAGCGGGATGGTTCCCTTGCTGACCATTTCTATCAGATCTTCAGTGATCAGCGTGTCTTTGTCAACGGTGTGTATGTTAATTCCGCCACCTAATTCCTCATTTAGATTTTCCAGCCGGTACTGATATTTTGAATTTCGCTCGACCCACACATCTTTCCCAACGAGATCCGTGACATCCTTAATCAGTGGCTTCCCTTTTTTCTTGGGCTGGACAAGTACCTGTGAGGTGTAGTTTTCAGGACCGCAAGCGAGCACTCTCTTTTTGTATTCGGCTGTTACGGGAATTTCGTATGCGGCCACATCAACAAGTCCGGAGTCTACCATCGCTATCATCCTCTCCATTCCCGGAGCGACAACAATATCAAGCACCATTCCTTTGTCATCCGCAAATGACTTGATCAGGGAGTAGTCATATCCCATTTCATCATCGCGGTAGATGAAGTACGACAATGGTGAGTAGAGGGTGGCCACACGCAAAGTGTCAGGGAGATGACGCAACTCCCCGGTCGTTGCGTCACTGTTACCCTTACATCCGTTAAATACGTTCAGAAGGGCAACAATGATAACGATTGTTGCTGTGGCCCTCGGTTTCATTTCAATATCTGAAAGTACCTTTCTCCGATATAATAGTCAGACGGTTTGTGGCAGAATCCTCAACGCGTCCGATCACTTTTGCTTCAATTCCGAATTCCGCTGCTGTGGTAATGACCTTTTCCGCCATTTCCGGTGCTACGTAGATTTCCAGGCGATGTCCCATGTTGAACACCTTATACATTTCCGAAAAGTCGGTGCCTGATTCTTCCGCTATCATCTTGAACAGGGGAGGGATGGGGAACATGTTGTCTTTGATTACATGCTTGTTGCGTACGAAGTGCATGACCTTGGTCTGGGCTCCGCCGGTGCAGTGTATCATCCCGTGTATTTCAGGACGCATTATGCCGAGCAGACGTTTCACTACCGGTGCGTAAGTGCGGGTTGGAGATAACACGAGTTTTCCTGCGTTCACGGGTGAGCCTTCAACTTCATCGGTAAGCGATTTGGAGCCGCTGTAGACAAGTTCCTCGGGAAGAGCGGGATCAAACGTCTCAGGGTATTTTCGTGCTATATCTTTGTTGAAAGTGTCATGACGGGCTGATGTCAGACCGTTGCTGCCCATACCACCGTTATATTCCTGTTCATAGGTGGCCTTTCCGTAAGATGCCAGACCCACGATTACGTCGCCTTCACTGATGTTTGCATTGTTGATGACATGATCGCGGCGCATGCGGCATGTGACTGTGGAATCAACAATTATGGTACGTACGAGATCACCTACGTCGGCTGTTTCGCCTCCGGTGCTGTATATTCCCACACCCTGGTCACGGAGGTTCTGCAGCAATTCCTCGGTTCCGTTGATTATTGCGGCAATGACCTCTCCGGGAATAAGTTTCCTGTTACGACCGATTGTTGAACTGACAAGAATATTGTCAACCGCTCCAACACAAAGGAGGTCATCGATGTTCATGATAAGCGCGTCCTGTGCGATTCCTTTCCATACGCTCATGTCACCGGTTTCGCGCCAGTAGGCGTAGGCGAGCGATGATTTGGTGCCGGCACCATCGGCGTGCATGATGTTGCACCACTCAGGATCACCTCCAAGAATATCGGGAATAATTTTGCAGAAAGCCTGAGGGAATATTCCTTTGTCAATGTCACGTATTGCGTTGTGCACATCTTCTTTGGATGCGGAAACGCCTCTAAGATCGTATCTTTGGGAACTCATTGAATATTAGTTTTTTATCTGTAGACCTGTAGGCCGAATAATATTTAGTAAATGAACAGAAGGCATAAGGTTGCCGGTGCCACAAACAGGAGTGAGTCAATGCGGTCAAGAATACCGCCATGACCGGGCATGATATTCCCTGAATCCTTGACTCCTGCAGTGCGTTTGAAGAGTGATTCAACAAGGTCTCCTATTGTTGAGAGCAATGCTGCGGTAATCCCCATGATGATATATTTTACCCAGTTATCGGTGAAATATTCTGAACCAATGGTGCCGAACAAGGCGCCTGCAATAACGCAGAACAGAAGTCCGCCCCACACTCCTTCCCATGATTTTTTTGGTGAGACAACTGACAGTTTGTGCTTACCTATGAGTGAACCCACGCAGAAAGCACCTGTGTCATTTAACCAGATGAATATGAACATGGCCAGTACGACGTAACGCCCTGCAAAACAATAAAGTATGAAGAGCATGGCAAGCGGAAGTGAAGGATAAATCACACTCAGGAGTGATGCTCCCAGGTTTGCTATGGGGTTTTCTCCGTTGATGAAAAGTTCAACCATGAGCCTAACCAAAAAGTAAATGGTAAAGGGGATGAATGTGGCGAAAACCGGAAGGGAGGATATGTCAGCGGAAGGGAAGAAATAGGGTGCTGTCATTCCCATGTAAACAGATAAACCTCCGGCAATGTCAATGACACGGCACAGGTTGTCGGGTTTCCTCTGTGCTGAGAACAGACGCAGTGCTTCGGGAACTGAAAGGAGGATGAAAAGCAGGATCAGTGCACCGAACGCTTCCTTTCCCAAGAAAATAGCACCAATGATTAATGCCACATAGACCGCTCCGGAAATGGCACGAACTACAACGTTTTTCATTTTACACGCAATTTTTGTCCTATCTGAATTCTGTCGTTCTTCAATCCGTTGAGTTGTTTGATTTTCTCAACCGTTGTTCCGTTACGTTTGGCAATTTTTCCGAGGTTGTCACCTTTGGCAACGGTGTAAGTTACGGATTTATCTGCTTTCTTGTTCTCTTTCTTCTTGTCAGTTTTGTTTACAGCCGGTTTTTTCTTCTCAGCCTTTGGCTGGGGTTTAGGCTGAACCGGTTTCTCAATAACTTCTTCAACATCGTTGTCCTGATTGATTTCGGGTTGTTCAGAGACAATGTTCGTAGTGTCGGAGATTTCGGCGTTGTTCTCTTGCTGAACTTCATTTGAGATCTCTGCGGGCTTGCGGGTTTTCTGTCGGGTCACTACGTTTATCACCTGTCCTTTCTTAACTTTGCGGATGCCGTTGTTGGCGTTTCGCAGGGCCGCAACTGTTACTCCGTAGTGAGATGCAATCGATTTCAGGGTTTCACCACGTTTCACCTTATGACTTATAACCTTTTCAGTAATGAGATATTCGCCGTCAACAGAAGTGACTACGGTAGAGCCGTCAGAGGGTTTTACAACGGCCCGCGGTGTGTAGAGGTCAGCGTTATGCTTCACAATGCTGTCTTCGCTGAGAACGTATGCATAAACCTGCTTGGAAGGCAGTATGAGCGCATAGGGGTGGATATTTCCGGGAATGACATCCATTCTGTACTGTGGGTTGAGCAGGCGAATTTCCTCGACAGGAATCTGGAGGACATCGGCAATCTGTTGGAAATGAACCCTTTTGTTAACACTTACTGTATCGGTGATGATGGGGCGGCGTATGAGCGCCGGTTCGATGTTGTGGTCCGCGTAGTAGTTCATCACATAGCATGCGGCGATGAACGAGGGTACATAACCACGTGTTTCAGCGGGGAGGAAGGGATAGATTTCCCAGAAGTCACGTTTGCCTCCTCCGGCACGACGAATGGCCTTGTTGACATTGCCGGGACCGCAGTTATAAGCCGCTATGGCAAGAGACCAGTCGCCATAAGTTCGGTAAAGTTCCTTGAGGTATTTTGCTGCACGGTCAGATGACAGAATAGGGTCACGTCGTTCATCAACAAGAGAACTCACTTCCAGACCCTGTCCGGTTGCTGTTCCGGGCATGAACTGCCATAAACCTGCGGCTCCCGCTTTTGATACGGCATTCGGATTAAGCGCTGACTCAATCACCGGAAGATATTTCAGTTCAAGGGGCATGTTGTTTTTCTCAAGAGCCTCTTCGAAGATAGGCATGTAGTAGTGGCCAAGAGCGAGCATGTTGCTTACGAGTTGGCGTTTGCGTCCGGTGTAGAAGTAAATAACCCGGCGTACCAGTTCGTTATAGGGGAGTTCAATTGAAGCGGGAATTTTCCGGAGTCGCTCAATAATCACTTCGTCAGGAAAGTCAACATCCTCACCCCGAAATCCGGCGAGGGAGTCAGTCTGCGCGTAGGTTTGCAGATACCAGTTATGGCGCATCTGATGAACATCAGTTTCAACACTTTCCGGCAACACAATCTTGCTGTCGTCAAGAGAGTGTTTTATGTCAAGAACCGACTGAGCGGCAGTTGATGCTACGGCTGCCACTGTCAGGCCTAATGTTATAATTGTTTTTTTCAACATGACTGCATGTAAAAGTTTGAGGTTTCAAAATCGGAATGCCCACTGGAGTCCCACCGCTGCCTGATTCCTGCTTTCAATCATCAGTGCGGGAGCCACATCGACAGTCAGATCGGGAGAAATGTCAAAGTGTGCGAGTGAGGCGTCGACGTAGGCGTCAATCATGGCAAGGGCATATACCCCCACCATTGCTATTATACACAGGTCGCGGTTGCGACGGTAAAAATTTTTTCGTGATCTGAGAGTGTTTGTAAGCCAGGTCTTATCCAGACTTGATTCACTGACGGTGCTCGGGAAGAAATTCATGTAACTGTTTGTTCCGGGATCGTTGTCAGTTATATCGGCGAAAGCCTGGGTGTAATCTTTCAGCATGGTGTTGTTCCAACTTGTGGCGTATGCCAGACCCAGATATCCGCCGACAATAAGCGGCAGTTTCCAGTATCGGCGATTATACACCTGACCCAGACCGGGGAAAAGGGCTGACATCCAAACTGCTCTTGTAGGGTCAGGATTGTAAGTGACATCTCTCTCAACCCATTCCTGATCCCATTTTGAACCGGGGAGAAGTTCATCGGCAAGAGACACAGGGCCATTTACCACCTGAATTGTGTCAACGGGGGTGACAACCACTGAGTCACCTATCATGTTTATCTCTTTTTCAACAACCTCTACAGGTTGGGTAACAGGCTTGCCTACTACAATGGAATCCGGGAGATTAAATTGAGGTGCTGAAAAAATGTTAAAAGGTGTTGCGAGAATTAAAATTATAATTCCCACAACTGATAATGACTGTTTCCGGCAAATGTACCTATGAATGAAGTTTTTTTGAGGCTTCATTGATAACATGTTGAAATTCAAACGGTTGATGCTTATTTGTGGATTTCTTCAAGCCTCAGCCGCAAGTGTCAGGATGTTTTAATGAGTCAAAGATACTAATTAATTTTGCAAGTTCCTCATCATTTTTGAAAGGAAATGTAATTTTTCCTTTTCCTGACTTGTCACAAGTGAAGTTCACCTGGGTACGGAAAGTGGCGGAAAGATGCTTTTTCAATATGTCGAAGTCAGCGTATGAGTCATGTCGGGATTGCTTTTGATCATTGCTTTTCCCGGGTATACCATTTGCTTCCCATTGCTTTGCAAGTTCTTCCACACGTCGCACGGAGAGATCGTTCCTGACGGTTTCGTTGTAGAGTTTCAGTTGCATTGCCGGATCGGAGAGTGTTAGTAGAGCGCGGGCATGTCCCATTGTCACGCGGTGATCTCTGAGTCCTATCTGAACGTCGGCGGGCAGGCGCAGCAGGCGCAGGAAGTTGGCTATTGTGGCGCGGTTCTTTCCGATGCGTTCGCTTAGGCGCTCCTGAGTGAGGTTATACTGGTCAATGAGTTTGCGGAATGTAAGGGCTATTTCAATGGCATTGAGATCTTCGCGCTGAATGTTCTCGATCAGAGCCATTTCAGTCAGTTCCATGTCGTTGGCGGTGCGGATATAAGCGGGCACCGTTCGTAAACCGGCTATTGTGGCAGCGCGGAATCGGCGTTCGCCTGCGATAATCTGGTAGGAGTCAGGACCGGTTTTACGTAAAGAAAGTGGCTGGATTATGCCTAATTCCTTAATAGAAGCAGCGAGTTCACGGAGGGCATCGTCGTCAAAGAACCGCCTGGGCTGATCAGGATTAGGGGAGATTTTTGAAAGATCAATTTCATTTATCGCCGAGGTGCCGCGGGCCGGAGCATCATCCATTGAGATGAGTGAGTCAAGACCGCGTCCGAGGGCTGAGCGTTTTTGTGACATTTCAGTTTTACTCTTTGATTACTTGTTTTTTGCGATTATCTCTTTGGCGAGCATTACGTGGGAGGTTGCACCGCGACTCTCGGGGTCATAGAGAATTGCGGGGAGTCCGTGGCTGGGAGCCTCGCTGAGTTTGATATTTCTTGGGATCACCGAGTTGAAGACCATGTCGCCGAAGTGGGTTTTGAGTTCTTCGTAAATCTGGTTGGCAAGTCGCAGACGTGCGTCATACATTGTGAGCAGAAATCCTTCTATTTCAAGAGTGGGATTGAGTTTTGACTTGATGATCCGGATTGTGTTAAGCAATTTGCTTATACCCTCCAGGGCGAAGTATTCGGCCTGTACGGGAATAATCACCGAATTGGCTGCCGTCAGTGCGTTTACGGTTATAAGACCCAGAGATGGAGAGCAGTCAATCAGTATGAAATCATAGTCGTTTCGTATTTCATTGAGCAGATTGAAAAGGACACGTTCGCGGTCAGGCTTTGAAATCAGTTCAAGTTCTGCTCCGGCGAGATCAATGCGTGAACCCACCAGTTTGAGGTTTTCCACGCATGTGCTCACTTCAGTTCCTCTGACCGGATAGTTGTCAACCAGACATTCATAGATGGAGGAACTGATGCTGCGCGGATCTATTCCGTAGCCGGAAGTGGCGTTTGCCTGTGGGTCGGCATCCACTATAAGAACGCGTTTCCCCTCCAATGCGAGTGAGGCGGCCAGATTGATGGTTGTGGTTGTTTTGCCTACGCCACCTTTCTGGTTTGCTATAGCAATAATTTTTCCCATAATTACTCAAATTTCTATGCAAATATGGGGATATTTTTTTGTGTGTCAATATTAATATTGAGGAAATTGACTGATTTGTTGATAAGTCGCTCTTTTTGTTAATAAGTGGGTAATCTGCCGGTCTCCAAACCTCAGAGAATGCCACCGGGGCGATCTGCCATCCTGAAGGACAGGCAGGTCGCCCCGGTGATTGTGGGTTATGGGATTCAGGCTTTTGCTCCCTCTGCTTCAGGGGCAATGAGTTTGTATCCTTTACCGTGAATGTTGATGATTTCAATGCTTGGATCATCTTTCAGATGTTTACGAAGTTTTGTAATGTAGACATCCATTGAGCGGGCATTGAAGTAGTTGTCGTCGATCCAGATTGTCTTGAGTGCGAAATTGCGTTCAAGAATCTCGTTGATGTGGGCGCACAACAGACTGAGCAGTTCAGACTCTTTGGTTGTGAGTTTTGTCACTTTGTCGCCTATCATCAGCACCTGTTTCTGAGTATCGAATGTGAACTTACCGATTTTGTACATGGTTATTTCTTTTCCTTTCTTGCCACGTACACGGCGAAGTATGGCTTCAATACGGAACACAAGTTCCTCAATAGAGAATGGTTTGGTGATGTAGTCGTCCGCACCGATCTTGAAACCTTCGAGGATATCTTCCTTGAGCGCCTTGGCGGTAAGGAAAATGATGGGTACTTCAGAGTTCACGGTTCGTATTTCCTGAGCGAGTGTGAAACCGTCTTTTTTCGGCATCATCACGTCAAGCAGGCATATTTCGTATTTTCCTTTGACAAATGCTTTGTAACCGCTTTCGCCGTCGGCGAACAGGTCGACATTGAATCCCTTTGCCTGGAGATATTCTCTCAGGAGCATGCCAAGATATTCGTCATCTTCGCATAGCAGTATTCTCACGCGTTCTTCCATAATTTCTAATTTTTAGTTAGAGGTAGAGTTATTATAAATTTTGTTCCTTGATTAAATTCGCTCTCTACTTTGATGTCGCCGTTGAGAGCGGTAACAATTTTCTTGACGTAGGCGAGACCGAGGCCGAATCCTTTGACGTCATGAAGGTTGCCTGTGGAGACTCTGTAGAAACGTTCGAAGATTCTCTTAAGGTCTTCCTTGCGTATGCCTATTCCGTTGTCGCTCACTGTGATCTGCAGTCGGTTGCCTGCGATGTTGCGCGTGCTTACGTTCAGTTCCAGCGGACGATCCTCGGAGCGGTATTTCACGGCGTTGTCAAGAAGATTGAATATTACGTTGGTGAAGTGCATCTCATCCACGTTCACCATGGTGTCAGGTGCGTCGAGACTCGCTGTGAGGTGTCCGCCGTAGCGTTCAACTTTCAGTTTGAATGTACGCACAATGTTTTCTATTGCTTTCCGGGCATCCACGTCCTGCAGTCGCATTGAGGCGCGGTTGCGGTCAAACATAGACATCTGAAGTACTTTTTCCACCTGGAAACGGAGCCGTTTCGTTTCATCCATTATCACGGTTGAAATGTGTTGCAGCATTGTGGGTGACTTCCTGACGGAGTCGTCGTTGAGCATCTGTGCTGCGAGTGATATCGATGAAATTGGTGTTTTGAATTCATGAGTCATGTTGTTGATGAAGTCGTTTTTCATCTCGGTGAGTTTCTTCTGGCGGAGTGCCAGCGAAATGGTGCAGATGAAAATTATCAACATTATGAATGTAAATGCGAAGGATGGTATCATGAACCTGATAGAGGACAGGATATAATCCTTTTTTGTGGGGAAGTATACCTTCAGATAGTTTTTCTTCGGAATCGGGTCGTTGGGGAAAAGGGTCTGGACGAACATGTTGTTGTTGCCTTCCTCAATATTTGTATATCCGGGGGTTGAAACCAGAGTGTAACCGTTTCGGTTCACTATGGAGAACTCAAACGGCAGGGTGAGTCCGTTGTTTTCCAACTGCTGCCGCAGATAGCGCCGGACTTCTGTTGTGTCAGCCCGTTCCTGTATAGGACGGTCGCTTGACTGACTTATAATGTTCAGAATCACGTCGTCGATGAGCCCTTTCTGATAGAGATATTGTCCTTTCAGGGCTTCCTGCATTGAGCGGTAGTGGTTCATCACTCCCCCCGGCGTTCCCTGGATACGGTTTATTTCCTCTGCGTCACCTTTTATGGTAAGGTCTGCTTCCACACCGCTGGGTGTTGTTATGGAAAACTTTATACCTCCGATGTGGGGGATACTTCCGTCGGCATACTCGGCATAGATGGTGCTCGTTTCAATGTTTGCCACATCCTCTTCAAGGAAATGCCGTGCTTCATCCTGCTCAAGTTGTTGACTGACAGCATAAAGGCTACGCTTGACACTTTCGGCAAACTGGTCATCGCGCATTTTCACGATGTCGCCCAGATAGACCAACTGCATGTAGAGCAACCCTATGAAGGTTATCACCATCAGAATAGTAAGTATCCATATCGTGGAGCGTTTCATATACCTTATGCAGTTACGCGGTTAGTGTTACTTTGTTAAGTTAAAATTAATTTATTATATTAACAACTTTAATAGTTGAATTGTTGAACGGGAGTATATTTAACATTTTCCGTCAAAATTAACATAAAAATGTGAAATGTGCAATAGTTGAATGAAATTAATTGCTGACCACATGGGAATTTTTTAATTCAAGGGTAATTTTGTTGTTTTCGGATAGGGATAAAGGTCACTCAATGCTATAATATAAGTGGTTTTATCATCTTAAAGACAAAATATTACGTGGTGATTATATAAGAAATAAAAAAAAATTGTATCTTTGCGGAAATATTTCATTAATTGATGTCACGTTACATCTGTTTATAAATTGTTAATCATTAATGCAATTCACTGCTGATCAGATTGCGGCACTTGTGAATGGTGTCGTTGAGGGTGACGGAAACGTCACTGTATCGACCATAGCCAAGATAGAGGAGGGAAAGCCCGGTGCAATATCCTTCCTTGCCAATCCTAAATATACACATTATATATATTCGACGGGATCTTCAATAGTATTGGTGAAGCGGGATTTTGTTCCGGAGCAGCCGGTTGCGGCTACCTTGATCCGGGTGGAAGATCCTTATGCCACAGTTGCCCGATTGCTTGAAATGGTGTCGGCGATGATGTCACAACACCCGTCAGGTATAGAACAACCGTCTTATATCAGTGAGGGAGTGACAGTTCCCGAAGGTGTTTACATCGGGGCTTTTGCTTACGTGGGACAGAATGTCCGACTCGGAAAAAATGTGAAAGTTTATCCACAGGTGTATATCGGTGCGAACGTGGAGATCGGTGAAAACACAATAATTTATCCAGGGGTAAAGATATATCATAATTGCCGTATAGGCAGCGGATGTATCCTGCATGCGGGAGTTGTAATAGGTGCCGATGGTTTCGGATTCGCCCCGGTTGACGGTCATTATAACAAGATTCCCCAGATAGGTAATGTAATCCTTGAGGATAATGTGGAGATAGGAGCCAACACCACGGTTGACCGTGCCACAATGGGTTCTACCCTAATCCGCCACGGCGTTAAACTTGACAACCTTATCCAGGTTGCCCATAACTGCGAGATCGGACATGATACGGTTATGGCGGCTCAGGCAGGAGTGGCGGGTTCCACCAAAATAGGCTCTCATTGTATGGTGGGAGGACAGGTTGGTTTCGCCGGTCACATTAACGTAGGCAGCAACGTCAACATAGGTGCACAGTCTGGTGTGCCACGAAATATTCCCGACGGACAGACCATCATGGGTTACCCGGCCGTTGATGCACGAGATTTCATGCGCCAGGCGGCAGCGGTCAAGACTCTTCCCGATCTGTACAAGCGTGTCAATAAACTTGAAAAACAAAAATAATCATATATATTATGAAGCAGTTAACCCTTAAAGACTCATTTACCCTGACGGGTAAAGGTCTTCATACCGGACTCAATATAACAGCGACATTTTGCCCTGCTCCGGATAACCACGGATATAAGTTCCAACGTGTGGATCTTGAAGGAGAACCTGTTATTGATGCTGTTGCTGAAAACGTTGTGGAAACAACCCGCGGAACAGTTATCGCTAACGGCGATGCGCGTGTAAGTACCATAGAGCATGCCATGGCTGCCCTTTATGCCACCGGAATCGATAATGTGCTCATCAAGGTTGACGCTCCCGAACTTCCCATACTTGACGGAAGCGCTATGCCTTATGTTGAGAAGATTGATGAAACCGGAACGGTGGAACAGAAATATGACAAAGTCTATTACATAGTTAAGCAGCGTCTGGAGGTTTGTGACGAAGAAACAGGCTCATCCATTGTTCTCCTGCCGGATAACGGATTTTCTGTAGACGTTATGATTGATTTTGAATCACCGGTTCTGAACAATCAGTTCGCGTCGCTTAACGACATGGAAAAATTCAATGAGGAAATTGCCGGTGCGCGTACGTTTGTATTCGTGCGTGAGGTTGAGCCTCTGCTCACACACAATCTCATCAAGGGTGGAGACCTTGACAATGCCATTGTCATATATGATTCACCAATGGCGCAGGAAGAACTTGACCGTTTGGCTGACCTGATGGGGGTACCGCACAAGCAGACTGAGCAGTTGGGTTTTCTGAACAACCGCCCGCTTGCTTATACCAACGAACCTGCCCGTCATAAACTCCTTGATGTGATCGGAGACCTTGCCCTGATAGGACGCCCCCTGAAGGGTAAAGTCCTCGCAACCAAACCCGGTCACTCGCTCAACACCGCTATTGCAAAGAAAATCCGTCAGGAACTTCGCAAGAATCCTGTACAGGCTCCTTATTATAACCCATCCGATGCTCCCGTGATGGACATCAATGAAATCCGTTCCCGATTGCCCCACCGTTATCCGTTCCTCCTTGTGGATAAGGTCATAGAAAAAGGGGAACACCACATTGTGGCCATCAAGAACATCACAGCCAATGAACCTTTCTTCCAGGGTCACTTCCCTGAAGAACCCGTACTTCCCGGAGTGCTTCAGATTGAGGCTATGGCACAGACCGGAGGATTGCTCGTGCTCTCACAGGTAGAGGATCCGGAACGTTATTCAACATACTTCATGAAGATTGACAACGTTAAGTTCCGTCAGAAGGTTGTTCCCGGCGATACACTCAAGTTCCATGTTTCTTTCCTCACCCCCATGAGAAGAGGATGCGCCGTTATGCGAGGCATAGCCTTCGTTGGAGAGAAGGTGGTAAGCGAATGTGAATTTATGGCTCAGATTATCAAAAACAAGTAGAAGATGAAACAACCATTAGCATACATCCATCCGGCGGCAAAGATTCACTCAAGTGTAATCATTGACCCGTTTGTGACAATCGACCAGAATGTGGAAATTGGTGAAGGCACCTGGATAGGCAGCAACGTCACCATTATGGAAGGTGCGAGAATCGGTAAAAACTGCCGAATCTTCCCCGGTGCGGTTATATCCGCCATTCCTCAGGACCTTAAATTCAAGGGTGAGGAAACGTACGCCATCATTGGTGATAATACCACCATCCGTGAATGTGTAACAGTGAACCGCGGAACTGTAGCGCGTGGTAAAACTGTTGTGGGCAACAACTGTCTGATAATGGCTTATTCCCACATAGCCCATGACTGTATAGTCGGAAATAACGTAATCATTGCAAATGCCAGCCAACTTGCCGGAGAGGTTGTTGTTGATGACTGGGCAGTGATCGGCGGCGGTACAATGATTCATCAGTTCTGTCACCTGGGCTCTCATGTAATGATTCAAGGTGGTGCACTGATAGGCAAGGATGTTCCTCCGTATGTGAAAGCCGGACGTGAACCTCTGGTTTACTGTGGCGTTAACTCAATTGGTCTTCGTCGCCGTAATTTCACCAATGAACAGATTAATGATATCCAGAGCGTATACCGCTATCTTTACCTGTCAAAATATAATGTTACGGATGCCGTAGAGCAGATTGAGGCTGAACTCCCTGCAACCAAGGAGCGTGATGAAATCCTTATGTTCATCCGTAATGCCCGCCGAGGAATCATCCGCGGTTATACCAACAAGTAATCAAATAAACTTTATATCAGAAGGGTGTGTCAGCGTGAACTGATGCACCTTTTTTTTCGTAGAAAATGTAGGACTAAATACGCGGTCGTTGTCGGAGTCAGATGCCCCAAATCCGTAAGCATCCGAAACTAGCCGTCTTGATGGAAATAAAAAAATCGCATGGTCTTAT
>CAMWNP010000024.1 GCA_947175645.1 uncultured Porphyromonadaceae bacterium
AGGCAACCGAGCCTATCCTTGCCATTATTGACAGTGGCAACTATCAGGAAGATGAGCAGGTTAATGTTGAAGGATTTGACTTTTTCATGGAAAATGCACTTAACTATGTGGCAACAGCAGATGGTGTCACAGGCTCGAATGATGAAGGTCCGGATGATAAAATTATGACATGGTACAATGACACCGTAGTCTTAGTTCATCCAGTTCTACCTTATAAAGTTAATGTTAAATGGGGCCAAAAATGGCCAGAAAATGTATATTGTCCTAATAAAATTGCTGGATGTGCTCCTGTTGCGATTGCCCAACTTCTGTCATATTTCAAACCTGAAATGTCCTTTGACGTTACGTTTGAAGGGAGACCATGCGACCACATGACTATTGACTGGAATGAGATTCTTAAACACAAAACTTCATATAATTCAATTGAAAGGCCGTTTTTTGACCCAGTGGCATGCCAGGGTTGTACTGTTGCGCATGAACAACTCGCAGTTTTACTCCGACAGATTGGAGTTTGGGCACACTCCACCTATGAATTTGATATAGACAATAATCCAACTGTCACAAGCACAGATATTGGATACTTGTATAGTGTAACAGATATGCTTTTACCTAACTGTATGAAATCTTTTGTTGATACTGGTCGAATTTACGATGATATGGGAGAAGGTATTGCTCTTGTTACAGGTGTAACTATTAATGAATCAAATACATTAGAAAGCCATGCATGGATCATTGATGGTAAAGGCTCCATAACTTATCGTATTACACTATATACATATTACAATCCTAAGACAGGAGAATATGCCACACGTGAATTCAAATCAGAAACAGCAAAATATCTTCACTGCAACTGGGGCTGGAGAGGTGTATATAATGGATATTTCTTGGAAAATGCATTTAATACCAATTCCGGCCGTGACTTCCCAATCGTAGTACCTGTGGGTCCTGTGACTTTAGGAGCAAATACTATTTCTTCCCGATCAACTTACTTAGGTGTGTATGGATATGCCTACCACTAATTCTATTTTACAACATTAAAACATAATAATATGAAAAAGCATTTCTTGTTTCTGCCACTGATAGTTGCCATGATGGCGGCATGTTCATCAAATGATCCGGTGATTGAAGATGAGCAGGAGGAGCCTGTGACTCCGGTTGCTCCGGTTATTCCAGATGAGGAGGATGATTACGCAAATTGGGAACTTTCCCTCCTTCTGGATCTTACCGAAGATGAAAAGGCTGCCGTAACTGATCTCAACCGGTTCAGTTATGAACTGCTCAAAGGTGTCAGCAATGAGGGTGACGGTGAGTACTGCTGCTCTCCTGCAAGCGTATCAATATACCTCAGCATGCTCGCCAACGCAGCCGGTGGAGATAGCCGTCAGGAGATACTATCTGCCCTGCATCTGAGCGATATTGAAACAGTAAACTCCCTCAATGCCAAACTGATGCACTATCTCCCTTGTGCGGAAAACGGAGCCGCACTCAGCATCAACAACCGCTTCTGGGTGGCTGACCGCTACAACGTAACCCCCGGCTTCGTCACCACCATGCAGGAGGTGTTCAACGGAAAAGTAAAATCGGTTGATTTCACCGATCCCATAACCGTTCCCACCATCAACAAATGGGTAGCAGACAATACAAACGGTCTGATTTCCTCAATCCTTGACGGCGACTGGAAGAATTACATAGATCTTGACCTTGCAAGCGCCAACACCGTGTACTTCAAAGGCAACTGGTTGGATAAATTCAATGAATCCAAAACCGTAAAAGAGCAGTTCCGTGGAAGCAAAGGGAACAAGCAAGTGGACATGATGCATCAGACCACCAGAACCGGTTACGCATCTAACGATAAGTTCAGCATGGTGTGCAAGAATTTTAACGGTGGACCGGTCAATGCCGAATTCTATCTTCCCGCCGAAGGTATCAGTGTGAATGATTTCACTGCGCTCCTTACCCCTGAAATGCAGGCATCCCTTAAAGAATCATGCAAACTGTATGATGTGACCCTCTCTCTGCCCAAGTTCAGCACAGACAAAGAGGTTGGTCTTGACAAAGTTCTCACCGGAATGGGAATAAATCTGAGTAATATGGATCTCACTTCAATGGGGCTTCAGGCAGCACCGATGAAGGTTCTGCACAAAACCTCACTCAAGATCTATGAAGAAGGTGCGGAATTAGCAGCCGTTACCGGAGGAATCTTAACTGCTCCCGATCCCGGAGAAGTAGTGACATATCCCAAAGTAACCGTTCACTTCAACCGTCCCTTCTGTTATATCATCCGCCACAGCCAGACCGGAATCATACTCATGGCCGGTGTGGTATCGGACATTGAATAACCGGAAAACTATAAGAAATTGTTTAAATTTATGTGCGAATTATTATGAGGTTATTTTTGTATGAGTTTTGCCAAGCCCGGTATCGATGAAGCATGGGAAAATTTGCCAAAAAGAGCCTAAAAAGCAGAGTATGCATAATTAGTATCATCAATTTAAACAATTTCTTAGAATAACGTTCCTTAACCTATTCAACTATCTCAAATTTCTCTGCCATGAAACGATATCCAAAGACATTAATCACATTTCTGTTCCTTAGTATCACACTCCTCGCGTCGGCTTCAAGTATCTCTGAACATTCCGGTTTTATCAAGGAAGGCAGATGCTACTGGTATCGCTATCAGCATACCTGGGGTCCCACGGATCTGGAGTTCGGCATAAGAATTTCTGACAAGGTGCAGTTTGATGATAAAGAGTGGAACAGGATAGATCTGATAAAACGGATTTCCCGAATTCATGGTTCAGATTATGAAGTGATCAGAATTGAGGAAGATAATTCCATAATCCCGGTGGCTTACATCAGGGAAGAGGACGGCAATATCTACACCTCATGCAAAAACATTGAATCACAATGGGAAGAGAAATTTTCCGATGAATGGCTCAAGATTCTATATGGATTGATACCTTCTCCGGTCGATTTTTCCGGGGAAACTCCCAATTATGGATATGGTAGCATGGGATCAGAAGTAACGTTTAACCATTGGAGTACGTGGTATTCCGGTTTAACCGTTACAAAAACCGAAGAATATGAGAATTCCGGTAACGTTTATAAAATGTATACCGTGGAATTAGGGGATTCTTCGGAAGGTGATAATCGGGAGATAATTGTAATTGAATCAATAGGGGCATTCGGTCCTTATACCGCAGGCTCCGACATTTATTTCCCGGAAGATGTAGGAACAGGTGAATTATTTTATGACCCTGTACGTCCGTTTGCTCCCACAAGAAATTACAACCCGTGGTTGTGCTACGTGACGGAAGGTGAGGACAATAAAGTGATCTTTGAGAAAGCCGGAGGTTTCAGACTATGGGAATACAATGGTTCCGACGGAGTTGAAGCCATTGGCGAAGATGAAACGTATGATATCCGTTGGTTCAACATTCAAGGCATGGAAATATCACGTCCGGCAAGTCCTGGAATCTACGTCAGAAAAACCGGAAGTAAGGTGGAGAAAATCAGATTATGACGCGGTAACGATTATATCCCCCGTTCCCGGACCTTGACAATGTTGGGGAGCGGAGGCTATGGTAAGCCGCGATTAAGAATATGTTTAATTTCCCACAAAATAGTGGATGAAGAAACTCTATCTTACATGATATAAAACAAAAAGCAAGACATAGAAACAGATATAAGTGATAAAGCGGGGTGCGATGAGATGTGAATTTCGTCGCGCCCCTTATTTGTAGGCTCTGTCTGGTTGAAGCACATGACGGTGCCGGAATGTAACCGCCTCAGGTGTCAGAGCAAAAAATGGTGAAAAAGTTGAAAAAATATTGGAAGTGAGGGAAATTGCTATTTGCCACGTCACATGTTTTTTGTAACTTTGTGACTTAATTCAAACAAGTACTTCTATTCTTAGGTAAAATGTCAGATTTCAAACCAATTAAGAGCGCGCTGATTTCAGTTTTCCATAAGGACGGACTGGACAGAATCCTCAAACTGCTTCACGCCGACGGTGTTAAACTTATCTCCACCGGCGGTACTCACAAGTTTATCACCGAACTGGGTTTGCCTTGTGTGAAGGTAGAGGATATGACAGGCCTCCCCTCAATCCTCGGCGGACGTGTCAAAACCCTCCATCCCACCGTATTTGGCGGAATACTTGCCCGTCGTGACAACGAAAGTGACAACCACCAGGCTGAAGAATTCGGAATCGAGATGATTGACCTCGTCATCGTTGACCTCTATCCCTTCGCCAAGACAGTGGCATCAGGTGCCTCTCATCAGGATATAATTGAAAAAATCGATATAGGCGGCATCTCGCTGATTCGTGCGGCCGCCAAAAACTTCAACGATGTAACCATCGTCGCTTCCAAGGCGCAGTATCAGCCACTGCTTGACATCCTTGAAACTCAGGGAGCCAAGACAACGCTCGGACAGCGCCGCGCTTTCGCCCGTGATGCTTTCGCGGTGAGCAGCCGCTATGATTCCGAGATTTTCAATTACTTTGACTCAACCTGCGGCGAGGAACCCTCCGCACTGCGCATAGCGGTTGACGGAACAAGTCATCTGCGCTATGCCGAGAACCCTCATCAGAAAGGAGCGTTCTTCGGAAATCTTTCAGATGTTCTTGAACAACTCCACGGTAAGGAAATCTCTTACAATAACCTCCTTGACATAGATGCCGCGGTTGCCCTGATGGACGACCTTGACACATTCGGGGAGCCCGCCTTCGCCATCCTCAAGCATAACAACGCCTGCGGTGTGGCCCTACGCCAAACCCTTCTCCAGGCATGGAAAGATGCTCTTGAAGGAGATCCCGTCTCTGCTTTCGGAGGCATCCTCATTGCCAACCGCGAGATTGATGCTGCAACCGCTGAAGAAATCAACAAGATCTTTTTCGAGGCTATCATCGCTCCCGGTTTCTCGCCCGAGGCTATGGAAATCCTGAGCCAGAAAAAGAACCGCATCATCCTCAAACTAAAGGATCACAAGTTCTCCCCCTTCAAATTCCGCTCAGCCCTTAACGGCGCACTCGTGCAGGAGGTTGACCGGAAAATTGAAACTCCCGACGATCTCCGTCAGGTGACCGAAAAGGGGATCACTCCGGAACAGGCAACTGACCTTATCTTCGCCAACATCATTGTGAAACATTCCAAGAGCAACGCCATTGTGCTGGCCAGAAACAAACAGTTGCTGGCAAGCGGCATTGGTCAGACCTCGCGTGTCGACGCCCTGCGTCAGGCCATTGAAAAGGCCAACAGTTTCTCACTCCCTCTGGCTGACGCCGTTATGGCATCCGATGCGTTCTTCCCCTTCGCCGATTGTGTGGAGATAGCGGACAAGGCCGGCATAACCTCAGTTATTCAGCCCGGAGGATCAATCCGTGACAACGACACCGTAGACTACTGCAACAACCACGGCATTGCCATGGTGTTCACCGGATTCCGCCACTTCAAACATTAAATATTTTAACCTATATAACTCTCAAAAATGGGAATATTCTCTCTGACAAAAGAAATCGCCATTGACCTTGGAACGGCCAATACCATCATAATCCACAATGACAAAATAGTCATTGACGAGCCCTCCATAGTGGCACTTGACAAGCGTACTGACAAACTGATTGCCGTTGGTAAAGAGGCTCAGTTGATGCAGGGTAAGGAACACGAGGGCATCAAAACGGTGCGTCCGCTCCGCAAGGGTGTGATCGCGGACTTCAACGCCGCCGAACTGATGATCCGCGGGCTTGTGAAAAAAGCAAGCAGCAAGAGCCACTGGTTCTCCCCCTCTCTGCGAATGGTGGTGGGCATACCGTCCGGTTCCACCGAAGTGGAAATCCGTGCCGTACGTGACTCCTCCGAGCATGCCAACGGACGTGACGTCTACATGATCTACGAGCCTATGGCGGCAGCCCTGGGTATAGGTCTTGACGTACAGGCAGCGGAAGGTAACATGATCGTTGACATAGGTGGCGGCACAACGGAAATCGCAGTCATCTCCCTGGGTGGCATCGTTTCCAACAAGTCAATACAGATTGCCGGTGACGACCTCACTGATGACATTATAGGCCACATGCGCCGCGCCCACAACGTGCGTGTGGGTGAGCGTACCGCCGAACTTATCAAGATGAACGTGGGCTCGGCACTGACCGAACTGGAGAATCCCCCGGAGGACTACATTGTTCACGGTCCGAACCACATGACCGCCCTTCCCATGGAAATCCCTGTTTCATATCAGGAAATCTCACACTGCATCGAGAAATCAATATCAAAAATTGAGGCAGCCGTATTAGGAGCGCTGGAGCAGACTCCTCCCGAACTTTACGCCGACATTGTCCGCAACGGAATATGGCTTGCCGGAGGCGGCGCTTTGCTCCGCGGACTTGACAAACGACTGACTGACAAGATCGGAATCCAGTTCCATATTGCCGAGGATCCGCTGCTTTCAGTGGCCAAAGGAACAGGTGTGGCACTCAAGAACATCAACAACTTCTCGTTCCTCATCCGATAATCCACAGGTGCGATGCGTAACCTGCTGAATTTCATAATGCGATACAGCGCATGGTTGGTTTTTGCCATCTATGTGCTGTTGTCGTGTATCATGATATTTCGCAACAATCCCTATCAGCAGCACGTCTACCTGTCGTCGGCCGGTGCCGTGGCGTCAACTGTCTATGATATTTCTGACAATGTCACCTCTTATTTCCACCTCCGCGGGATCAATGAGGATCTGCAGCACCGTAATGCCGCACTTGAATCAGAAGCCATAGCGCTCAGGAAGGAGGTCCAGGCTCTGAAAGAGATGCAGTATGCCGACACCATGACCGTAATTGAGCCGCTCAAGCCGTTCCGCTTCATTCTCGCCCACGTGATAAACAACAGCATCTACCGTCCCTACAACTACATAACCATAGAGAAGGGTCTTGCCGACGGTATCCGTCCCGAAATGGGTGTGGTGGATCAGAGCGGGGTGGTTGGAATTGTCAATGTGGTGTCTGAGCACTACGCGCGTGTGATTTCGCTGCTCAACCCCAACTTCAGGGTGTCATGCAAACTTAAGGGGAGCGACGTGTTCGGTTCACTCGTCTGGGACGGACACTCTCCGGAAACGGCATTGCTGGAGGAGTTGCCCAAGCACACGGTCTATCACAAGGGTGACACCATAATCACCAGCGGATACTCGGCCGTTTTCCCGGAAGGTATACCGGTGGGTACGGTAATTGAAGCCCACAAAGGGGGCGATGACAACTTCTTCACGCTCAGGGTGAAGTTGCTCACTGACTTCTCGCAACTCAGCACCGTGAGGGTGATAGCCAACGACATGACCGATGAAATCCTGTTTGTGGAAAACTCTGATCCTGACACGAAATCTACATTCTGACCCATGACAAAGACCGTTATCACATTCCTGGTGATGTTCATAATCCTGGTTCTGGCCCAGGCTGTAGTGTTCAACCACCTCACACTCTGGGGCGTGGCAATCCCCCTCGTGTTCATTTACTGGATTCTGAGCCTTCCGGTTACCACTGATTCCATTCTGATGCTGTCGCTCTCGTTCATCATGGGGCTTACGGTCGACGTGTTCTCCGATACCCCCGGACAGAATGCCCTGGCATGCACCATTCTGGCGGGTGTGCGCAAACCGGTGTTCCGCCTGTATTTTCCCCGCGAGGAAGACCTGACCAACCCTGAACCTTCGAGCGTGTCGCTCGGTCCGGCTGTCTACATGAAATATGTCATCACGCTGACGGCCCTGTATTGCACGATCTTCTTCCTGATAGAATCATTCACTTTCTTCAACCTATGGCGACTGGTGCTCCAGATTGTCTGCAGCACCATACTGACTTTTATTCTTATTCTGGCACTTGACAGCATAACACACATAACCCGTGAGAAAAGATTATAATCTCGAAAAAAGAAAATATGTCATCGGCGGGTTTTTCGTGCTGATCGCCCTGATTTACATCATAAGGCTGTTCAATCTCCAACTTGGGGATTCCAAATACAAGATCTATGCCGAAAACAACGCCTTCCTCAACAAGACCATCTACCCGTCAAGAGGACTCATCTATGACCGCAACGGCGAACTGATTGTGTACAACCAGCCCGCCTACGACGTGATGATGATTCCGCGTGACGTGCATCAGTTCGACACCCTTGACTTCTGCCACACCCTGAACATAACCCCCGACCAGTTGCGCAAGCGTTTCCAGGATATGCGCAACACTCCCGGATATTCATCCTACACCCCGCAGAAACTGATAACCCACATCTCGGCCCAGGACTACGGAAGGTTGCAGGAAAAACTTTACCGCTATCCGGGACTGTTTATCCAGAAACGGATTCTCCGACAGTACAATCATGCCACCGCAGCCAATGTCCTGGGTAACATACGCGAGGTTTCGCAGACTGACATAGAGCGCGATCCCTACTATCAGCGAGGTGACTACTGCGGTGACCTCGGCATAGAAAAAAGTTACGACGAGCATCTGCGTGGCGTAAAAGGTGTGGAAATTCTGATGCGCGACGCAAACGGACGGATACAGGGCCGCTACCAGGACGGCGCACAGGATGTGGAACCCGTGTCAGGACGCAATCTCAAACTCAGCATCGACCTTGAACTCCAACAGTATGCCGAGTCGCTGATGGTCAACAAAATCGGAGCGGTGGTGGCGATAGAACCGGCCACAGGTGAGATTCTCGCACTGGTTTCCTCCCCTACGTATGATCCACGCACTCTTATAGGGCGTCAGCGTGGCGAGGGATATAAAGCGTTGGTCAACGACCCGCTGAAGCCTCTTTATGACCGCTCCATAATGGCTTGTTATCCACCCGGTTCAACCTTCAAACCCACGCAGGGACTGATACTGCTGGAGGAAGGTATCATCAACCTGCAGACAACATATCCCTGCGCACACGGTTTCATTTCCGGAGGACTTCGTGTGGGGTGTCACGCCCATGGCTCGCCTCTGCCACTAAAACCGGCTCTGCAGACATCATGCAACGCCTTCTTCTGCTGGGGACTGAAGGGAATGATTGACAAGCGCTCGAAATATGGAAATTCGGCCGATGCCTTCGAGATATGGAAACATCACCTCGTTTCAATGGGCTACGGCTATAAGTTAGGTGTGGACCTTCCGGGCGAGAAACGCGGATTCCTTCCTAACGCCCAGTACTACAATAAGATATATGGCGAAGGACGCTGGAGCGCAAACACCATAATATCCATTGCCATAGGTCAGGGTGAAATCCTCGCCACTCCGCTGCAGATAGCCAATCTAAGCGCCACCATTGCCAACCGGGGATGGTTCATCACGCCGCATGTAGTCAAGGAAATTCAGGACACTGTCCTTCCGGAGGAATATAGGGAGAAACGCTATCCCACCATCCACGCAGGATTCTACGATGATGTGGCGGAGGGGATGAGAATGGCCGTTACGGGAGGTACTTGCCGTATGGCCAACCTGAAGGACTGGGAGGTTTGCGGTAAGACCGGAACCGCTCAGAACCCCCACGGAAAGGACCATTCCGCGTTCATGGGATTCGCACCTTATCATAACCCGAAGATAGCCGTGGCAGTTTATGTGGAGAACGCCGGCTTCGGGGCTACATTCGGCGTGCCAATAGGGTCGCTTGTCATAGAAAAATATCTGAACGGAAAGATCGCCCCTGAGCGTAAGTTCCTTGAAGAGAGAATGTTGGAATCTAACACAATTATTTACAGTGGAGTTAAGAAACACTAACCAAAATCAGCAGTCGCTGCTGCGCGGGGTGGACTGGTTCACCGTTGGGCTGTATGCTGTGCTCGTGGTTCTCGGGGCTGTGAGCATCTATGCGGCCAGTTATGATTTCGACAACGCCAGCATCTTCTCATTCGATGAGTTCTCCGGCAAGCAGTTGCTGTGGATCGGGCTCTCGTTCTTCATAGGTCTGGTGCTGTTGCTGCTTGACAGGCGGGTTTATGAGACTTATGCCTTCCCGATATATGTGGGGATGCTCCTGATGCTTGTAGTGACCATATTCATCTCGCCCAATATCAAGGGTTCTCATTCATGGATTGTGCTCGGCCCGATGAGTCTGCAGCCTGCTGAATTCGCCAAGTTCGCAACCGCTCTTGCTCTGGCCAAACTGTTCGGAGGATATAATTTCATCCTCAATGCCAAGCCATCGAACTATCTGCGTGCGCTTGCCATCATTTTCCTCCCTGTGATGCTGATTCTTGCACAGAACGAAACCGGGTCGGCGCTGGTCTATCTGTCGCTGTTCTTTGTGCTTTACCGCGAGGGGATGAGCGGTCTGGTGCTTTTTGCCGCCGCATTCGCCGTGGTCATATTCGTTGTAGCGCTCAAGTTCTCCCAGGAGATGATTATGGGAATAACCGTGGGGCAGTTCTCGGTGTATCTGATGATTATGCTCCTGATGGTTGTCATGCTGCTGTTCCATTCTCGCAATTTCACCGTTGCACGCAATGTTGGAGCATGGTATGCAGGTTCGGGACTGATAGTGTTCCTCCTTCACCTGATGGGGGTGGATGTAAACGGCCACATTTACTTCCTGGCAGCGATTGTCGTAGCGTCGGTCTACATACTGGTGGAGATGCTCAAATCCGGTATAAAGAAGATGCTTGTCACTGTCATGACCGCATTGATATCGATAGTTTTCCTGTTTTCCATCGACTACGTATTCACCACTGTGCTTCAGCCTCACCAGCAGCAGCGTATAAATGTCACACTGGGGATTGTAGAGGATCTGCGCGGAAAAGGATATAACGTCAATCAGTCCAAAATAGCGATAGGCTCAGGTGGCCTCACCGGAAAAGGTTTTCTGAAGGGAACACAGACAAAACTGAAATATGTGCCCGAACAGCACACTGACTTTATTTTCTGCACTATCGGTGAAGAGGAGGGATTCGTTGGAACAGTGACGGTTCTGACTCTGTTCATGATTCTGATTTTGCGCGTGCTTACTATAGCCGAGCGACAGCCCACCACCTTCGGGCGAGTGTATGCCTATTGTGTCGCCTCATATCTGATATTCCATTTCTGTATAAATATTGGAATGGTTATTGGCTTGACACCGGTCATTGGCATCCCGCTTCCATTCTTCAGTTACGGGGGCTCGTCTCTGTGGGGCTTCACCTTCCTCATTTTCATCCTGTTGAGGATAGATGCAGGCAGGAGGGACTATCACTGATTAATTCTAAAGCGGATGCTGAACAATCATCGTCCGTTTGTCGTTTAATATGCAGAGGGGGATGGAACACCCCTGACTCAACGCATATTAACAACAAAAACAGGATAAACGATGAATTCAAACGCAACAACTCTGGCACTCGCACTTTTCGGTGGTATTGTAATAGGCGCCGCTCTCGGTGTGGCTTTCGCACCCAAATCAGGTGCTGAAACACGTGAAGATATCCGTGATTTCGTTCTCAAGAAACTACCCGGAATCAAAAAAGATAAACTCGACCTTCTGGTTGAGGAGATTGCTTCGGAAATCAACTCATAGGAGTTTACGGCGTGACACCGCGTGACTACCGTTGCGGGTGTCAGCCGGCATCTTATTTATCCTATTACCTCTTTTCATCATCATTATGTCAACAAAAAACGCATCAATCCTTGACCTTTGGAGTCTTGGTAAAAAATATGTGACGCTGAAGTTTGAGTCAGCACGTCTGACATTGGCCGAGAAAGCAACGATTTTCTTCGGATCAATATTTTTGGCACTCACCGGAGTCATCCTTATCTCATTCATATTCCTGGCCCTTATATTGGGAGTATGCAATCTGCTTGCCGAATTCCTTCCGTTCTATCTGGTATGCTTCTGTGTGGCAGGCATACTGATTTTGTTCGGACTGATAGTGTATCTGCTCCGGTATGTGTTAGTTTTCAACCCATTGGCCCGTTTCTTCACTCAAATTCTTTTTGACGATGAACAAGGATAACAGTTACAAGAGATTCCAGGGTTACACCCTCAAGGAACTCCGCTATCGCATGGTTGTTAACAGTGCGAAACAGCAGCAGGTCAAGGCCGGTATCGATCAGGCCGTGAGTTCGGTAACCGCCATCACCAAGGCATTCAGTTCAAAGCCTGAGGAACGTGAAGAACTGCGTCCCACCGGAGGTGTGCTCGGGAAACTGGATGCCATTATTTCAGTGGGCAACTATGCCGTCGCCGGCTACAGCCTGTTCAAATCCGTAAGGGATATTTTTGCAAAGAAATAGATTCTCCTGATAAATACGAGGAGGCTGTGTCAAAATTCAAAATTTTGGCACAGCCTCTTAAGGTTTGTTAGAATAGGTCAGATGTCAGGCGCTGAGGATGAGGACGATAGGAGCATACATAAGTATGTTACTGAGTCCGAATTCCGAAAGCAACGACACAGATGGCCTATTATGA
Organism: uncultured Porphyromonadaceae bacterium; assembly: GCA_947175645.1. GTDB lineage: Bacteria > Bacteroidota > Bacteroidia > Bacteroidales > Muribaculaceae > CAJUPY01. Next base: position 12,399 of record CAMWNP010000024.1, read on the forward strand.
CACACCGCCTTTGTTAAAACGTTCTTACTGTTTCAGGGCAGCGAGGGTTTCCTCGATTGTCTTGATTTTTGATTCGGCATCGGCCTGTTTGCGACGTTCGGCGTCGACAACAGCAGCGGGGGCGTTACCCACGAAGCGTTCGTTGCCGAGTTTCTTCATGACTGATGCGAGGAATCCGCGGAGGTAGTCGAGTTCTTTTTCAAGACGTGCTTTCTCGGCATCAACGTCGATGCTGGCGGTCAGTGGCACGTTGAACTCTGTGGTACCCACCATGAACTGAGCGGCAGCGGGATCCTTCTCGTTGACCACTTCAATGGATTCAAGGTTGGCCAGTTTTGCGATTATCCCTTCAAGGGCCGGAACATTGTCGGCAACCACACAGAGTGTCAGCGACTGCTTCGGTGGAATATTCTTCGATGCACGGACTGCACGCACGCCTGCGATGATCTCTTTAGCCCGTTCCATCTGAGCCAGGATTTCATCGTTTTCGCTTACAGCCTCGGGCATGGGCGCATACATGATTGATTCGCCGGGACAACGTTCCACCAGATGCTGCCAGAGTTCCTCGGTGATGAACGGCATGAAGGGGTGGAGGAGGCGCAGCAGCGAGTCGAAGAATCCGAGAGCCTGACCGTAGGTGGTCTTGTCAATAGCCTCGCCATAGGCAGGTTTGATCATCTCCAGATACCATGATGAGAACTCGTCGCGGAACAGTTTGAATACTGCCATGAGGGCTTCGCTGATGCGGAATTTGCTGAAGAGGTCGTTGATTTCGACTATTGTTTCAGAGAGTTTTGCGCGGAACCAGCGGTCGGCCACGGCAGCAGTTTCAGGCTGTGGTTTGTCAGCCACTTCCCAACCTTTGACCAGGCGGAAGGCATTCCATATCTTGTTACAGAAGTTCCATCCCTGTTCACAGAGTTTTTCGTCGAACATGATGTCGTTACCTGCGGGGGCAGCCAACATCATGCCCATGCGTACTCCGTCAGCGCCGTAGGTGGCGATGAGTTCCAGGGGGTCGGGTGAGTTGCCTAACTGTTTTGACATCTTGCGACCAATCTTGTCGCGAACGATACCGGTGAAGTATACGTTGGAGAAGGGTCGTTTGCCAATGTATTCATATCCCGCCATGATCATACGTGCCACCCAGAAGAAGATGATGTCCGGACCGGTCACGAGGGTGCTGGTGGGATAGTAATAGTTGATTTCTTCGTTTCCGGGGTTGTTGATGCCGTCAAACATGGTGATTGGCCAGAGCCAACTTGAGAACCATGTGTCGAGCGCACCTTCATCCTGACGCAGATCTGCGGCAGCGAGGTCGAGACCTGATTCCCCGCGGGCCATTTCGAGTGCTTTCTCAGCGTTCTCGGCAACTACGAATTTCTCTGAGCCGTCAGCGGCATTGTAATAATATGCGGGAATACGGTGACCCCACCAGAGTTGGCGTGAGATACACCAGTCCTGGATATTTTCCAGCCAGATGCGGTATGTGGTCTTGTATTTTTCAGGAACGAAACTGATAACATCCTCCATTACGGGAGCCAGTGAGATTTCGGCGAAGTGCTTCATGTTGATGAACCACTGGAGCGACAGGCGGGGTTCGATGGGCACTTTGGTGCGTTCGCTCATGCCAACCTTGTTGGCGTAGTCCTCAACCTTTTCCATCAGACCGGCAGCCTCAAGGTCTTTGGCAATCTGATCGCGTACTTCAAAACGGTCCATACCGCAGTATTTGCCGCCGAATTCGTTCAGGGTGCCATCCTCGTTGAAGATGTCGATGGTTTCAAGGTTGTGGGTCTTGCCCAGCATATTGTCATTTTTGTCGTGGGCAGGTGTAACCTTAAGGCAGCCAGTACCGAATTCTATTTCCACGTAGCGGTCCTCGATGACTGGAATCACACGGTCAACCAGCGGCACGATGACTTTCTTTCCTTTGAGCCACTGGTTCTTGGGGTCCTTTGGGTTGATACACATGGCGGTGTCACCCATGATGGTTTCGGGTCGAGTGGTAGCAACCACGGCATAGCGGCGACCGTCGGCATCGCGGTGTACCACTTCTTCTTCCGAGCCTGTCTCACCTGACATGTCATCATCGGCAACGTAATATTTCAGATAGTAGAGTTTTGACTGCTCGTCAACGTAGAACACTTCATCATCAGATATTGCGGTTCTGTTCTGGGGGTCCCAGTTCACCATGCGGAGTCCGCGGTAGATCAGACCTTTGCGATAAAGGTCGCAGAACACCTTGATTACACTTTCCGAGCGTTTTTCATCCATGGTGAAGGCCGTACGGCTCCAGTCACATGATGCACCTAATTTGCGGAGTTGCTGCAGGATGATGCCACCGTGCTTGTGGGTCCATTCCCAGGCGTGTTTCAGGAATTCCTCGCGTGTGAGGTCGGTTTTCTTGATCCCTTCGGCTGCGAGTTTGGCTATTACCTTGGTTTCGGTTGCTATGGATGCATGGTCGGTTCCGGGGGCCCACAGCGCGTTTTTCCCTTCCATACGTGCACGGCGCACAAGAATATCCTGGATGGTGTTGTTGAGCATGTGCCCCATGTGGAGAATACCGGTCACGTTTGGTGGCGGGATAACGATAGTGTAAGGTTCTCGTGCGTCAGGAACAGACTTGAAAAGGTCATGTTCCATCCAGTAGGCATACCATTTGTCCTCTACGTCGGCGGGATTGTATTTGGTTGGTAGTTGTTCCATTGTTGGTTTATAGAAATTAATCAGGGCACGGGGACCGCTGAAGGCGGCTCCGGGCCCTGATAGTATTATTTATTATCCGGCTTATCTATTATTTGCCCTGGTGCTCGTAAGTGAGGGTGAGGGTGGGCTGATCGCATACCTCGGCAGGACCGAAGTACTGGATGGGTCCGGGATAGATGTAGCAGGTTTCAAGAGCCCATTTGTCACGTTTCTGCTCGAATTTGCGGAAGGGTGCTCCGTCAAGGCGTACGAGTGCTTTCTGGATAACGGGTTTCATTGCACCGTGACGGCGTTCCATGTTCATCATCATGGTGATGGGTATACCGCCGGCAATCCACTGAACAGAAGGTTTGGAGAGGTTGCGAACGGATGACATGTAGCCTGTGACACCTGCTTCAATGAGACAAGCGGCGTTGAAACCGAGGGCGTAGCAGTAGTCTGCATCGAAGTTTGAGGGAGCGGCGCAGCGGCCTTCGTAACCGAAGAAGTGGTGGAGTGCAGCGAACTTGCCGTTGTATTTACCTTCGGCACGGAGTTCTTCGAGGCGTTTGCCAACCATTTCGCTGAGGAGTTTTTCAGTTTCGATCAGTGACACCTGAACGTTGCCGTGGGGGTCACGGTCAAGGCTCAACTGGCGTGCCACACCTGCGGGGAGCGAAGCGTAGATCTTGGCGTTTTCTGCAGAGAGGTTGTCAATGATCCACTGGCGCTGGTCATCAGCGGCAACGGCGGCGAATTCGGCACCTTTGGCAGCGAGCAGGTCGTTGAGTTCGGCGATGAGGGCTTTCATTGCCGGGATGAATTCTATGAGACCTTCGGGAATGAGGACAGTACCGAAGTTGTTACCTTTCTCAGCACGTTTGACAACGATGTCGGCGATGTAGTTCACAACATCCTGGAGGGTCATGTTCTTAGCCTCTACTTCTTCCGAGATGATACAGACATTAGGCTGGGTCTGGAGCGCACATTCAAGGGCGATGTGTGATGCAGAGCGTCCCATCAGTTTGATGAAGTGATAGTATTTGCGGGCTGAGTTGCAGTCGCGTTCGATGTTACCGATAACTTCAGAGTAAACTTTTGTAGCGGTGTCGAAGCCGAAGGAAGTTTCGATAACTTCGTTCTTGAGGTCACCGTCAATGGTCTTGGGACATCCTATCACCTGGACACCGGCACCGATTTCCTTGTAGTATTCAGCCAGCACGGCAGCGTTAGTGTTGGAGTCGTCACCACCGATGATCACAAGAGCGGTGATATCGAGTTTGCGGAGTATTTCCAGACCTTTGTCAAACTGTTCTTTCTTTTCCAGTTTTGTACGGCCTGAACCGATGATGTCGAAACCGCCTGTGTTACGGTATTCATCGATGATATCCTTTGTAAGTTCGATATAGTTGTGGTCAACGAAGCCGCCGGGACCCATGAGGAAACCGTATAGACGGCTGTCTTTATTGAATTTCTTGATACCGTCAAAGATACCGCAGATCACGTTGTGTCCGCCGGGAGCCTGACCGCCTGAAAGAATCACGCCTACGTTGAGCGGTTTTGAGGGTGCGGGGTTACTGTTTTTTTCAAAAGTTATTTCGGGCAAACCGTAAGTGTTGGGGAAGAGTTTTTTGATATCTTCCTGGTCGGCAACAGACTGTGTGGGGTTGCCTTCCACCACTTTCACCGCACCGGTGAGAACCACGGGCAACTTGGGCTGATAAGCGGCACGGGCTTTTTGCAATGCGCTCTTTTTCATCTTGTTTTATTGTTGGTATATTGTTTTGATGTTTCTGATTGCAAAATTACACAAAAAATTCCGCAAATACACATTTTTACATCGTAATTATACTATCTGATTAAAAAAAACAGGTAATAAAAATGCATTGATTCCCAAATATACTATAATATTTTCCCATCTCCATAAGAGTTCGATATATAAGGTTTATGTACCTATATACGTCATGGATTGCATCAATAGCAAGTTGTCTAAGTTCTAAAATATCTTTTTTCGCTTCTGTAATATATTCGATAGTGACCTCAGAACTACGATAACCATGTATATACTTGTCTTGAAGCAGAATACACTTAGCGCGTACTACGCGATTTGCGTTATACATAATGTCAAATTGCTTGGCAATGTAACTCTCAGTTAATTTCTTTTTTAGAAGAGGATAGCCCAGCACAAGTCCAAGAATAATACTAGTTGGTGTTAGAATGTTAGTTAAAGTTTTTGTCCAATTATCAATTATGTGGTTTTTGCCAAAAATCGAAAATATTAGTGAAAAAACCACGATAGACATAAGCAATAATATCCACCAATTTATCTTGCACCATTTTGTGAAATTCTCAGATTTTATAGTCATATAAAAAGTTGTTGTAAATGAATCAATTATATACTGCCTGCAAATAGACATGTTATAACCACTTACACAAAATGATATTTGGTCATTCGCATAGAGAATCTTAGTCGTAATTCAGAGTAAAGGCATCCTGATAGGAAATCGCAGAACGATTATCTTTATTCTCAATCCAGCCCTTTTCAAGATGGCTCGTTTGGGAAATTTCTCCGGCACTCATTTTTGAAAACAACGAGCATACTTTCTCAATCGTGCGTATTTCGGATTCATTGAGTATATTGTCTGTATTCTCGGTTGCTTCTAACTTGATACCACTTTGACCACTGGGATAGACAAATTCTTCCATATCAATTCCGGGCAGTGAACTGTATAATGTCCCCCAATGCTCAGGAACCGGTCCAAATGGCAATGCTTTATATGTAATGCCGGTTATCCCATATCCATGATTCTTGTAGTGAATAAAATCGGCATAGAACAGCATCTTGTTCATTTTGGTTACAAAGGTTGGACCGATAGTTGAAATAATCAGTCGTACCACATTTGCAGTTTTATTGAGGGAAAGAGAGCGAAAACCGGTATATTCCGATGGCTGCACGATAGGTTTGTAATCACCGTTCACAGATTCCACTTTCTTTTTTGTCCGAAGATACTCCTGTTCACTCATCTCGGATTTTGATGCCTCTACAAATGACATGAAAACATCCTTTTCACGGGCGGCGATAATTGTTCGGGCATTCGACACGCTCGGCACTTCTCCATCCTCATACATACGGTATTGATTTATGCCAAAACCAAGTATCTGTGCCATTTTCGCAGCGGACAAGCCGTAGTGTTCCCTTATAGCGGAAATTTCATCAGGGAAAGGAATTCCGTGCTTAACCCGGTATTGATTATATACCTGAAAGATGTTTGCTTCATCCATTTCTGTGGTAGTCCACGTTTCCCCGTCTTCATCAATGATTCCGGTGTGGAGATAGGAATACTCCTCCTTTCGGAAGGTAGTAGTTCTCACTTCCTGAAAGTATTTTTCTCCGGGTAACAATTTGTTATTTTCCATTGTTTTCATTCTTTAGGGGGTAAGACATGGGGTGTTCCGCTTTATGGAACGAAATACATATAGTATGGGAGTTTGGCTTTCCAAGTGTGATCTTGATGTAGATTTCATTGCCTCTAACATCTTTGCCGAACACCCACATTTCTCCTTGATTATTCAGCGCATCTACAATAGGACCTTCGGAATAATCATAGCAGTTAAGGTTCATTATTACCCCCATTCGTTGATTAGGTGTAATACCCAATTCAACAAGGCTATTCTGGTTTTTCTGGCGATCATCACGGAAACGTATTCCGAAGATTTTGACCTTCAGACTGAAATCCTCTAAGAATTTCTCAACTTGTTCTTTCGTAATCATGGTACAAAGATATGAAAAATTCGCCAATAATACAACTTTATCGTTGCACTTATTTGGGGTGCCCAATAAAGAACGAGTGTATATGGTATAAAAAGGAGAAGTCGCGCAGACAAGATGCATGACTTCTCTCCCTTTTAGAGTGTTGGTTTAGGGGCTAAAAAATTTATTCCATCAGTTTGCGGTAACGGCGGCGCACGGGTTCCTTGCCGTCGTTGTGGGCGCGTTTGTATTCCTCGTAATCGGAATATGAGCCTTCAAAGAAGACCACTTTGCCGTCACCCTCGAATGAGAGGATGTGGGTGCAGATACGGTCCAGGAACCAACGGTCGTGGCTGACTACGACAGCGCATCCGGCGAAGTCGTCCAGACCTTCCTCAAGGGCGCGCAGGGTGTTGACGTCAATGTCGTTGGTAGGTTCGTCAAGCAGCAGCACGTTACCTTCTTCCTTCAATGCCATGGCCAGGTGCAGGCGGTTGCGCTCACCACCTGACAGCACTCCGATTTTCTTTTCCTGGTCGGCACCGGTGAAGTTGAATTTGCTGAGGTAGGCGCGGGCGTTCACGTCGCGTCCACCCATGCGGAAACTGTCCACACCCTGCGAGATGACTTCGTAGACGGTGCGTTCGGGCAGGAGGTCATGGTGAGTCTGGTCAACGTATGCTATCTTCACTGTTTCGCCAACATCGAAACTTCCGGCATCAGGTGTTTCCTGCTTCATAATCAGGCGGAAAAGTGTGGTTTTACCGGCACCGTTGGGACCGATGACACCGACTATACCTGCAGGAGGAAGTGCGAAACTGAGGTCTTTGAACAACTGTTTCTTGCCGAAAGCCTTGCTCAGACCGGTGGCTTCGATCACCTTGTTTCCCAGACGGGGACCGTTGGGGATGAAAATTTCCAGTCGTTCTTCTTTCTGCTTCTGGTCTTCGTTGAGGAGCCGGTCGTAGGATGACAGACGGGCTTTACCTTTGGCCTGACGTGCTTTGGGAGCCATGCGCACCCATTCCAGTTCCCGTTCCAGAGTTTTGCGGCGTTTGCTTGCCTGTTTCTCCTCCATGGCCATACGCTTGGTTTTCTGGTCAAGCCATGAGGAGTAGTTGCCCTCCCAGGGTATACCTTCACCACGGTCAAGTTCAAGAATCCAGCCGGCAACGTGGTCGAGGAAGTAGCGGTCATGGGTGATGGCGATGACCGTGCCGGGATACTGCTGCAGGTGCTGTTCCAGCCAGTCGATCGACTCGGCGTCAAGGTGGTTTGTGGGCTCGTCAAGCAGCAGTATGTCGGGCTGCTGGAGCAGAAGCCGGCAGAGCGCCACACGACGGCGTTCACCTCCGGAGAGGGTGCTGATTTTCTGGTCGTCAGGCGGACACTGCAGGGCGTCCATGGCGCGTTCCAGTTTGCTGTCTATGGTCCAGGCATCAGCGGCGTCAAGTTTATCCTGAAGTTCGGCCTGGCGGGCAATCAGTGCATCCATCTTGTCGGGGTCTTCAAGCACTTCGGGGTCGGCGAACGATTCGTTGACCTTGTCGAACTCGGCCAAAAGGTCGGTGATGTGGCTGACTCCTTCGCGGACAACCTCTATGACGGTTTTGTCAGGGTCAAGTTGGGGGTCCTGTTCCAGATAGCCTACGCTGTAGCCGGGAGAGAACACCACTTCGCCCTGGTAACTCTTGTCAAGGCCGGCAATGATTTTCAGAAGTGATGATTTACCGGAGCCGTTCAGACCTATGATGCCGATTTTGGCACCGTAGTAGAATCCTAACGAAATGTTTTTGAGAACCTGTTTCTGAGGAGGGTAGATTTTGCTTACCCTCACCATTGAGAATATTACTTTCTTGTCGTCTGCTGCCATGGTTTATTTCTTTTTTTTGGGTGCATATTTGACGGGGTAGCCGCAACGGGTCTTGCCGTCCATGATGTTATGCAGTTTCCCGCGGATAAGTTGCTTGCGGATCAGTGACACGTGGTCAATGTAGAGTTTACCTTCAAGGTGGTCACATTCATGCTGGACAATACGTGAGAGGAATCCTGAGAGTTCTTCCTCATGTGGCTCGAAATTTTCATCAAGCCACTTGAGGCGGATGTGTTCCACACGAGGCACGGACTCACTCAGCCCGGGGAGCGACAGACATCCTTCATCGCGTGTCACTTTCTCACCGTCAAGCACTTCTATGACGGGATTGATGAGGGTGAACTTACGCCCCGCACATTCCGGGTAGTGCTCTCCTAAAGGATCGGCGTCAATGACCACGATGCGGTCGTTACGCCCTATCTGGGGAGCGGCAAGTCCCACACCTTCGCTGGCATACATGGTCTCGAACATGTCGGCAACCAGTTTCTGCAAGTCGGGATAATCTTTGTCGATATCCTTCGATTCATTGCGCAGAACCGGATGCCCGTATAAATAAACTGGTAGTTTCATCTATTGTTATATGTTTTGCTTTGTAAAAAATCATTTAGGATTATGGTAGCGGAGATCTCATCTACGATGGATTTGTCACGGCGGTCCATCTTTTTCATTCCACCGTCAAGCATCGCCTTGTGGGCGAGGACGGAGGTGAACCTCTCGTCAAAAAAAAGTATCTCCGTTCCGGGAAGTTCCTTGCGCAGACGGTTGATGCCCGGGGTTATGTAACGCATGGAGTCCGACGGCTCGCCCCGCATGGTTGTGGGCAGTCCCACAACTATCATGTCAACCGGCTCGCGGTGTGCGTACTCTTTCACGAAAGTAATCAGTTCGGCTGTGGCCACGGTGGTAAGTCCCGTTGCCACTATCCGGCACGGGTCAGTCACGGCTATTCCGCAACGCTTGCGGCCATAGTCAATCGATAAAATTCTTCCCATAGTGCCACAAAGTTACAACTTTTTCGCCAGGTTTCCACATTCTGTGAGTGATAAATATGGCCCCGGATGCTCATATTTCGCCAAAAGACACACTATATGGGAAATATTTTTTACCTTTGCATCATGGAGCGGCAATTCATGCCCCCTGAAAAATCAATATGGTATGAATAGCAAGACGCAGCAGATTGTCAATTCCCTCAAAGGGAAGGATAAAGTCAGGATATTGTTCGTGTGCCTCGGCAACATCTGTAGGTCACCGGCAGCCGACGGGGTGATGCACGCCGTGGTCAGTGAGAACGGTGCCGCAGGTCATTTCGAGATTGATTCTGCCGGAACCGGTAACTATCATATCGGTGACCTGCCTGACCGGCGCATGAGGGTGCACGGTGCTCGACGAGGCTACACCTTCGACCACATCTGCCGTCAGGTGAAGATGGCTGATTTTGACCGGTTCGACCTGATTATTCCCATGGATGGCTCAAATGAACGTAACCTTCATGCCATGGCTCCTACAGTTGAGGCTGAACGGAAAATTGTGCCTATGGCAGAGTTCATTGACCTGCCGTCGCGCTATGACTATGTCCCTGACCCTTACTATGAGGGTGCCGAAGGGTTTGAACTGGTGCTTGACCTGCTTGAGAACGGCTGCCGTAACCTTTACGAAGAACTGACCACTGACAAAAACTAACCCTAACTAACATAAAACATAATGACATATAAATCCATTGCGGCGGCATTGTGCACTGCCGTTCTTTTTCCTGCCATGGCCACATCCCCGTCTGTTCACTGGGAGGTGGTTGACAACTATGGCTCCGGACGTGACACATATTATATCCAACGTTTGACCATACAGAACCCATCATCGCTCAATAAACTGTGTTTCAATGAGTTCGGACGAAAGATGTCAACGGTCAATCCTTCTGATACAGTCTATGAGATTATCCCCGGATACTACTGCATTGAGAGTTCACGTTTCGCCGACGCAGACACCGCTGTAGTTGTGGATATTATGACCAAAGGTTGGATTCAGTCGATAAACTATGCACCTGACGGATTCCATAACGTCAGTGTCGACGGTACGGTTTCAGCCGTGCCGCACACCCGTGCCTCACTCGTGGTTGAACCTCACCGGCGCAACTATCCCGGGCGCGACGTGATGGTCTACGGTGACTCGGTCTACCGCTTCAACCTCACGCTTGACGGTGCTCCTGAACTGAATCCCTACGACATCGTCCCGTCATTCAAAAAGGTTACGCTGACCGGCGGAACATTCACCTCTGACCGTCCGCGCCAGGGACGGCTGATAAAGCATGATAACAACGAATATTACCGGATTACTCTTCCCGAAGGTGGGGCGGCGCTGGTTGAGGCGGCTTCCCCGCAGGCTCTTTCCATGGCCAATTTTGTCCTTGACGAGATGCTCCTCGGTCCTAATGACGGTGTGCTTCCGGCCGCGGTTATCGAGGACTATCCTGATTTTCATCACCGGGGCATGATGCTTGATGTGGCGCGTAACTTCTACTCCACCTCTGAAGTAAAAAAACTTGTCAGACAGATGGCAAAGTTGCGTATGAACCGTCTGCACTTTCATGTCACCGATGATGAGGCGTGGCGTCTGGAGATTCCCGGACTGCCTGAACTTACCGAGGTGGGCGCACGTAGAGGCTACACCACTGATGACCGGGATTTTCTCGCTCAACTGTTTGCCGGGGACGGAAATCCGGAATCAATGGAGGGAACAGGCAACGGATATATCTCACGCGAAGAATTCATTGACCTGCTTAAATATTGCGACAGTCTGGGGATTGCGGTGATTCCGGAGATTGAATCACCCGGTCATGCACGTGCCGCCGTGAAGGCCATGGAGGCACGCTACCGCCGCACGGGTGATGACTTCTACCGTTTGCGCGAGGATGGTGATACTTCAGTCTACACCAGCGCGCAGGCTCTGCATGATAATCTTATGAACCCCGCTCTGCCGGGTCCCTACCGGTTCATGGAGAAGGTATTTGATGAGATAGACCAGATGTATAAGGATGCCGGGGTTGAACTGCTTGCAATTCACATTGGTGGCGACGAAGTTCCCGAAGGTGCGTGGGACGGCTCTCCCGCGGCCCAGAAAATGTGTGAGGAGTTGGGCATTTCCGGCCGACATCTGACTCAAGGGGAATTCGGACGCAGAATAACCAAAATACTGAAAGAGAAGAATATTCCCATGATGGGGTGGCAGGATGTAGGCGTGGGCTATGATGATGAGTTCAATGCCGAGGTGGCTCCCGTGACCTACGGTGTCAACTGCTGGACCGCCGCTGCCATTCCGGAGCAGAACAAGGCCTTGAGGGCCTTACGCGCCGGATTCCCCGTTGTTATCTCCAATGTTGACCGTTTCTATATGGATATGCTCTATGCCCAGCACCCCATGGAACTGGGTCTGTACTGGGGCGGTACGGTGGACGAGTTCGTTTCGCTGGGAGGATATCCCTACGATATCTGCCCGGTGGATTCCACCTGCAAGGCTCAGATACTCGGATTGCAGGGTACGCTCTTCGGAGAGACCATCCGCAACAATGAAATTGTTGAATCGCATCTTTTCCCCAAATCATTCGGACTGGCCGAGCGAACCTGGAATGCTTATCCCACATACGATAACGCCAAATTCAACAAAGTGGTTTACAGTCACTTACTTCCACGTCTCAGCGTTGATGGGGTGAACTACCATCTCCGTATGCCCGGCATAATCGTTGTCGATGGCATGGTGAAAATGAACACCGCCTATCCGGGCGGCGAAATCCGCTATACACTTGATGGAACAGAGCCTGATGCCTCATCACCAGTTTACAACGGCAGTTTCCCCATCCCTGAAGGAGTAACCGAAATCCGTGCCCGCCATTATTATGACGGCAAGGAGTCGGTGACCTCGCTGCTGTATCTGTAACAGCGGCAGGGAAATCCGTGGAAAAACCGTGGAGCGGGGGTCAGAGAAACAGGTCTACTGTTTCTTGAAATGGATGTAGGTTTTGATTGTGCCTACCATCAGTGCCCCGCCTGCAATGTTGCCTAAAGTGGAGGGAATCATGTTTCGCGTGATTGCCTCCATTATTGTTACGTCAGCACCGTGGAGCATTCCCAGCGGGAAATAGAACATGTTGGCTATGCAGTGTTCGTAGCCGAACGCCACAAACGCCATGACCGGAATCCAGCAGCCGAGGATTTTCCCGGTGAAGGTGCGTGCGGTCAGCGCCATCCACACACCCATGCACACACACCAGTTGGCACCTATCCCTTTAACGAATACCACTCCCCAAGGCATCGACACTTTAGCCTGTGCGATACCTGTTGCCGCGTTGCGGTAGATGTCGGCATCAGTCAGCCCGGCATAGTAAACGAGTAAGACGGTGAATGTCACGGCTCCGAAAAAGTTGCCAACATAAACCATCACCCAGTTGCGGATGATATCCTTGAGACTGCACTGACGGGTCATGTAGGCGGGGATGAGCAGGGCATTGTTCCCGGTGAAAAGTTCCGCACCGAGAGTGACTATAAGTATCAGTCCTATAGGGAACATCGCTCCACTGAGAATCTTCTGCAACCCGGGGTTGGAGGCCGAAATTTCAGGGAATCCGAATCCTATGATCAGCGACAGGGCTCCTCCAAGGGCTATGTAGCATCCGGCAAGGAAGGCTGAGGCTGCCAGACGGGCTGGACGTTGATTGCTTAGTGTCAGTTTGTTTTTACCAACTGTGATGGCTGCATCGGTTGTTTGTGAGGGGGTGTTCATAGATGAAATGTGATGAGTGATGAAAAAAAGGAGCGGGGCTCATTTGAGCCCCGTAATCCTGAATCGGATGGAGTGGTGTTTCTCCTACGCGAGAGTGTATTACATATCTTTGTTGATTTGTTTTGCGTTGATCGGGTTGATGCCGTCACGTTTGAGCAGGGCGTTGATCGAGGGGTCGGCGCCGCGGAACCGGCGGTAGAGCAGGGCCGGATTTTCCGTGCCACCTCGCTCAAGGATGTTCTGGCGGAACGATTTTGCCGTTTCCTGATTGAAGATTCCATCTTCCTTGAATTTGGCGAAAGCATCGGCGTCAAGCACTTCGGCCCATTTGTAACTGTAGTAGCCGGCGGCGTAACCACCTGAGAAGATATGTGAGAATGTTGTCGATGTCATTGTTCCGGGTATGGGAGTGAACAGAGCCACGGATGCGTATGCTTCGTTTTCAAACTGTTCGGAGTCTCCTTCAACCGGCTCGGTAATGGAGTGCCACTTCATGTCGATAAGTCCGAACATAAGTTGGCGCAGACATGCATAGGCGGCTCCATACTGTGATGATGCAACCAGTTTGTCGATAAGTTCCTGAGGTATGGGTTCACCGGTTTTGTAATGACGGGCAAATCCGTCAAGGAACTCCTTCTCAGTCAGATAATTCTCATTGAACTGCGATGGTAGTTCCACGAAATCGCGGTAGACGTTCGTTCCGGCCAGTGACTGATAGTTACACTGTGAAAGCAGACCGTGGAGAGCGTGACCGAACTCGTGGAGGAATGTCTCTACCTCGTAGGGTGTGAGAAGAGAGGGCTCGTCGGCTGTAGGTTTGGTGAAATTCATGACAATGGTCACATGCGGACGCACATCCTCGCCATCCTTCACATGCTGACCACGGAACTCTGTCATCCATGCACCGGCGCGTTTTGTGTCGCGGGGGAAGAAGTCGGTGAAAATCACACCAATGTATGAACCGTCGGCGTCATTGACGTCAAACGCTTTTACATCAGGATGATAAACCGGGATATTCTTGTTTTCGGTGAACTGCAGCCCATAGAGTCTGGTGGCCAGACCGAATACACCGTCAATGACGTTGTCCAGTTGGAAATAGGGTCGCATCTCCTCCTCGTCATAACTGTATTTGGCATTTTTCAGTTTGGTGCTGTAGAAACTGTAGTCCCATGGGGCAACCTGGAATTCTGTTCCTTCAATCTCTGTGGCGAATTTGTTGAGTTCGGTCAGTTCTGCATCAGCGGCGGGGCGGTATGCCTCCGCAAGTTGGTTCAGCAGCCCCATCACATTCTCAGGTGTCTGAGCCATTGTGCGCTTGAGCGACTGCTGGGCGTAGGTCTGCGAACCAAGCAGGTTCGCACGCTGACGGCGCAGGTCAGCGATCTGCTTGATGATTTCCTTGTTGTTGTACTCACCTTCACGGTTACGACCCATGTAAAGACGATACATTTTTTCGCGCAGGTCACGGCGGGTGCTGTATTTCATAAACTGGGTGTAGACCGGCTGGTCAAGAGTGAACAGATATTCACCTTCCCGCCCTTTCTGCGATGCTGCCAGAGAGGCTGCCTCTACGGCTGATTTGGGGAGTCCGTCAAGGTCGTCGGCGGTGAGCCATATTTCATAAGTCTTGAGTTCTTTCAGCACGTTCTGTCCGAACCGGTTTGTGAGTTTGCCTATGGAGTCATTAAGTTGGCGGAAAGTGTCGCGGTCATCACCTGTAAGGGTGGCACCTGAAAGAGCGAAATCATTATAGGTGTTCTCCAGCAGTGTCTGTTGCTCAGGTGTGAGTTTAAGCGAGGCGCGGTTTTCATAGACTGTTTTCACGCGGTTCCATAATCCCTCGTTAAGGATTACGGAGGTGGAGTAGTTGCTCAAAACGGGTTGCACACGGTTGATCACTTCCATCATCTCATCGTCGCAAAGTGCTGACGTGAGCGGATAGAACACATTGAGAACCCGGTTAAGATCCTCACCGGCATTGTCAAGAGCCACTATGGTGTTTTCGAAGGTAGGAGCGTCAGGGTTGGTGACGATGGATTCAATATCCTTGTTGGCCAGTTCTACCCCGCGGAGGATGGCGGGCTCGAAGTGCTCCGTTTTTATTTCAGCGAAAGGGGGTGTCTGACGTTCGTTGTCAAACGGCTTAAAGAAGGGGTTTTCAGCATTAACCATAAAAGCCAGTGTAAGTAAAATTGATAAGCAGATGTTTCTCATTATCCTATGGGTTTTAACGGGGTGTCGGGTTCAGCAGGTGTTTTGGAAATCTGTTTGTCAAGGATATAGTAGACTTCCGCGGAGTTGGTGTTGCGCATCTCCTTGATCATCAGACGGTAGTTGTAGCCTTCCTCATATTTGAAGCCGAGGATGTCAGTGGTTGTAAGATAGCGAACCTGATTCGTTTCCACGAAGGTTACTTCCAGATAGAGACCGGGGGCATATCCGGCAGGAGTGCTGATCAGTTTGGGTCCGACAGCAACCTCAATCGGCTTGCTTTCGGTTTCCGGATCATCGTTGTTGCATGCTGACAGGGTTACCATGCAGAGCATGATTGTCAGAAGTGACAGGATTTTTTTCATTTTAAATTGTACTTATTTAGTTCGGCACAAAGTTGTGCTGCATTATTTGCGGTTTCGTAGTAATCGCACCTGGCGTCAAGGAAATACCCGAGTTCCTGCAGATAGGTCATCAGCGAGATCTGTCCTCCGTCAAGGGCTTTTTTCAGGAGTTCCGACTGATTGGATGATCCGAGTACCTCACTGAACAGTTGCTGTTCGGAGCGAGCCCTCAGTGCGGCTGAGCGAATGCGGCGCAGGCGCAATATCTCTGCCAGCCTGGCTGAGTTCATCTTCACTTCCTGTTCCATGAGCCGGTAGCGGGCAGCCGCCTTGCGGTGGCGGTTTGACCATGACGACAGTCCTATATTAACGGAAATTCCGTTGAAATATTGCCCGTCCTCACGCTCCATTTCATAGCCGATGGAGAATGAGGGGTAGCCGGAAAGCCTTGCTACCCGTTCGTTTTGACGTGCTGACTCCTGCATCGCCCGGTAATACTGCATCTGAGGGCTATGTTCTGCCGCATCTTCGTAGAAGGCTTCGTCGGCAATGGCATCGGCAGGAAGGTCGGATAGTTTGAGCGACAGCAGATCGGCCGAATGTCCGGAACTCCCTGCTATTGAAAGAATTGATTCAAGAATGGATTCGCGTGACTCACGGAGTGAGGTCAGACGGCGCGTCAGGCGCAGTTTCTCAATCTTCAGTTTGTTGACATCGAGAATTGACTCCTCGCCCGCCTCGAATCCACGCTGGTAGAGTTGCAGCAGTTGTGACATATTGGACTCAGCCTCTTCAACCACACGCAGTTGCTCTCCGGTGGTAATCAGTTGAATCATAAGGAGTTTTAATTCAAGCGTACGGTCGGCCATGCAACTCAGACGTAATTGCTCCAGAGCACTGTCAGTGGCCTTGCGTGCTGCTTTGCGGGCGCCGTAAAGACCGGGCCAGTCAAAACTCTGGCTTATCCCTACGCCATATTTGTTCTCCCTTTCGGTGCCCCATTTGTGGAAACCTTCAAGTTCAGGGCCCGCAAGCATGTTTTCCTGTGCCGCTGCCTCTGATTCCGCTTCATGGTCAAGAATCATGGCTTTAATATCGGGTGAGGATGAAACAAGCGTTTCAAGCAACTGCTGGAATTTCTCACCGGCAGATGCACTGATAACCGTAGCCATCAGGAAAAGTGTGAATATCTTCTTTTTCATTTCTCTGATTTTCTGTAGGTTAGATAATAGATTACCGGAACCACGAACACGTTAAGCGCCGTGGCGGAGATCAATCCTCCGAGTATCACTACGGCAAGCGGTGACTGGATCTCGTTTCCGGCCTCCCCTCCGCGTAAAGCCAGAGGAATAAGAGCCAGGGCCGATGTCAGGGCCGTCATTATGATGGGGTTCAGACGGTCGGCCGAGCCGTGGCGGATACGTTCCGACAATCCCTCTCCTTCCGTTTTCAGATGGTTATAGCGTGAAATCAGGAGCATTCCGTTTCTGGTTGTTATTCCCAGCAGTGATATGAAGCCGATGATTGCGGGAATATTAAGTTCGGCTCCGGTAAGGACAAGGATGAGCACACCCCCTATCATTGCCAGGGGCATGTTGATGAGGATAATCACTGATTGACGCACACTCTTGAATTCCTGATACAGGAGCATGAAAATCACAAGAAGGGCTATTACAGATGTAAGTGCAAGGGTGCGTGAAGCAGCCGCCTCACTTTCAAACTGACCGCAGTAGGTCACGAAATATCCTTCGGGCATTGCGATTTGGCTGTCAACCATCTCCTGAATGTCGTTAACCACACTGCGAAGGTCACGCCCCTCTACGTTTGCCGAGATCACCAGGCGTCGGCTCACATTCTCGCGGTTGATGGTGTTCGGACCGGTTGTGGATACTATTTCAGCAACATAACTCAAGGGAATCTTTCCGGCGTTGGAGTCAATCATCAGTCCGGCTATCTTCTCCATGCTGTCACGCCGGTCATCGGCAAGGCGAACGGTGATGTCATAAGGCAATCCATCCTCATAGACCTGCGACACAACCTGTCCGGCAAGAGTCACGTCAACGAACCGCGTGAAGTCTGCCATTGATATTCCGTAGGCTGCAAGCATGTCACGGCGGGGAACAATTTCCAGTTCAGGCCTGCCGATCTGCTGCTCGATATTTGCATCAACCACACCTTCAACATCTGTGATACCTGACTTTATCTGACTCCCTATGGAATAGAGTTTGTTGAGGTCGTCGCCGAACAGTTTTATGGCTATCTGGGCCTCTGTTCCGGAAAGCATGGCATCGATACGATGTGAGATAGGTTGACCTAATTCAATGTTCGCGCCAGGAATGGCCGAAAGTTTGGTGCGTAGTTCACGTACCACTTCACCGCGGCTTCTCCCTTTGTCAAGAACGTAGGGCGCTTCAATCTCCGACACGTTTACACCAAGTGAGTGCTCATCAAGTTCCGCTCGGCCTGTTTTGCGGGCAACGGTCCGAATTTCCGGCACTGAGAGTATGATTTTCTCTGCCTCACGTCCCACCCGGTCGCTCTCTTCAAGCGATATCCCGGGCAGTGTACTGACATTGATGGTGAACGAACCCTCGTTGAACGACGGCAGGAACGAGCGTCCAAGAGTGAAGAACAGAACAAGCGAGATGATGAAAAGCAGTCCCACCGCTCCAAGCAGCATCTTACCGTGTGAAAGGCTCCATGCAAGCGCGGTGGAGTAGCCCGCGCGTAATTTTCGTGAAACCCACGGCTCACGGCTCAGCGCATCGTTCTGCTTGCGTGATCCAAGCAGGAAGGAACAAAGCACAGGGGTGAGTGTGAGGGCGACCACGGTTGAGGCTATAAGGGCCACAATAAAGGATATACCCAACGGAATCAGCATCCGGCCCTCAATTCCTGAGAGGAAGAACAGAGGAATGAAACTTGCAATGATAATCAGCGATGAGTTGAAAATGGGCATGCGGACCTCCTTTGAGGCCTCAAACACCACCTCGAGCACCGGACGGCGCTCCGCCGGCGGCAACGCACGGTTGGCGTTCAGACGCTTGTATACATTCTCCACATCCACTATGGCGTCGTCAACCAGTGACCCTATGGCTATGGCTATACCACCCAGCGACATGGTGTTGATGCTGAATCCACACAGATGAAGAACTATCACCGCTATGAGGATCGACATGGGGAGCGCAACAACCGAAATCACCGTCGTCCGGATGTTCATCAGGAAGAAGAACAGTACTATTATGACAAACAGCGCGCCTTCAAACAACGATTCCTGGAGATTGCCGATTGAATGGTCTATGAAGTCGCTCTGACGGAATATGTCTGTGGATATATGAAGATCCGCAGGCAGATTTTTGGCAGATAATGCCAGACTCTCCTCAATTTTCCTGGTCAATCCTATTGTCCCTACTCCCGGTTGCTTGGTGACGGTCAGGAGCACCGCCGGCTTGGCACGTTCCGATGCCACTCCAAGACGCGGACTCTTGCTCCCCACCTGAATTGTGGCGACATCACTCAGAAGCACTGTGCCGCGACTGTCGCTGCGAACCACCGCATGCGACATCTGCTCAACATCGGCCGTATTGACCTTACCTTTGATGATATATTCGTTGCCGTATTCATAGAGGATTCCCCCGGCGGCATTGTTGTTCAGTCCCTCGATTGACTCAAGAAGTTCGTTCATGGTAAGGTCATAGTGGTTCATTCGCTCCAGGTCAAGAGTTATCTGGTATTCGCGGATATCACCACCGATGACAGTAACCTGACTGACACCACCTATGGAGAGAAGTCGCGGACGCAGGGTGCGGTCAGCGATGGTGCGGAGATCCAGAAGCGAGGTGCTGTCAGCAGTCAGTCCTATGATCATTACCTCCCCGAGGATGGAGGATTGCGGACCAAGGGTGGGGGACTGCACACCGGGAGGAAGTTGCTCGGCGACTCCGGCAAGTTTCTCCGACACGGTCTGGCGCGCTATGTAAATGTCCGTACCCCAGTCGAACTCCACCGATACGGCCGAGAATCCGGTAGCCGATGAGGAACGCACGCGTCTGACTCCCGTGGAGCCGTTGACCGCTGTTTCTATAGGGAACGTTACAAGTTTCTCCACCTCTTCCGGTGCCATGCCGGGTGCTTCGGTCATGACCACTACGGTGGGAGCGTTGAGATCAGGGAATATGTCTACCTCCGTATTGATCAACGTAACAACGCCCGCAAGCAGAATAAGTCCGGAGAGTATCAGAACGAGCAGACGGTTGTATAGCGAAAAGTGAATTATTCGGTTAAGCATGCTTCACCTCCCCTCCGTCAATGAGTGTGACTATGTCCTTCGGGAACGACACCTGAAGTTTCGGCAAGACGCACGAAGGTCGTTCCGGCCGTGACCACACGTTCTCCATCTTTCAGTCCTGAGAGTATCTCCACTTCCTGACCGTTGCTCTGACCTGTCTTTACCGGCATTTTGCGGAAACAGTCCTCGTCAAGTTGCACGAACACAAAGAGTTGACCCTGTTGCTCATAGAGCGATGCTGTGGGCACGGCTATAACTTTTCCGCGTGATGCGCCGATGAGGTAGACTTCAGCCGATGTGCCCGGAACCACTTCCCCGTTGTTGTTGAAACGGAAGTAAACCGGCAGATAGCCGGGACGGTTTCCCATTGCTGCCTGATCCGCTATGCGGTGACCGTTGAGCGAAGCAAGGTCGAAAACTTCGTCGGAATACGCGGTGCGGAAACGTGCCGATGTTATGCCGGAGAGGTCGCGGAAATATTTTTCCGGAAGGTCGGCGCGGAGTGTCAGTTCCGTGTTGCCGGAAATTTCGGCGATGGGTTGACCTGCTTCCACAAACTCTCCCTGACGCACTGTCAGTGAGGTGATGATACCTGATGATGGTGCGGTTGCCCCGCTTCCCGAGTTGCTGCCTGAGTAGGCGGCACGTGCCTGTTCGAATGTCTGCAGGGCGGCATTATAGTCGCGGGTCGACACTATTCCGTCAGCGTGCAGCGGTGTCAGACGGTCAAGTTCGCGCTTGGCCGATTCGTAGGCTACCCGGGCAGCCTCGTTGCTGTCACCTCCGGCCATCCCTCTGGCCGATACTGAGGCGATATTCTGTCCCCGGCTCACCTTGACACCCTCGGCAATTCCGCGGGCAAAGGTTACGATACCTGATGATTTTGCCGATACGACCGAGCGGTCGGCAGGGGCGGAGATAACCTGGCCTGAAACCTTGATTACCTCTGAAAAATCACGGGGTTCAACAACTGTGGACTTTATTCCGAATTCCTCAATCTGCGCAGGTGTCAGGTGAATGATCCCCGCCTCTTTTTCATGATTATCATCTTCATGTTCATGCTCTCCATGTTCATGTTCGTGATCTTCGTGGTCGTGGTCATGGTCATGATCATGCTCCTCATGTCCATGACCATGGTGATGATGGTGTCCCAGACCATCCTGTTCGGCAGTATGTGCGCATGATGGTGTGAACAGTCCTATTACGGATGCACACAATATTATATAGAATATATTTTTCATTACGATATGTTTAACTTTGTGAATGATTGGAGGAGAGAGGAGACTGCATGTTAAAACAAATCGTAAGGAGGACCCCGCATGAGCCACGCGGGGAGAATTAAGGATGGAGGCAGCGGAACTTTGTCGGCATACCGTATCAGTTCGGATGAAAGCGCCGGTATGTGCCACACCGGGAGGATGTAGTTTATAAACACCACGCACAGAATGGTTTCGTCAGGCGATATATCAATCTGCTTCTCCTGTGAGGTCAACTGATCGAGATGCATCGCACAGTCATCCTGGTCACCGCAATGGTTGTCATGATGGTGATGATGATGGGTGCAGGGGTGCTGTTCGGAGTCGTGGTGATGCGGTTCTGCGGAATGTGACCCCATTTCTATCTCCCCCGCTATGGTGTAGATGAATATGTTCCCCTCACGGTCATGGTGATGGAACTGCACCACCGAGCATAGCACGATGGTGAGTGTCATCAGTATGGCGGTCAGGGATTTCATGAGTCAGTCAGGATTAGTCCACGTTGTCAAGTTGATGCCCCATGCGCTCTTTTTTCGTGTGCATGTAAAATCGGTTGTACTTGTTGGGTGTAACCTCAATGGGAACGGTGTCCACAACCTCAAGTCCGTATGCTTCCAGCCCTATGCGCTTGATTGGGTTATTGGTGAGCAGACGCATTTTGGTTACTCCCAGGGAGCGGAGAATCTGGGCCCCCACGCCGTAATCGCGCTCATCGGCCTTGTGTCCTAAGTGGATATTTGCGTCAACGGTGTCCATCCCCTGTTCCTGCAGTTTGTAAGCCTTGATTTTGTCCATCAGCCCTATGCCTCTTCCCTCCTGATTGAGATAGAGCACCAGTCCGCGCCCCTCTTTCTCTATCTTGCGCAACGACTGATGGAGTTGCTCTCCGCAGTCACACCGCTGTGACCCGAAGATATCCCCTGTGGCGCATGAAGAGTGAACACGCAGCAGCACCGGTTCCGGAGTGGTGATGTCACCCTTGATGATGGCTATATGTTCCAGCCCGTTATCTTTCTGGCGGAAAGGGATAAGCCGGAAATGACCGTACTCCGTGGGCATGTCAACCTCCTCGCCTCGCTCAATGTCGCTCTCTGTTCTCAATCGGTAGGCTATCAGGTCGTGGATCGAGATTAGTTTCATGCCGTGGGCATCCGCTATACGACGCAGTTCGGGCAGGCGGGCCATGCTGCCGTCATCGCTCATTATCTCCATCAGTGCCGCTGCGGGCTGAAGTCCGGAAAGACGGGCGAGGTCTACGGCGGCTTCAGTATGTCCGGCCCGTCGCAGAACACCCTCGTTCTGGGCATACAAGGGATTGATGTGACCCGGTCGTCCGAAAGTCTCAGGCTTGCTCTCGGGGTCAGCGAGTGCGCGGATAGTGGCGCACCGGTCATGGATGGATACACCTGTGCTGCACCCCTCGAGTTTGTCCACGGTAACGGTGAAAGGTGTCCCTAACACAGAGGTGTTGTCAACAACCTGAGGTGCCAGCCCGAGTTCTTTCGCACGACTTATGGTGATGGGTACGCATAGAACGCCGCGGGCATTCTTGAGCATGAAATTGACCTGCTCGGGCGTGATTTTCTCCGCCGCCACAATGAAGTCACCCTCATTCTCGCGGTCTTCGTCGTCAACAACAATAACCATTTTACCCTCGCGGAAATCCTCGAGAGCCGATTCTATAGTGTCAAGTTTAATCTTTTCCATATACAAATTTATATCATTTCCTGCAGTTCGCCTGATACGCGGACCACGGTTTTAAGTTCTTTGATAAGTTCTGCCCGCCAGCGACGTCCTATGAGCCACAAGGGTAGTCCCACAGGGAAGAGTGCCATTGCTATGATTCCGGTCCACCGTAGGGGCGTGGTGTTGTAAAGCCAGAGATTGCGGAGTATGGGATAAGCGCTCAGTTTGTTCACCAGAAGTTTGTTGCGGTGGTTTGACAGATAATCCGTGACCCCGTCCACACCTTCCTGGAGAGTGCCGAGGCTGAGCCGGTCAAACCCGTGAAGGAAAAAGTCTGAGTAGGACTGTCGCGGGTTTCCGCATGCACGGATATATTCCTCGGTCTGTCTGATAAGTATTTGCAACATCTCCCTTGCCACGGCAGGTGACACATCCTCCATGGCAACCTCCTTGTATTCCACGTGGCGGATCTGCTGCAGGCCTAACCGGTGCTGAAGGAATATCCGCCATGCGTCAATGTTGAACACTGCCGAGTCGTTGATTGCCTTATAGGTAAGGAACACACCTAACGGAAGCAGAACGGCAGTGCTTAGCCACATTCCCTGCCATACTGCCCAGTGTCCGTCGCGCGCAAGTTTGTAGCCCGTGTTGTCAATGATGTAGTACACTATGAACAGTAGCACGGATATTACCAGTGGCGCCCCCAGACCACCCTTGCGGATGATGGCACCCAACGGTGCCCCTATGAAGAAGAAGATGATGCAGGCTATGGAGAGTGTGAACTTTTTCTGAAGTTCTATGGCATGACGCCGTATGGTTTTGTTGTCATCCGCTGCCAGAAGGGCGGAGTACTCGAACTCCTGCTTCATGCGCCGTGCCTTGCTGAGGGCCTGTGAGTAAATGTTTCTGGTGCGTCCAGGTTCGGTATTGGCGAAAAGTGTGTCAAGATTGAGCACTTCAGCCATCTGCACCTCATGACGGAAAACCGTGTCGGGCTTGCTGTTGCGGTAAACCACCCTGTACTTGGGCTGGTTGAAGAACGGATATTCCATCAGTTCACGGCCGTGAACCCTCCCCACGCTGTCCACGCGTGCGCTGACTGAGTCGATGGTGTGGTTCAGTTCGGTTATGTTCTTTCCCACATACTGGTTGCGCATGTTGCTCTCGTCCATGCGGTTGAAGTTATTGTCAAACAGCATCAGAAGTTCCTTCATGGAGAAGGATTCACGGCGATAGGGTACATTACCTCGGCCGTTCCCCTGTCCACGCAGGTTCTCGAACTGCTCTCCGTTGTATAGCCGCACAACAAGATATCGCTTGTCCTCAGTAACGGAAATACGCCCGGAGTCAGCAAGGATTATGCGCATCTGGTCAATGTCAGCGCCCGCTGACATATCGTAAATCATAACCCCGTAGAGCATTCCGGTCTCACGGTTCTTGCTGTCAATATAGATGTTTCGTCCCGGAATCTGGTCGTTGAACACCCCTTCGGTAATCTCCAGTTCGGGCGATTTCTGCTTCATGGAAAGAAGCAGGGTATACATCTTTGACTGGGCCACCGGCAACACATTGTTTTGGAAAAAGAACGCACCGGTTGCAACCAGTATCATCAGCGCTATCAACGGTCGCATGGTTTTCAGAAGCGATATTCCTGACGCCTTCATGGCCATCAGTTCAAACCGTTCTCCCAGATTTCCGAATGTCATCAGCGAGGCCAGCAGTATGGCCAGCGGTAGTGCCATAGGAACCATGGTAAGCGCCGCATACCAGAACAGTTCCACGATTACTGACATCTCAAGTCCCTTCCCCACCAGATCGTCGATGTAGCGCCAGAGGAACTGCATCAGAACTATGAACAGACAGATGAAAAACGTCATAAGGAACAGAGGTATGTAACTCTGCAGCATAAACAGATATAGACGTTTGATTCTGAACATTGACGGTCCTGGTTTTTATATTGTGCAAAGTTACTATTTTTTTCAAAATCTCACAAATCCATTTACGCCGGCTGTTGTGATTCCGCTTCTGAAGCATCCTCCCTTTCATACATATACATCAGGAGGGTGAACCATGTAAATGGAACACCCTCCTGATGTAATATCAGAACTATCGCTTACTCGCTGACCGCGAATTTGACAGTCTTGGATGCTGTATTGCCGCAGGAATCGCAGCCGCTCAGTCGGGCAACGTAAATGCCTGAACGGAGCATCGGTTCAACCTGTGCCGCATAACCGTCGGCGGAAAGATTTGTGTAGCAGGCTGAAAGCACTCCGGTGGATGAGAATATCTCCAGTTGGAGTCCCGTCATACCTTCCGGTGCGGAGTAGGTGATTATGCCGTCGTTTGCGGCGGTGAGCATAAGCGAACCGTCGGCGAGAGGTGATTCAACCCCTGTGACCACATCGCGGTTCCCGAACTGAACGGTGTAGTGGGTCTGCGCGGAAGCCTGGGGTATTCTTATGTACAGTTTGTTGTTCGCAGTGTCGTGATGATACATCGGACCGTCGGCGTTCTTGACCTCATCTTCATTTGCCGCCGCAAGGAACGGAGTGGAAACATTTGTATCCTTGAGGCCGATACCCGTATGTCGTGATGCCGGTGACTGCTCGGCCTGGGTGGCGTGAAGCCTGATCATGGATTGTGGCAGTGCGCCTCCCTCGTGAGTCATCTTGAAGTCGTGGATACGGATGTGTATGTCACGTGTCGGTGCCATTCCGGCCCAGCCGTTACCTTCCGTTGTGACTGACAGCATCAGGTTGTCGTCGGCGAAATACGAACTGAGGTTCAGAAGCAGGTATTTGCCGTCTCTTATGGCATTGACATCGGAGTGGTCATCTTCGTAATAGATACTGCCGGGGAGGGCTTCGCTTTTTGGTGCGAAGTGGTCAATAGTGATTCTGTCAGTGGCGATTTCCGCTGTGGAAGTGTATGTTTCCTGAGTATAGCGGGGCACGAACGAACCGCGGCGCATGAAGTGGGGGAGAACATCCGCCGGAGCGTTATAATTGGTAGTGGTGTGACCTTCGTAAACGGTTGTGAAATCATTCATGTCAAGCCAGTCTCCCTCAGGGAAGGTTATGTTCTTGCGGCTGCTGCTGTCAAGTACGGGTGCTACGAAAACATCCGGTCCCCAGAGATAGGCGCCGATTTCGTTTTTGAGGACTCCCTTGTTTTCATCCGCGAAGTTGGCCGGACGGGCTATAGGTGTGCCGAAGCGGGTGTAGGCGTATGACTGAGAGTAGGTGTAGGGGAGGTAGACGTAGCGCAGGTTCATGGCATCACGTACGTCATTGCGTACACCGTCGTATGCCGTCTGCCAGACCTCGGGAGCGGTGGCGGAGTGAGTGCGCATAGAGGGGTAGAACACCCCTAATTGAACCCAGCGGCGATAGAGATCGGCATCAGTGCCGTAAGCGGTGAACCCGCCTATGTCCGAACCTAAGTAACCTACACCTGACATTGACGCGCTGATCAGCGAGGGTACCTGGGCGGCCAGTCCACCCCACGACCGGGCTATATCGCCGGTCCAGGGGAACGTGTTCAGGCGTTGCATTCCGGCAGTACCGGCGCGGGGCATCAGAATGAAGCGTGACTCCGGACTCTGCTCCTTCATCGCTTCGTATGCTATCTCTGTCCATAGATTGCCGTATTCGTTGTGGACCTGCTGGAATGAGCCCTCCTCGTAGGTACTTTCTGCATCGTGGCGTTCGGGTTCTCCCAGGTCAAGCCACCAACTTTCAATACCCTCGGCAGTACGTTTCTTGTATAGATCCTTGAACCAGTCACGGGCGCCTTGCTTGGTGACATCAAGCAACCCAACCTTGTCGCTTTGGAGCCATCCCATTCCTGATACATCATCATCCGAGAAATAACCGTTCTCCTTCAGATAATCGTAATTATATGAATTGCTTGTGAAGAAAGGTTCGGTGATGGCCAGGGTATGCACGTTCTGGTCGCGGAAATTCTTCATCATCCCCACAGGATCGGGATAGGCCGATCTCTCCCAGTCGATGCGGCCCATTCGCGCAGTTCCGGTGCCGAGGAATGACCCTGTCTGCCAGTGGATGTCAAACACTATTCCGTCAATGGGTATGTTGACAGCCTTTGTCTTGGCTATGGTCTCTTCTGCCTCGGTGCGAGTGGCGAAACTGAATTTTGAGGTGATGTAACCCAGTGCCCAATAGGGAGGGAGTTCCTGACGTCCGGTCAGACCGGTGTAGTTCTGCATCACTTTCTCCATGCTTCCACCCCCGATAAAATAGTAAGCGATGGGATTCAGACTTTTGCTATGGTATGTTGATCCGTTGGCCGTGGGGCGTATGGTGGCATCCTTGTAGTGGTCATCGAAATATACCCCGTAACCTTCTGTTGACACGTAGAAGGGTATGCAGATGTTGCGTGCCAGAGAACCTCCCTGGGCCCATCCGCCTTGCTGGTTATTGTTCATCACCATCTGGTTACCCTCCCAGTTGATGAGGTTGCCGTTGTAGCCGCCTCCGTAGAATCCGGTGTCGCCCATCGGTGCGAAACTTACTGAAACGTTTCCCTGCCTGTTGATCAGACCGCCTGATTCAACCAGTGTCGCCACATCTTCTCCAGGATTGTAGAATGAAACCAGAGAGGTGGCTTTTTCTACAACAGCCTTTACGCCGTCCGTAACTGACAGGATTACTTCGTTGTCATCTTCGGTGATGCTGAATGATGCTCCCGATATGCCGTATGATGCTTTGGTGGCATCATCGATTACTGATATTGAACGGCGCTCGCTGTCAGTAATGGCGTTGTTACGCAGGGTAAACACCTTTATGATATTGTCAGACCAGGGGGTCAGGAACAGGCGGCCGTTCTCTGAGGTGAATACCACTGTTCCGTCATCTTCCGTTGACCATTCTGAAACTGCTCCAAGACCTTCTCCTACAGGCGCAGTAACGGCGAGGTTGATGAACTGGTCTTCATCATGCTGCTTGATGTTACCCTCCTTATCGCGCAGAATAAGGGCTATTCTGTCGTATGAATTGCCGGGATCGCAGCCATACCAACTTACGATGTTGGGGGTGAACTCAACATAATATAAGTCAGGATTGGAGTCGGAGCGACTCATCTTGTATGCTGTCTTCCAATCGCCTAAGTATTGCCCTTCCCATTGTGACTTGTCTGCTCCTTGTTGAATCAGACCGGTGTAGATATAGATATCATCAACTTCCCTCAGCAGTGAGGAGGAATTATATGCGCGGTTGAAATAGAGGATAGCCTTGTCATTCTGTGACGGAGCGGAAGGTGAAAGCCAGTACTCCGCTTCCGGAAGGGTTTCGTTGGGATTATACTCATCCTTCGGTCCCTTATCGCCTGAAACAGTGTAGACATGACCGTTGACAAGGGGATAACGCGGGGTAAGATCCTTGCGCTCGCCACCGACAAGGGTATAGAACTGACAGTGCATGTGCTGGTTCTCAGGGGCGGTGAACTCATAGTCGAAGATGGTGCTGTTGAGGAACGACTGCATCGTACCTTCTATCGCAGGGTCAATCTCCGTTATGAGGACTCTTACGTTTTCCCACCCGACATTGTTGTGGAACGAAATCTTCCAGGTTATGTCATCACCCGGTTCGTCAGGTTGTGAATTGTATTCGGTCCAGTCGGGTGTCGAGCCGGTATAATGGAGAATCATTGACGTGCCGTTGATGTTCAGCCCCGGCTGTTTGTCAACGGGATAGCGGTTGGCGGGAGTGTCGTTGCTGCAGAAAATCACCTGACAGTTGGGGAGGAACTCCTCCGGTATGTCATAATACCAGTAGCCGGTCTGGGAGTCGAATGTCATCGCTTCGCCGGGCCACGTTGCGTTACTGTGGGTGTCGCTGTCATAGACGTAGGCATACATGGAGGTCCAGTCAGCCGGAACATCCAGATATGCGGTCACCGGGTGAGTAGGGTCTACCTCAACAGGCGCAAGATACTCCTCGAGGGTGCGTCCGGTGTCACCTGCCATGTTGAACACGTGGTATTCGTCTCCTATTGTAAAATCATCGGTTTGATCTGTATTATTGCCATCGTTGAAAATAAGATTGACATAATCGCCGATGTCAAATTTCCAGATATTGTTATGCTCCGTGGGCTGCATCTCCGTGCCCGGCCACGCAGGAACCACGGAAGTGTCACTTCCATCGGTCCAGTAATAAATGTGGGGCGTTGCCCAATTGCTTGAGGAATTGTCCCAGTAGACAACTTTTGACGATGCCGGGGACACACTAAAAATTAAGGCGGTTAAAAAAAGTAAGAATGAATGAAATACGGATTTCATGGCTTGTGAACAAGGTTTACAATCAGATGTGAGAAATATGAATAATGATATGCTCTGCAAAATTAATAAAAAAAGTGATATTTTCCTTAACATCCCGGAAATAAAATTTATAGACCCGGTTCCCCAATATTTGTTAATGCTGAGGCCGTATATCGCCGAGAGATTTTTGGCTTGTGATGAAGGAGCGTAGCCGTAGTTACGTGA
>CAMWNP010000025.1 GCA_947175645.1 uncultured Porphyromonadaceae bacterium
CCATTCCCAGCTATCTGGAATCTCGAAGGGAGGCTCGAAGTTCTGATAATGGGACGTATCACAATATATAGGATAAAATTTAGGTAAGGCGCTATACCAAATATCAACAACTTTTCTTATACGCATTTACCTTATTGACAACGGATTACAACATCACAAATGGTGGAGTTCGACAACGGGTTAGGGCAAAAAAAAGTCCGGTTACTCCTTTCAACAAGGAATCTCGGACTGAGCCAAAAGGCAGGTTGATGATTTGAAATTAGTTGTTTTATTACAACTACATGTGTTGAGATTATATCATACTTACATTTTTCACATCACTCCTAATAATTGCTGTAGGAAGGATTTCACAACCATTCCCCCGGGGCAATCAGCCTTTTTCTCAAATCCGCGAAGCGTAAAAGTTAATTAGATTTGAAAAATTGGGTGGATAGGAGCCATTTTTCAAGTGCAAAGGTAATAATAAATTTTAATAATTGTTATTGATTTAACACATATTAATAATTTATTAATTATTTTCACAAATCGATGATTCTTTTACGCTAATCAATGCGCATCAAGCCAGTTAGTGGCCACTCCCACTGACACTTCCAGGGGCACGGAGCCGCTGTAAGCGTTCATCATGTTCTCGGTGATGAGTTTCTGCATCACCTCAAGTTCGTCAGGCACCACGTTGAAAATCAATTCGTCATGAACCTGCATGATCATCCGGGAGCGAAGTCCCCTGACATTCATTTCACGATATATGTCGATCATCGCTTTCTTGATGATATCCGCAGCCGAGCCCTGGATTGGTGCGTTAACTGCATTACGCTCGGCATAACCGCGGACAACATTGTTGCGTGAGTTGATGTCAGGCAGATAGCGGCGGCGCCCCATGATGGTGGTCACGAATCCATTGTCACGAGCATTCCGTATGCTGCGCTCGATATACAGGCTCACTGCAGGATAAGATGAGAAATATCCTTCAATCAAATCCTTGGCGTCGCTGCGCGAGATACCCAGCCGCTCTGACAGTCCGAAGGCCGAGATGCCATAGATGATGCCGAAATTCGCCGTCTTGGCATTACGCCGCTGCCGGTCAGTCACCTCACTCAGCGGCTCCTTGTAGATGAGCGAAGCCGTGGCTGTGTGGAAATCCGCGCCACTCAGAAACGCATTGATCATAGCCTTGTCACGGCTCAGGTTTGCCAGCAGACGCAGTTCAATCTGCGAGTAGTCGGCAGAGATGAACAGATCGCCCGGATCGGCTATGAACGCACGCCTGATCTCGCGTCCGTCATCCGTGCGGATGGGTATATTCTGCAGATTAGGGTTAGTGCTTGATATTCGTCCGGTAGCGGTAACGGTCTGATTATAAGTCGTATGAATCTTTCCGGTCCGTGGATTGATCAATGAGGGCAGCGCATTGATATAAGTGGCGAGGAGTTTGCGGAGTTCACGGCTTTTGAGAATCAGACCCACCACAGGATATGCAGGGGCATATTTTTCAAGAATCTCCTCGGTGGTGGAATATGCGCCGCGCTTAGTCCGCTTCGCCTTAGGGTCGATTTTGAGTTTCTCGAACAGCACCTCACCAACCTGCGAGGGGCTACCCACATTGAATTTCATACCGGCGAGTTCAAATATCTCCTGTTCGATGGCGTTGAGCCGTCCGGTCAGTTCCACCGAGAGCCTGTTAAGTTCCGCCACATCAATCCTCGCTCCGGCCATCTCCATTGAAGCGAGTACGCGGACAAAGGGAAGTTCTATATCGTTGAGCAAACCGGTCAGCCCGGAGTTTTCGAGCAACGGAGTCAAAGCCTTGTGAAGGCGGAGGGTGACGGATGCGCACGGTCCGAACAGTGCCGCCGGATCACCTGCCACCTCGGAATATGGTTTCTTATCATCAAACAGATTGAACTCCACCCCCAGGATGGTCAGAGCAACCTGACTGAGCGAATGACGCATCTCGGGCTGCAGCAGATAATGACTCACGGAAGTGTCGGCGTAAGGAGCGGTGAATTCCACACCCTCGCGTTGCAGAAGCACCATATCGCGCTTCACATCGTGGCTCACCACCAGGCTCTTTCCGTTGAACAGCCTTCCCACAGCCTTTACCACACCGTGGCGTGCCGACGGGTCAGCCGGAACAGGGATATAGACACTCCGGGATTCGTAGTAAGCCACACCAACTCCAAGCCAGTCGGCACGCATTGCCTCCTGCCCCACACTGTAAAGCGCCACCCCTATGGTGTCATGCCTGAGCGCATCATCGACAAAACCGTTAAGATCGGCAAGGTCACTGATGACCGTTATTTCCGGATCCGCTTCGGTGACCCGGGCAGAGGTCGCTCCGGCCGGGTTATCCATGAAGTCGAACAGTGACGGCTGTGAATCCGCCACCGGAGCCACAGGCTCGGGGTTACGTATCTCATCACCCAGACGGCTCATGAAAGAACGGAACTCAAGTTCCTCGAACACCTTGCGCAGTTCAGCGGTGTCAGGTTCACGGCGAACCAGATCCTCCGGAGTGACAGTCACGGGCACATCTGTTTTGATTGTGGCAAGGAACTTTGAAAAGAGAATTTTCTCGGCATGCTCCTCCACCTTAGTGCGCAGCGCACCCTTGATTTCATCGGTGTGCTCCAGCATATTCTCCACGCTGCCGAACTGCCTGATCAGTTTGGAGGCGGTCTTTTCCCCCACTCCGGGACATCCGGGAATATTATCCGAGGCATCTCCCTCCAGGGCAAGCAGATCAATCACCTGCCGGGGGTCATCTATGCCGTAACGTTCACACACCTGACTCACCCCGCGAATCTCGAAACCCTGCCCCTTCAGCGCGGGACGATACATGAACACGTGGTCAGTGACCAGTTGTCCGTAATCCTTGTCAGGGGTCATCATGTAGGTGTCGAACCCCTCCTTCTCGGCATGGCGCGAAAGAGTTCCGATGATGTCGTCAGCCTCATAACCGGGCATCTCCACGATGGGGATCCTGTAGCCCTCAATGATCCTCTTAATGTAAGGAATGGACAGAGTGATATCCTCCGGCTGGGCATCGCGCTGCGCCTTATACTCCGGATACGCGTCGTGGCGGAACGTATGCCCACCCTTGGGGTCGAAACACACCGCTATGTGCGACGGATTTTCCTTCCGCAAAATCTCCTCGAGAGTGTTGCAGAACCCGAATATAGCCGATGTGTTGAGCCCCTTGCTCGTCACCCTGGGCGCACGTATCAAGGCATAATAGGCACGGTAAATCAACGCATAAGCGTCAAGGAGGAATAATCTTTTCTGTTCCATAAAATATCGTTACTTCAAATTTGAATACCAAAATTAGTGATTTTCTCTAATTAAATTACTAAATTTGCACCGGAATTTGCAAATACCCTATTAAACAATGACATTAAAAGAGATACAGAAGCAACTTGAACCGGAACTGAACCGCCTCAACAGCGAGATAGCCAACATGTTGCATTCA
Source organism: uncultured Porphyromonadaceae bacterium (assembly GCA_947175645.1). Lineage (GTDB taxonomy): Bacteria > Bacteroidota > Bacteroidia > Bacteroidales > Muribaculaceae > CAJUPY01. The sequence goes on from CAMWNP010000025.1 coordinate 3,467, forward strand.
TCCAATCCGCTCATCAACGAGATAGTGACCCGGTATCTCCGCATCAAGGGTAAGCAGATCCGTCCGCTGCTGGTCCTGCTCAGCGCACGTATGTTCGGCAAAATCACCGATAAAGCCATTGTGGCCGGTGCCTCCGTGGAACTGCTCCACAACGCGTCGCTGGTCCACGACGATGTCATTGACGAAACCAAGATGCGACGCGGCGAGTTGACAATCAACGGAATATGGGACAACCGCATAGCAGTGCTCATGGGAGACTTCTTTGTCTCCACAGCCCTCTGCAAGGCCATCGAGACTGACAACATCCGAATCATCAACTCAGTCACACGCCTCGGACTGCTCCTATCAACCGGTGAACTTGACCAGATCTTCAACGCCATGGATCACCGCCTTTCTGAGGAATCATACTTCCGCATCATCTACCACAAGACCGCATCGCTGTTCATAAGTTGCGTGGAGATAGGCGCTTTCGCCGCCGACGCTCCGGAGGATCAGATCAAACTCATGGCAGAATACGCCCGGCTGTTAGGACTATGTTTCCAGATCCGTGATGACATCTTCGACTATTTCTCCGATGACAAAATAGGGAAACCCACCGGAAATGACCTCCGCGAGGGGAAAATAACCCTCCCCCTGCTCCACACACTCATAACCCCCGGAATTCCCGGAAGCGAGGAGATGACCAGACTCGCATCAAAAGAGCAACTGACCGACTCTGAGATTGCCACCCTGATTGAATTTGCCAAAGCAAACGGCGGCATTGACTACGCCTACGAAACCATGCAGCGTCTGCGCCGTGAGGCGGAAACCGTCCTGAATCAACTGCCCCGGACAGAAACGGTCGATCTTCTCCGCCAACTGTTTGATTTCGTAATCTCCCGCGAGAAGTAATCGCCACTCACCTTACCCTTTCCAACCCCCGATATTCCGACCTCTTTCCCAAATTAAACCCGGTGAACAGGGTTCAGGATCATATACAGCAAAAGTCAGTCAGTTATCAACCGTGAACTCAACCTTTTCGTCACGATTTTGTTCCTACTATGAACTGAAATTCAACTGATTTATGACCGAGAAGGAACATATAGTAATAATCGGCGGCGGATTTGCCGGACTGACTCTTCTGAAAAAACTCAACCGTGACAAATACAGAATCACCATAGTCGATTCCACCAACTACCACAGTTTTCCGCCCCTTTTCTACCAGATTGCTTCCGGGGGACTTGAACCCTCAGGCATCTGCTTCCCCCTCAGACGTGAAGTCAAACGGTTCATTCCGGATGACACCAGGTTCCACATGGGCAAAGTGGAAGAAATCGACACCACCCACAAAACCGTTCACACAGGCCTCGGAGAGACCATCCACTATGACCGCCTGATACTGGCCGCCGGCTCCACCAATAACTTCTTCAACATGCCCGACCTTGAAAAGAAGGTCTACACACTCAAATCCGTCGAACAGGCCATCCGGTGCCGCAACGACATACTGACCCGTCTGGAAGAAGCCGTTGTAACCACCGATCCGGAAAAACGGCGCCGTCTGCTCAGTTTCGTTGTCGTGGGGGGCGGTCCCACAGGAGTGGAAATTGCCGGAGCATTGGGTGAAATGAAACGCTATACCATCACACGTGAATACCCGGAACTCTGCCGTGAGGATCTCCGCATAACCATAGTGGAAGGGACCGACCGTCTGCTTCAGGCGATGAGCCAAAAGTCATCAGTAAAAGCGAAGAAATATCTTGAGAAACTAATGGTGGACACCCGGCTTGGAGTGAACATGACATCATACGACGGACAAACCGCAACGCTCTCTGACGGAACCCTACTCCCCGCCGGGATGCTGATATGGACCGCCGGTGTGGCAGCAGTGCCATTCAAATTCACCGGTGCCACACCACGGATAGGACGCGGACGCCGCATAGAAACAGACCGGTTCAACCGCGTGACCGACCTGGAGAATGTCTATGCCGTGGGGGATATCTGCATAATGACCGAGGATGAAAAATTTCCCAACGGCCACCCGCAGGTGGCCCAGGTAGCCATCCAGCAGGCCGATACACTTGCCTATAACCTCAACCATGGCTACGGGAAACGCCCATTCCATTACAAGGACAAAGGCTCCATGGCAACCGTTGGACGCAACCGTGCCGTAGTAGACCTTCCACGGCTCCACTTCGGTGGATGGCTCGCGTGGGTCGCATGGATGGGAATCCATCTGGTGTCAATACTGGGAATGCGCAACAAAATCAATGTACTCCTTTCATGGACGTGGGCCTACTTCACCTATTCCCAGGCACTACGTCTGATATTCCGGGCCTCACGTTTTCCTGACAGAGACCGCGAGGAGTGATCCCCGGGGGAACGTGGTCTCAGACCCGGTTCCACAATATTAACAAATATCGGGGAACCGGGTCTTAATTCGTGTTAAAAACACCGCCGTGTCCTCCACCATCTCAGAAACTTTGCGTAACTTTGCGTTGGATGGAAAAACTTAAACGCATATTCTCATGGTGCAGGCGCTACTTCTCCTTCACGCTGCTTATTGTGGCGGCATTCATCGTGTTCATCCTTTTCTTCAACGAGCACTCCGTGCTTAAAACCCATGAATACAAACGCCAGATAGAGGCGCTGAAGGCTGAAATAAAACTTAACCGTGACTCCATAAAATATTATCGTGAACGAAACGCCCGACTCAAAACCGACCCGCAGACAATGGAAAAAATTGTCCGCGAGCAATATCACATGCAGCGCGACGACGAGGACGTGTTTATAATTGTCAAGGAATGAACCAAACTGACATCTTAGGAAAACAACCGGCCAAAATCTGGCTCATACTCGCCACAGTGGGAATGTTGCTCATTGTGGTTGGAACACTGCTGCCCGTCTTCGGCAACTACTTCTACGGCTCAGCCTACAAATATGTCTACACCGCCGGAGCCGTCATGCTTGTGACGTGCAGGCTCTTCTGGCGCTACAGCGGCAAGCATAACCGCCTGCGCAGACTCTACCGCCTTGAGTCCTGGTCAGCCATCTTCTTCTGTGTGGCTGCCTTTTTCATGTTCTACGAGCCTCTGCAGGCCCGCGACTGGCTCGCCTTCACCCTTGCCGGTGGAGCAATTCAGGTCTATACATCCATCATGATTCCCATCGTCGTGAAACGTGCCGCCAATGATTAAAAGCAAAGTGGCGGAGCCACACCCCGACATCATTAACGCACTGAGGGAACACTCCGAATATTTCGCAACCTCCGGGAATGACTACCATGTGAGTCATCTGGAGATTACCCGCAACATCATCGATTCCCTGGGCGACCGTGAACCGGTGTCAATCCCGGGTCTGTCAATGTTGTTTGTCGCCGACGGAGAAACAGAGATGGAACTGAACACCGGAGTCTACTCCATTTCCGCAGGTAACCTACTGCTGACTGACTCCCGTACACTTCAGAAAATCCGCTCCATACATTCCGCCAAGGCTGATATTTTCCTTTTGTGGCTGACCACTGATTTCATCCGTAACCTCAATCTTGACATAAACGTACTGCAGAAAGCACACATCAGAACGTCAACCGATCCCGTAATTATAAACGTAGCCGAAGAAAAGGATATACTGACAGGCTACCTGACGATGCTCAAGGAAAACGCTCTCACCAACAACCCCAACAGCATTTACACCAAAAATATCTCACGCTCACTTATAGCAGCGCTGATCTATCAGTTGATGCAGATAGCCGACCGCAACTACGTGACTGATGTCAGCAACCGTATGACTACCGGAAGCGGCTCAACTAACGGAATCCGGAAAATGAACTATGTGAAGGCTTTCATGGAACTCATTCATGAGCATTATGCCACGGAACGATCATTAGGATTCTATGCCGACAAACTCTGCATCTCTCCCAAATATCTTTCAACGGTGATAAAGGAATGTACCAACCGGAGCGCTGCCGAATGGATTGATGAATATGTGATGATCGAGGCCAAGAACATGCTCCGCTTCTCCGGGATGAATATACAACAGGTCGCTTACGCCCTCAACTTCCGTAACCAAAGCGCGTTCGGCAAGTATTTCAAGCATCTGGCGGGAATGTCACCCTCGCAATTCCAGAAAAGTTAGTATTGCCCCGCGATAGAAAGGGTTTACTTTCTGCGATGCAGAAATGAAACAAAAGAGGTTACTCCAACCGCCAGCGCGCCGGTGAACATTACAGCCGACAACATAACGATTCCCGGCTCGGCAAAGATGATATAATTAAGGGCCGGCGACACTATGGCTGTGATGACACCCATCTTCCACCCGTATTTGTAGGCAACGAATATGGAAATAAACAGATAAGGCAACCACACCAACGAGCCGATGGATAGCAGCATGAATAATTGCGTGAAAAAAACAGATCCAACCACAAAAATCGATGTGATAATCCAACTCTTGGGAGAAGTCAGTGTCATGGTACACTGAGAAACGGTGTGTATCTTTTCCATTTTAGTACAATTATTTTTTCTTTACGGAGATTTCAGCGCATAGCATCGCCCGGAACAAAGTCGCTCCACAACTATAAACGCAGAAAGGCATAATTGGTTCATCATTATTATCATTTTTTAGAGCCTTTTGTCTCATCCAGTGGGGTGAGAGGAGTTTCCGGTGGGCGAAATTGTGCGGAAAAAATGTGAAAAAAATATGGGTCGGACTGGTCAGACTGGTCAGACTGGTCGGACTGGGGCTGATGGGGTGACCGGTGTGTGTGGTCGGACCGGGGCTGATGAGGTGTGTGGGGAGTGTGGGTGCATGCGTGATTTAATCGGCGTCCTGAGCCGGACACCAGAGAGTGATATGAGTTGCCTATCCCTGCACGCTTTGCTTCGCTGCAGCGTACAGGGTTACTGATAATCAACGTCCTCTGGACGTTTTTTCCTTGAAAAGTCACATGCTCGTGACACTCAGTGCGTCCAAAGGACGCCGATTTATCGTAAGAGGCTGTGCCAAAATTTTGAATTTTGACACAGCCTCGAATTGTTAAAGGAATTTCCGAGAGGGAATTACTTTATGTTCATTTTCTTTGCGATATCCTTGGGAATGGCGTTGCGGTTAACAAGCACATTAAGGGTTTTTGAAAGGAAGTAAGGTTCTGATACATAGAAGAAACCATCGTACACCTGATTAGTGTCCCATGAGTTCTTGACTTTGTAGTACATGTTTCCGTCCTGATCTTTGGCCCGACCTACTATCACCATTCCATGGTCATCGGTGGTTTCCTGACGGTCGAACATATTCTGGCGAGATTCCTGAGTCACTTCAATCTCGTCAGCGGGTCCGTTGATCTGGAACTGTTTTGCGGCACGTTCCTTATCGCTCATGTGTACCCATCGTGCGAGTTCAGTTCCTTCAAGTTTGTCACCGGTAACTGCCTTAGGCATCACCGCGTAGCCTTTCTGCCAGTTGAATCCGCCTTCGCTTACGTCAGCGGCCCACACCAGGGTATAACCGTTGTCGATGGCATTGTCTACAATAGCCTTCATCTCTTCCATCGGCACATTGTAGTACTGACCCCATAGCCAGTTGTCAGCCACTTCCACCGGGAAAGTTTCGTAGAAAGGATGGTGGGTGAACGATGTTACGGGAATATAATCGTCCATCTTCAGTCCCTGGGCATCGGCAAATGAACGCGGGGTGTAGGTCACTCCTTCATAAACAAATGTTTCGGGAACCTCGCCGAGATATGCGTCAAGAATAGCCTCGAAACCTTTTTTCCATGCAGTTGACAGACGTTTGTTAGGGTTACGGTTCACGGCATCGAGATAGGCTTTAAGCACTGCAGCCATTTCATAATGGGAGTGTTTATCCTCACCGTAGTTCAGACCGGCGTATGCCTCTTCGGGCATTGCACCGTAGCGTTTCCAAACGTAGGGAACGTCAAGGATTGAGCCTCCCTGAGCAAAGTTCACGTTACCGTTGGTGCGGATGTATTTGTCGGCTTTATCAAGATAGCACTGGCGAACGGTGTACATTTCGGAGAGGTCCATTTCCTTCCCTTTGTTGTGAAGGATTTCATCCTCGAAGTAAGTTGTACCGGCGAAACACCAGCATGTTCCGGACTTGTTCTGATCCTTTACGGAAGAAGTGGGATTCACTTTTACATCAACAAAGCGGAAACCTCCGACAGAGTCTGTTTTTTCTTTTTTGTCATCAGCCGACATTGAGAAAGCAACTGCGGCTGCCATAAGTGCAATGATTGTTTTTTTCATGGACTTCGCAATATTATTTGACAGGAGAGACAATGCGGTCGAAACCGTATTGCACTCCTGTCAAAAGAATTAGGTTTACGGATTATTTTTTGAAGAAACGGTTGTAAAGACCGAGGAAACCCTGACCGTGGCGTGCTTCATCCTTAGCCATTTCGTGAACGGTGTCGTGGATAGCGTCGAGGTTCAGTTCCTTTGCACGTTTGGCAATACGCATTTTGTCGGCGTTCGCACCTGCTTCAGCCATCATACGCTTTTCAAGGTTTGTTTTGGTGTCCCACACGCAGTCGCCGAGGAGTTCAGCGAATTTTGAAGCATGTTCAGCCTCTTCGAAAGCATAGCGTTTGAAGGCGTCGGCGATTTCAGGATATCCTTCACGGTCAGCCTGGCGGGACATTGCCAGATACATTCCCACTTCAGTACATTCACCGAGGAAGTGTGCGTTCAGGTCCTTGATCATTTCATCGTCAGTGTCCTTGGCAACACCAATCACATGTTCGGTTACAAAAGTAACAGGCTCTGATTCATCAACTTCAACAAATTTGTCACGACCAACGCCACACTGGGGGCATTTTTCGGGGGCTTCGTCACCTTCGTGAACATAGCCACATACGGTGCATATAAATTTTTTCTTCATAATTAAGTAGGTGATTTTTACGTGATGTCAACCTTTTTCCGAAGTCCGGAATCGGCAGACTTATTCAGTGACAAAATTAATAATTAGGCAATTAATTTCAAAATAAAAGTAAAAAATTATCCATTTCTTCCGTATCCCTGCTCTCAACCCTCCGCTCTCAACCGGCAACTGCAAATAATTTTTAATTTTTTGGGCGGATGGCTTTTTTATGATTATCTTTGCACTGCAATGATGAATTTCACTCCCATATTCCGCAGGGCGCTGCGCACGGTCGTTCCGTTGTCAGAGATGACGGGTGAGTCCACGCGTCGTCTTCAGGAGCGGCAGTGGGAGTGGCTTGTGCTAAACGGACGTAAAACCTTGTTCGGTGAGAAACATGGGATTTCAGATATAAGGACATACGATGATTTTACCCGAAACGTGCCGGTGGTGGAGTATCCCGCCATCCGTGACATGGTAATGAGGATGGTTGACGGGGAAAAAGATATCCTCTGGCCGGGAGCCACCCGCCGGTTCGCGCAGTCGTCAGGCACATCGGACGGCAAGAGCAAATATATTCCGCTCACCGCCGACTCACTGAGCCGGTGTCACTACCGGGGAAGTTCATACGTGGTGGCCCACTACATGAACCTGTATCCTCAAAGCCGCATATTCAGCGGAAAAGGGCTTATCTTAGGCGGCAGTTACGGCAACGCTCTCCACCTGAAACCGGGAGTTAAGGTCGGCGATCTTTCGGCTCACCTTATCGACGGCATCAATCCTGTGGTCAACCTGTTCCGGGTGCCTTCCAAGAAAACGGCCCTGCTGGAGAACTGGGAGGAGAAACTTCCCCGTCTGGTCAGTGAATCCATGGCCGCGGACGTGACAAATCTGTCAGGTGTACCCTCATGGTTCCTTACTGTGATAAAGGAGGTGATCCGGATGGCAGGATGTGATACCATCCATGATGTGTGGCCCAATCTCGAGGTATTTTTCCACGGAGGGATATCGTTCGGGCCTTACCGGAGGGAATATGAGCGTCTGACGGATTCAAAACGGATGCGTTATCTGGAGACCTACAATGCCAGCGAAGGATTCTTTGCCGTACAGACCACACGTGACCCGTCGGAAGGGATGGAACTTCTGATGGATCTTGGCACATTCTATGAGTTCGTGCCTCTTGATGAACTCGATGACCCTCATCCCCGGGCACTGAGAGCCTGGGAGGTCACACCCGGAGAGATCTACGCACTGGCAATAACATCATGCAACGGACTGTGGCGCTACCTGCCGGGCGACACCGTGAAGATTCTGTCGATGTATCCCCTGAGAATAGCCATTGCCGGACGCACGCGCCACTACATCAATGCTTTCGGCGAGGAACTGATGGTGTTCAACGCTGATGAGGCGATAAAGCGCGCCACAGAAAAATGCGGTTGTCACGTGGCGAACTACACGGCCTGTCCGGTATTTGCCGAGGGTGGACATCGCGGGCGTCACCAGTGGCTGATAGAGTTCTCCACACCTCCCGCCGACATGGATGAATTCGCTGCCGAACTTGACAAGGCACTGACGGAAGAGAACTCCGACTATCAGGCCAAGCGTAGCGGCAACATATTCCTTGATCCTCTGTCGATAACCGTGGCGCAGCAGGGGCTGTTCGACGACTGGCTCGCCTCAACCGGCAAACTGGGCGGACAACGGAAGGTGCCCCGCCTGAGCAATAACCGCGCCATAATGGACGCCATGCTGAAAATGAATAAATAACCTTAACTCATAATAAATAGAATGAAACTCAAGACAATCCTCGCTTCACTTGCACTCACCTCAGCCTTGACCCTATGGGCCGAATCTCCAAAATATATCTTTTATTTCATTGGAGACGGAATGGGTATGGGTCCGGTGATGGCAGCAGAGACCTATAACCGCACTGTGCTGGGAAACGACACCCCTATCCTGATGATGCAGTTTCCTGTGGCCGGAGCCTGCATGACCTACTCAGCGTCATCGTCAGTGACTGATTCGGCAGCAGCCGGAACGGCACTCTCCACCGGCTCGAAAACCAGGAACAGCATGCTGGGAATGAACCCTGACACCCTGGCCGTATACTCCATGGCGGAAGTGCTTAAGGATAACGGATATGCCGTTGGCGTGGTGACTTCCGTAGCGCCTGACGATGCCACTCCGGGAGCGTTCTACGCGCATGTTCCCAAGCGCTCGCAGTACTACGACATCAACCGCCAGTTCGTTACCGGCAAGGTTGACTTTCTGGCAGGTTCGTCACTGCGGGGATGGAAAGACAAAGAGGGGAGACTCACTGACATAAAGGATCTCTATGCGGGCAACAACATTGCGGTTCTCCGCGGCTATGATGAACTGACCGAAGCGGGCAATCTGCTTGACTACAACAAGGTTGTGTTCCTCCCTGATGCTCCCTATTCACCCTATAACATAGGTTACACCGTTGACTCCATCACTGACGGCATCACCCTTCAGGATATGACTGAGGTGTGTATCGACTATCTGAAGAAAAAATCACCCGAGAAATTCTTCATCATGGTGGAGGGTGGAAACATTGACCATGCCCTGCATGCCAACGACGGCGGAGCCGCTATCATGGAGATTCTAAACTTCCAGAAATCAATAGAAATGGCATATAAATTCATGCTCGAACACCCCGAAGAAACCCTTATCGTTGTCACCGCTGACCACGACACCGGCGGTATGTCAGTGGGTAACAGCACGCTGCGCTATGCCGTCAACTTCGACATCTTCACCAACCAGAAGGCTTCAAAGGAAATGTTCTCAGACTACTGCAAGAGCCTGCTTGAAAATGATGACTACACCTGGGAGGAGATGCAGAAGTATCTTGCCGACACTTTCGGCTTCTGGAACACGGTGACCCTCTCCGATGAGCAGACCAATGCCTTGAAGGATGAATTCATCAACACTTTTGAACTCCGCAAATCGGAGGATAAGAAATCGCTCTACGCATCATTCAACTCCTTTGCCGACAATGTGTTCCGTATACTCAACTCTCAGGCCGGAGTAGGATTCACCACCGGGAGCCACACCGGAAATCCCGTTCCGGTTTATGCCGCCGGCAAGGGTGCGGAGATCTTCTCCAACATGAACAACAACATAGAAATACCGGCAAAGATACTTCAGATGGCCGGATATCAACTCTACAAGTAACTGAAACGTAAACAAAGAACAATCAAAGAGTACTATTTTTATGATACGTAAACTTCTGTTTTCCATTGTAATGCTGGCTGCGACGTCATTCGTCTATGCCGCCCATGACACCGTAGAAATTGACATCAACCTGATCAAGGTTGGTGTGGCCACCAACCCGGGGAGATACAATGATCTGGTCAACCGCTTCGTGAGCGGTGACACCACTCTCACATCAAATGAACTGGCCACCGTTTACTATGGATATGCCTTCACATCGGACTATGACCCCACTGACCACTACACAGACCTGACAAACGCTTACCTGGCAGGAGACTATGACAAAACATGGCAGATGGCAACCCAGGCGCTCGAGTATAATCCCGTGTCACTTGACCTGACCATCAAGGCGCTGGTAGCGGCTAACAACATCAACAATGCCGAGGCCCGCAAGATGATTCCGGTTCTCCAGAACCGCTATGGAATGATTTCACGCATCATCCTGGAGTCAGGCGCCGGCACTGAAAATGAGTCACCCTTCATTGTGATCTGCGAGGATGATATTTCCCGCATCGTACGTAACGTGATAGGTGCAGAGACACTCCTGGGAAATGCCAACATCAAAGGTCTGGAGGCGATCAAGATGACCCTTCCGGATGATGAACGCCAGCACATCCTGTATTTTGACAATAACCTGCAGCACAACTACGAACGCGAGCACGGAAAATAAATTGGACAAGAAAGTATTATTAGGAATGACTCCCGCCCAGTTGCGGGAAGTAGCCGTTGGCGAAGGGCTGAAACCGTTTGTAGGCAAGCAACTTGCGAAGTGGCTCTACGAAAAACGTGCCACTGAATTCAGTGTCATGACAGACATCAGTGTGGCCGGACGCGAACGGCTTGCCAAGAAGTATGTCATTGGCAGGGAGTTGCCCCTGAAAGAGGCACTGTCTGCTGACGGCACGGCTAAATATCTGTTCCGTGGTGTCAACGGACGTGACGTGGAGGCGGTGTATATCCCGGACCGCGAACGTGCCACGCTATGCGTCAGTTCCCAGGCCGGCTGCAAGATGAACTGCTCGTTCTGCATGACCGGCAAACAGGGATTTCACGGCAACCTTACGGCAGCCCAAATCATCAATCAGGTGCTGTCAGTGCCGGGGTCGGAAAATCTGACAAATATAGTTTTCATGGGCATGGGAGAGCCTATGGATAACCTCAACGAGGTTATGCGTGCCATAGAGATTCTGACTGAACCGTGGGGACTGGCATGGAGTCCGAAACGGATAACCGTCTCATCCATAGGGAAACTGAAGGAACTCAAGGAATTGCTTGACCGCACGAAAGTCCATGTGGCCATCTCCATTCATTCGCCCTATCCTCAGGAGCGCCACGGGCTGATGCCGGTTGAAGGAGCATATCCCATAACGGAGGTCATAGCACTTCTGAGAGAGTATGACTTCAGCCATCAGCGGCGCCTGTCGTTCGAATACATAATGTGGCGCGGGGTCAACGATGACCTGCGTCATGCCGATGCGCTCGCACGCCTGCTCCGTGGTCTTGACTGCCGCGTAAACCTTATCCGCTTCCATGCCATTGACGGAGCGGAGCATCTGCAGCCTTGCAGCCAGGAAACTATGGTGAGATTCCGCGACAGGCTGAACGATGCGGGAATAACCGCCACCATTCGAGCATCCCGGGGTGAGGATATCGATGCGGCATGCGGGATGCTGGCCGGTAAACAGAACCTTAACAAAGAAAGTAAATGAAAATGAAGAAATATATTGCCTCGCTTGTAGCCGTCATCTTTTTTGCGGCAGCAGCCCTTGCCCAGGGAAAGGGGGATATCAGGTTCACCGATAAAAGCCACAGTTTCGGCACAATCCGCGAGGCTGACGGTCCGGTGACGGTGGAATTTCCGTTTGTCAACACCGGTGATGCACCGCTGGTTATCATTTCGGCGGTTGCCTCATGCGGTTGCACCAGTCCCGAGTATCCGCGCAAACCTGTTCAACCGGGTGAGTCAGGTGTTATAAAGGTCACCTACAACCCTGCCGGTCGCCCGGGAGAGTTCAGCAAGACTGTAACAGTCAGGACACCGGACAAAAAAGTGAAACTGCGAATCAAGGGTAATGTGATACCTAAAAACTGACAGGTGCATACAGCCGGGAAATAACGAGTATGAAAAAAATAACACTGTTTTTACTGTTTACCTTGACCGTTGCGGCAAGTATGTCGGCATCCGGATCCATCCGCTGGCTTGCAACGGAGCATGATTTCGGTGCATTTGATGAGAATGACGGTAAGGTGAGTTGCATGTTCCGGTTTGTGAACACCGGTGATGAGGATGTGGCGATAGTGAACGTGCGTGCCACCTGCGGATGCACCACTTCGAGTTACTCACGTGGGGCTATCACACCCGGCGATACGGCCACGGTGACTGTGGTGTTCAATCCGGTGGGCCGTGCGGGAAAATTCGAGAAAAACGTTTATGTTGACTGTACCACCGAGCCTCGTCGCACCGAACTGACCATCAAAGGAGTTGTGGTGGGCTCATCGAACACCGTGCGTTCACGTTTTCCCGTGGATGCGGGTCCGCTGAAACTGAGGAGCAGCATGCTTGCGTTCGGCGAGATTGAGTCAAACCGGATGAAGACAGTGTATCTCGACGCCTACAACACATCAGTGGACACGTTGCGCCCGAAGTGGGAGAATCTTCCTCCCTACATCACCGTGGGAGATAAGCCGGAAGGTATAGCGCCGGGTGAGTTCAGCACGTTCGCCGTTACGTTCGATCCCTTCAAATGCAAGGAATACGGGGTTATAACGGATGAGATCACCCTCATGGCCGGAAAGGAGAGGAGCATAATCAAAACAGTGGCTATTGTAAGCGAGGATTTCTCGCGTCTGACTCCTGCACAACTTGCCAAGGCACCGGTGATAAAAGTAAGTCCCTCACGGCTTGAACTGACACCCGTAAGCCGTGCGCAAGGAACGGTCAAATGTAACATCCTTGTTAGCAACGATGGTAAGCAGCCGCTGCTGCTGCGCCGTGTCTACAGCGGTGACAGCGGTGTTGACGTGGAGTCGTTTCCCGAGAAAATCAAGAAAGGGGGAAGCGCCGTGATCACCGTGACCATCAATCTTGAAGAAATAGCCTCTGACACCATAAATGCCAGAGTATCAATAGTTTCCAACTCTCCATCATCGCCGACCACCATTGTCAGGATCGCCGGTGACATATTACCGTAATCTGAAACCTTAAACAATCATGGAACATCCTGAAAACGAATCGCAATACATAGGTCTGACCGTTAACTCCGGTGTGGCCCAGCCTCCCAGTGTGAACCCCTACATGAAAGCGCGCAAGCGCAAGCCTCTGCCCACCCCCGGGGAGATGGTTGAACGGATCCTCAAAGGTGATGTCACAACATTGAGCCGTGCGGTTACACTTGTGGAGAGTATCAATCCTGACCATGAAGCAATAGCGCAGGAGGTGATAGAGAAGTGTCTGCCCCACTCCGGTAATTCACGCCGCATAGGCATAACAGGAGTGCCGGGCGCAGGAAAGAGTACTTCCATTGATGTATTCGGGCTCCACGTGCTCCGTGACGGCGGAAAACTGGCGGTTCTGGCCATCGACCCGTCGAGCGAGCGCACCAAGGGGAGTATCCTGGGCGACAAAACCCGCATGGAGAAACTTTCCGTACACCCTGATGCCTTTATCCGCCCTTCCCCGTCGGCAGGCTCATTAGGAGGAGTGGCACGCAAAACCCGCGAAACTATTGTTCTGTGTGAGGCTGCCGGGTTCAACAACATCTTCGTGGAAACGGTGGGTGTTGGTCAGAGCGAGACCGCCGTCCATTCAATGGTTGACTTCTTCCTGCTGATACAACTTGCCGGAACAGGCGATGAACTGCAGGGTATCAAGCGCGGTATCATGGAGATGGCTGACGGAATAGTCATCAACAAGGCTGACGGCGACAACATTGACCGTGCGCGTCTGGCTCAGGCACAGTTCCGCTCGGCACTGCATCTTTTTCCACCTACAACTTCAGGATGGATGCCCGAGGTGCTGACCTATTCAGGCTATTATGAACTGGGGATTGCCGAAGTATGGGAGATGATCGACCGCTACTTTGAGTTTGTCAAGGCCAACGGCTACTTCGAGCGCAAGCGTCAGCAACAGGCACGCTACTGGATGCAGGAAACCATTCAGACACGCCTGCTGAACAATTTCTACAACGATCCCGAAGTTAAGGAACGTCTGGCCGTGCTTGAACAGGAAGTGCTCGCCAACAGACTTTCATCGTTTGTGGCCGCCGGTGATATCCTTGATTATTACTTCAAACATAAATGAATACCACTATGCCGAAATTGCTGACCCTTATGTTCTGCGCGGCGGCGTTCCTGATGCTGTTGATGTCATCATGTCTGTCACAGGAACAACGGAATCTGAAAAATGAGGTCAAGTCCTTGAACGAAACCCTCCCGCACAAGGTGGAGGGTTTCACCTTTGACAATATTACGTATAATCCCGACACGGAGACCGTCACACTTGAACTGGTTGCGGATAACACGATAGCCTCATTTGGCGTTTCCGTTGCCCCTGCCATAGCCAAGTATGCGCTGGTGAACTATCTGAAATCAGAGTCAGCGTATGCCGACCTCGTTTATGCCATCCGCAAGGCAAACGCCACATTGGTTTGCCCCTGCTTCGATGAGAATGACAGCGAGATAGCAAGTTTCACCATCGCTCCCGGAGAACTCTACTGATTCAGGTTCCCTACCCCGCGGGCCTTCCGCTTCAGAGACCGGAAGTAAATCCATGCGAGGACAAAATAAACCGCAGACAGTCCCCATAGCCAGTAGAAGGCGGTGGCGTTTTCAGCCAGAGAGGCTCCGTTGGAATTGATGCGTATGAATCCTTCCACACCCCATACCACGGGGATACAGTCACCCACCCAATGCCAGAGGTCGCTCATGGCGTAGCGTGGCCATGTAAGCCCGCTGAGGAAAAGGAGAAGCACCGAGGTGAATACTATAAGCAGGAATGCCATCTCGCGCTCCTTTACGAAGCGGCACAGTGTCAGTCCCAGGAATGACGATGCCAGGAGCATGGGGAATATGAACAGCAGATAATCCACGGCTGAGCCCTCGTGAGGGAGGTTGAACCATTCCGGTATGAAATGCAGGATGTAGATTGCCAGCGGGAGATAGATTACAGTGTAGCACATCGCCTTGCCTATAACGGTTGCGGAAGCGGGTGCACCGGGGATAGCCATGGGGTCTACGCCACGGTTCTTCCTGCGGCGTTCCGAGGCGGTGCCTCCAAGAAGGGTTATTCCCAGGAGCATACTTTGCTGTAGTATCAGCACCACAATTCCGGGAATGATGAACGAAGCGAAACCCTGTTCGGTGTCGCCCAGGAAGTATGCTTCATTATTGATAGGAGAGCCGGAGCTTGCGGCAAGAGACAGACCGGTCTGATTCATCAGTTCCTGACGGATCTGAGCGCCCGTCGCCAACTGCACGTCAGTAAGGGCTGAAACGAATGAGCGGTAGCGCAGAAGCAGACTCATGTCAGAGTAGAAATTCACCACCACCTGCTCGCCACGTCCAATCTTACGGGCATAATCCTCAGGGATTTCCACCACTCCGAACACATCTTTCTCAGCCATGCGGGTACGTGCCTCCTCCATATCGGCGGCATAACCACCCAATTTTATGGCTGGAGTGGCATCCAGCATCCTCACCAGTTCACGGCTTTCGGCGGTTCGTGAATTATCGACAACCGCAACGGGCAGATCGCGTACAACCTCGGGGTTGTATATCACCGTATAGACAACCGGATAGAACAGCGGTAGCAGGACAAAGAAGATGAGTGCGCCCGCATCATGGGTGACAAGATAGAATTCCCTGCGCCACACCTTGGCCGCGTAAGAGAACCAATTTCCAATATTTCGTGTCAAACTGTTCATTGATGATTCATTAAGGTATGTAAACCGGGTTCAGTGCATGGCGCCGGAGATTCCGGAGCGCTACAAACGGCAGTGCCACGAACACCAGCAGAGCCACGAAATAATATCGTGAGTAATAAACGTCAAGTCCGTTGAGCGCCTGATCGATGTAGATGAGGAAATAGTAGCGGACCGGAAGGATGTAACTGAATATTCCAACTGCTCCGTACATGCTCTGTACCGGATAGGAGAAGGCTGCCACGGAAAAGGCAAGAATACCGGTGAGGGAGCATATACTCAGGGCAAGCCTCATGTTGGGCACCACTGAAACCACCAGCAGCGCAAAGCCCTGGCATGCCATCACGTAGATAATCATTGCCACACTCATCCAGAGCCATGAACCGTTCATGGGGAAATGATAGAACTTGAACAGAAGGACGTTAAGGAACAGACCCACAATCCAGAACACTATGGTCTGCGGAAGAAGTTTTCCCATCACCGCACCTACAATCGAGCCGTTGCTCATCCGGAGCCACTCCGGCGATGTGCCGCTCTTCATCTCCATGCAGATTGAGAATATGGTGACAAGGAAAATCATCAGTTCAAGCACACCTGACACGAACGAGGGTGTCAGATAATAAGAATAGTTCATCCAGGGATTACCAATGCCGTTGATGTCGATGACCACTGGCTGGAGCAGGACATCGGCCGTGCTCTGCCCTATTCCGGCATCAACGAGTTTACCTTGCACAATGGCGCCGGAGGCTGTCACCGCCATGGTCTTGAACCCCTTGTAGGCAAGCGTTCCCGGAACGAAATATGTCATGTTGCTGTAATAGGATATGGTGGGAGTGTTGCCTGCGAGCGCATCTTTCTGAAGATCGGCCGGGATATAGAAAAATCCGAAAATCTCACCTCCACGCACCTTCTGCATGGCTTCATCGAAGGATGACAGTTTCATTGAAATGTCGATGGTCTCGACAGTGGAGAGGTTACGGGTTATGTTGCGTGACAGGGTGGAGTTATCCAGGTCCACCACGGCGGTAGGCACGTCAAGCGGCAGCCCCTCGCCGAGCAGGGAGAGGAAGAAAAAGGCCATTCCAACTGGGACAACGATCATGCAGAACAGATATGCTTTCCGCTCGCAAAGTTGCCTTACGGAACGTATCAGAAGCCGTTTGAACTGAGTCAGTGCCATTTCTTTATCTCTTTTGTTTAAACGGGTAAATATTTACTTGAACAGTACGGTCATTCCGGGACGAAGTTCAGGAATGGAATCAAGCGGACGGGCCTTCACACGGAACGTACGGCTGTCCCACTGTCCTGTGGTCTTGGTGGCGCGCCATGTGGCATAACTGCCCAGATCACTGACATAGTAGATCTTTGCTTTAGTCTCCTTATTGTCAAGGGCGGGGATTGTGACAGTGATTTCCTGACCCATCTGCATATCCTTGAGTTTGTCCTCGCGGATGTTGAAAGTCACATATTTGTCGCTGAGTTTGAGCAGACTCATCACTGGAGAACCGAGCATCACGAGTTCACCTTCGTTTGGATAGACCTGATCGATCTGACCGTCACAGGGAGCAACAAGATACTGATCCTCGAGCAGCGCTTCAACTTCGTCGATACCACCCTGAGCCACGCTTACCATCGCTTCGGCGGATTCCTTATCCTCCTTCTGGGCACCGGCTTTAGCCAGAGCGAGTTGTGAACGGGCCGACTGCTCGGCAGCCTGAGCGGCATTGTATGCAGCCTGTGCCTCGTCACGCTTCTGCTCGCTTATCACACCCTGCTGATATAGCGCTTCCATGCGGTCATAGGTCTTTTTGGCGATGGTCAGGGCAGCCTGAGCCTGATTTACCATACCCTGGGCGGTCTGGATTATCTGAACACGTGTTCCGGCATCGATTTTCTTGTTCTGTGAGGTGGCCACCTCCTTCATCCCCACGGCCTGCATCAGTTTGGCATCGGCAAGTGAAGAGTGGATATGCACCAGCGTGTCACCTTTGCGCACGTTGTCACCTTCATGGAAGTAAAGTTCCACCACACGCCCTGGCAATTTGCCTGAAATCTTGATGGAGGTGGCATCGGCCTGACCTTCTATAATGTCGGCGGGTTTGTTCAGGAAAAGGAAACCGATGATTGATACAGCCACGAGGGCCAGGAGGACCACACCCATACCAATGAACAGCGAACGCTGCTCTTTCTGCGGGGTGATATTCTGCTGAGGTAAGTTGTTCTGTTCCATAACTTTATTATAGTGTTCCAAGTACTTTTGATAAATAAACGTCGCAAAGATGAACGTCGATGATGGCGTCGATATTCTCTGAATGGGCCTTCAGCCATCCGGTCTGAGCCTCCATGACATCATCGGATGTAAGGACTCCTTCGCGGAAACCGATCTGGGCTGTCCGGAGGTTTTCGTTGGCGCTCTCGAGGTTCGACATAGTGGCATGGTAGGTTTTGAGGGCTTCCTGAGCCTTGAAAGAGGCCTGGTTGACCTGGAGTTCCACCATCTGTTTGGCATCGGCCAGTTGGAGTTCCATTATGTTGCGCTCGGTGGCCACATTTTTATATTTATAATAGTTTCCGCCCCAATGCCAGATGGGAATGGATACCATCACGCCAACGGAGAATGCGCCTCCGAAGCGGTTCTTGAAGCCGTCGTAACTGTTTGGGTTAGAGAAACTGTAACTCCCCATGAGGGCTATGTTGGGGAGCATGGCCGCGCGGGCCACGTTAGCCTGCTGGGCAGCCACCTTCACACCTAACGACAGGGCGTGGATGTCATCGCGGCGGGAATAAACATCCTCCATGTTATAAGAGGGTGCGATTTCGGAGTCAGGAAGTACTGCTGCCAGGTCGTCATTCAGCACTATGGGTGAATTAACCGGGAGTCCGCAGAGTTGAGCGAGAGCCATTTTACTGAGAACCACTCCGTTGTCAACCTTGGTGAGGTCTACCTGCGCCTGATTGAGTTTGACGTCAACCATAAGTTTGTCGCTGCGTGTGGCAACGCCCTGCTGAAGCATGACTGCCACGTTGCGGTCAAGAGAGTCGAGAAGGTTGACATAACTCCGGGCAAGTTTCTGCTTGGCCTGAAGCGATACCACCTGCCAGTAGGCGGCATCGACAGCGTAGATCACGTTCTGCGCCTCATTGTCGCGCATCGATTCGGCAACCTCCTTGGCAAGTCCGGCCATTTTGTTCAGGGCCACTATCTTGCCACCCATATAGACCGGCTGAGTGACAGTAACGGCTCCGAAGAAAAGATTATGGATGTCGAATTCCATGGCGGATTTAGGGAGATAAGCCACAGTGGAAGGGATTGGTTCACCGGCAGGACTCATCACCGGAAGTCCGGTTTCAGGGTTAGTGACCAGGTTGAACTCATATTTCCCGGTCTTTGGATCAAATGACTTTGTGGGGAGCATCTGGTCAGAATCGAAAAGGGCGAGTTTCTTCTGATTATAAGCGTATCCACCGGCAAAATCAATAGCCGGCAGATATGCGGCGAATGCTTCTTTCTTCTGATATTCAGCGGCCTTCACCTTTTCACGGTTTATCTGCATCTGCTTGTTGTTCTGCAGGGCGAGTTGACGGCATTGCTCCAGGTCAAGACGGACGGAGTCAGCGGTCTGTGCCGAAACCCACACGGGAGCGGCCACAGCAAACATTGCGCCACAGAGATATTTTATCTTATTTCTCATAAATAAATAGATGTGAGATTCTTACTTGTAACTATATAACATCTCTTTGTTAAAAAAAGTTTTAGACGAAAAGAGGTGAAGGGACAAAAAAACGCCTTTCCCGCGCGGGAAAGGCGTTTATTGAGGTTATGTCAGGTTCGTATTATTTCACGAATTCCTTGGCAACCTTGTTGCCACGTTTTACGATGTAGAGACCTGCAGCGGGGCTGTCGATTTTCTGACCCTGAAGGTTGAAGTAAACAGCGGGAGCATCAGAGAAGTCATCTGCGATACCTTCAACACCGGCGCCGCCGTTGGGGTCTTCGAAGTTTTTCTGAGCGAATACATAAACGCCAAGACCGTTCATACATTTGTAGTCAAGGATGTAAACAGCCTCATTGCCGTCATTGTCGGTATATTTTTTAGCCTGTACACTGTGCACGCGGTTACCGCCGTCAGATTGTTCGCCAAGACCGATAACAGGGAAAGTGTAGAGTACATTAAGATCCTTGAAGTCAAAGCCTTCACCGAAAGTACCGATGGAAACCTGGCATGTATGACCTTTGTCATAGTCATTTGCTGACCACACTGCGAAGTTATCAGAACCAAGAGTGAATTCAGTGATACCGTTTGTTCCGGTTGTGGGAGCGAGACCGATGCAACTGTTGAAACTGTCAAGCATAGCGCCTTGAGTATTGTAGATTGCGGGACAGGTTGTGAAACCGTCAATATAGAATGATTCACCGATATGTTCTTCATCGTTGATCATTTTAACTACAGGACCGGTACCCCAGTCAGCCTGAGGAGAGGATGTTCCGGCATCTGCATCAGTTGCCATAGGACAGGTTTCAGAGATTGTGGGGGTATCCCAGAAGTAGTAGGTGTCGAAACCGCCTGCCCACTCTTCACTGCCCTGTTCACGGACAGCACGGAGAACAGAGAGGTTGTCAGTGTTCAGGGCTGCCATTACGGTACATGACCATTCTTCACCGGTGAGGTCACCGATTACATCGATGTAGTCGATACGGGGAGCCTTTGATGTGGATGCTTCCTCACCTGCTGTTTCGTAGGGGTTGATTTCAGGGAGGGGAGTGACTGCACCGGTTTCTTCGTCAACGAGATATATACGGAGTGGAGTATAGGCGGTTCCACCAACGATGGGGTTGATCTGGCCGGTATAACTTGCAACATAGAGGTGACCGTAATCATCCACACCTACGGTGTTGGCTGAAAGCAGACCGTAGAAAGGCTGTCCGTCACGAGTAAGGTTCAGAACACCTTTTGATTCGCCTGTCGCCAGGTCAAAGCGGTAGAGGACGTCACCTGTTGTACTGCCTTCAACGAGTTCAGAAACTGACTGAGCAACGTATACCATATCTTTGTGGATGGTTGCAGTACGAGCATAAGCACTTGACAGGAACGAATTGTTGATAGCGTCGATGTTAGAAACAGTGCGGCTGATCAACCAGCGGTTATATAAACTGTAATCGCCATTGTCAGCGTATGTGGCGGGGTCGTGTGACAGCAGACCCTCCTGGCCGAACATAGAGCCGGCACCCATAAGGGCAACAGAAGCAAGGAGTAATAATTTTTTCATGCTAAAACTTAGTTTTTAAAAGTTATTGATTTAGTTTGTCAAAATTAGCCACCTTTTCTAACTTTTCAAAATAATTGACTTAAAATAATTTAGAATTAATATATTTTAACATATTTTTAAACTGCAAAACAATGATATCTTAAGACCTCAAACATTAAAAAACATTAATTTGATGGTTATTATAAGTTATTGTATTATTTTTGCGGTTCAACCAATCGAAACCTAAAGAAATGAAACAAAGCATATCCACCCTTCTGACCGCATTTTCGCTGTTGCTGCTTTCATCGGTGCAGGCTGATGCCGATATCCCTTCAGGATATTATTCAACACTGAACGGCAAGAGCGAGGGAACTCTCAAGACTGCTATCCATGAACTGCTCTACAACCACACGCTCGTGTCATCGTACTCTGACCTTCCCAAGTATTTCCAGAAAACCGACGTGCATAAGGATATAGTGCAGAACGGACACCCCATGTGGTGGGACATGTATGCTGAAATTCCACTTTACACCCCCTCGTTCAGCGGTCTGAACCGTGAACATTCATTCCCGAAGAGTTGGTGGGGAGGCAGCACTGACACACCGGCCTACACTGACCTAAACCACCTTTACCCCTCGGAAATGAAGGCCAATACGGCTAAGAGTAACTATCCTTTAGGTGTTTGCTCCTCAACCTCATTCAACAACGGGATAAGCAAGGTGGGACCTCCGGTTACCGGACAGGGAGGTGGTGCGGCAAAGGTGTTCGAACCGGATGATGAATATAAAGGAGACCTTGCCCGCGCATATTTCTATATGGTATGCTGCTATCAGAACCTGACATGGAAATATACCTATATGGTGCAGCAGAACCTCTATCCCACCCTCAACTCCTGGGCCGTGAACCTGCTGCTTCAGTGGCATCGTCAGGATCCGCCGAGTCAGAAAGAATATGACCGTAACGAGGAGGTCTACAAAATTCAGAACAACCGCAACCCGTTCATAGACTATCCCGAACTGGCTGAATATCTGTGGGGTAACAAAAAGGGGCAGTTGTTCTACGAGAAGAACGCCGGCGGCACACCGTCAGGCACACCTAACCTGATCACTCCCGTCCAGGATATGGCACTTGACTTCGGCGAAGTGGCTCTGGGAAAATCCACCACCGCCAATCTGCTTTTCCGCGGTGAAAACCTCACGAGATCACTGACCGTGACACTCTACAAGGGTGACAAGGATATGTTCCGTCTTCCCACATCAAGCATTTCCACAAGTCTGGTCAACACCTCCTCAGGCTACAACCTGCAGATCACCTATACTCCCACGGAACTGGGCGAACACTCCACCAGTGTGCTGATTTACGACGGGGGGCTTACCGGCTCACGCACCATAACCCTGCATGGAGAATGTCTGCCCATGCCTGTGCTTCACACGCTTACCGCCCTTCCCGCCACAGACATCACGGAGTCAGGCTATACGGCGAACTGGGAGGTGCCGGAAGATGACGTCGTTGACTATTATGTTGTCACCCGCACCCGCTACAGCAACGGCAACTCATCGGCGGAAGAACTTGTGGCCCAGGACAACTGGCTCGAGATTGACGACTTCAACGAATCAACATCAGAAAGTTACACTGTCCAGTCAGTGCGTCTGGGTGAGCGTTCCGAGCCATCGAACGTGATATTCGTGCAACACAGCGGATTGACCGGCTTAGAAGCCGACATGACCCTTGGCACAGCCAATATTCCCGGAGGAATACGGTTTGTTTGCGTGACAACGCACTATAATGTCGCGGTTTATGATTCGCTGGGCCGACTTGTGATGACCCTGCCTGAGGTTTATCCGGACATGGAACTGATGCTGCCATACGGTGCCTATCTCATCAGCGTGGAAGGTCAGCGACATCCCCTGCGTGTGCTGGTGAAATAAACTTTTCGCCTGTGCCGTTGTTTTTCAAGAAAAAACAGATATTATGGAATCAACAAGACAAGCAAAAATAGCACGACTGCTACAGAAAGAACTGAGTGAAATATTCCGTCAGCAAACCGCAAAGACCCACGGGGTGATAATTTCCGTAAGCCAGGTGAGGGTATCGCCTGACCTGAGCATCGCACGGGCATATCTCTCGGTTTTCCCTTCTGACAAAGGAGAGGCCATGCTTGAGAGCATCAACAAGAGCGCCAAGACCATACGTTACGAACTGGCTCAGAAGGTACGCTTCCAGTTACGCAAGACACCGGAACTGTTCTTCCACCTCGATGACTCGCTCGATTACATAGAAAACATTGATAATCTCCTGGGCAAAAAGGAGGGTGAACAGGAGTAAACACCCCCTCTGCAACCACACCGCCGCTGAATGATTTTCCCGCTTAGAGTAGCCTGCCGCTATCTGATTTCAAAGAAGCAGCACAACGCCGTGAATATCATATCATGGATATCACTGGCGGGGGTTGCCGTTGCCACCATGGCTCTGGTTGTGGTTCTGTCAGTGTTCAACGGTTTCAACACGCTTGCCCTGAAACAGTTGTCACGCATGGATCCCCCCCTGTCAGTGACCCCGGTCAAGGGTAAGGTGATAGGCGATGCCGAGTCGCTGGCCATGAAGATTGCCGCGCTTGACGGCGTTAGCGCCTCCATGCCTGTGGTGCGGGAGCAGGCTCTTGCACGTGCCGGAACAAACCAGATGCCCGTTACCATAATGGGGGTGACGGACAAGTTCATATCCGCCGCACGCATCGACAGTATCATAATCGACGGCGAGCCGCTGCTTAAAGAGGAAGCACCCATGACCGCCCTTTCATCGATAGGGGTGGCTTTAGGTACCGGAATACGCCCCTCATCGATTTACCCGCTGGAGGTATATGTTCCGCGGCGGACAGGCAGAATCAACACTGCCAATCCCTCCGGTTCGTTCAGGGAGGAGTATTTCCATGTAGCGGGAGTGTTTCAGGTGGAGCAGGACACTTATGACACAGACCTGCTGATCATTCCGCTCGATGCCGCCCGCCAACTGCTTGACTACACTACGGAAGGGTCGGAAATTGCGGTGTTCACTGATCAACCTGAACATATCCGTAAAAAGATTGAGGCAATAGCCGGGAAAGATTACGTTGTCAAAAACAGGGTGGAACAGCAGGATCAAGCGTTCAAGATGATCCGGACCGAGAAATGGATTACTTTTCTGATGCTCGCCTTTATCCTTATAATAGCCTCGTTCAACATCATTTCCACGCTTGCCATGCTCATAATTGAGAAGCAAGGCAACAGCAGGATCCTGTCAGCCATGGGAGCAACCCCACGCCGGATTAATCAGATTTACATAATCCAGGGGTGGCTGATAAGCGTCACCGGAGGAGTAATCGGCATCATTGCCGGAGCGGTTCTCTCTCTGGTGCAGGAGCATTACGGAATCATCAGATTAGGGTCGGAACATGTGTCGAACCTGACCATATCGGCCTATCCGGTGGAATTGCATTTCTCCGATATACTTATTGTGGCTGGCATCACGCTTATGATAGGTGTTTTCAACGGAGTAATAGCCACACGCCGCTGACCGGGCATAGCATACAGGCGGATTGAGGCGGCATCGGAAGGGTAATGTTAATTAATCTAAAATACGGTAAAGAGGTTGATTTAACCCTTTCAAAAGTGTTATATTTGTAGAACCAACAATCTCTTATACCATGAATACGATTGACACCTCAAAGAAACTATGGTCAAAAATCAGCGAGTGGAGCATGCGCGCAGGAGTTGCATCGGCCCGCCCGGTAATGCTTCTGTACTTTGTGATGACAGACACCACCAAACCCTTGCGTCTGCGAGCCGCCATAGCCCGCAAACTCCGCAGGATGTTCGCTGCGGATAGCATCGACGTTGTTCCCGCTCTTGTCCAGGGTGACTCCACGTTCTCCATCTCCCGCAAATATATCACTCCCGAAATAGAGCAACGCACAGACTCCATTCTGGGACGTCTGACCTCATTCCACTCCCCTTTTAGTTTCAAATGATAAAACAAGCATTGTCAGTTTCCTTACTGGCCGTTTCCTTGGCAGCGCCGGCGTACGGAAGTCAGCGTGAAGCCGACAGGCTGATGCGCGAGGCCGACAGATATCAGCGTCAGGCCGACTCATACCGCCGCGAAGCCGAACGCGCACAGGCCGATGCGGAAAGCGCACTGCAGTCTGCCCTGACGGAGACACGCCATAACAACATCTCGCGTGCCCGCACATATATGTCCAAGGCCACATCGGCACTCTCACGCATGGAGTCAAAGAACAGATCGTTCAACGACTATAAGCGGCGAGCCGATAATTACCGCCGCAAAGCCGAGGCGGAACGCAGGAAACCTTGACCCGTTGAGCCTGTCAACAACCAATGTCCAATCCACAGCCACTATGAACTTACAGATATTCTGCACCAACACAAACAGTTACATTGAGTGTTCCGGAGGGGAATCGCTCCTTCAGATTTATGAGCGCATCCGCAACCAAATCCCTTTCAACCCCATCTGCGCCACTGTAAACAACAAGACGGAGAACCTGTCATTCTGCCTGTTCGCGCCAAAAGTGGTTGAATTCCTGCCGGTGGAATCGGCTGTAGGGAACAGAGTTTATATACGCTCGCTCTGCATGCTTCTGTTTGCGGCGGTAAGGAATCGCTTCCCCATGGCCACGCTCAAGATTGAACATTCCATTTCCCACGGCTATTTCTGCCGACTTATTGGTGTGGAGACACTCATAGGGCCTGAAACGGTAGAGGAACTACGCATCTGCATGCTGCATCTGGCCGGCAGGGATATCCCGTTCGAGCGTAATGAGAAACTCCGCAGGGATGTGATCGACATTTTTGCGGAAGAGAACCTGAAGGACAAGGTAATGCTGCTGGAAACCCGGCGCGACCTTTATGCCGGCTATTACACCATGGACGGGACCGCGGACTCTTATTACGGACCGCTGGCACCCTCGACGGCCCATCTGAAAGTGTTCAATCTGATTCCGTATCAAGACGGAATGTTGCTTCTTGGTCCCGACCCGAAGAATCCGGCAGTGGCGGCCACTCCGGTGCCACAGGAAAAACTTTTCAATGCTTTCACGGAATATCTGCGCTTCAACAACATTATCGGCGTGAAGAATGTAGGTGAACTGAACCGTGCCGTGGAGGAGAAACGCACCGAAAATCTGATAAATGTGGCGGAAGCGCTGCACGACAAGAAAATTGCAAGCATAGCCGATGAAATCACCCGCCGCTACCATGCGGGTGGTGCAAGGGTGGTGCTGATTGCCGGTCCATCATCATCGGGAAAGACCACCTTCACCAAGCGTCTGGCAATTTATCTGCTCACCAACCTGCTGGTACCCAAGATGATATCGCTTGACGACTATTTTGTGGACCGGAGAGTGACACCGCGTGACGAAACCGGTGACTACGACTATGAATCGCTATACGCGCTTGACATACATCTGTTCAATGAGCAACTCTCAAAACTGATAAAGGGTGAGGAGGTGGAACTGCCATGCTACAACTTCGAGACAGGCACACGCTCGTTCAAAGGTAACCGCATCAGCCTGGATGATAACTCCATACTGCTGATCGAGGGTATCCACGGACTCAATCCTGAACTTACGGCCGAAATCGCTGATGAAATGAAATACAAGGTTTACGTTTCGGCTCTCACCACACTTGCCATTGACAACCACAACTGGGTCCCCACATCAGATAACCGCCTGTTACGCAGGATTATTCGTGACCACAAATATCGCGGCACTTCACCTCTGGAAACCATCCGCCGATGGCCCAGCGTGCGCCGTGGCGAGGAAAAATGGATATTCCCTTATCAGGAAAACGCGGACTCCATGTTTAATTCCTCCCTGATTTTTGAACTTGGGGTTATGAAGCAATATGGCGAAGAATTGCTGAAAACGGTACCTCACGACACCCGGGAGTACACTGAGGCCAACCGACTGCTTAAGTTCCTGAGTTATTTTTCACCGATTCCGGAGAAAGCCATTCCGCCAACGTCGCTCCTCAGGGAATTTCTTGGAGGAAGTTCATTCAAATATTGAGCGAGTACCAAACTCACTGATATGATATTCTCCTGAAGGTGTGGCCGTCACAAGCATTATCCACACGTCGGGCAAAGCATCGGCCATCTGCGCTACGGCAACCGTGTCCACGGCCATAACCGCTGTGGCAAGCGCGTCAGCGAGCATACACGAAGGAGCCACCACCGTAGCGCTCAGGGTTGACGTGTCCACCGGCCTTCCGGTAACGGCCGATATGGTGTGTCCGAACGATTTCCCGGAGTCATCCTTACGGTAGTTACGGTAGTTCCCAGATGTCGCCACGCCACAATCAGTCAGGTTTATGACAGATACCGCCTCAACCGAGCCCGGCGCTATCCCCTCACGCGGAGCCTCTATTCCTATGCGCCATGGCTTCCCTTTGCTGTTTCTGCCTGAAAGGGCTATCTCTCCGCCGATCTCAACCATGTAGTCAGTGCATCCGTTTCGGGCCAGCATACCCCCTATTTCATCACACGCCAACCCCTTGGTGATGGAACTGAAGTTGAACTCCGTCAGCGGGCTTTTTTTAATTACAGTGCCGTCAGCGGTTATGTCACATCCGTCTATCCCAACTGACAAAAGAGCCTCGGCGATCATGCTCTCGTCAGGAATGGAATCGGAATTGCGGTAACCGAAGCCCCAGAGATTGATCAGCGGTGAAAGCGTGGGGTCATACATTCCTCCGCTCAGACGGCTGACTTGGCGGGAACACTCCAACACTTTCCGCAACAGACTGTCGGCCTTCACATCCTCTCCCCTGTTAACGGCAGAAATGAGCGATGAGTCGTTAAAGGGTGACAGGGAGAGTTCCACGCGACGCATCACCGAGCGGATTGAATCGTCAAGATTTCGTCCGCTGTTGTAGGTTACATGAAATGTGGTGTTCCAGACCGCCCCGTTAATGCTGCGGTAACTGTCAGGACCACATCCGGTCAATGTCGCAAGAACTGCCAGGAGAGCCGTAAAGAGTATAGATTTGCTTATATTTTTCATAAGTAGAAGTTGAAAATTATTTTATATTATCAAGCAGATGTTGTTTCTACTAATTTTCAACATATACTTAATACCGATGATTTATGCAAATTTAACAACTTTATTTGAACTAACGGTAACGGATAATGTTTTATCTTTGTAAATTAATTGCAGGGCACATCTCCCTGATAACCGAAATTCAAGTGAACAAAAGCCATTAACTCACCATTAACTCAACTGATTATGAAAGTATCTTACCTCTTTCTTGCCAAGGGATTTGAAGAAATAGAAGCCATCACTCCCATTGACGTTCTTCGCCGTGCGGGGATGAATGTGAAAACCGTGTCGATCACTGACGACCGTAACGTCACGGGTGCCCATGGTGTTTCCATCAAGGCTGACATGCTTTTCAGCGACTGTGTATTCAACAGCGACGAGATTGAGTGGCTGATACTTCCGGGAGGAATGCCCGGTGCGGAAAACCTTCATAATTTCAGTCCACTCAACGACCTTATTCAGGAACATGCGGCAAACGGGGGTAAGATAGCGGCCATATGCGCCTCACCCGCTGTGGTTCTGTCTCCGCTCGGTATCCTTGACGGTCATGAAGCAACCTGCTATCCGGGCTTCGAGAAGATGTGCCACAAGGAGGTTAAGATGCGTGACCAGCGTGTGGTTGCTCTTGAAAAAATCATCACCGCCAACGGACCTTCATCGGCTCTCCACTTCTCACTGGCTATTGTCGCCAACACAATGGGTGAAAGTGTTTCCCAGGAGGTTGGCTCAGGTATGCTTTTCTACACAAAGTCAACTAACATGTTCTTCTAAGAACAATATATGATATCCAACCCAAGAGGGTGTGTCGACATTTGCGTCTGACACACCCTCTTGCGGTTTCCCGGATTTGTTCTGATTCAACTCTCCGAGGATAATGACAGCAGGGACATGAGGCCCCTACCGGTCATCTCTCTTTTCCGGCACGGGTTCAATGCCGTAACGTCGGCGGATATATTCCGCTATAATGGCTACGGCATCCTCCATTTTGATTTTTGAGGAGTTGAAGGTAAGATCATAAGATGTTGCGTCGCCCCAACGTTTTTCTGAATAAAAATTATAGAAATTAGAGCGTAACTTGTTGATTTTACGCGCTTTCGCCTCCGCTTCCGCAACACTTTTGCAGTCTCCTCGCCTGAGTATGCGCGCCACGCAGTCGGGCATTTCAGCATGAACGAAGATGTTGACCGTCCGAGGATGATCACGCAGAATGTAGTCAGCCGTACGCCCCACGATTACGCATGGTTCCTTTTCCGCCAGTTTCTTCATGAACTCGCTCTGCTGATTGTAGATTACCTCGTCGCTTATGGTATTTTCACAACCGCACAGCACGGTGGGGTTCATGCCGAGATTGAACGCGAACATTCCGTTGAGAAATGAAGGGACGCGTTCATCGGCATCCTCAAAGAGTTCGGGATTCATGCCGGCGTGCCGGGCAGCCTCGGTCAGCAGTTGTTTGTCATAGAACTTGATTCCGAACGTGGAGGCTATCAGTTT
This sequence comes from uncultured Porphyromonadaceae bacterium, assembly GCA_947175645.1. Classification (GTDB taxonomy): domain Bacteria; phylum Bacteroidota; class Bacteroidia; order Bacteroidales; family Muribaculaceae; genus CAJUPY01. The sequence continues at coordinate 33,299 of CAMWNP010000025.1, forward strand.
GCCCAGTTCACGTCCGCCGCTGCCGAATTGGCGTCCGATTGTGATAACGTAGTTTTGCATGGTTGGAGGATTATCTTTGGAATGGGAATGTTAAATCATGAGAGTATTCTGAGGTATTCATCGAATGCACCGCGAATTTCATCTTCTGTTGCGGTGCGGTCAATTTCCACTTCGCCGATGTTGGTCAAAAGGGTGAAATTGATTTCATCGGCCGTGTAGTTCTTCTTGTCATGGCGCATCAGTGCAATGAGCCGGTCATACTCGTCAGTGCCGAAACTAAATCGTCCGTAATGCTTTCTGACGTATGCCGCGAGCCGGTCCACTTCCTCTGCCGGGAATCCCGCCTTGTTCTTGGACAGGATAAGTTCGGTCAGCAGACCAAAAATTACCGCATATCCGTGGGAGATGGGTGAATGGCGTTCCATGGCCAGTTCCTCGTAGGCGTGACCTACGGTATGTCCTAAGTTCAAGGCCTTGCGTATACCATTCTCTGTGGGGTCAGCCGCAACAATGTTGCTCTTCACCTGCACGTTCTCCTCCATGAGGGTTAGCATTTTATCATAGTCGCGTCCGGTGAGGTCATATTTGAGCAGTTGGTCAAAATGATCCTTTGAGGATATTGCCCCGTGTTTGATCATCTCGGCATATCCCGACCATAACTCACTGTCAGGAAGAGTTTTAAAGAATGTGGATGAAACAATCACTGTTTCTGCATTTGCAAAAGCGCCTATCTGGTTTTTCAATCCGTTGAAGTTCACACCTGTCTTCCCTCCCACGGAAGCATCAACGGCACCGAGCAGTGTGGTGGGTATGTTTATGAACGGAATACCCCGTTTGAATGTGGAAGCGGCAAATCCGCCCATATCCGTTATAACTCCTCCACCCATATTGATAAGTAGAGACTTTCGGGTTACCCCTGCCTTGATAAGTTGATCCCAGATTTCCGAGAGCGTATCGGTGGTTTTGTGGTTTTCACCCGGTTTCACCACAACTACGGTTGCTTTTGCTATTGTTTCTGATTCCTCCTGCATACGGGGAATCACGGCCTCGCGTACGTTACTGTCAACAAGGACCACTACATTGGCAGGATTCATTCCTGCGACCAACTCATCGAGTTTCTGCGCTACATGGTTGGTGAATATCAGTTGCTGATTCATGGCGTTTTAATTTTTTCTTTATTAATTAACGTTTGAATCGCTTGAAGTGTTGAGAATCGCATCGATTAATCTGTCAAATTCACCCGCGAAACTCTCCATAGAATCAAACACAACCGCCGCACCAGCCCGTCGGAGTTCACGGGCAGGAATAGGTCCCGTCGTCACACCTATAGTGAAAATACCGGCCGAATCCCCTGATTTCACGCCCAAAGGAGCGTTTTCAATCACTATGGCCTCCCACGGTTTTACGCCGGCCAGTTCCAGAGCCTTCAGATAAGGTTCGGGGTGCGGTTTGCCGTTTTTAACCGAATGGGAGGTTATGCGCATATCGTCCCGGAACAGACCTGGATAATCATCCGGCAGCCGGTTGATGAGGGAACTCTGCCCTGATCCGGTCACGAGCACACGCTCCCAACCACGCTCCATGATTTTCTCCATAACCAGTTTCGCACCCTCGACCGGTTCCACCGGAGGCATCTCGGCAAAAAGTTCGGTTTTGCGCTTATATAATCGGGCACACTCTTCCGGAGAAACCTCATGACCGAAGGCACGACGGAAAAGCAGATTGATTGTCGCCGCACCGGTCATACCTTCATAGAGATAGAACTCATCACGGTTACACTTCACGCCCAGACCGAGCATCATTTTGTGCCAGGCGGCAGTGTGGTTCACCATGGAGTCATAGAGCGTGCCGTCCATATCAATCAACGCGGCACGAGGGTTCACGCGGTTATAATGATGGCGGGAGAGGAACAATTTTATTTCTTCAGTAAAACTCATAGAGGATTCAAAAATTTTCATTATTTAAAGTTACAACAAAATATCCGAACCATCGTTTAAATGAACGGATATTTTGCAATCGCACACTTCTCGCACAGTGCGAATTTGTGCAAATTGAACACTTTTTGAACAAGGTTTTCTATATTATCGTTTATATTCTATTGAAAGGAGTAAAATAATACCATACTGATTATCAATAAATTAAAATATTATATGTTTATATTACATTTATATTTGATTTATATGCTATTGCAAAATGAATTTCGGGTGATTAATTTTGCATCGTAAAAGTTAATTAGAACATAGACAGTACAAGGAACTAAAGTAAAAAAATTTAGTTATTAGAATTAGCCTTATTGTTAGAATTAGTTTTAAGGGTTAGTATTTATGTTAGAATTTAGTGTTTAAACAGGCTAATTCAATTTTTGATAATACTCGTGTTTTATGTTAGGTTTGTTCGGGTTATCCCGAAATTAAGTTGCCGGTCCGAGAGGGTCGGTCAATTTTTTTATATATCTATGTGAACCAAACAATTCCCTTTACATTATATATATGTGGAACCGTTGCCACACACCGGCCGTCACTCCTGAGAACAACATTACGCTTATAAATTAAAAATTATTATACCTTATATGGAATCGAACAAACCCAAAACTCAAGTCACTGAACAGATGGCGCTGGATTACCACCGTTACCCGCGCCCGGGAAAAATTGAGGTAATACCCACCAAACCATATTCCTCACAACAGGATCTGGCACTGGCATATTCACCCGGTGTGGCTTATCCGTGCAAAAAAATAGAAGCAGACCCGGCTGACGTATATGAGTACACAAACAAAGGGAATCTGGTTGCCGTGATATCAAACGGAACCGCGGTGCTCGGACTCGGAGATATAGGTGCCCTTGCCGGCAAACCTGTTATGGAAGGGAAAGCCCTCCTTTTCAAGATATTCGCCGGACTTGATTGCTTCGATATCGAGGTAAATGAAAAAGACCCTGAAAAATTCATTCAGGCGGTGAAGGCGATAGCGCCAACCTTCGGGGGAATTAATCTGGAGGATATAAAGGCTCCAGACTGTTTCGAGATCGAGGACCGACTGAAAAAAGAGTGCGATATCCCTGTTATGCACGATGATCAGCATGGCACGGCCATAATATCAGGGGCCGGATTGCTCAATGCTCTTGAACTCCAAGGGAAAAAAATCGGTGAAATAAAGTTGGTTGTCAACGGTGCGGGCGCGGCAGCGGTAAGTTGCACGAAACTCTACATAGCATTAGGGGTGAAACCTGAAAATATTGTTATGTGTGACAGTAAAGGCCCTATAACGGTTAAACGCACGAACCTGAACGAACAGAAAAAACAGTTCGCAACAAGCCGTGACATCAGTACTCTTGCGGAGGCAATGAAGGATGCTGACGTGTTCTTAGGACTCTCCGTAAAGGATGTGGTCACACCGGAGATGATAAAATCAATGGCACCACGACCAATTGTGTTCGCACTGGCCAATCCTGATCCGGAGATTGCATACGATGTTGCCAAATCAACGCGTGAAGACCTGATTTTCGCCACCGGACGCAGTGACTACCCGAACCAGATCAACAATGTGCTGGGATTCCCCTATATTTTCCGTGGCGCTCTCGACTGCCGAGCCTCAGAGATCAACGAGGCGATGAAACTTGCCGCCGTATATGCCATAGCGGACCTTGCCAAGGAGCCTGTGCCATCGATAGTAAACAACGCTTATGGCGGGGAGAAACTATCGTTCGGACCTGAATATATACTGCCGAAGCCTCTTGACCCCCGACTGCTGATAACCGTGGCACCTGCCGTGGCTCGCGGTGCCATGGAAAGCGGGGTGGCACGTCGTCCCATAACCGACTGGGAGGAATATTATGCCCGTCTGCGCCAACTCATGGGATTTGACAACAAACTTGTCCGTACGCTAACCGAAGAAGCCAAGGAACACCGTAAACGTGTTGTGTTCGGCGAGGGGAACACCGACAATATGCTTGAGGCGGCTGCCAGCGTGGCACGTCAGGGTATAGCCATCCCTGTTCTGCTCGGTAACGAGGAAATGATCGGCAAACGTGCCGCGAGGATCGGTGCCGATATCTCCAACATAGAGATTATCAATCCCCGACATGACCGTGAGGCACCACGCCGCGAACGCTATGCCCGTCTGCTCGCAGAGAAACGCGAACGCCACGGCATGACCTATCCGGAGGCTCTTGAGAAGATGTATGACCGCAATTATTTCGGCATGATGATGGCTGAGACAGGTGATGCCGACGCCTTCATTGCAGGAGCCTACTCGAACTTCCACCATATAGAGTCACTTGCGAAAGAGGTAGTGGGGCTGCGTGACGGATACACCCATTTCGCCACAATGCATATCATCGACACCAAACGCGGTCTGTTTTTCCTTGCCGATACATCAGTCAACCAGACAACTGACGAAGATGCACTCACCGACATAGCACGCCTATCGGCCGAAACCGTGCGTTTCTTTGCCATCGAGCCGGTAATGGCCATGGTAAGTTACAGTAACTTCGGATCAAGCACCGTGCCTGAATGTGCCAAGGTACACAATGTTGTTGAAAAGATGCAGCGACTCTATCCCTCGCTTGCCATCGACGGTGAGATGCAGGTGAACTACGCCCTCAACCGTGAACTGCGCGATGAGGTGTTCCCGTTCACCCGACTGAAAGGACAGAATGTCAACACCATCATCTTCCCGAACCTCAGCGCGGCCAACACAGCCTATCGTCTGATGCTCGAAATGGGTGTGGGTGAGGCTATCGGTCCGGTCCAGATGGGCCTGCGCAAACCGGTGCACTTCATCAAGGTGGACGCTCCGGTGCGCGATATAGTCAATCTCACCACTGTGGCTGTTCTTGACGCTGAGGTAAGCCGCAAGAAACAGAAATAACTCAATACACAACAGTGACACTACAAACAGAAAATGGTGCATCATCCATGCCGGTGATGCACCATTGTCTATTTAAGAAGTTTCTTATCAGAGAAGAATCTTTACAGTTTTCTGCTGACCGTCAACCGTGATTGAAACGATGAGAAGACCGGACTGACCTTTCAGACTCAGAGTGCGGGTGTGGGCGGCATGAGCCACCATAACACCTGACACATTATAGGCCGACACCTGTTCAGCCACTGTTCCAAGGTCGAGGACACCGTCGGTCATGGTCAGACGTACGTCAGTCATTCCGTCGATGACATCAACATCCGAGGATGATGCATAATCAAGTTTGTAAGCCGCAAGGGAGTTGTTTGCCGCGTAAGTGTAGATATGGGCCATGGGCAGACCTTCGGTATTCGTATGCACCTCAGCCAGGGCTCCGTAGTCACCGCCTGCAGGTGCTTTTGTGCCGAAACCTTTGGGTGTGAACTGCCACAGATTGGTGAGGTTATCGTAACTTGCAGGGAGCGAGGGACCGTAATCAAGTGAATAAGCCACGCCATTGGAGAAGGTGGAATGGGGGTACACAAGGAACGACATCCCGTCAAGGGTGAAGTAAGCACCGCCGTTAGCCTGAGTCTGCTTGGTAGTGGCGAATTTACCGGTTGCTTTGTTTTGGTTGAAATCGTAATAGTGGAACTGAGTGCTGCTACCGTCAATAAAGGCACCGTTTTCCGAAACAGCCTGAACACGAGGAGCAGTACCCGGAGTCACACCGATGGCTATGGACTTGTTCTCCTTGATCTCACCGTTCACAACATGCCAGCGATAAGCATCGGATGTGGTTCCGGATGCGGCGATCACATAGAAATCTGCGTCAACATCACCAATGACATCGATATGGTCGATACGAGCGGTCACAGGGAGTGATACCACTGTGGTTACATTGCCGGAAGCGGTGTCAACCTTCCCGACAACCAGTTTTGAGTTGGCATTCAGAGCCAGTCCTGAAATAATCAGATTGCCCGCATTGTCAGTGGTGACGGTGGTGAGAGGGGCATAAAAACCGGTGTAATTTCCATCCGGAATGAGTTCCAGCGGAGTCATTTCAGCACCGGTGGCAGCCTTGTAGCGGAAAAGTCTGAAAGCCGATGTTGAACCTACACTCTCCATGTGCGCCACATAGATAATATCGCCGCAAACGGTGAAGTCACGACACTGCTTATCATTGATATCAAGGGGATTACCATGATTTTCAGAACGGATCCAGAGGCTCTGCAGACGTAGTCTGCGACCGGTTGATGCCGGATCAGTGAAGTCGTAGAGTTCGCCATCCGTGGTCAGGGTGTAGCCGTTGTCAACGACACGCTCGACAGAGAAATCACGCACTTCCGACACACCTTCGTCCTTACCGTCACATTTGGCAACCGAGCGCCAGTAATACTTTCCGTCCTTGAAAAAGACCACTGGAATGACATACTGCAGATTATTGCCTTCGGTCACGGCCGGTTCCTTGACGGTTGTCACAATCTGCTTGAAATTTTCGTCGGTGGCAACCTGCACGATCTGAGTGGTGGCATCAGCGATTTTTTCCACTTCCAGCACCACATCACCTTCGGTGAACAGGGTTCCGTTCTGAGGAGCGATGAGAGTAGGAACGGGACCCGGAACTGCGGGAGTCATACCCAGGGTTGTGGCCTCCCATTCATATCCGTAACGGTCGTAAGGAGTAACGGCATACCAGTATCCTGCGATTTTGTCATCGGGGAGGTTGAATGTAGGTTCGTAGGAGAATCCGAGAAGATATTCCGCTTTCAGACCGGTAGTCACTCCGGAGGCTGCCTCTTTACCTGTAACGGACTTGGGTACAGCGTAGAAAGCGTATCGGACTCCTTCCAAAGGAGTGCATGAAAGGGTGTTTCCATTGAGTTGGAGAGTGCTGATTTTACCGGGATCGGCGGGTGACTGCGCACGCAACGGTGGAACAAGAGCCTTAGTGGGGAAGGCAGCCTTGAGTTCGGAGTCGTACGAATCCATGTCGCCGGCAGCGTAGAACACCACTCCGTTATCACCGTCGTTGTTCTCGTCGCGGTTGATCTGAAGTTCTTTAGCCATCTCTCCTGCGGTGTATTTCCTGTAGGCGCCCACACTTGAATAGAAGGCAACGTCAAGTTTATCCGAGACCTTCACCCACCAGTTTGTGATGGGCTGATATGGAGCGTTTGCCTGTGTCGTGGGCCAGTAGATCTGGGGGCTGATGTAATCGATTGTTTTTGCTGACATCCATGCCAGGGGGTCACAGAAGATGCTGTTGTACATGCCGTCACCTGCTGTGGCGGGACATGCGGGAAGTCCGTATTTCTTGGCGGAAACACCGTCCGGACCGCCACCGATGCCACGCGGACTGAGACCGAAGCGTACCCAAGGTTTCGCTGCCTTGATGGCGGCGTAGGTTTCGGCTATCATCTTGTTCACGTTCTCGCGGCGCCAGTCGGCCAGCGACAGAGATGTGCCTGAAGCCTTGTATTCATCGTAGTCATATCCGGAGGTGATGTTTGCGGGGAGTCCGGGACAATAGAAGTAGTCATCGAACATCACTCCGTCGATGTCATAGTTGTTGACAACCTCCATCACACGGTCAACGATGTATTTGCGCACTTCGGGGTTACCCGGGTCAAAGATTGTGGTGGAGCCCTCTTCAGGATGAGTATACTCTATTGTCCACCCTTTGTCAATGTGGGCCTGATCATAAGCGGTCAGCGGAGTGGCACCTCTCTTCAGACGGAAAGGATTGACCCATGCGTGAGCCTCTATGCCGCGTGCATGACACTCTTTGATGAAGAATTCCAGAGGGTCGTATGTAGGGGCGGTTCCACGCTTGCCGGTGAGGTAGTGCGACCAAGGCTCGCAACTTGATTTGTAGAGAGCATCACCCATCGGGCGTACCTGGAATGAAAGAGCGTTGCAGTTATATTTCACCATCCGCTCAATGTGGTTGACGAGAGATTCCTGCTGTTTCTTGGCGATTGAGGCCGACGTACCGGTGGTGCTTCCGGGCCAACTTGTGGCTGTTGAGATAGTGGGGAGCCAGGCTGAACGTAACTCGTTCTTAGGCACCTCCTTGGTGTCCGCTTTGACAACAAAGCAACACCCGGCCATGATGATGACCGCTGAAAGAATTAACTTATAAATTTTCATGCGATAATAGATAGGATTAGTCAGGTTTAATGGTGTTAGTGTTATGCTTGCCCCAAAGGTAATAAAAATAATCGAAATATCCAAATATCACCTCAGGATGAGAGATATATGATGTGGTCAGACGGGGCGTATGGGGGTCTTCTCCGATGGGGTTTATGCCTGAGACCTTGTGCCGGAGGCACAACTTTCATCAGAACTTCTCTTTTTACAATAGCGTCCTTCCGGGACGCATGGGAACCCGGGCAGTCACTCCCCCCCCCGGGCTGGGACCCGGGGTTTCTAACCTCTCCTTTGCCTTGATATTGTCCAGGGATGGAGCGGAGGGCTCCGGCCTCCGC
>CAMWNP010000026.1 GCA_947175645.1 uncultured Porphyromonadaceae bacterium
AGTTGGATTATACAAACCGCAACATAAACATTGCGCATGCTACCATTGCAATCCCTTTTGAAGTGTGAAGAAATTATTCGTAGTTTCTGTTTAATCGCCTGAAGGATTCAAGCCACGAAAATGTTCGTTCCACAACGCACCTGCCGTTAATTGGTTTGAATTCCGATGTACCAAATACTGTGGCTAAAAGTTACCTTACCACCGCATCTCACCGGCGCTTTTTGCCTTGTTCTTCAGTCACGTAACTACGGCTACGCTCCTTCATCACAAGCCAAAAATCTCTCGGCGATATGCGTCCTCAGCATTAACAAATATTGGAAACCGGATCTAATAATAAAGTCCTATAATAAAAATGATATTCTGCCGTTATATCATATATATAATTGTGCAGAATGAACAAATCAGTCATATTTATCATACTTTCATTGCTTTCTTCTTTGGGTGTCATGGCTCGTGACGTCAATATCCATGGTAAAATTATAGATCCGGAGAACAAGCCGATGGAATTCGTTACCGTCCGTATAGGTGGCACCGCAGTAGGCGGAATGTCAGGATTGGACGGTGGATACTCAATCTCCACCCATTATTCCGACACGATCAAAGTGATTTTTACCTGCATAGGATACAAGGAGGTTGAGCGCAAACTTATTGATCCTCAACAGGATGTCACCCTTAATATAACACTTCACCCCGCTACTAAGGAACTGACGGAGGTTGAGGTAACCGATTTCAAGAAGCAGACAACCCAGATGCAGACCATCGACGGCAAAGCCGGCCGACTGATGCCGAACGCATCAGGGGGTGGTGTGGAGGCAATGATCACAACTCTTGCGGGGGTCAATTCCTCCGATGAAATGTCGTCACAATATTCCGTACGTGGAGGCACATTCGATGAGAACTCTGTGTATATCAACGGCATAGAAGTATACCGTCCGCAGTTGGTAACATCCGGTCAGCAGGAAGGTTTGAGTATCATCAACCCTGACATGGTTGACAAGATAGGATTTTCCACGGGCGGATTTTCAGCAGAATATGCCGACAAGATGTCGTCAGTGCTTGACATCACCTATCGTGAACCGGAGGCTCTTGAAGGCTCCCTGTCGTTGTCGCTTATGGGAGGATCACTGGCGTTCGGTCAGCACTCGGGTAAATTCTCCCAACTCCATGGTGTACGCTATAAAAGAAACTCATCGTTATTGAGTTCAATGGACACCAAGGGAGAGTATGACCCCAATTTCTTTGACTATCAGACCAACCTGGTTTTCCGTCCCGGCAAACAATGGCGCATATCAGTTCTGGGCAACATCGCCATCAACAACTATAAGTTTGTACCCGCTTCAAGAACTACAAATTTCGGCACATCTACCGATGCCAAACAATTCAAGGTTTACTTTGACGGAGAGGAGAAAGATAAGTTCGAAACATGGCTTGGAGCGGTTTCCATAGATTATTTCCGTTCCAGAAGCACCTATTTCACACTCCAGGCATCAGGCTATCTGACCAACGAACTTGTCGCATACGACATACTTGGCGAGTATTGGCTTGATCAGGCGGGCACCACCGGTAACGGATCTTCAGGAGGAGCCATAGGTGGAGAATTAGGTGTGGGGCGCTACCACGAACATGCACGTAACAGACTTAAAATGAGTGTTATGTCCATGGCACTGAAGGGTCATACAGGGATTGCGTCACACAATCTGGCTTACGGATTCTCCATGCAACATGAGAAAATCAATGAGCACGCAAGGGAATATGAACTGCGAGATTCAGCAGGTTACACCCTCCCCACCAATCCGGAACAGATAAAGATGATCTATAACCTCACTTCCGTTCAGGAACTGGCCACTAACCGCCTTGCCCTTTATGTTGAAGACACCTATAGGCTCAACAGCAGCCTTGGATACTTCAATCTTAATGCCGGAATAAGGATGAGTTACTGGGACTTCAACAAGCAACTGCTTTTCTCTCCCCGAATAAATGTGGCGTTCGTTCCGGAGCGTAACAATGCATGGACTTTCCGGTTCGCCACGGGAGTTTACTATCAGTCACCTTTTTACAAAGAGTACCGCCGCCCGGTAACCGATGATGAGGGTAACACGGTTATCACCCTCAACAATGATATCAAGGCTCAGCAAAGCCTGCAGTTCATTTTTGGTTCTGATTACACGTTCCGGGCTTTCGATCGTCCGTTCAAACTATCAGGGGAATTATATTATAAGAAACTAAACGATCTTGTCCCCTATGAGATTGACAATCTTAAGTTCACATACACCGGACTTAATGAATCAAGCGGTTACACTGCCGGACTTGACCTGAAACTGTTCGGACAGTTCGTACCCGGGAGTGACTCGTGGATCAGTTTCTCACTGATGAAAACCGATGAACTGGTGAACGGAGTGCATGTGCCACGTCCCACTGACCGGCGTTACTCATTCGCCCTATATTTCACCGACTACTTTCCCAAGATACCACGCCTGAAATTCTCACTCCGTGGCATCCTCTCCGACGGACTGCCTACCACTGCCCCTCACACCACCCGTGACAAAGGTTATTTCCGTGCACCGGCCTACAAGCGAGTGGATGTTGGTGTAAGTTATGCCCTCCTTCGAGAATTGCGTGAGAGCGAGACCCCTTCAGGAATCCACAAATTCCTTAAATCGGCATGGTTAGGAGTTGATGTGTTCAATCTGCTTGACATCAGCAATGTGTCAGGATACTATTGGGTTACTGATGTCAACAACATCCAGTATGCCGTGCCCAACTATCTGACACGCCGCCAGATCAATGTGCGTCTTACTGTGGATTTCTGACAAGAAGGATTCATATCATTTTTTGCTATGCAAAGTTGGGCAATTCCAATAAAAATGCTTAAATTTGCATAGATAAACATGGTCATTTTCACAGAGAAATTCAAACCCGCTCCGGGACTCTATGCAGGGATACTGCTACGCCGCTGGCTTATAAACAACCTGTGGTGGCTGATTATGCCGCTGACGTTGTTTCTGGCTCTGGGAGTACTGGTCAACGGTTCCTTTTTCTATGTTGCCGTTATCTACATTCTGTGTGTCGCCTCGTTGTCACAGGCCATCATTTTTTTCAACTACGCGCTACGCCCTGACACTGTGGTCAAGACCTTCGAACAGGAATGGGAGTTCAGTCATGCTGTAGCAAAGGTAACGTATCACCCCACTGTCACGGTAAACGATGAACGGATAAGTCCGCTTAAAGAGAGTGTAATAATTGAACGTGAGCAGATCAATCGGTTAAGCCTGTCAGGAGCGAACCTGATAATGACCGTCGCAGGTGACTATGACATATACGTTATTCCCCTGTCATCACTGAAGGAGGAGAATGTACTGACAAAACTGTATGAGTATTATGAGACTGATAATTAGTGCTATAATATTGTTCACGATCTTTCCACTGCATGGTGCGGTCAAGGTGCGCGGCGGAGTGACCGCCGAGGATGGAGAGCCGTTGGCCGGAGCAACCGTAATATGGGTAGGCAGTAGCCGTGGCACGGTCACCGATGAGGATGGCCTTTATGAGATCACCCGACCGAAGGGTGCATCCCTGCTGGTGGCTTCATACGTGGGCTGCGTCGCTGATACAGTGTCAGTTGCTCCTGATGAAAAAGAGGTGAACTTTGAATTGAAATATAATATTCTCGGAGAGATCAATGTCAACGCCCGGGGAAAAGGACTGCGCAGACTTCAGGGGGTTGAGAACTCCAGCCTTATGGGTAGAACTGAATTGTTTAAGGCAGCGTGTTGCAACCTCGGGGAGAGTTTCACCACAAACCCTTCGGTAGATGTGACCTACAGTGATGCGGCAACAGGAGCCAAGCAGATCAGGCTGTTAGGACTTTCCGGAAGTTACGTGCAGATGCTTACGGAAAATATTCCCAATTTTCGGGGTATTTCCTCACCGTATTCCCTTGGATATGTACCGGGACCATGGATGCAGTCAATCCAGATATCAAAGGGTTGCAGTTCAGTAAAAAACGGCTATGAGTCAATAACCGGACAAATCGATATAGAGTACCTTAAACCACAGTCTGAGGAGCAGTTCAACGCAAACCTTTACGGTGATTCCAAAGCGAAAATCGAGGCAAATGCCGACGGAAACATACACATCACCGACAAACTCTCGACGGCTCTGATGCTCCACTATGAGGACGCGCTCGCCGATCATGACGAGAACAAGGACGGATTCTCCGACGCACCACGTATCCGCCAGGTGAATGCGCTGAACCGTTGGGCTTATTTTTCACCACGCTATATCATGCAGACCTCCATCAACTTAATTGATGAACGGCGCAAATCAGGTGTAAGTGACCATACAATCCACTCACTGACAGAAGATGATATCCGGCAGATGTCAAGTTTCGGAAATATGCTCATAAAAAGCAGGAGATACGATGTCTGGTCAAAGAATGCATTCATCATCGACCCGGACGACGGGCGTAACATTGCCATCATGCTCAATTACTCCAACCAGACTAACGACGGTATTTACGGACAGCGAACGCTTGACTCCTATCAGTCTACTTTCTATGGATCGCTGATGTTCGAAACTAATGCCTCGGCCCCTCATTCACTGTCGGCCGGCGTGAGTCTGAACAATGACCACCTGCGCCATATCAGCAACATGAGTGAATTGGTGACACGTACCACGGAAACGGTTCCGGGCATATATGCCCAGTATACATTCAACCACGAGGATAAAGTGGTGGCAATGGCCGGTTTGCGTTATGACCACAGCAATCTTTTCGGAAGTTTCGTAACACCGCGGGCCCATCTCAAATGGAACATACGTCCGAACCTGTCGCTGCGAGGATCGGCCGGAAAAGGATATCGTACGGTAAATTCAATGGCTGAATATTCCTATCTGCTCACATCCAGTCTGCCGGTAGTGTTCGAATCCCCTTTCGGACGTGACGAGGCATGGAACTTCGGTATTTCTTCTTCCTGGTCATTCTCCCTGTGGAACAGGAATTTCAGTCTGGCAGGAGAGTATTATTACACAACTTTTGAAAAGCAACTGATCGCTGACCGCGAGAGTAACCCTTCGGTGATTCAGGTTCTTCAGTCCGACTCACGGTCATATTCCCATACCGTACAGATAGAGTTAACCGCCGAGCCATTCAAAGGATTCACCGTCACCGGAGCGTATCGCTATAACGATGTGCGCGAAACCTACTCCGGAGTGCTTCTGCGCAAAGCACTCGTACCCCGCTACAAGGGGTTGGTCACCGCATCTTACACAACCCCGCTTGAACTCTGGCAGTTCGATGCTACCCTGCAGTTGAACGGAGGCGGGCGTATGCCTGCCGCTCCCGTTATTGACGGTAAAGCAGCATGGGGATCCACTTTCAAGTCCTATACCAGGCTAAATCTTCAGGTGACCAGGCACTGGCGGAATATTTCCGTATATGTTGGAGGAGAGAACCTCACAGGCTTCACACAGAAGAACCCTGTTGTTTACCTACCATCGGCCGATCTTTACGATCCGACAATGGTGTGGGGACCCGTTCATGGAGCCATGTTCTATGCCGGTTTCCGTCTGAATTTAAAAAAGTAAAATATTATAGATATGAAAAAATTTCTTCTCTTAATCGCAGCCACTGTAATGACTGTTACCGCTTACGCAAAGGATATCAAAACCGTTACCTTCACTGTTGATCCTCCCATGCACTGCGAGAAATGCGAGGCAAGAATCAAGAATCAACTAAAGTTTGAGAAAGGGATAAAGAAAATCGACGCCTCCGCTGAAAAACAGGCTGTTACCATCGTTTACGATGCTGACAAAACTTCAACGGCTAAATTAGCGGTATCACTGAAAAAAATTGGCTATGCCGCCAAAGTTAAGAAATGAGCATACCTGAAATAATCAACACAAAGGCTCCACGGACCTTCTCTTTCGAGGTACTTCCTCCGCTTAAAGGGAAGGGAATCTCAAAACTTTTCGGGAACATAGACATCCTGATGCCTTACAATCCGGCTTATATTAACATCACCACGCACCGCAGCGAGATGGTGTTCAAGTCAACCCCTGACGGACTTTACCGGAGGGTTTCGGAACGTTCACGTCCCGGAACCGTGGCTGTCGCCACCGCCATTCAGCATCGCTACAATATTCCGGCTGTACCTCACCTGATCTGCTCAGGCTACTCAAGGCTGGAGACTGAATACGCGCTAATCGACCTTAACTTCCTGGGTATTACTAACCTGCTGATACTCCGGGGTGACAAAGCAAAACATGACCCCCGTTTCATTCCAAACCCCGACGGATATTCACATGCATTGGAATTGCAGAATCAGGTGAACGCTTTCAACCGAGGCCAGTTCATAGACGGCACTCCCATGGATCTGCTCCCGGAGGCACCTTTTTCTTATGGGGTGGCGGGCTATCCGGAGAAACATGAAGAATCGCCCAACATGGCCATAGATCTTCAATGGCTCAAGGCAAAGGTAGACGGTGGCGCGGAATATGTGGTCACTCAAATGTTTTTTGACAACTCCAAATACTTCAAGTTCGTGGAAATGGCACGTGAGAACGGTATTGACGTGCCTATCATTCCGGGTATAAAACCGATTGTGAACCTTAACCAACTGACCCTGTTGCCTAAGGTGTTCCGCACCGATCTGCCTGATGAACTGGCAAGACGTCTGATGCAATGTAAGGATGACAAGGAGGCGAAGAAAGTTGGTGTGGAGTGGTGCCTGAAGCAGTCTGCCGAACTCTATGAGGCCGGTGTGCCGTCCATACATTTCTATTCCCACAATGCCATTTCTTCTGTTAAAGAAGTAGTGGCCCAACTGTTCTGATAACATGAGATTCTCCGACATTACCGGACATGAGGCGGTGAAAAACCAACTGAAGGCTCTGGCTGACACTGACCGTATTCCCCATGCTCTGCTGCTGCAAGGGAAGCAGGGAACAGGAAAATTCGCGCTGGCTCGCGCTCTTGCTCAATATATCCATTGTGAGAACCGTTCGGGAGGAGACTCCTGCGGAACATGTCCTTCATGTATCCAGCATCAGTCATTCAACCACATTGACACTTTCTATTCATTTCCCGTAATAAAGAAAAAGGGCTCGACCCGTCCGCCGGTATCGGATGATTACAGCGAGGAATGGCATGAATTTCTGAAAGAAGACCCTTACATGGATCCATCCAACTGGACTCGTGCGTTAGGAAATCCGTCTACTCAGGTCAGCATGTATGTCACTGAAAGCGATGATCTGCTGCATAAACTCTCATTCACATCACACTATTCCCGTTACAAGATCGTGCTCATGTGGCTACCTGAAAAGATGAATGAGCAGTGTGCGAACAAAATGCTGAAACTGATTGAGGAGCCAATGGAGGACTCCCTGTTCATAATCACTTCCGACAATCCAGGAGAGATACTCCCGACCATCTATTCACGTTGTCAGAGGATAGAAGTAAACCGCCTGGCTGATGAGGATATCGCACGTTTTCTGACGGAGAATTTCTCCACTGACCGGCAGGAAGCACTTTCCGTTGCACACAACGCGGAAGGTTCAGTGACCGAAGCGGTAAGGCAGTTGTCTGTGGCTGATGAAAGCCGCCTGTTCTTCGCTAAGTTTGTGGAACTTATGCGTCTGGCCTATCAGCGGAAAATTGTAGACCTCAGGAAATGGTCGCTTGATATTTCCGACATGAGCCGAGAGCAACAGTTGTCGTTTCTGCGCTATTGTACCCGGCTGATGCGTGAGAACTTCATTTACAACCTCCATGACACAAGGCTAAACTATATGAATGGCGAGGAGAGCGAATTTTCCAAGCGATTCTCTCCATTCATAAATGAGCGGAACGTTGTGCAACTGGTTAACACTTTTGACGGAGCCATTGCGGATATTGCGGGTAACACAAACTCAAAGATTGTATTTTTCGATGTGGCGATCCGTGTAATTCTATTGCTTAAATCCTGATGAAACCATTTCTCCGACAAATTGCCGAGGCTTACGTCAGCAACCGCTGCGATGAGTTAATAGACACCTGTTTTGTATTCCCAAACAAGAGGTGTGCGGCCTTTTTCTCGGATTATCTGAGCGAATTGCTCCCTCACGCCATGTTCATGCCGGCAATGACATCGATTGACGATCTTGTGTGTGATCTGACGGAACTGGTCATTGCTCCACGTCTGGAACTGTTATTCGACCTGTATGAGTGTTACCGCAAAATCATTTCCCGACGAAAATCGGCTGTTACCGATGACTCATTCGACACCTTCCTTCCGTGGGGAGAAATGGTTCTTCGTGATTTTGACGACATTGACCGCTACTGCGTTCACGCCCCGGACCTACTGAAGAACATCAGTAATTTCAAAGAGATTTCATCAAACTATCTTACTGAGGAACAGATAGATATTATAAACCGTTACTGGAATGACCCTATCAGTTATGCTGATCAGGTTCATTTGTGGAGGCACCTGAATCCGGATGACACTGCCGCGGCAGGCGTAAAGAATTTTTTTAACCTGTGGGTGATTCTGGATGAACTTTATAACACGTTCAGAAAAAAACTGAAGGATAAAGGAGTGGCATACAGCGGCATGGCCTATCGTAAGGCTGCCGATATGGTCAGTGAACTCCCGGCGTCACGCGCACGTTACTCACGCTATGTGTTCGTGGGATTCAACGCCCTTTCAGAATCCGAAGAAACCATCCTCAAATGGTTCAGAAACAATGGTTTAGGTGATTTTTACTGGGATTGGGACCTATATACGCCACCAGAACTTGCCGGAATAAATCCTGCAGGAAATTTCGTTGAAAAATATCGCACGATGTTTCCCTCAGACCCGGATATTGATTATGACTTTGAGGAATGGAAACCTAAATCATTGCCGGAAATCACTGTTATAGGAGTTCCGTCAAAAATCGGTCAGGTCAAAGAAACGGCACGTATACTGACGGGAATGGTTTCTGAATCACCTGACCATTTCAAAGGTGTAAATGCCAAAGAGACCGCGGTGGTTCTACCCGAAGAAAACCTATGTCTGCCACTGATCAGTTCGTTTGCCGAAGGAATATGTAAGTTCAACGTCACCATGGGCTATCCCATGCGATACACTCCTGTGTCCACTCTGATACGCAACGTTGAGCGGATGGTCAGCAACAGTAAGATCCTGCGTGGTGAACCGGCGTATTATTATCAGGATTTGATAACCGTTATGTCACATCCGCTGGTTCACAACAGTTTTCCCCTACAGGCTGATCAGATTATCTCTGAAATCAATATGAATCACATATTCAACTATCGTAGGAACATACTTCTGGAAAAGTTCCCAGACCTATCACCCCTGTTTCCTCTCAAGACAGAAAGCGATACGGAGGCTCTTGAGGGTATACTCTCCCTGTTGAATATGCTTAAATCAATCACGGACAAGCAGACACTGGACCACACATTTGTATTGGAGTACATCAAGGCACTGGAAACCATACGGATGGCATGCGAAGGACGCGATATTGGACTTAGCCGCTCCACAATCATCCACCTGCTATCTCAACTCACTGATGGAGAAACTGTTAATTTTGAAGGGAATCCGCTTGACGGTGTTCAGATGATGGGTGTGCTGGAAACACGTGCGCTTGATTTTGACAACCTGTTCATTTTATCGATGAACGACGGAATATTTCCTCGGAACACCCGTCAGAACTCCTTCATACCTAATGACATGAGGGGGGCTTACGGAATGTCCACCACGGAGCGTCATGAGGCCGTTTATGCATATTATTTCTATAGGCTGATTTCACGTGCCGGTAGGGTCTGGCTGATTTATGATTCCCGTTCTGCCAACGGTGGAGGTGAGGTTTCACACTACATCAATCAACTGAAATATCTGTTGACACCGCCGGATATGAAATTCATCAGCAAAACCTATCAGATAAAACCGGTGGAACCGCGAACTATTGAGATTCCGAAAGTATCTGACAAGACCGGAATTATGAAGGACAATGATATCATGGAGAAAATCAACCGTTTCCGTGACCCGGACAATCCCCGATATCTCTCCCCTACCTCCATCTCAAGATTTCTGGAGTGTCCGCTCGGCTTTTTCCTTGAATACATAGCAGATTACCGTGAACCGGATGAAATCAAGGATTTCATTGATGCAAGCAAATGGGGAACCATAGTCCATCTGGCTATGGAGAATCTCTACACTATCATGTCACGAAAAACCCAACAGATAACACCTGTGATACTCAGGCAGTTGCTACATAGTCAACGGTCTTTGATAGAACGTGAGGTTGTCCGTGCCTACATGAAAGAGTTCCTGAAACAGGAATTGGCGGAGGGAGCGGCCCCACGCTTGTCGTCGCTTACCGGAGCAAACGCGCTCCTTGCAGAAATGATCATGATGATGGTATGCAAAATCATTGAGCGTGAAGCAGAAAGTGAATTTTTCGGTAATTTCGAATTCATTAAAGGGGAAATGAAATTTGAGGAACGAATAAAACTTTCAGATGACCTGTCAGTGAACGTTAAGGGTTCCATTGACCGTGTTGACCGCACATTCACCCCTGATGGTCAGGAAGTTATTAAACTTATTGACTATAAAACCGGTAGTGCGGTAAATGAAATCGATTCGGTAGAGGAAATTTTTGAAAAACATGACAACAAGGCCGTCATACAGTTGCTGCTTTACTGCAACGGCTATGCCGTCAAGAACAAATTCAGTGGAATCATCAAGCCTGTCGTATACAAAATAAAAACCTTACCCACTGAACCGCTCGTTCACATAGTCAGCAATGAGGATGGACAGATCGATGACTACCGCAAGGTAAACGCCACTTTCCTGGAGGCTTTCCGCAAGGCTATATCCCCGTTGTTCGACCCGAATGTCCCTTTCACTCAAGCCACTGACGATGATGCCTGCCGTTACTGCAAATTCACAGGTATATGTGACCGTAACCCTCAGAAATTCTGATTATGCTTTATCTCCATCTGCCATTCTGCCATTCAAAATGTATCTATTGCGACTTCTTTTCGACGCCGCTGGCACGCAGTATGTATGGAGATTATGTAGAGGCTATGCTTGCGGAGACAGCGTTTAGGATAAGCGAGTTAAAAAATCCTCCCACATCGGTCTATATAGGCGGTGGCACCCCATCCATTCTCCCCAACGAACTTACAGAACGATTGCTTTCAGGTTTATTGGATTTAATTGACATTAAAGCAGTCAAAGAGTGGACGGTGGAAATGAATCCTGAGGATGTGACTCCGGAACTCCTTGATTTATATGCACTTCACGGTGTAAACAGAATAAGTATGGGTGTGCAGTCATTCCATAACTCCACCCTAAAACGGATTGGACGCCGTCATTCCGCCACGCAAGCCATAGATGCCATAAACCTAATTCAGGAGCGTGGATTTAACCACAGTTTTGACTTAATCTACGGGCTTCCGGATGAAGATCTGACAGACTGGATTGATTCGCTTGACAAACTTTTGAATTTCCGTCCGGATCACTTCTCCGCTTATCTGCTCTCGTACGAGCCGGGGACGGCATTATGCAAAATGATGGAGCAAGGCCGAATTTCAGAAACACCGGAAGAACTCGCCATAGAAATGTATGACTTATTGTGTGACAGGGCAAAATGTTACGGATATGAGCATTATGAAATTTCAAATTTCGCACTACCCGGGCATCGATCTTACCATAACTCACGCTACTGGAACGGCACCCCGTATCTCGGTATAGGGTGTTCAGCACATAGTTTCACCAACGGCACACGCAAATCTAATCCCGCTGATATTCAGGGATACATCACCTCAATCACAGAAGGCAACCTCTGCTATGAGGAGGAAATGGAATCCTGCGAGGAGCAGTTCAATGATCTTATCATAACCTCACTGAGGACATCCGATGGGATGGATATTGAACAGGTGAAAAGATTTCCGGAGTATATCGCAACCGAATTTTCGGAAAACATGAACCGGCAGTTGAGACGCGGTAATCTTATATCCTCCGGAAACCGGCTGACAATACCGGAAAAAAGATGGCTTGAAGCAGATGCCGTAATGCGCGAACTGTTAGTGTAAACAGAATTAAATGCTTATGATTATGATGAAATCTATAGTTAGCCGGGCGCCTTACATCCTTATTCTGTTTATCACCATAGGGAGTTTCATGCTGGACTCATTCACCCCAATGATGGGCGATGACATGTCAAAGTGGATTGACATGGGAGGCCCATCAGACTGTTTCCTTGATCACCATGCACTTTCTTTCCTTGCCGGTCACTACATGGGATGCAACGGCAGGATATTTGACGGACTCGGACCGTTACTCCTGAATCTGCTTCCCGGCTTTGTGGCCTCTGTTCTCATTGGGCTTATGAACGGTCTGTTCTTTTATGCCATGACACGTTCGGCAGGTGTTATGAAGCGTGGGGCGTTCGCATCGCTGCTCATCACCGTAGCCCTGTTCACTTTGCCGTGGTGGGACTCCATGTTTCTACGCGTGTGTCAGATCAATTATCTGTGGGGTACCATCTTTGCGCTGCTTTTTGTCAAGGTATGGTTCAGCGACATACAACGAGGAAAACTCATGTATGCAGGATTATTCATTCTGGGAACTCTCGCCGGATGTTTCCACGAACAGATAGGTGTGGCAATGACTGCCTATTTCGGGATTCGGATTCTTCTGACCCGCTGCCGTGACATACGCCTGTGGATGTTCGCCGGACTATGTTCCGGCACGCTTCTCACCCTGGCCTCTCCGGCTATATGGCAACGTAACACTGTTTTTTTAGCAGATTACTCAAGGTTGGGAATAGTGCTGAACACCCTCCCGTGGGTAGCGGTTCTTTTCATCATCACCCTTACCTTGGCATTAATTCCGGTGACACGCAAATTACTGAATCCATTATTAAAATCTGAATTCGGTGCATACTTAATCATTGCCCTGTTCTGCTCGGCTATAACCATTTACAGTACCACTCCAGGTCGCACAGGATGGCTGCCCGAGAGTTTCTCACTTGTAGCACTGGTAATCCTCCTCACCTCCTTCGGATGGCATATCTCCCGCATACAGCAGATTATTTTTACAGGGATCTGTTTGATTGCCGTGTCGGCACATTTCTATACTTCTGTAAAATGTCAGTATCAGATGTGGAATGAATATAACGAAGCGGTGGATAATTACAGGCATTCCACTGATGGAAACGTCAGGATGATGAGTTATACTCAGCGCACAGATGTACCGATTCTGACCCTTTACCGTGTAAAAGGGTTGCCTGACAGTGACGACATCTACCTGAAACGAATTTTCAATCAGTATTACGGAAAAGGGATGAGCAAACCGCTCACTTTGATTGAAACTCACACGGAAATTTCCGACACTCTGCCTGAGCCTTTCACCCTTATTTACAATTCCGTTCCTGACACTATCATGGTGATGGATACTCCCGAAGGCAGAAAAGTTATAACTCCTTTCCAAGAAAACGGAAGTCAGAAATATTTATTAGAGCGCATGGTAGTTGACCCGGGCGACAACTGGCACTCTGTAACACCTGAAAAGTCATGAAAAAAATATCCCTTATCATTCCGGTATTCAACGAAGAAGAAAATCTCCGTACTCTCTACGACGCACTTCTCCCACTGATTAACAATGAGTTAACTAAGAATCCATATAATTGGGAAGTTCTGCTTATCAACGATGGTTCTCTTGACCGTAGCGCGGAGATAACAGCCGAACTACGCTCCAAGGATTCCAGATTGATGGATATCAACCTATCGCGTAACTTCGGTAAGGAGAACGCTATGGCGGCAGGATTTGACTTGGCGACCGGGGACGCCGTCATAATAATGGATGCCGATTTGCAGCATCCGGTAGAAACTATACCTGAGATGATTCATGAATGGGAACAGGGGTGGCACGATGTTTACGGTCTCCGAAATGACCGCGAAACTGACAGTTGGCTGAAACGTCGGCTGGCAAAAATCTATTACCGCATCCTCAGGCGTTCAACCCGCATTGATGTTTTGGTTGATGCAGGTGACTTCCGTCTGCTTGACCGCAGATGTGTGATAGCGCTACGCTCACTGCGCGAAACCCAGCGAAACACCAAGATCCTTTATAACTGGATAGGATTCAAGAAAAAAGAAGTGCGATTCGATTACAGAAAAAGAAATGAAGGAGAAACCTCATTCTCCTACGGTAAACTCTTTAAACTCGCCCTTGACGGAATAACCGGCGTCACCACCGCACCACTCCGAGTTGCCTCCATCATAGGATTGCTTACATCTGCAGGAGCACTCATCTACCTGATGTATATTCTGATAAAGACCATTCTTTACGGCGATCCGGTGCAAGGGTTCCCCACCATCATGATAACCATCCTCTTCCTCGGTGGCATACAACTCCTCGCCTTAGGTATTATAGGGGAATACATCGGCCGCATATTCATGGAGACAAAAAAGCATCCCCTCTACATCATTGACACCATCAACGGCGAATCTGAGAAAAACAAATCTCAGTCATGATGATAGGGTTCTCCTCGGAGAATAGTCATGGCACGATATATCTGTTCAACGAAAAACAGGCGCACCATTTCATGGGAAAAGGTCATTTTGGAAAGAGAAATCATGCCGTTGGCCCTGGCATAGACCTCCTGTGAGAATCCATACGGTCCACCCACAGCGAAGACAATTCGTCCCGCGGAATTTACCATTTTGTTGTCAATGAAAGAGGCGAACTCGCGCGATGTGTACTGTTTGCCACGCTCATCAAGAAGAATAAGAGTGTCATTGGGCTTCAACTCAGTGAGCAATATGCTCCCCTCCAACTGCTTCTGTTTGTCAGTAGTTCCGTTTTTAGGCACCTTAACGTCAGGGAGTACTTTCAGTTCAAACGGTATGTAGTGTCCGATTCGTTTCACATACCTGTCGATGCCATCAATAAGATAATCAGTTGAGGTTTTCCCAACTACCGTCAATAATAGTTTCATCCTTGATCAAATCATTCTTTTTCAACTTGTTCCATCGTCCGCTGACCAGACGAATGAGGAAAATCAGCCCTCGGAAGCAGAGTTCCACACACATGGCTATCCACACTCCGGCCAATCCGAATGTAGGGGCAAGGAGTGCTGCCAGCGGTAAGCGCACGAGCCATATACTGCCAAAATTCATACATGCCGGAAGCATTGTGTCTGCTACCCCTACAAAAACGCCGTAAGCCACTATCGATGCGGCAAACATAGGTTCCGCCCATGCCTCTATGCGGAGGATTTCAATTCCTGACTGACGTATTGCCTCAACAGGAGTCATTAGATCCATCATCAGCGGTGCGGCAACCCACATTACCACCCCCATCACAGTCATTACTATCATTCCCATCCCCACGGTAATATAACCGAACCGCCGGACAAGATCCCGGCGACCGGCACCATGACTTTGTCCGACAAGCGTTGTGGCAGCATCAGCAATACCGTATCCAGGCATGTAGCACAGGCTCTCGGCTGTCACAGCAAAAGCATTGGCTGCGATCGCCACCACACCCAAAGGTGCCACAATCACAGTCACTGCAATCTGAGCCCCGCATATAACGGCATGTTCCACAGTCATCGGGGCACTTATTTTCAAAGCCTTTCTTAGAATGTTGCTATCGGGACGGTAACTTCCTTTTTCACCCGCGAGTCTCAGATCCGGCTCACGTATCATAAGGAAATAGTTCATAAGCAGTGCGGTGACAATCTCGGCAAGGACTGTTCCGAGAGCCGCACCTACAACCCCGAGGTCGGCACCCGGAAGGGTAATGGTGAAATCACCTATTACATAGTGATGCGTAGGGAATATCAACAGAAAGTTGAACACCACGTCAAGCAGCGCCATAAATGCATAAAGCAGACCGGGAGTCTTCATATTTCCGATACAGCGAAGCATACCTCCACCCAGGAAATTCATGGTAAGGAACGGAAGTGCCGCTATGAAAATCAGGAAATAACTGGTTGACTTGGAGCATATCGCCTCCGATCCGCCCAGCCAATAAGGGAGCGGGAAGGCAATGGCTATACCTATCAGGGACACTATCACTGAAAAAATCAGAGAGGCGGTGACAGCCTGCCGGAGAACCTTTCTGGCTCCGGCATAATCCTTGGCTCCGACCTTATGGGCCACCTGAACGGAGAACCCCATTGTCATTGCAGAGCAGATGCCCCAGAACAGCCAAAGCGATGTTGAAACAAGTCCGATAGCCGCGGCATCATCCGCACCGAGTTGACCCACCATCGATGCATCGATATATTGCATGAGAATACTTGACAACTGCGCGACAATAGCGGGCACCGACAGTTTCACTGTCAGTGCAACCTGCTGTCCGAAGGTTAGGTGCTCGCCGTTCTGGATCTGCTTTATATCAGCCATTCCGTTTATCTTTCAGTTCCTTAAGACCTTTTATCATGCGGTCAAGTCCCCTTGAAAGCAAATCGCGTGAGGTTGCAATGTTTATTCTGATGTATCCGTCCTTACCATACATCTCGCCTGCATTTATCCAGACATGATGATTTTCCACAAGATATTCCTCAATCTTTTCAGAGTCCATATCCAGATCTCGGACGTCAACCCAGGGGAGATATGTGGCTTCCAGTTCCGTGACCCTGATCCAGGACAGTTCCTCCCGTAGCCTGTCACACATGTAGCGGTAGTTGGCACTCAGGTAATCGACAAGTTCATTTAGCCATGGTTCTCCGCCGGTGTATGCGGCAATCAGCCCCACAACCCCGAACGGATTGACGTCACACACCTCGTTATCATTGATTGCTCGGTCAATCAAGTTTCGCATCGTAACATCCGGAACGATTATGTTGGCGATCTGCAGACCGGCAGTATTGAAGGCTTTGCTTGGGGAATTCAGGGTTACGCATGGTGCCTCAGATGCCACTGCAAAGGGTGTGAAACGATAACCAGGCATTACCAGTTCACAATGGATTTCATCACTAACTACCGTTACTCCGTACTTCATGCATAGGTCACCTATCCGCTTTAGTTCTTCAGGGCTCCAGCATCGTCCTGCCGGATTGTGAGGGTTGCAAAGCAGGAGAAGGGTGTTGAGAGGGTCTGCGAGTTTCTTCTCAAGGTCATCGAAGTCAATATTATATGTGAACTTACCGCCCTCAAGATCTTTTCTCAACAAAGGATTTTCAACTATATTGCAATGATTGTTACGGATGGATGAGAAGAAACAATTATAGACAGGAGTCTGCACTATCACCCCCTCACCGGGTCGGGCAAGGGCCTTTATTGTGGCGGATATAGCGGGCACCACACCGGATGTGTATATGACATCTTCACGGCGCACTTCAAAATTATGACGGCGCAACATCCATTCACTCAGCACCTCATAATAACGGTCAGGAACACGGACATAACCAAAAACGCCATGGTCAACCCTATGCCGCAGAGCATCAATAATCACCGGTGCCGTACGGAAATCCATATCGGCAACCCAGAGCGGGATGACATCATTTAGTTCGGTAGAATCCCATTTGTAAGAACCGGATCCCCTACGCTCCGGCAGGTTTTCAAACCAGTCTATCATTTATCTATTTCGATTTTGCAGTCGGCAGGACCTTTCACGAACTGGTCAAGAATAATCTCGCCTACCCCTTTCACGCGAATTTCACCGCTGCGTGGATTTTTAATACTTGTAACGTCAGAAAGAATGGTTGCATGAAGAGAGGAATCCTCAAAAGCAAGGTCACCTGAGGGGTCGATCACACAATCTTCCATTATCAGGTTCTCACAGTAGCACAATGGCTGGGTCCCACTGATCTTGCAACGTACGAGGCGCAGGTTGCGTGAGTGCCAGCCGAGATATTCTCCGTGAAGTTCAGAATCGTAAACGGTTACATTCTCGGTATTCCAGAAAGCATCCTTCGAGTTGATGACCGCATCATGGATTTCAACATTGTGGCAGTACTGGAAAGAGTAGTTTCCATCCTGGCGATAGTTGCGGATTTTGATATTGTCAGTGTGCATGAAAAGATAATCTGCATGAGCAACCTCAACATTTTCAATGTCAACGTTCCTGCAGTGCCAGAGAGTTTCCTGCGCGTCAGGAATACGGACGTTTCTCAATGTGATTCCATCCATCTCACGGAACATCTTAGGAGCCTCGACCACAGTGTCGGTCATAACAAGGTTCCTTGAATACCACAGAGCCGCACGCGCACCTTCACGGAACAGACAGTCCTTGATATTGAACCCGTCAACATGCCAGAACGGATATTTCCCTTCAAAAACACAGTTGACTGCAGTGATGTTCCGGCAGTTCTTTATCGCCGACTCACCTGCTGTGATAGTACAGTTTTCAAGTTGCAGATCATGTTCTCCGAAAAAGGGGCGTTCGCCACCGGTAGTAATATCTTTAATCGTTTTCATAACTAAATATTTTGATCAATATCAATAATCCTTCCTCAGTCTGAGTTGACACTTCGTCTCATACAAGCCCGTCATGATTTGCGGGCGCAAAAAACAACAGGCCATCCGGAAGAGATTGCCTGTTGTTAAAATGTATCTGACTTCAAAAAAGTTCAGTCCGAGCGATATTATTTTTCAAATTTTTTCACGATGACTGTGGCATTGTGACCACCGAAACCGAATGAGTTTGAAAGGGCTGCGCGAACAGTTCTTTTCTGAGGTTTGTCAAATGTGAAATTCAGTGTGTAATCGATGTTCTCATCAAGATCCTCGGGATCGTGGTTGATTGTGGGAGGAACGATATCTTCCTGAACCGCCTTAACACTGAACATGGCCTCAAGAGCACCTGTGGCACCCAGAAGATGACCGGTCATTGATTTTGTTGATGAGATGTTGAGTTTATGAGCATCCTCGCCGAATACGTCGACGATAGCCTTAACTTCGGAAACGTCGCCTACGGGAGTTGAGGTTCCATGAGCATTGATATAGTCAATGTCAGCGGGGGTCATACCTGCATCTTCAAGGGCGTTCTTCATTGCGAGTTTAGCACCAAGGCCCTCGGGATGAGTAGCGGTGATATGGTAAGCGTCGGCTGACAGGCCACCGCCTGCAACTTCAGCGTAGATCTTCGCTCCGCGTGCCAAAGCATGTTCAAGTTCCTCAAGAATCAGCACAACACCACCTTCACCGATAACGAATCCATCGCGTGACTTGCTGAAGGGACGAGATGCTGTTTCGGGACTGTCATTGCGGGTTGAAAGCGCGTGCATCGCATTGAAGCCTCCTACACCGGCAGGATATACGGCTGCTTCCGCACCTCCGGTCACGATAGCGTCGGCTTTGCCAAGACGGATAAGGTTGAAGGCGTCAATGATCGCATTGTTAGATGAAGCACATGCAGATACGGTTCCGAAATTAGGACCATGGAATCCGTATTCCATAGAAACATGACCGGCAGCGATGTCAGCGATCATTTTGGGAATGAAGAACGGACTGTACTTAGGACCTTTTGCCTGGTTAACGGCATAGTTGCCTGCTTCTTCCTCGAAAGTGTGGAGACCACCGATACCGGCGGCTATGATCACACCGATCCTGTCTTTATTGAGATTAGGGTCGTCAAGCAGACCTGAGTCCTTGATAGCCTGCACTGAAGCAGCGAAAGCATACTGTGCATAAAGGTCAAGGGCACGGCTCTTCTTGCGGTCGAAATATTCTTCTCCGTTAAACCCTTTCACCTCGCAGGCAAACTGGGTTTTAAACTGTGAAGCGTCAAAATGGGTAATAGGACCGGCTCCGCTGACTCCTGCAAGGGCGTTTTTCCAAGTGGTTTCAACGTCATTACCTATGGGGGTAATGGCACCGAGACCCGTTACTACTACTCTTTTAAGTTCCATTATCAGAGAAATTTAGATTATGTTTTTCAGATTGAATTTATTTTTGTCAGAGCATGAGCAAAAGTCGCTTGTCAAAAAACAATAATAAGTAACTGATTCACCTGGAAATCAGTTACTTATATTCAGAGAATCGTCTTCTCCAATTATTTTTCAGCGACCGCTTTCTGAACGTAGTCGATTGCCTGACCTACGGTGGTGATGGTGTTGGCTTTGTCTTCGGGGATTTCGATATCGAATTCCTGTTCGAGTTTCATGATCAAGTCAACTGTTTCAAGGCTGTCTGCACCAAGATCTGTGGTGAATGAAGCGTTTTCTGTTACTTTTGATTCATCGGCACCAAGAAGATCAACGATGATTTCTTTTACTTTTGATGCAACTTCTTCTGACATAATTGTAAAATTTATAAATTAATAATTACTAATGATTTCTCAATTTTCATTAAGGGAGAGGTGCTTGAAATGCACATCCCTCATTTCAGAGTGCAAATTTACAAAATCTGCGTGACATTCTGAAATATATTTGCTAAAAATTATTAATAGGGCTATATTTTTACCCATTTTTCTTAAAATTTTTCACAATTTCACCCTTGATGGCTACTTCTTAGCAAGTCGTTGACAGTCTTTACGGGGTTGAAGGTTGCTATGGGAACTTCAACAAACAGAGTATTCCAGTTGCTCATTGCACCATTCCAAAGGCCGGGAAGTTCAAGTGCCTTAAGGTCCCGTCCATGTAGTGATTTGGATGATATGAAACCGGTGTCATGGTCAACGAACTCAGTCAGATCAAACTTATTTCCTTTGTAATCACGTATGTAGCAGACAAGATCCACGGGGTTGAAATGGGTGGCTGATTTCATCATCTCAACATATTTCTCGTTGGTTGTATCAATCTGGGAACTCTCAAGAATCTGGGGTGAGAATGAGCCATCGGGATTACGGGCAATGTAGGGACCTCCTCCCGGTTCACCTTCATTACGGACCATTCCGCATACGCGAATGGGACGGTTGAACTTACCCTTGAGATAGATGGCGAGTTCCGTCTGATCCATGTCGCCGAGTCTCTCCTCCTTCACGCAAAGGGTGGAGTTAAGGAAGTGAACCATCCGGTCAAGGTCAGCAGAAGTGTAGTTTCCCTTCTCAAGCATATCCATGTAGAGCGCTATACGGTCATGCACCTGCACGAGCACTCCGGCAATTACCTTTTTATACGTGATTGTTGCGTCACGGAAATTATCGGGAACCACATTGTCTATATTCTTTATGAATACTACCTCTGAGTCAATATCATTGAGATTACGGATGAGCGCACCGTGCCCGCCGGGACGGAAAACAAGTTCTCCATTGTCACGGAACGGTGTATTGTCACTGTTGACGGCAATAGTGTCAGTGCTCGGCATTTGTTCGCTCAGCGACACGTTGATTTTCACACCTTTCTCTTTTTCCAATGCCGGGACAACGGCAGCGATCTTATCAATAAAAAGTTGGCGGTGATTGCCGGACACAGTGAAATGAAGATTTACATGGCCATCAACAGTGGTGGCGGTCTGCACCCCTTCAACCATCTGTTCCTCAAGCGGAGTGCGTGTCACACCTGACTGAGGATAAGCATGAAACGTCAGTAACCCTTTCGGGAGATTCCCGTAGTTCAGTCCTTCCGGAAGAATTATGGCGCCAATAACCTTACGTGCCTCACCGTCGTCGAGCAGTTGCCTGACACCCTTTCCGTATAGTTTCCTGACAGTTTCATCAAGTTCTCCGAAGAAAGCGAGTTTGTCAATATTCTTGATCAACACATCAACATCTGAGCCTTCCGCCGGAACATCGTTGTCACCGTCAACAAAAGAGAACAAAGCCTTGAACATTCTGGAAGCGGCACCGGAGGCGGGGACAAACTTGGTGACGTGTCCCCCATCGGAAAGATAAGCGTTCCATCGGGCCTTTGCCTGTTCCATTTCCTCCTCATCAAGCGTTAGGATTCCGTTGCCGGGGTGGGCAGCCCCTTCAAGACCCAGGAAAGGAAATCCCGTTTCAAACCGGTGGAGTTGCTCCTCAACCTGCTGTTGAGTGATACCCTTCTGCCGGAGCATCTGCTTGTCGTGTTCTGTTATCATCTGTTTCATGTTTTATGTTAGTTTTTCTCGTTTAAGGTAATAGTTTCACAGGTTACATGTAAACAAACTCAGCGTCCCATCTGTTTGAGGAGGTTGTATGATTCAACCACGCCCAGTTCACCTGCTTTCGACAGATCGCTTATACCTTTTTCTTTCTGACCGAGTTGCAGATAGACAAAGCCCCGGTTGTAATAGGCCTCGCCCATGTCTGGTTTGAGTTCTATGGTCCGGCTGAAATTCTGAAGCGCCTGAGTAAGGTCACCGGTCTGTGCAAGCATGACACCTTTGTTAAAATAGGCGAAAGGCATCCGAGGGGAGAGTTCAATCAATTTGTCATAATCCTGCAGCACTTTATCCATTTCAGCACGTAGGCGGGCATTAGCCAGTGCGAATGATTCACGGCTGTCAGCGTCGGCAGGCTGAGTATCACGTTCGGCGATAGCCTGACGATAGCGGGCCACAGCGCGCATCAGATAAGCAGGAGCAAGATCGGGAGTAAGGCCAATAGCCCTGCTGAAATCCTCGATTGCCTTGGAATAGTTATGGATGGAAATGAAGTCCATGGCACGGCCGAAGTAGTCTATTGACCTCGGTGCATGCGTTGAAATATAAGAGTTATAATATTCAATGGAGTTGAAATGCTCCCTTATGTCGGCCTCATCGTCAACTGTACTCTCGGCGTCAGTTACCATAAGCAACCGTCGCAGCGAACGTGTGGCATTTATTTCGTCAACCTCCTTAATATAATAAGGTGTTTCATGCAACTGGTTGGTTGATGCGTAATACGAGATTGTAAACAGCGGGCTGAGTTTTGCCTGGACCCGATGATCCTGCACCCTTCCGCGGATAGACTTGTTGTTGTATTCCTGATCAACATTATGATCGTTTTCGATAGTCAGGAGTGTTGAGAAGCGGTTTTTAGTGAGTTCCTCTGAGTCGGCCGGTTTGGGGTTTTCTTTGCTGACTTCAGTTTGTTCACCGGAAGAGTGTGATTCAGCCACCTTGTCAATTTTCTTAGAAAGGGCCATTGCCGCACGATAGTCAGCCTCGGCTTTACGCTTGTCACCCATTTTATCATAGATCTGGAAACGTGTCAGCAGCGCTCCGTCATAGTCCGGGAACGCGTCTACCACACGGTCAATATCTGCCAGTGCGTTTTTGTAGTCACCGGTCTCCGTGTAGAGCATCGAACGATTGAACAGGGCACGGTAGTCATTGGGATCCATCTGTATAACCCTACTGAAATCCGCGATCGCCTTATCGTTGTCGTGTACTTCGGCCCTGAGGAGTCCCCTGTTGAAGTATGCGACATTATTTGTTGGATCCAGACCTATGGCATAGTCATAGTCAGCCATCGCTCCGAAATAGTCATCAAGATGATATCTGAGGAACGCACGGTTAATGAAGAATCCGGCAAAGCGCGGTTGCAGTTTAATAGCCTCGTTCATGTCAGCGAGCGCCTGCTCATAATTCTGCTCTTTTTTTATAGAAATGTCAGCACGGAGCACGTAAGCGTTGACAAGATTTTTGTTGAGGGAAGTGGCCCGGTCAAGGTCAGCCAGCGCAGCCACGGTATCACCCGTAAGGATGTTCAGACGGGCACGCCCCACGTATGCGTTGTCGTAGTTAGGATACTTATCCAACAGAGCGGTAAAGGTTTTGCGCGATGCCTCGTAGTCTTCCATATCCTGCTCCGCAAGAGCCTTATTGAGCATCAGACCGCGATTATAGGGGAGCAACTCGAGTGCCTTGTCATAGTCCTTGACAGATTCGGCATAACGTCCGAGATTCTGACGCGCCACTCCACGTACTTCGTATGCATCCGTGATGAAAGGATTTCGCTCTATGGCTTCCGTAGCGTCAGCCTCCGCACCCTTGAAATCCTCCAGATTCAGTTTGGCTATGGAACGGAAAAAGTAAGGCTGGGCCAGATAAGGTTTGGCTTTGATGACCTGATTGAAATATTGGATTGAGAGCATGTAATCCTCGAAATAAAGAGCATTCTGCCCCACACGGAGTACCTGGTCAGTGTTTATCTGCGCACTCAACCCCATAGGGATAGCGAGCAGTATTATCCATATTTTCAGTAAGGCTTTCACTTTTCGTCAGGAAACTTGTTGGGAAAACTTAACTCAACCGGAGGACGCCGCATGGCTCTTATTATCATTATAATTCCGAGGATTATGAACGGGATACTGAGCAGTTGTCCCATGTTCAGGAGCATGTCGCGCTCAAATTCTTCCTGCGGGTTCTTGATGAACTCTATGAGGAAACGGCATGAGAAAAGAACCGAGAGGAACACTCCGAATATGAGTCCCGGTCTGCGTTCGGCGTTACGTTTCCAGTACATCCACATCAGCAGACCGAAAAGACCGAGATAGCAAAGAGATTCGTAGATCTGTGTGGGATGACACCCCTGTCCTTCATAGTAGGTGTGCCATTCGCGTGAACGTACAAACATGAATCCCCAGGGGAGATCCGTTGCATGTCCGAAAATCTCGGAGTTCATAAGGTTACCGAAGCGGATGAGCGCCCCGACCAGTGCGATGGGTATCACAAGACGGTCAAAAGTCCAGAGCGGACTCTTTTTAGTGGTAAACCATGAGAAACAGAACACTCCGGCAATAACACCGATTGTACCTCCATGGCTTGCAAGTCCGCCTTCCCACACCCGGATAATTTCCTCGGGGTGCACACTGTAGTAGTCCCACGCATAAAAAAATACATGACCGAGACGAGCGCCTATGACAGTGCCGGCCATAACCCAGAGCAGCAATATTCCGAGCCAACGTTCAGGGGCACCTTCATGTTTGAATATACGCTCTTCTATTTTGTAACCGATAAGAAAACCTATGGCGAACATCAATCCATACCAGCGGATTGACACAAATGAATCAAGCAGAACGGGATTGGCATCCCAAACTATGGCATTGAGTGACATCATATATATAACTTAGTGTTCAGATACAAAATTACTCAAAATTATCCAACCCGAAGCAGATTAGAATGATATTTTTTCAAAAAACAGATAAAATGTGATGGCAAGCAATGTGAATATGGCAAATTTTAATTACATTTGCATGATTTTTCAACAACCAATCATGTTTCCGATATTAAAATTCAATACTATTTTCAAATCGGTACTTTGGGGAGGCACCCGTATCGCCGACTTCAAAGGGATTGCTTCACAAGGTTCCACCATTGGTGAATCATGGGAAGTGAGCCCCATAACGGGATATGAATCAGTTGTTGCGGAAGGGCAGTTCAAGGGCAGTTCCCTTTCATCGATTCTCGCCGGTCACGGCAAGGAGATCATGGGTGAAAGATTATACAAGAAATACGGCAATAATTTCCCGTTACTCGTGAAGTTCATTGATTCAGCACAGGACTTATCCATTCAGGTTCATCCTGATGATGAACTGGCTGCCAAACGTCACGACGGCCCGGGAAAAATAGAGATGTGGTATTCACTGCTGCCGTCACCCTCGGCCTACCTGTACGCAGGTTTCTCGGAACCTGTCACTCCTGAAAAATTTCTTGATGCCGTGAACAACGGAAGGATTGTTGATATGCTTAAGCGCTTTACTCCCCGTCAGGGCGATGTCTATCTTCTACCTCCGGGGTGCGTTCATGCCCTTGGTGCAGGCAATTTCGTTCTGGAAGTACAGCAGGCAAGCGACGTGACATATCGCATTTTCGACTATAACAGGCGTGATGCAGAGGGTAAATTACGTCAACTGCACGTGCAAGAGAGCATCGATGCCATTGACTATGACCTCAAGCAACGCGACGCCCGCAACATTCCCTCGGCAGAAGGGAAAGAAATAATTCTGGAGAATTGTCCGCAGTTCACCTCAACGATAATTAAGGTCAGCGGTCACCATGTGCTTGACATGGAGCGCCGCGATTCCTTCTCGATAGTGATAGCAACCAAGGGTAATCTCGTGCTGACTTCTCCGGACGGCTCTACCTACCCGCTTCCACAGGGACATACACTTCTGATTCCGGCCGTAATGCCGAAGGTTGCGGTTGACGGGGAAGGTGATCTGGTGACGGTATTCATCAATTAACCGCCATGCAGACTTGCTTTTTTCCTGCATATTCCTTAACTTTGCAATGATGAACGAGATTTTCAGCCACATAGAATTTCTGCTTTACCGCCATGACTGCGTGATTGTGCCCCAACTGGGTGCATTCATGGTCCGCCATATTCCGGCCGAGTACAATCCCGTGACATCAACCTTTATTCCTCCGCGCCGCCAGATTCTTTTCAATCAGGAACTGACTCATTCAGATGGATTGCTGATTGCCTCAGTCGCGCGTCGCAACCGTATAAGTTACGAACAGGCGGCAGCAGAAGTGACTGATGAAGTGATGGCGATAAAAAGCAGGCTTGCAACACCTGACAGCCGTTGCCCTGCCGGTTCACTCGGACTGATGCTGCGTTTGCCACATGGCGCGCTTACTTTTGAGCCTGCCCACCGCTACTTCAACACCCCTCTGTTCATGGGTTTCCCTGAGATTGAGGCTACAACCGTTGAGCAACGCATGGAAGCCGATAACCTTTCCCGTAAGTCACGGACACTGACCTTATCAGGGTTTATGCGCGTTGCCGCTTCCATTATCCTGCTGATAATCGTAGGATTACTGACAACTACACCATTGCCTGTTAACGAAACCGAACTTAATCTGGCATCACTCGCGCTACCTAAAATAAGCATGCCGGAACAGCAGAAGTTGAACGAAATACCGGTTGAGATAACCCTGAATATTGCCCTGCCCGCTGACACTGTTGAGTCACGTACAAAAATTTCTGAGGTAGAGTTAGCAGGCAGATTGTCAGGCAAACATCTGGATCTGACAGATCCTTATTACCTTGTAGTAGGTTCAGGTGAATCAGTTGCCAGAGTGCGGTCATTCATTGCGGCGCACCCTGGTCACAGGCTTGAGACAGTAAATCATAACGGTAACATACGTGTCATAGCCGCCACGGGCAATTCACCTCAATCGTTGATGGATTACCATCGGGATAGACTGAAGGATGAATTCCCCGATGCGTGGACCTGTCACAGATAACACAATAAATACATTACTGCAATGGATAATTTTCACGATCTATGTATAAACCGCCGGTCGATAAGGAAATACACTGACCAGCCCATCAGTCCGGAAGATGTTAAGACAATCATAGAGGCGGGTCTGATGGCTCCAACATCCAAAAGTGCCCGTGCATGGCAGTTCATTGTTGTTGAAGATCCCGAAATGATGGCTCGTCTGGCTGATGTCAAGCCTCAGTACGCGGCATCGCTAAAAACCGCACCTCTGGCAATAGTGGTAGGCGTTGATACCACACGCACCGACCCGTGGATTGAGGATGCTTCTGTGGCAGCCACATTCATGCAACTTCAGGCGGCAGACTTAGGTCTCGGCTCATGCTGGGTTCAGGTGCGCGGACGCTACACTGCTGACGACACCCCATCAGAGGATTATCTGCAGGAACTCCTGGGTATCCCTGAAACAGTATCAATTGTCTGCATCCTGACTTTCGGACACAAAAACGAGGAACGTCGACCCATCGACACTGACAAACTGCTTTGGGAGAACGTCCATGTTGGAAAATGGTAACCCCTGTTAAGATTGTAGTCATCGGCTCAGGAAATGTTGCCACACACATGGCAGCGGCACTTGACCGTGTTGCCGATGTCATACAAATATATTCCCCTAACCACTCACATGCGGAAAGGCTGGCAAAATCATTGAAAGATGCCACCCCGGTCAGTACCCTCGATGCCATTGATCCCACTGCTGATTACTACATTATAGCAGTAAAGGATGATGCCATCGCCGGAATTGCCGACAATCTGCCCGTTACATCTGACGAGGCGGTATGGGCTCACACGTCCGGTTCAGTTCCATCCAATGTTTTCAGCGGTAAATGCCGCAACTACGGTGTGTTCTATCCTCTGCAGACTTTCAACCGCCTTACTGAAGTTGATTTCGCCAAAGTGCCCATGTTAATCGAAGGGAACAGTACGGTGACCTCACAACGATTATTTACCCTGGCGGAAAAAATAAGCGGCAATGTACGCTTCGCGGACTCCACTGACCGCAAACTGTTCCATCTGGCGGCGGTATTCGCCTGCAACTTCACAAACAGGCTCTGGGCAATATCGGATGAGATTCTACGTACCCGCGGATTTGACCTCACGCTCCTTGAACCGCTCCTGAGAATGACTCTTGACAATGCTCTGAAATCAAGTCCCGCCGATGTACAGACAGGACCGGCACGCCGTCATGACTCCGCCGTTATTTCAAGCCACATAGAACAACTTCCGGATGATTACGCTGAAATCTACCGGTTGATATCAGAAAATATCGCTAACGCCTACCCCAATGAGCAGAATTAACTATCCTCTGACCGAAATACGCGCCATAGCGTTTGATGTTGACGGCGTGCTATCACCATCAACCATCCCCCTGGGACCGGACGGAATACCGTCGCGCATGGTCAATATCAAAGACGGCTATGCCCTGCAACTCGCCGTAAAGCAAGGCTACAAAATAGCCATAATAACGGGGGCGGACACACCTGCAATTCGCGTGCGCTTCAATGCCCTGGGTATAAAGGATGTGATTCTCAAGGCATCCCATAAACTCCCCATCCTGAAAGAGTGGATGAAAACAAACGGGCTACAGCCAAATGAAGTGGCATTTGTTGGAGATGATATTCCTGATATGGAGTGCATGCGACACGTAGGACTGTCAGTAGCACCACAGGACGCGGCTGATGATATACTTGAAACCGCATGCTACATCTCACCCCGGAACGGTGGTTACGGAGTGGCCCGTGACCTGCTTGAACAGATAATGCGCGCCAAAGGTGAATGGCTGCAATCTGAAAAAGCATTCGGATGGTGAAACAACAAATTAAAGAAGTCACGATGTATAAACCTCTTACAAATAAAAAGATATATCTCGCCAGTGCCTCTCCACGCCGACGCCAGTTACTAACCAACCTCGATGTGGAAGTCAGTCTCATCCCTCCACGGGAGGTCGATGAGTCCTACCCTGACGACCTCCCCCCAGAACATGTGGCGGAATACGTATCACGCAAAAAAGCAGATGCGTACACACATGATATAGAACCGGGATGCGTTGTCATAACTGCCGACACCGTGGTCATCTGCGACAACGAGGTTCTCGGCAAACCTCACGGTGGCGCGGAAGGTGCAAGACAGATGCTCCGACGGCTTTCAGGAAAGGAGCACAAAGTCGTGACAGGTGTCACTCTCACCACTTACGAGCATGGCATGACAAGTTTCTCAACTACCACACGCGTTTGGTTCAAACCGCTTACTGATGAGGAGATAGACTATTACGTCAGCAAATACTCCCCTACAGACAAAGCAGGCGCGTACGGGATTCAGGAATGGATAGGTTATATAGGTATACCTCGCATTGAGGGTGACTACTACAACGTGATGGGACTACCGCTGCATGACCTGTTCATGATGCTTTCAACACTAAACTAACCCTAATAAACCCAAAATGAAAAAACTGATCTTATCACTCTCATTGATTCTGGCTGCCTGGACATGTGTTTCCGGTGAAAACCCCAAACGCGAGTTCCGCGGCGCATGGATGCACACTGTTCATCAGGGACAATATGCACGCCAGACCACTGAGCAGAACCAGGCCTACCTCCGTAATCAACTTGACTCGCTTCAGGCTGCAGGAGTGAATGCCATTCTGTGGCAGGTTCGTCCGTCGGCCGACGCACTCTACCAGTCGAATTTCGAACCCTGGAGCCGGTTCCTGTCCGGTAAAGCAGGTGTTGCTCCTGCTCCATACTGGGATCCCCTCCAGTTCATGATAGAAGAATCACACAAACGCGGCATGGAACTCCATGCATGGCTCAACCCTTATCGTGTGACAACCTCACCCAAAGAAGTTCTCCCCAAAAATCACATTTACTACCGGCACCCCGAACGGTTCGTGACATACGACAACAAGTTGTACTTTGACCCGGGACTACCCGAAAACCGGGATTTCATCGAGAACGTGGTAAATGACATCATCACACGTTATGACGTTGACGGAATACACATGGATGACTACTTCTATCCCTACCCCGTGGCCGGGAAAGAGTTCCCCGATGACAAATCTTACGCGAAATACGGCAACGGTATGAAACGCGACGACTGGCGCCGCAAAAACGTTGATCAACTCATTGAAGGTCTGCATAAATTGATCTCCGGGAAAAAGCCCTGGATACGTTTCGGAGTAAGTCCGTTCGGCATCTGGAGAAATAAAAAAACAGATCCCCGCGGCTCAGAGACAAACGGACTGCAGAACTACGACGCCCTTTACGCCGACGTTCTCCTGTGGACTGAAAACGGATGGGTTGACTACATGCTTCCTCAGTTGTATTGGGAACTGGAACACAAGGCTGCCTCATATCTTGTGCTGGTTGACTGGTGGAACAGAAATGCCAACGGACGTCACATGTACATCGGTCAGGATGTAAACAAAACCATGAAACTCCCTGACCTTGCACCATCCGATGAAAAATCACAACTCCGCCACAAGATTGAACTCACCCGCAAAGGTGAGAACATTCAGGGCAACTGCTGGTGGCCCGGCTACTCCATCACACGCAACGTGGGAGGTGTGGCTGACTCTTTGGCCAATGACCTGCAGAGCACTATCGCACTCCCTCCCGCATACCCATGGATATCAGAGGCCAAACCTGCCAAAGTGAAAGGTGTCAAGATAAAGAACGGTGTGCTTTCATGGGCATCTCCCGCCATTGAAGGAAAAGTAACCGATGTCAACCGTTATGTGGTTTACCGTGCTGACATCAATGATCCGGATAAAGAGGTGGAAAATCCCGAAAACATTGTTGCCGTTACCTATGAAACCGAGTACATCATACCGGGAGACGAGGAAGGATATTACTTCGTCACCGCTCTTAACCGCGTGAACAACGAGTCTGAACCATCAATGGTCATCAGAAACAAATAAATTTCCACTGCTGATGATATCCGTCATCGTACCTATATACAACGCACAGGCTTATCTCGAGGATACCGTTAAAAGTATCCT
Source organism: uncultured Porphyromonadaceae bacterium (assembly GCA_947175645.1). GTDB lineage: Bacteria > Bacteroidota > Bacteroidia > Bacteroidales > Muribaculaceae > CAJUPY01. The sequence goes on from CAMWNP010000026.1 coordinate 31,064, forward strand.
CGGACAAACCGTGCGCGATCTGGAACTTATCCTGGTCGATGACGAATCAACCGACGGCTCGCCCGACATTTGCCACCGGGCTGCTGAAAAAGACTCCCGTGTGCGAGTTCTCACCACTGCTCACGGAGGGGTTTCTGCGGCACGTAACACCGGTATTGAAGCATCAAAAGGTGACATACTCTGTTTTGTTGACGCTGATGACATGCTCAATCCGTTGTTTCTCGCCACTCTACGCGACTATTGCAGTGGGAAAAATGAAATTGCCGTTGCCACACTTTCCCATAATCCCGCGTGTCTGACTTCCGATAACTCCGGGCATGCTAAAAAAATAACCCTGACAGGTTTACAGGCTGCTGAAAAATCTCTGTATCAACAGATTATCCTAAATTCACCATGCGGCAAACTATTCCGCAGAGAACTGTTTTTTAATCCTCCGCTAAGATTCAGGAACGGTATCCGTTTCGAAGATCTCGAAATAGCGACTCCCCTGCTCTGCAGAGCATCAAGGGTAACGGTCATTGACCGTCCACTCTACTTCTACCGTGACAACCCAGGAGGATTCATGAACAGCAACTCAGATGCGAGGATGGATTGTCTGAAGGTAACGGATGACACTGTCAGATGGGTGACTGCAAATCAACCCACTCTGACAAGCGCCGCTATCAGCAGGCAGGTGAGTGCTTCGTTCCACATATTCAGATGGATAAGCAAACATAGGCCCGACCTCAGGCAAGTGGCAGCACAATGCTTTGAAACCATAAAACGCTACAGGCGGAGTCTGCTCCTGAACCCTGATGTAAGACTCAAAAACAAGTTTGGGCTGCTTGCCTCATTCCTCGGGTGCAGACTGCTCTCCACAATTTGCAGAATATCATGATTACAGTATCGTTAGTGACATATCATACCCCCGATGCAGAACTGAAGCAGTGCCTTGAATCGCTGCGTTCACCACTTGTCAGCAGAATTTATGTGGTTGACAATTCCGCATCTGCCGTCACGGAAAGATTCTGTAAGCAATATCCCGCCGTGGAATATATCGCCAATGAAAACACCGGCTACGGATCTGCCCACAACATTGCAATGCGCAAGGCTCTGCAGACCAACGAACCCTACCATCTGATACTCAACACCGATGTTTATTTCAACCCCGAGATACTTGCAGAACTGACCCGTTATCTCGATAATAATCCTGACGTGGGACAACTTCAGCCTCGGATGAACTACCCCGACGGATCACTTCAACACACCGTCAGGATGCTCCCCTCTCCCATTGATGTGTTCGCTCGCCGATTCCTTCCATCAAAGATTGTGAAACGGCGCACCAACCGCTACATTCTCACCGACCTTGACCATACCGTAATCCAGAATATTCCCTTTCATCAGGGTTCATTCATGCTTATAAGGTCAAGTGTGCTTAAAGAAGTTGGAATGTTTGACGAGCGCTTCTTCCTGTACACCGAGGATATCGACCTGACCCGACGGATCCACTCACGCTACCGGACCATCTATTATCCGTTTGTGTCAGCAGTGCATAACCACCGTCAGGAATCCTACAAAAACTTCCGTCTGATGCTTGTCCACTCTCGCAACATGATCCGTTATTTCAACAAATGGGGTTGGATACGTGATCCCCAGCGTAACAAATGGAACGCAATGCTTGATCAACTCATCAGGGAAAACAAGAAAATCGGTAAATAAAATGAGGGTATGACTTTGTTCTTTCACGTCATACCCTCAAAATTTTATCTGTCAGATATCATCAGTCCTCGTCGCTTCCGTCATGATAGTTGACACCTGCCGGCGGAAGAGTCTTGTGAAGGGCTATGGAAGCCACTATCCCTGAAAGGAGAGATCCCACTACAATTCCGAGTTTAGCATGATTGAGCAGATCGGCAGCATCCGCTGAACCGAACGACAGATTCGAGATAAACAACGATACCGTAAAGCCTACCCCGCCAAGAACCGCTATTGACGCAAGCATCTTCCAGTTAGTATGCTCAGGCATCGGAGCGAGTCCAAACTTCACTGCCAGCCATGAGAAACAGAAGATACCGGCAAACTTTCCTATGAACAGACCGACGATGATTGCCAGACTGACACCTTCCACTATCGTTGCCGGATCCATGTCAAGGAGGAATATTCCGGCATTGGCAAACGCAAACAGCGGTATGATGAAATAATTTACCACCGGATGCAGCGTATCCTCAAGATCCTGCAGAGGCGAGATAACCTTGTCTGATGCTGACTCCACTTGTTTCAGCCAGTCCATCTGGTCTTTGTTAAGGATAGTGCGCTTGGAAAGGACCTCGTCATCCTCCGCACGGAAATTGGATATGGCACTTCGGATTTTCTTCACATATTTCTTCGGAGCATACACCGGAGTGGCAGGGACGGCAAAGGCCACGAGCACACCTGCAATGGTAGGATGGATACCGGAATTGAGGAACAGAAACCACACCACGCCTCCTACCACAAAATAGAAGGCCTTGCTCTGAATCTGAAAATGCCCGCCGAAGAAGAGAACAACCAACAGGATCAGTCCATAGAGGATGAACATATAGTCGATATGTGTGGAATAGAACGCGGCTATCATTATAATGCCACCTATATCATCCACAACCGCCAGTGTGGTCAGGAAAATTTTCAGCGACAGCGGAACACGTGACCCAAGCAGCGCAAGTATCCCCAGGGAGAAGGCTATATCCGTTGACATTGGAATGGCAAAACCGTTGGAATAATCCGTGCCGCGGGATAACACAAGATATAGCACAGCCGGAATAATCATACCGCCTATGGCCGCGATTATGGGGAGCAACGCCTTACGGATGGATGACAGTTCACCCACCAGCACCTCACGCTTGATTTCCAATCCTATGGAAAAGAAGAACACTGCCATCAGGGCATCATTGATGAACTCAAGCAACGTCATGGGACGTCCGCCGTGCGAAAACAAGTTGAACTCACCCAACTGCAGATGGATAGGCTGATTCCAGAAGTTGAAATAATACTGGTTGATTGCACTTATGTTAGCCACAATCAGCGCCAGCACTGTTGCCAGGATAAGCACATTACCTCCTGAAGCATGGCGTTTAAGTGACTGACGGGCTGCATAAAACACTCTGTGAGGGCGCTTCTCCTCACCATCTGTAGCAATAGTTTTTCCCATAATCGATGAATATATGATTAATCGTTTAAATTTATAACGCTCCCGGTAAAAAAAAGTTTCGGAAGCCTCAGCCGGTTATCAACATAATCTCAGTCATAGCGTGATTTACTTCATGATTTGACTGAGCGGTGTAATTCCATTGAAAAATATTTTTAAACATCTACTTATTGGTTCAAAAACTTTCATTAACTTTGTATCCCGTATATGAAGTACGGATTTGACAACAACAAGTATCTGAAGATTCAGTCGGAACATATCCGCGAACGAATCTCTAAGTTTGGCAACAAACTTTATCTCGAATTAGGTGGTAAACTCTTCGATGACTATCACGCCAGCCGAGTTTTGCCCGGTTTCCAACCTGACTCAAAACTCCGGATGTTAAAGCAACTGGCTGATACAGCGGAGATTATAATTGTCATCAGCGCTCTTGACATTGAAAAGAACAAAATCCGCCACGACCTTGGCATTACCTACGACGCCGATGTGGTTCGACTCCGTAACGAGTTTGAGAACAGAGGGTTCATGGTAAGCAGCGTTGTGGTCACACACTACAACGGTCAGAAAAGCGCCGATGCCTTCCGTGCCCGAATGGAACGGATGGGAGTCAGGACCTACTACCACTACCTGATCGACGGCTACCCCACCAACGTAAACCTGATTGTATCTGACGAAGGGTTCGGTAAAAATGACTATGTTGAAACATCCCGCCCACTGGTGATTGTAACCGCACCGGGTCCGGGAAGCGGCAAAATGGCCGTATGCCTGAGCCAACTCTACAACGAGCATAAGCGTGGCGTGGAAGCGGGTTATGCAAAATTCGAGACATTCCCGGTGTGGAATCTCCCGCTCAAGCATCCCGTAAACATTGCATACGAAGCCGCTACCGCCGATCTCAACGACATCAACATGATCGACCCCTTCCATCTGGAAGCATATCAGAAAACGGCAATCAACTACAACAGAGACATTGAGATCTTCCCCGTTCTGAATGCCATATTCGAAGGTATATACGGTCATAACCCCTACAAATCACCCACTGACATGGGTGTGAACATGGTTGGATTCTGCATCTCTGATGATGATGTGTGCTGCCAGGCTTCAAACAATGAAATCATCCGCCGATATTTCACTGCGGTGAACAATCTGGCGAAAAACGATGGTAACGATAAGGAAGTCAACAAGATAGCGCTGCTATTCAACCAGGCGAAAATTGATGTGTCATATCGTCGTACGGTGGCCGTGGCACGTCAGCGTGCCGAAATGTCGGGCAACGCGGCGGCGGCAATAGAGATTTCTGACGGAACAATAATCACTGCCGAAGCAGGTGAACTGTTAGGCTCATCTGCCGCACTCATACTTAACGCACTCAAACACCTTGCCGGAATCGACCACAACGTCAAACTTATTCCCCAGGGCATAATCGAGCCTATACAGCACACCAAGACCGCTTACCTGAGGAGCCGTAATCCCAGGCTACACACTGACGAGGTTATCCTTGCACTCTCGGTTCTCTCACCCCACGATGAGAAATGCAAGGCGGCACTGGAGCAACTACCGGAACTCTTCGGATGTCAGGTACATTCTACCGTTATGTTAGGGGAAGTCGATCACAAGATTTTCAAGAAATTAGGCGTGGGCCTGACCTGTGACCCAAACACTGACTGACTTTATTCAATCACTCGGGCGGATTCCCCCCCTTTCATCTGTAATTCCGATGCCATCTCCCATTTCACTACAGGAAGATATTCGAAACGCTGTTGAAGTTCTGCGCAAAGGCGGCGTTATCCTTTACCCCACTGACACGGTGTGGGGTCTGGGATGTGATGCCACACGTGCCGAAGCCGTCAGACGTATCTTTGATATAAAGAAACGCGCTGACAGCAAGGCGCTGATTCTGCTTGTGGGCAACGAAGGCACCCTTCAGCGCTATGTCGACGATATACCCGATATAGCATGGGAACTTATTGAGGTGGCAGTAAATCCTCTGACAATCATATATGACCATCCGGTGGGAATAGCACGCGAGGCTACAGCGGCCGACGGATCGGCCGGTTTCCGCATTACCCGCGAAACCGTGTCGCAACGTCTTTGCAACGCCTTCCGTAAACCCCTTATCTCCACCTCCGCCAACATCAGCGGGCACCCCACACCCAGGATTTTTACCGAAATCAGTCCAGAAATCATTGACTCGGCTGACTACGTGATCACTGCCCGGCGAGACGATACCGCTCCCGCAGAACCCTCATCAATAATAAAACTGAGCAGCGGCGGTCTGTTCAAAATAATTCGTTAGAACCCAGCACAATATGGCCTATAAACCGGATTCACCAAAAGCCACGCGCATGCAGGAAATATGGCTGAAGTTTCTCCTTTGGCGCGAACGCCACATCAAGGAGAAGACCTTTGTCATTGTCCTTGCCCTGCTGACAGGAATTTTCGGCGGATTCATGGCTCTCCTGCTCAAATACCTCATCCACCTTATATCCTCTCTGCTGTCAAAAGGGATAAACATCACCGAGGCCAACTTCCTCTATCTGGTTTATCCGGTTGTGGGTATTCTGCTATGTATAATTTTCGTGAAATTCTGGGTGAAAGATAATATCTCCCATGGTGTCACGCGTGTTCTGTATGCCATCTCCCAGAATAAATCACGTCTGAAACCGCACAACATCTACACTTCACTGATCGCCAGTTCCGTAACCATAGGGTTCGGAGGCTCTGTCGGAGCCGAAGGTCCCATCGTGGCCACCGGGGCAGCCATAGGCTCGAATCTGGGACAACTTTTCAAGATGTCGCCGCGCATCCTCATGATCCTTGTGGGATGCGGAGCCGCCGCCGGTATTGCCGGAATATTCAAGGCCCCCATAGCAGGGATGCTTTTCACCCTGGAGGTGCTCATGCTTGACCTCACCACGGTTTCCGTGATGCCCCTTATCATTTCATCTGTGACGGCCGCAACAATAGCATACATCTTTACGGGCTACGATGTGGAGTTTCACTTTGTCCAGAGCGACGTCTTCACCATGGGACGCATCCCGTTCGTGATCCTTCTGGGTCTGTTCTGCGGACTCGTTTCTGTTTACTTCACACGCGTCATGATGATGATGGAACGGTTCTTCGGAAAAGTCCTCCACCGTCAGTGGCACCGCGCTCTGATAGGTGGCGTCATACTGGCCGTACTGATCTTCCTCTTTCCACCCCTTTACGGCGAAGGCTACACTGCAATAAACAACCTCCTGGGAAGCGACCCCGGCGCTATCGTGGACAGTTCACTGTTCTACTCCGACGCCTCTAACAAACACTTCATCCTCACCTTCATAGGCTGCATCATAATCTTCAAGGGATTCGCCACCTCAGCCACCAACGGTGCGGGTGGTGTGGGCGGAACATTCGCACCGTCGCTCTACGTGGGGTGCATGACCGGCTTCTTCTTCGCATTCCTGATTAACAACTACATGGGACTTGAAATGCAACTCTCCGCAAAGAACTTCGCGCTCATGGGCATGGCCGGGGTAATGGCCGGGGTGATGCACGCTCCACTGATGGCTATCTTCCTCACGGCAGAAATGACCGGGGGCTACGAACTCTTCCTCCCCCTTCTGATTGTTTCCGCCATCTCTTACGGGACTATCAAGTTCTTCGAGCCTTACAGCATCTACACCATGCGTCTGGCACAGAAAGGGGAACTGCTCACGCACCATAAGGACAAGGCCGTGCTGACACTGCTCAAAATGGACAGCGTGATTGAGCAGGACTTCATCTGCGTTCACCCTGACATGAGCCTCAAGCAGATGGTGGAAGTGATATCGCGCAGCAACCGCAATCTTTTCCCGGTTGTTGACAACGACGGCCTGCTCCTTGGAATAGTGCTGCTTGATGACATACGTAACATCATGTTCCGACCTGACCTCTACCGGAAAATGTTCGTACGCCGCTTCATGAGCATGCCCCCCGCCAAAATTGAGGTAGGACAGCAGATGGAAGTGGTGATGAAAACTTTCGACGACACCGGTGCGTGGAACCTGCCGGTGGTGGAAAACGGAAAATATGTTGGATTCGTCTCTAAATCAAAGATCTTCAACTCCTACCGCCGTGTGCTCCGTCACTATTCCGATGACTGAAACCCCTAATTATCATTCCTCACAATGAACATTGCCCTCATAATACTTGGCATAGCGCTACTTGCCACCCTGTTTTTTATTAACTCCATCTACCGGAAAAATGAAATTTCACAGTGCAGGCTCTCCGAATATGAATCGGAGAATCTGGTGTTGAAAGAACGCATGCGTTCAGGCGAAATGGAGCGCGACAGAATCGCCGGGGAGTGTGAGTCCGCAAAATCAAGGCTTACTGATGAGAACACACGCCTCAACAGCCAACTTGCCGAAGCCGTGGCTGAAAATAAGGTGCTGATGGAACGTATAAGAATGGCTGAAATAGAACAGGACCGCCTGCAGAAAGAGAACGAACTGCGTTTCAAGAACCTTTCTAACGAAATACTCACCCAACAGACAAACATGTTCAGGACTCAGCAGGAAACACGTCTGCAGGAAATTCTCGGACCACTGAAACAGAATCTTGAAACGTTTCATAAGTCCATCTCGGAGAACTTCTCACTCGAGGCCAAGGAGAGGGTTGCGCTGGGCGTGCGCATCGATGAACTGCGCCAACTCCAGCAGTCAATAGGGAAAGAGGCGAGGGAACTGACCACCGCCCTCAAAGGTAACTCAAAGATTCAGGGTGACTGGGGCGAAATGATTCTGGAATCAATCCTGGAACGCTCCGGCCTGGAACGTGACGTGCACTATCAGGTTCAGATGACACGCCAGGAAGGACAGACCATCACCAATGAAGAAGGCAGCAACCTCCGCCCTGACGTAGTCATTAATTACCCCGACGGAAAAAAGGTGATTATTGATTCAAAGGTCTCTCTGACCGCATTCGTCCGTCTTGTGAACGCCGACAACCGTGAAGAAGAATGTGCCGCACGCGATGAACATCTGCGCTCCGTCAGGAAACACATCAAGGAACTTGCCGGGAAACGCTATCAGGATTACATCGGAGACACAGGCAAAGCCGACTTCGTTATGATGTTTATCCCTAACGAACCCGCTTATATCGCTGCAATGCAGGCCGATAACGACCTGTGGCAATATGCGTTCGACCGCCGGGTCATCATCCTCTCCCCCACCCATCTGCTCACTACCCTCAGTTTGGTGGCGCAAATGTGGCGACAGGACAAAATCACACGCAACATCATTGACATAGCCACTGAGAGCGGTAAGATGTACGACAAATTTGTTGCCTTCGTGGAAGACCTCCAGAAAATCGACAAGGCTCTCAACTCCGCACACGATGCCTATGCCAAGGCTCTCAACAAACTCTCCACCGGTACGGGTAACCTCATTACCCGTGCTGAGAAACTCAAAGGGATGGGAGCCAAAGCATCCAAGAACCTCCCACCCCTGCTCAGGCAAGGTGATGAAGAAGTGGCGTCCTGACAAGGACTCACCAAGTGTAACGAGCATGTGACTTTTCAAGAGAAAAACGTCCTCTGGACGTTTTTTCCTTTGAGACAGATGCCGGGAGATCATACAGCAGTGGGCGTCCTGTCAAGGACGCTGATTTTTCGTAGCCCCGTACGCCAACGGCGTGCGGGGTAAAGGAATCCATGGGAGCGGTGGCGTCCGGCTCAGGACGCCGATTAAATCACGCAAGCACTTCCTTTACCTGCACTCCATCTGACCCATGCTCCCTGTCCATCCAGGGAAAGAGCGTCCTGCCAAGGACGCTGATTTTTCGTAACCCCGTACACCGTCAGTCATGGAAGGAAAAGCACTGACTCCGGAGCGTCTGAAAGACGCTGATTTTTCGTAGCCCCGTACGCCCTCAGGCGTGCGGGGTAGTTGAAGCAAGTAAGAGAGTGGCGTCCGGGCAAGGACGCCGATTAAATCACGCAAGCATTTCCATCTCTTTC
>CAMWNP010000027.1 GCA_947175645.1 uncultured Porphyromonadaceae bacterium
TAGAGCACCTGACTGTTAATCAGGGGGTCGTTGGTTCAAGCCCATCCTGGAGCGCAATAAAGACTGTGTTGTGAAAACACGGTCTTTTTTGTTATTGGACAGATTTTATGGCCCGTTCCTGACTTTGCCGGGCTGAAGGCTATCATTGGATTCGTTTTGCCGTTAGGAGCGGTTGCGGAATGGAGTTCGCTGCAGGAAAATCTGACCGGATCAACTATCTTTTTGCCGGGTTCATATTTTTTTGGAGGGTTGATTATGATGTTTATTCCCGGGCGAGAATCCGTATAGAGAGACTTACGCTATAAATTTTGTTAAAATTAATGATTTCCCGCGTAATTTATCCCCTTTTATTGTTAATTTAGCAAGTAAAATAATATCTAAATTAAATGAAGCGACATTTACTTCTGCCGTTGGCCGCAATTCTGTCCGTGTCATCGCTTTTCGCTGACACTCGCAGTTCAAAGGAAGCGGTCAACCGCAATCTTGAGATTTTTACATCTGTTTATAAGGAGTTACAGACCTCTTACGTCGACTCAATCGATGCCGACAAGACGATGAGGACTGCCATTGATGCGCTCTTGAATACAATAGATCCCTACACGGAATATATTTCAGAGGATGAAAGAGATGAGTTCATGACAATAACCACCGGTGAGTTCGGAGGAATAGGGGCGTACATCGCCCAACTGAAAAACGGTGATGTCTACATTTCTCAGCCTCAGGACGGAACACCGGCAAAGGAAGTTGGTTTACGTGCCGGTGATATCATCGTCACTATTGATGGCGACACTGTCCTTGGTTTGGGAAGCGCCAAAGTGCGAGAGCGTCTGCGTGGCAAAGCCGGTACAATGCTGAAGGTTACGGTTAACCGTCCTTATGTGGGCGCTGATTCAGTACTTACGTTTGACATTACACGCCGTATCATCAACGTTGATCCTGTTCCTTACTGGGGAGTGGTGCGTGACAGTATAGGATACATAGCCCTTACCACCTATAATGAGAAGTCCTACGGACAGGTGCGGGATGCGCTGGAGAAACTGAAGGCGGATCCGAGAGTGAAGACTATTGCTCTTGACCTTCGTGGAAACGGTGGCGGACTGCTCGAAAGTGCGGTCCAGATTGTAGGGCTGTTTGTGCCTAAAGGCTCTGAAGTTCTTAGAACCCGCGGAAAAGGGGCTCTGGAGGAAAAAGTTTATAAAACCACTGTGAAACCGGTTGATACAGAAATCCCACTCGTGGTGATGATCGACGGAAATTCGGCATCATCCGCAGAAATCACAGCCGGTTCTCTTCAGGATCTCGACAGGGCTGTCATCGTGGGCAACCGTTCTTACGGGAAAGGCCTGGTGCAGAGTACCCGTGTATTGCCCTACCGTGGGCTGCTCAAAGTCACCATAGCCAAATATTATATCCCCAGCGGACGTTTGATTCAGGCTATAGACTATTCCCACCGTAATCCCGACGGGTCGGTGGCCCGTATCCCTGACAGTCTTACCCACGTTTTCTACACCAAGGGAGGGCGTGAGGTGAGAGACGGTGCAGGAATTACCCCGGATATAAAGGTGGATTACCCTGATGTCAGCCGTCTGGTATACAATGTGGTACGTGACCAGTGGGCTTTCAATTACGCCACTAAGTTTGCCGCCGAGCATGACTCTATCGCTCCTATCGAGAATTTCGTGATAACCGATGAAATATACGCCGACTTCAAGAATTTCATCGACCCGGCCCGATTCCAGTATGACAAAGTGTGCGAGGTTATGATCGAAAACCTTGAAAAGGCGGCAAAATCGGAGGGTTACATGACTGACTCGGTGCAGACCCAGATCAACGTCCTGAAAGACCTGCTTCACCACAATCTGGACCGTGATCTTGATATCAACCGTGATGAAATATCAGACTATCTCGAACGCGAGATAATCACCCGCTTCTACGGAGATAAAGGTGCGGTCTATCAGGCTGTTAAAAACGATATCGGCATGGATAGCGTCCAGCGTATGTTGGGTGAGCGCGGTAAGTATGAGTCAATTCTACATCCTAAGAAATAAGGGAAGCCTGGCGTGAATCTATCTGAACTTGAACAACTGTTTCTCCCGGCGGAGAAACTTAAACCCTTGTCCAAACTGCTCGCAAGCAAGGCTGCGGCCAACCGCCTGACGGGCTTTTACGGACTTGCAGGCTCTTCGGCTTCAATGGCTCTGGCCGGTGTGGCACGTGGGGAGAAACATCCTGTTGTGATCGTAGGAGATTCCCGTGATGATGCCGGTTATCTTTATCATGACCTGTCACGTCTGCTTGGCGATGAAAGTGTGTTGGTTCTCCCTTCAGCCTATCGACGTGATATAAAGTACGGTCAGATTGATGCCGCATCAGATGTCGCCCGTACCGAAGCGCTCAGTTCTTGGCATACATCAAAGTCACTGAAGGTGGTGGTGACCTATCCGGAGGCACTCGCCGAAGTTGTGGCTACCGACAAAGAAATTGCCGAACATTCCAAGACGCTGTCCGTGGGCGATACGGTTGATTTGATTGAACTGGAGAAGTGGCTCCGTGAAAATGAATTCCTGCAGGTAGACTATGTCTATGAACCGGGACAATTCGCTGTTCGCGGCTCCATTATCGACATTTTCAGTTACTCTCACGAACTTCCTTTCCGACTGGACTTCTTCGGTGATGAAGTTGACTCCATCAGAACATTCAATGTTGACACACAGTTGTCAGCGGAGAAGAAGGAACAGGTCAATATCATTGCCAACATGGCAGGAAAGACATCCTCTGCCGGAATTTCTCTTCTGGAGTTCATAAGTGGTGACACCCTGATTGCATTGCGTGATGCCTCCTACACAGTCGAGCGGATAAAATCCATAGAAAAAGAGGGTTTTAGCCAGAGTGCCATTCTCGCCGAGGAGGGTGACACCTCCGCCATGCGCAGACTTGTTGACCCTGACCGGTTCGCCGAACAACTCGGAAAGTTCCGTCAGATTCATTTCACATCTTCAAACCGCCCGCCTGACGGGTGTTCGCGCTCGGTTGATTTCCGTTGCTCGCCACAAGGGCTCTATCACAAGAACTTCGATCTTATCAGTGAATCATTCCTGCAGTTTATCAACGATGGGTTCACCATTTTCATACTCAGTGACAGCGCCAAGCAGATCGACCGCCTGCGCCAGATTTTCGTAGACCGTGGTGAAGCGATCAGTTTCACACCGGTAATCACAACTCTGCATGAGGGTTTCGTTGACTCTGAAAGTAAGATATGCGTGTTCACGGATCATCAGATATTTGACCGTTTCCACAAATATAACTTCAAGTCCGATCGTGCCCGTTTAGGCAAAGTCTCCTTGTCAATCAAGGAGTTGGCTGCTATTTCGCCAGGCGATTACATTGTCCACGTTGACCATGGCGTGGGTAAATTTGCGGGTATGGTGCGAACCAATGTCAACGGTCACCGGCAGGAGATGATAAAACTTCTTTACCAGAACGACGACATAATTCTCGTATCGGTTCATTCACTTCATAAACTTGCCAAATACCGTGGCAAGGAAGGGGTTCCACCAAAGATAAACAAACTGGGAACAGGGGCCTGGAACAAGGTGAAGGAGCGTACGAAATCACACCTCAAGGATATAGCGCGTGACCTCATCAAACTTTATGCCGACCGCAAGAGCCAGCAAGGATTCAGTTTCTCCCCTGATACATACATGCAGCAGGAACTCGAGGCATCATTCAAATATGAGGATACCCCTGACCAGTTGTCAGCGACTCAGGCAGTGAAAGCAGATATGGAGAGCGACAAGCCCATGGACCGCCTTATTTGCGGTGATGTGGGATTCGGTAAGACAGAAATCGCCATACGTGCCGCTTTCAAGGCTGCTACTGACGGCAAACAGACCGCCGTTCTTGTTCCCACCACGGTTCTCGCATATCAGCATTTCCGCACATTCAGTTCACGTCTCAAGGATTTCCCCGTCAGAGTGGATTATCTTTCGCGTGCCCGCTCGCCCAAGCAGGTCAAGGAGATTCTGAAAGATCTGGAAGAGGGCAGGATCGACATAATTATCGGTACACATAAACTCATTGGCAAAGGGGTGAAATTCAAGGACCTCGGTCTGCTTGTTGTTGATGAGGAACAGAAATTCGGAGTTGCCGTAAAGGAAAAACTGAAGCAGATGAAGGTCAATGTGGACACTCTCACAATGAGTGCGACCCCTATACCACGCACCCTCCAGTTCTCTCTGATGGGTGCCCGGGATCTCTCCAACATTCTGACCCCGCCACCTAACCGTTTCCCCATCATCACCAATGTTTGCTCGCTCACTGATGATATTCTCGCCGAGGCGGTAAACTTTGAACTGTCGCGCAACGGTCAGGTGTTTATTGTCAACCATAGAATAGAAGGTCTTTACGATCTTCAGGCGATGCTGCGTCGCGTAGTGCCGGATGCGCGTACTGTGGTCGCTCACGGGCAGATGCCTCCCGCCCAACTCGAGCAGATAATAATAGACTTCGCCAATCACGACTATGACGTGCTGATAGCCACAACAATCATCGAGAGCGGAATCGACATGCCGAACGTAAACACAATGATGGTCAACAATGCCCAGAACTTCGGGCTGAGCGAACTGCATCAGTTGCGCGGACGTGTGGGGCGTAGTTCCCGCAAGGCCTTCTGTTATCTTTTCGTGCCTCCTCATCTTCCTCTTACACCGGTGGCAATGCGTCGTCTGCAGGCAATAGAGAGTTTCAGTGAACTCGGAAGTGGCATACACATTGCCATGCAGGACCTTGACATCCGTGGGGCCGGAAATCTGCTTGGGGCGGAGCAGAGCGGATTCATCGCCGATCTCGGTTACGAAACATATCAGAAGATACTGAAGGAAGCGGTTATGGAACTGCGCAATGAGGAATTTGCCGGACTGCTTGAAAGCGAGGAACAGGAGAACACCGAGTATGTGACAGACTGCCTCATAGAAAGCGACATGGAACTGCTGCTGCCTGCATCCTACGTTCCCACGGAGAGTGAACGCATCGCACTTTATCAGGAACTGGACAGTATTGAGCGCGAACTTGACCTGCAGCAATTCCGCCTTCGCCTGGAGGACCGGTTCGGGAAGATACCACGTGAAACCTTGGAACTGATGAGAATACCCCGTCTGAGGCGTCTTGCGCGTCAACTCGGTATTGAAAAGGTGAACCTCAAGGGTGGGAAAATGTACATCTACTTCGTGGGGGAAGAAAACAAGGCATACTATCAGAGTCCGATGTTCGGGAAACTTCTTCATTATCTGCAGGATAATCCACGTCGGGTCAATATTCGTGATATCAGTGGTAAACGCAGTTTCCTGATAAATTCTGTGGAATCCGTCGAGGAGGCTGTGGAGATACTCAGTCAGGTTCATCAGTTGTCATCGATATGAAAGAAGAATTGAAAAATTTGCTTGACTCGGCGGTGGAGGATATCAACCGCCCGGAATTCATAGCAGCCGACCCGGTTCAATTTCCGCGTAGGTTCAATGATTCCCGCGATATAGAAATAACATCGCTGTTGACGTCACATATTGCATGGGGAAACCGCAAAATGATTTGCGGTAACTGTGAAAAACTCCTCGCACTTTTTGAAAATCAGCCTTATCGTTATCTGATGGAGGGTGATATCGAAGGGATAAAGTCCGACAGTAACATCCACCGCACATTCTTCGGGCGTGACTTAAAATATTTCCTGAGGGGTTTGAAGAAAATCTATGCCACGCACGGGTCGCTTGAAGCGTTCGCACTTCACTGTGGGGCAACCGTTTCTGAAACCCCTTCGTGGACTCTGGCAGAACAGATCAACGGACAACTGGCTCTGGCGAACACCGGGGTGGACAAATCAATCCGATGCCTGCCTGAAAATTTGCGGACTACACCATTGAAGCGTCTGAATATGGCTCTCAGGTGGCTTGTTCGTGATGATGGAATAGTTGACATGGGGATATGGAAAGCACTTGCGCCTTCACAACTGTTCATTCCGCTTGATGTACATGTTGCCAACACATCCCGGAAATTAGGGCTGCTGGAGCGAAAGTCAAACGACAGGAAGGCTGTGGAGGAACTTACATCCACACTCCGGCGTTTTGACCCCGCAGACCCTGTCAAATACGACTTTGCACTTTTCGGGCTCGGGGTTGAGGACAGAATATAAGACCCTCCTCTAAAATCCCTGGCTTCCGGGAAGTTCGGGGAGTGAACGGTGTTTGGTTATCACAGTACCTTTGCGTTGGAAAGCCTGTATAAGTTTCTTGTATAGCGGATCACGTTCAAGCAGACTGATGTCTCCCACAAGAATATTGTGGCTCCTGGCACGGGTGAGCGCCACATTGAGTTTGCGGTCGATTATGGCACCGTTTTCCATGAATCTTGTTGAAGTCATGAAAGCGAACTGGTCAGGGCGTTTGATGGTGAATCCATAGATAATGTATTCCCTCTGCGAGCCCTGGAACCTTTCTACCGTATCTACGGATATATTATTGAGCGCTGGGATATCAATAGAGGCAATATATTTTCTTACTGCCGCTATCTGGTTCCGGTAGGGAACGATCACACCTACACTTTTTTCCGAAGAAAAATTTTCACCTTCACGCAAATAAATGGAGTGAACGAGTTCGGCAATAACTTCAGCCTCCATGCGGTTTGAGTTGTCGTTGGAAACCGGATACTCACTCCTGACATCCACGAAAATGTTGCGACAGAGATTCAGCGCCGACCCGAAACTCCCATCCACAGAAACCTGATGGATTTCAGATTCCTGATGTGGCAAGGGAATAACCCCGAGTTTGTTTTCATAAAAGAAAGAAGAAGCGATGTCGGCAACCTCAGTGTGCATGCGCCCCTGATCGGAAAGAGTGAATACGTACTGCGGCGGAAGGGTGCCGTGATGGCGTTTACGCACCAGATCCAGATACCGTTCAAAAAACGATCGTCTGCAGTCAGTGAGCGCAATATCCCTTAGCCCCGGTTCTACAACTTCCGACTCTGCCACAGATTGTTTCACCACGGCCGGCAACTGCTTATGGTCACCTATCAGAATGAATTTTTTAATAGCCGGAACATTGTCATGTGTGGCGGAAAGCAGTCCTAAAATCTGAGGCTCAAGTATTTGCGATGCCTCGTCAATGATAGCGAGTGAGAATCCACGCAGACGGAACATGGATATGTTGGCGGTGAGCGACTGAATGGTTCCTACAATTACGCTGGTTTCCTTCAGCAGACTACGCACCTGGCGGATGTTTTCACATTTGTCGACCCTTGCCCCTATCATATTTTCAGCGAACTGTTCCGAACATCCCAATGAGGTTCCCATCCTTATGAAATCAATTCCCGCTTCAGTCAGTTTGCCGCATATCTCGTCTACGGCACGGTTGGTATACGCACCGAGAAGTACGGAACTGTCAGGCTGACGCAGTTCTTCAGTTAGGATATTCATTAATCCGTGCGACGTTTTTCCTGTTCCCGGCGGTCCTATGATTATGAAAAGTTCCTCAGATTTAACCGCACCGTCCACAAGTGAGTTGAAATTGCTGTAATCTCCTGATCGACGGCGTGTTATATCAGTATTAGGTTCACGTGTGCCAAGAATAAGTTCACGCCTGGGTGATGGAGATGACAGAAAAGTGCTGACATTTCTCCAGAGAGATTTGAAGGAAGAATCCATCACGTCATGCTCTATTGCCCACCGTCGGCCCGGGCGCTTGGCAAAGAAACTGCGGTTGGTTTGAGGTGCGCGCAGGGTAAGGGTTATGCTGTCACTCCTTATTCCCGAGATTGAACAGCGGATGACGATGTCACGTCGCAGATCAGGCTGTTCTTTGCGGTGATAGGGATAAAGAACCACTATGTCACCAACACGGAAGTTAGGCATCTCTCCTTCCTGATCTTCCTGTTTTGAGAGTATAACACCTGAAATCGCCCCATATTCATCCTCAATGATGCCTGCAATCAGCAGACCGTGGATTATGTTGCCTGAGTTGACCTTCTCTTCAAGTGAATTACGCCAGGCTGCCGCGAATCCGTCAGCAATAACTCCGGAATCACAACCAACCTTGCTGTAGTATTGTTCGAGTGCCACGAACTTCAGGAGCCGTAAAGCATACTCTTTTGACAGTGCATCGGCCGAGGTTAACGGGCTGAGAGTCTTTTCAAGATCCGGAAGGACATAGTCATGCCAGAAGCGCGGCGACATGTTTCTGCCGTGGAACTGCTCGGGCGATAAGGTGGAGAGTCTGCGCAAACCGTCTCCCCCGGCAATTTCCATCTCCTGACAAACAAGCAGATTCCGAATTTCAATAGCCTTCCTGAGAAGGTCGGGACAGGTCTCCTCCCGAATGAGTGGCTCGGGATACTTGGAGTATAGCAGAAATGAGTTTATCTCATTTTCAGGAATGTTGAATCCGTATCGGAGCAAGGCCCTGTAGAGAAGCAACTGAACAAGATGGGGCTCACGGTGAACAGGGCGTCCGAACTCGGAACTGCCATAATCCCCTTTACCCGACTTCTGCTCCACCAATAGAGCGAAATCAGTCTGAAGCAAGTCCATACGACCCTGCAGACCAAGCATCTCGCAAAAGAATGAGGGCTCAAGGATAATCTTGTCGGCTTCATATTCGGGCATGTTGCGGAGACTCACTCCCACAGCCTTTTCAATATTCTTCTGCTGGCGGCGCACGTTTTTATGAAACTCGCCGTCAATGTCGTCACATACAGCAATCCTCACGGCATTTGAACGGAAGAAACCGTTGGCCAGGGAGTTATAGTCAAGTTTTACTTCACCATCGTTTCTGACTGCTTCGTCGAGCAGCATCCCCGCGAATCCACCAAGCAGGATATGGCGCGTGACTACCTCGGGCTTCAAACGTTTGACAAGGCTCACTCTTTCTGACGTACAGTATGTCTCGAAACACTCAGCCACACCGGTGATGTCAATCAGGTAATCAGGTTCATAGATGATAAACTCAGGGACACATTCACCTTTATGATTTGTTCTCGGATTGACTATGTTGAGTTGTGTTCCAACCTTTACGTATGGTAATATCGACTCCAATTCCGAGCCGGTCTGCGAATCAATGGGTATAAAGAATGACTCTTTCCCGTCATGACAAGTTGCGGCAATCCCTGCTTGGCTAACATCGCTAACCACGACTCTTTGATACACCGGTTCAATTCTTGCCATTGACGGAATCGTTAGGTGCTGATATGAACCCTTCCTTAATCATCAAAAGCGAGTCAGCGGATGAAATCGCTACAGTGTCATTGTCCACTTTCACTTTCTTCCTGTTGATTGTCAGACGTTCAGAGTTTGCACTCCTACGGAATATGTTCTCAATCTGGTGAACCAGGTTGATGCGTGTGGTATCGGCGATGGATATTCGCTCAATGCTCTGGTTATTCTTGAATTTGGCACCTCCGAGTCTGATTTTCATATCATCCACATTGCCGCTTATGTTTATACCGAATTTGAACGGTAGCGGGGATTTGAGTACCGAAATATGGTAGTTGAGATTCAGGGCAAGATCGTTTGTACCCATCACTCCGAGCCGGTAGCGGTCAATGTCGAATATGAAGGGGAATATTTCCAGTTGATTGTCCTCAACAACCATTTCCACGCTCATGTGATCAATCATGTTATGCTGTTTGTTCTTGAACATCAGCCACTTTGAAAGGAACTTGAACGTGTCGGCGTCCATCAGTACCAGTGAGTCGCCGCTGAGTTTCATGGCGGCCTTCAGTGTTGGTATGATGAAGTTCATTGTGGAATCGATGCTTGAGGTAGCGGCGATATCGGCGTCGATTATCCCGCTGAAGTTATTCAGCATGGGCATGACAGTGTCGATGGCAGGAACAAGATTGAGGACCTTCTTAAGATTGAACTTGTTGATTTTCAGCCCCATGCCGAACTGGATGTCATTTTTGTCGTACGTTGAGTAGAGAGCCGACATGTCAAGCGACCCAATATCCGCATTAGCCTTCAGATTCCTCAGGTTTATGGCTTTGTTCATGATAAGCATTTCGCCGGTAAAGTCACGGAACTCAATATCGGTGTATAGCAGATGCCGCGCTTTGAGCATCAGTTCAGCCTCGATATTTCCCGGTACCATGAAAGCCTTCGCCGTACCATCGGCCTTATGCTCTCCGTTACCGATGTTGTCTATATCGTTGGATTCCACGGATGTTGTGAAATCTGTACCTGAATCGCTGAAATCCGTAAATGCGAGGTGGCTCAGTTCATTGATATTCAAGGTGTCTGATTCCACGTTAAGCCAAATCCGGATTTTATTGTCACGCCGTGAGTTGGTCAGACTTCTGCGCAGGTTGCCGATGTAGCCGTTCACGTGAAAACTGCTTTTACCCAGTGTATAGTCAAGGTCGCGCAGATTTATACTGTCAGTTGAAAAACTCAGGTCAATGTTCCTGAAGCGGTTTTTCACAGGTACCGCACGGGAGAAAAGACGTCCACCGTCAGCCGTTATGCTTCCCTTAACATCCCAACGGCGGAGCAGAGCCTTCATGCCGGAGTCAACCTCCATGTCAATATCATCCGCATCTGTCACACGGGTTCTGTGAACCCGTCGTGCGCGGGTGATGGTGTCGCCGGAATGAGACTGTGACCGGCGTTTGCGAATGTGTGCGTTTATGTCGAAGTGACCATTTTTGATCCCTGCCAACATGGCAGGAGTGGCTCCGATGAGTCTGTCAGCATCAAAAATCAGTGACAGTTCAGGTACGGTTGCCTCACCTTTATAGCGTTTAAGTCCGGCTTTACAATTAACGTTGGTAATACGCACCAGCAGTGAATCCACTCTATCAGTAAGGCGGAGAGTGCCGAAACTGATGGTTCCTCCGAACCCTGAAATCTGGTTACGGTCGCCGGTATTACGGGTGAGGCGGGTACCCACGCCACCTTTCATATCCTTGATTTTCAATAATATTGTTTCATGTTTGACAGAACCGGAATCAATCTTCAGTGACAATGTCAGCAAGGAATCGATAACAGCGGCGTCAGAGGTGAACTTACGGTTTGTGCCGAATTCCAGCCTGCCGTCAGTTATGTAACTTCTTGTGCTGCTGTCATTTGAAACGAAAATAAAATCTTTCAGGCTGACTGATCCGTCCATACGCGTCTTATGGAAACGGTTCAGTTGCATGTAACTTTTACGTGATTCTATGTTGAGGTCTGCGCTGAAAAAACCTGAGAATTCGTTAGCGAAACGTTTTACAAGAGCAGGCGGAAGATTCCCCAGATTCAGTTTTCCCTTGAACCGGGCCTTGATGTAGGGATCACGTAATAAGTCAGTGGCTTTACCATTCAGATCAACGTCCATGGCATGTCCGTTGATGATGAACTTGTCAAGATTGATAACCGTTCGGTCCATGTTCCCGCCGTCGACATCTGCCGTGAGTTTTATACTGAATCTGCGCCAGTGCATATTGTGATAGTCCACATGGCAGTCAGGAATGTCGATAGTACACCTCATATCCGGAATCAAGCGAGTGGTGTCGCCCGGGGTATATGGTTTTGTCAGTTCTGCTGATAAATTCAGGTTCATGTCGGTACGGAGTCCTTTGAGCCCTTTGGTTGATTCAGCAGGTAATCTGCGGAGGATATAGTTTACTGAAAGATCAGTAATCTCACCTTTGAAACTGTTGATTTTCAGAGAATCTTCAAACTCTATTTCCGTACTTGCTTTCAGGTTGAGGGAGTCGGCGGTGAGCGATATCTCATCGAGAGATACAGCGTAGGGGTGGGATTTATCCCATTTTATTTTGCCGTTAAGGGTCACGGGCAGTTCCTTAAGGTTGAATTGCTCCAACAAAGGAGAATGGCTGTTCATGTCAATGTCCAGACGATATTGCGGAGCCTCTGATCCGGAAAATTCCACCGCTCTGATTTTCATTGCTATGTCAGTGCTGTCAGTGAGATTACGATAGCGCAGACTTTCAGCGTCGGTCAGCGTGAACCGGTTCATGCTGATGGACGGGATGACGGTTGATGTACTGTCATCAGGAGTGGGAGGCACAATAAGGTAGTTGGCACAACTGTCATTGACCGTAATGAGATTTACTTTCGGAGATTCCACCTCCACATCGAAAAGCGCGATTTCTCCAAGGCTGAGTCTGGCCAGATTGATTCCTGCATGCAGGTGGCGTAACTGAAGCAGCGAGTCGGCATCCGAAGGGAGAAGTACCGAGTCAGGCAGACCGTCAAGTGACCGGCTTATTATTTCAAGGCTGTCGACATCCACCGTAAGTTTGGGGAATGTATGCCAGAAGGTCAGTTCAACCCGGCCCACCTTTACCTCCGCATCAAGGTATCCGTTGGCCGCGTCTTCAACCAGAGGTGTGAGTTTTTCCGGAGTAAGATACCACACCGCCAGTGAGCATAACCCCACAATGATGACCAATACTGTGATGATGAACCACAGAACTGTTTTGAGAATCCTTCTCCAAAGTTTCTTTTTTTTCTTTGCGGGTGCATCGGGTGCACTTCCGGTTGTCATTTGTTCCTTCATTTTTCGGATGGGTGACGGGTAGTGATATGGAAACAGCCCTGTTTACGCTCGTATTTGACATAGCATCGACCTTGCTCACGGAGATCATAAAGAATTTCAGCAAGCAGGTTTTTCATATCTTCCTGAGTGCGGGGCATATTGACGGAGTCACAGATGAATTTGGCGTAACTTATGTCGAACGTAGTACCGAAACAGTGTGCCGATGTATCCACCGCATTACGGTTTCTGCGTCGTAACTTCTTTACGGTGGCAGGTGTGCGCAACACGCTTGTAACTTTCAGCCTGTAGTGTCCGCCACCCCTCGCCTGCATCGTATCCATCCAGTTACGGCTGATATCTTCAAGCAGATCGGCTGCTTCAGGTACAAGAAAGGGTAGGGAATGGGTCAGTTCATCCACAAAATAATATCTGTTCGAGCGGATTCTCACAAGTGGGCGCCCGAGTTTCCAGAGGTCAGAGTGATCATGGATCGGTGCTATCCCTATTTCGCGTGCTGCGGCCAGGTGCTTGTAGTTGCTGTCGTTGAACACGCGACCAAGCACACCAACGTTGCGTACCCGCAGTTTGCGACCGCCCGGAGGCATGCTGTCGAAGTGGGCGTCATATACCGTGGGGAGGCCAAACGGTGCGAAATAATCTGCATAGATATCCTCCTCCGGCGTTACGGCTCTGTCATTATCACCGGAACATGAGCAGACAGCAACCGTGAGTGCCGCCGCTATTATGGCTGTAAGTTTCCTCATATTCAAATTTTACACAAAATTAATACATCGCTTAGTCAATCACAATTATTTCACGGGTGATTTTGACAATAATTCATTAATTTATTGATTTTGAATTGAAAAAATTAGTAATTTTGCGGGAAATCACCTTGTTATGGAACTCAGTCATTACGATTTTCTGGTGGTAGGCGCCGGTCTTTTCGGTGCTGTATTCGCACGTGTGGCCACTGACCGCGGCTATTCATGTCTTGTTGTGGAACGACGTGAGGTTACCGGCGGAAACATCAGGTGCGAGAATATCGCGGGGATTAACGTTCACCGCTACGGTGCCCACATATTCCATACATCGGATGAGCGTGTGTGGGAGTTCGTCAACCGCTACGCCCGCTTCAACAGGTTCACAAACTCTCCGGTGGCATATCACGGCGGGAAACTATATAATCTCCCCTTCAACATGAACACCTTCTATCAGATGTGGGGATGCCGTACGCCACAGGATGCCGCCAAAGAACTTGACCGACAACGGAGGAATGCGGTTGAAAGGCTTAATAAACAGGGTGTTACGGAACCCCGTAATCTTGAGGAACAGGCTCTGGCTCTTGTAGGTGAGGATATTTACCGTAAACTTATAGAGGGGTATACGCGCAAGCAGTGGGGGCGTCCATGCTCGGAACTCCCCGCATTCATCATTCGTCGTCTGCCTGTCCGGCTCACGTTTGACAACAATTATTTCAACGATCTTTATCAAGGGATTCCGGAGGGTGGATACAATCCACTTGTCGACAGTCTGCTTGAAGGGTCGGAGGTGATCTGCGGGTGCGACTGGCTTGAACATAGATCAGATTTCGATAAGATTGCAGATCGAATTGTTTTCACCGGAAATATCGACCGTTATTTCAACTTTTGCTACGGGCCGCTGGCCTACCGTTCCATCCGTTTTGAGGATGAGATCCTTGATATCCCCAACTATCAGGGTGTAGCGGTGGTGAACTATACCGATTACGAACCGGAATGGACACGAATAATCGAACATAAACATTTCGAGATGTTCGGAGACCGGGTTTACAGTAATCCAAAGACTGTGATCTCACGCGAGTATTCGGCAGAATGGCATCCCGGTATTGAACCGTTCTATCCTGTAAATGACCGTCTGAATACTGATCTTTATGAAAAATACCGTCGTCTGGCCGATCTGGAACCAAACGTCTGGTTTGGCGGACGTCTGGCGGAATATAAATACTACGATATGGCACCCACGGTGGGCGCCGCACTTAATCTCGCTGACAAACTGACCTTATGAAGTGTTATATCTCAAAGAATTACCGTAACATGGGAGCCGCCGGTGATAAGGCGAAGACCGATATAGAAGCGGTTATGGATACTCTCGGCTATGTCAATATCGGTCTGAAACAAGGTCGCTCAAAAAATGCCGTGAAGGCATATTTCATCACTCTCTTCAGTGTGCTCAAAGGGGTGATGTCTCTCAAAAAAGGTGATACGCTTGTGCTGCAGTACCCTTTGAAGAAATATTATGACTTTGTTGTAAAACAAGCCAACCGTCGTGGTGTAAAGGTGATAACCGTCATACATGATCTCGGAAGTTTCCGTCGTAAGAAACTCAGTGTCGCGCAGGAAGTCAAAAGGCTTAACAGGTCGTATGCGGTGGTGGTTCACTCTCCTGCCATGAAGAGATGGCTTGAGGAAAAAGGGGTGACATCGCGTCTGGTGGTGCTCGGGTTGTTTGATTATCTCTCAGATTCCACACCTGTTGTGCATGAGGGGATAAATACCGGCAGGCCACGGCTCATGTTCGCAGGTAATGTTGGTCCGGTTGCCAACAAATGGATCTACGAATTAGGTAAGAATGAACCTGATGTGGAACTTGTACTCTACGGAGGAGGTATGGATCATGCCGCTAAAACACCGAATATGAAGGAGATGGGATTCGTGGATTCCGACACTCTTATATCCTCGGCGCAAGGTGATTACGGCGTGGTTTGGTATGGCAGTTCACTTGATGAAGGTGCCGGTCCGTTGGGTGACTATCTTCAATATAATGCCCCGCACAAAACGTCACTTTATCTGCGGGCGGGTATCCCCGTGATAATATGGGACAAAGCCGCTTTGGCTGATATTGTTACCGAGTCGGGAGTGGGTATAGCAGTGCCGACTCTACGCAACATCGGTGAGGTA
This sequence comes from uncultured Porphyromonadaceae bacterium, assembly GCA_947175645.1. Taxonomy (GTDB): domain Bacteria; phylum Bacteroidota; class Bacteroidia; order Bacteroidales; family Muribaculaceae; genus CAJUPY01. The sequence goes on from CAMWNP010000027.1 coordinate 15,458, forward strand.
TTGCAGAAAGTTACTCCTGAACAATATGCTGCCATGCGGCAAAATGCAGCCGCAATAGCCGGAAAACTTGCTACCGGAAGTTTTATCCGAAAGGCACTTGCCGACGCAGAGTGATACACATTCGTTTCAGTGGACAATCCGTGATCTCCTGACATTTGAAGAGTTTATTTGATGATTTGTGCTCCAACAAATTCGGCTGTATTTTCCCATCAGCCTCATCCTCAGCGTCTTGCATCTGACCTATTCTGACAAACCTTAAGAGGCTGTGTCAACATTCATTTTGAAGTGACACAGCCTCTTGATATAGGTTAAATCTCTGTGGGTCAGAGTGATGAAACAATGGCGTCGGTATCGCGTGCTATCATAAGTTCCTCATCTGTGGGAACCACAACCACGGTTACTTTTGATTCCGGAGTTGAGATGACGGTTTCAGTTCCACGCACGCTGCTGTTGAGTTCCTCATTGAGTTCAACACCCATGAAACCGAGGGGTTTGCAAACGTTTGAACGTAGACCTGTCTGATTTTCGCCCACACCACCGGTAAATACGATGATGTCAACTCCTCCCATTTCGGCGGCGTATGCACCGATGTATTTGATGATGCGCTGTTCATACATGTCAAGGGCCAGGGTGGCACGTTCGTCACCCGCTTTTACGGCAGCCTCAATCTCACGCATGTCACTTGAAATCTCAGAAATACCCACAACACCGCTCTCTTTGTTGATGATGCGCTGGATATCATCGGCAGTGTAGCCATATTTTTTCATCAGGAAGGTGATAGCACCGGGGTCAACATCGCCCACACGGGTTCCCATCATCAGACCTTCGGTGGGGGTCAATCCCATGGATGTATCCACGCTCTTGCCATGAAGTACGGCTGTGATTGACCCGCCGTTGCCAACGTGACAGGTGATAATTTTCTTATCCTCGGGTCTGACGCCCAGAATTTCACACACCCGGCCTGAAACATATCGGTGGCTTGTGCCGTGGAATCCGTAACGGCGCAGACCATCCTCCTTGTAGAACTTGTAAGGCAGAGGATACATGTAACTCTTAGCGGGCATAGTCTGATGGAATGCGGTGTCGAACACACCAACCTGAGGCACTCCGGGAAGCACCGCCTCGATAGCCTCCACGCCTGTTATGTTTGCCGGATTGTGCAGGGGCGCAAGGGGATAACATTCCTTCACTTTGGCAACAACCTCATCATCAATGAGCACGCTCTTGCTGAATTTCTCCCCTCCGTGAACCAGACGGTGACCCACCGCACCGATTTCGTCGAAACTCTTTATGCAGCCGTTTTCAGGGTCGGTCAGCACTTTGAGGATAGCCTCCACTGACCCTTTGTGGTCAGTCAGTCCAAGGGGAAGAATTTCCTTGGTGCCGTCAGGTTTCTTGAACTTCAGAAACGCGTCAGGCAGACCAATCTTTTCAACACCACCTTCAGCCAGTGTCTTTTCGCCGTCGGTGTCAATAAGTTTATATTTTACGGAACTGCTGCCACAGTTCAAAACAAGTATTTTCATTTTTTTGATTCTTTAAGAGAGTGTTTGGATTTAAATGATTTTAGCACAAAGAGAGATTTTGGGATGATTTTTGAAAGTTGAAGAAGGAGCGATGCGGGCATCGCGACTGATGAAATCTTTTAAAAAGCGCACAAAAGATCCTTTGTGGAGAAATCAAAAATTTTCAAAACTCTCAAAATATTAAATTTGGTTTAAATTCGAACACTCTCTAAGTCCGATGGCCTGATTACATGTCATGATAATGGTTTTGTAGATATCCTCGGGGAAGCATCCGCGTGACAGGTCGTTGACCGGAGCGGCAAGCCCTTGAAGCACGGGACCTACGGCCTGCACGTTGCCCAGACGTTGCACCAGTTTGTATGCTATGTTGCCCACTTCAAGAGATGGGAAAACAAGCACGTTGGCGCGTCCGCTCAGAGGTGAGTTGGGCGCTTTGGAAGCACACACTCCCGGAACTATAGCGGCATCAGCCTGCAGTTCTCCGTCAAGAATGAGCGAGGGGTTGAGTTTATGGGCCAGTTCGGTGGCTTTGATAACCTTGTCGACGCGGTCATGCTTGGCGCTTCCTTTAGTGGAGAAACTCAGGATTGCCACACGAGGTTCGATGCCTGCTATGTCATGCGCAGTCTGACCGGCGGCCACCGCTATCTGAGCCAGTTCCTCAGCAGTTGGATCGGGGACTACAGCACAGTCGGCGAACACCAGAATACCGTCTGTTCCGAAGGGGAGACCCTCAGGCAAGAGCATTATGAACGCTCCGGAAACTACATCTATACCGGGTTGGGTTTTGATAACCTGGAAAGCCGCACGCAGCACATTCCCGGTGGTGTTCATGGCTCCTGCCACCTGACCGTCAGCGTCACCGGCTTTAACCATCAGGCAACCTAAATACAGCGGGTTTGCAGTGGTAAGCCGTGCCTCTTCCATACTTATCCCCTTCTTTTTTCTCAATTCATAAAACAGGGGGGCATATTTGTCAATCACCTTTTCATCGGCCGGATTGACAATCGTGGCATTAGGGATATTCACCAGGTTCATCTCCTTTGACATCCGGAGAATATCCTCGGGGTCACCGATAAGTGTTATCTTGGCCAGACCGTCGCCAATGATTCGGTCGGCAGCCTTCAGCGTACGCGGTTCGGTACCTTCAGGCAGGACAATACGCTGAACATTTTCCTTGGCTTTCAGCGTCATTTTGTCAAACAGTTCCATTTATTTTTCCTTGTTTGGGATTAGCATTTTAAGTTATGCAAAATTATAAAAAGATGTTGAGCAATGAAAATTTTCAGAACCCTTTTTGTTTTATTGACTCAATAATATTAACTTTGCATTATCCTTTTGCAGGGAATTCGGTGAGAATCCGAAACAGTACCCGCTGCTGTAACCCGGACATGCGTTCCACATTATGCCATTGGTGACAACCGAGAAGGCGTGGCTACGATTGCCGGCAAGTCAGAAAACCTCGTAAGGAGATCATGTTTAACCGCGGGATAACGGTGTGTCACATTCAGTCCAGTCAACAGGTCACAATCATTTCCCGCAAAATGTCAACTGTTTGCCGGGATATGCGTAACATCTGTCTGATAATTATTTCCGCACTTCTTTCAATAGCGTCATACGGCTGCATGAGCCGTGAGGATGATGAATTTGTCCTGCCCGGAGGTGATTTTGCCGTCACCTCGCCCCATGGGCTGCTTATTGTTAATGAAGGAAACTTCCAGTATGGAAACTCCTCGTTAAGTTATTACGACCCCACTGACATGAAGGTCACCAACGAACTGTTCCAGAAGGTCAACGGTATGCGGCTGGGTGATGTGGCACAGTCCATGACGGTTTACGACGGCACGGGATGGATTGTGGTCAATAACTCACATGTCATTTTTGCCGTCGACATTAAGACGCTCCGGGAAAAGGGGCGTATAACAGATCTAACTTCGCCTCGTTACATCCATTTTGTTAACAACCGTAAGGCTTACGTGACTCAACTCTGGGACAATCGCATTTACATCGTTGACCCGGCAACATACTCGGTTACAGGTACGATAACTGTGGATGGGATGCAACAGCAGTCCGGGTCAACTGAAAGGATGGTTCAGATTGGTGAATATGTTTATGTGACGTGCTGGAGTTATCAACGTGATCTGCTGAAAATCGACAGTTCCACGGACCGGATCACCGACCGGCTTGACGTGGGCTTTCAGCCCGGCCCTTTAGTGAAGGACTTTGCAGGAAATCTCTGGACCATCACTGACGGCGGTTATTCAGGTTCTCCGGCCGGGAGCGGTATTCCGGCGCTTGTCTGCATAGATCCTGAAAGTATGACTGTTATCAGGCGATTGGAATTCAAACAGGGAAGTTCTCCTCGCCAACTGGCTACCGACAGTTCGGGCCACACCCTCTATTTCATCAATCAAGATCTCTATGAGATGGATGCGGATGACTCATCTCTTCCCGTAAAGCCACTTGTTTCAGGTGATAACAGGCTATTCTACGCTCTCAGTGTCGATCCTGTCAACGGTGATATATACCTCTCCGATGCCATTGATTACACCCAGCAGGGTGTGGTCTATCGTTTTTCACCTGACGGAGTGCAGACCGACAAGTTTTATGCCGGTGTCAATCCCGCTTGTTTCTGTTGGATACCATGAAAAGATTACTGACATTTATCACCGTCCTGGCAATGACACTGGCGGTATCCGCACAGCGGGAACTTGATGAGGTTGTTGTCAGGGCAACCCGTCCGCTCAGTGAGATTGGGGTACACAAAACCGTATTTGATTCCGTGGCTTTGAAACAGTCCGTAGCCCAGAGTATGGCTGACGTGCTTAGTAACAACTCGGCACTTTTTGTGAAAAACTACGGAAGAGCCACACTCTCAACCGTTTCTTTCCGGGGTACATCCCCGTCACACACTCAGGTGACATGGAACGGAATGAAACTGACAAGTCCCATGCTTGGCATGACGGATTTCTCAACAATCCCGTCGTTCTTCATCGACAATGCATCTTTGCTTCACGGGACATCGTCAGTCAACGAAACCGGTGGTGGGCTGGGGGGGGCCGTCCGACTCGCCACCGCAACTGTTCCCGCTGACGGGTGGCAGGCCACATACACTCAGGGAATAGGCTCATTTTCCACATTCGATGAGTTTGCCAAAGTAGGCTACGGTGATGACAGATGGGGCTTTTCAACTCGCATCGCTTACGCTTCGTCACCGAATGACTACAAATATGTCAACCACGACAAGAAAGAAAATATTTATGATGACAACCATAATATAATTGACCAATATCACCCCACGGAGCGCAACCGTTCCGGTCAATACCACGACTTCAATATACTTCAGGAACTCCGCTATTCACCAAATTCACGTAACAACGGTTCTCTTGCGGTATGGTATACCAATTCTTCGCGCCATCTGCCTCTGCTTACCACAGACTATACATCGTCGACGCCATTCCTGAACCGTCAGCATGAGCAATCGCTCCGTGCAGTGGTGTCATGGAGGATAATATCAGGAAAATTCCGCACCGATCTCCGCGCAGGCTATACCCACACTGCCATGGCCTATGACTATCAGCGTGACCCGGGTAACGGGATTATGGCCGTGATGACCCGTTCGCGCAGTTATGTAAATTCTTTCTACGAGCAGGCTGAACTGCAGTATGTGCTCTCCTCCAAGTGGATTTTCACCGCCGGACTGACCGCATACGAACATCTGGTTGCTTCGCATGACATGCAGGTGAACGGTGTTGACGGAGTACCTGCCCGCGTGGGTTATGACAAACACCGGACTGACTTGAGCGGTGCTCTTACCTTACGATGGCAACCCACTGACAGGCTGGGACTTTCCGCAGTGGTCCGTCAGGAATCTTACGGTGAAAAAATCGCCCCGCCAATTCCCGCGTTCTTCACTGACTTTATAATTCTGCGGTCAATAAATCTTGTGGCAAAGGGATCTGTGTCACGAAATTACCATCACCCTTCGCTTAATGACCAGTATTTTATGCCGGGCGGAAACATAAATCTTCGTAGTGAAAAAGGTGTGACCTACGACCTGGGCACCACGTTCGCCATCAGCCGCAGCAGCCGATGCGCTGTTGAGGGTGGCGTCACCTGGTTTGACTCAAGAATAACCGACTGGATTTCATGGCTGCCGACCACCAAAGGTTTCTTCTCTCCACGAAATGTGGGGAGCGTGCATGCTTATGGAATTGAAAGCAATCTCCGCATAAAACTTGTCCCTGCAAAGGAGTGGGATGCTTCGGTTTCCTTCAACTACAGTTGGACTCCTTCCATCAACAAAGGTCCTGCCATGAGCGAGGGTGACCGCTCCGTTGGTCAGCAACTTCCATATATTCCACGTCACAGTGCCACTGCCAACGGTTCACTTTCCTATCGCTCCTGGACACTGACTTATACCTGGAACTACTATTCACGACGTTTCACCATGACCAGCAATGAGAACACAATCACCGGGGCCCTTCCCACTTATTTCATGAATAATCTCATTCTGGAGAAAAAAATCACCACACGGCCGCTATACCTCAATCTGAAACTTGCGGTCAACAATCTGTTCAACGAGGATTACGTTTCGGTGCTGTCACGCCCCATGCCAGGCATCAACTACGAGTTCTTCATAACTTTCACTCCCCGGCTAAAAAATAAGTAGGCGGTGTGTCATAATAGGCCATCTGTGTCGTTGCTTTCGGAAATCAGACTCAGCGTCTAACATCTGACCTATTCTGACAAACCTTAAGAGGCTGTGCCAAAATTTTGAATTTGACACAGCCTCTATCCGCTCTTCAACTATTGTTATTTTATTACTTATAGGATGCCCACTTGATCAGTTCTTTGAGAGAGGGTTTCTTACCATACATGAATATGCCCACGCGGTAAACTTTGGCGGCGAACCACACCATGAAGAAGAACGTGGCGTAGAGGAGGATGAGGGAGGTGGCGATTTGCCAGAAGGGAATGTCAAACGGTATGCGCATCATCATGAGAATGGGCGATACGAACGGTATCATAGAGAGCCAGGTGGAGAGTGATGAACCGGGATCCGAACCAACCATGGTGGCGAGTGCTATAGAGAGGATAATCGGGGCGAGGGCAACCAGTTGCAGTTGCGAAGCATCCTGGATGTTATCCACAGCAGAACCAATGGCCGCGAAAATTGATGCGTAGAGGAAGAAGCCTCCCACAAGGAACAGGGTGAGATAACCGAACAGTTCCATTATATAGCCTATTTCGGAAAGTTGGGCCACGGTGCTGATCAGGTAAGGATCGTTGACTGCGGTTGAGGCGTCGAACTGACCACTGTTGAAGGTTGAAACCTCAGCCATGACCTCGGCAGGCATGATGCCGGGAAGGATGATGAGCACACCTATGCAGATAAGTACGGCCCATATCGCTATCTGAGTTACTGCAACCAGCCCTATTCCAACTATCTTGCCGAGCATCAACTGTTCAGGTTTTACTGACGATACAATAATTTCCAGCACTCTGTTATTTTTCTCCTCAATGATACTGGTCATCACCATCTGACCGTAAATGACAAGGAACATATAGAGCAGGAAAGCCACAAACAGACCTATGGCGAAACTTACTTCGGAAGGTAGCGCCGAACTGTCTTCACCGTCATTGTCGTCAATGCGGTAGGTGGTGATGTTCACCTCGGCTCTCACTTCGTCAAGTATCTCGCTCAGATTGCTCAGGTTATAGGATTTCAGGCGCTCATCCTCAACCGCTTTCTTTATCTGCGAACGGATTTCCATTTCACCGTCCATGTTTGACGCTGAATGGTTCAGCAATGTAACGTCAGAAGGATTGGTCAGGATATCCCGCCCTATTACCAGCACTCCGTCGTAATCCTTGTTTTGCTTGGCTTCCGAAAGGGAGTCCTCTATCGCAACGAATTTAAGTGTTGAAGTGTCAGTCAGTTGAGGTTGGATGATTCCGCTGCGGTCAATGACAGCATAGGTGTAGGTATCACCTTCGTGAAACATCATTATCAGGGCCGGCAACATTGACAGGCCTATCATCAGAATAGGTATCAGAATTGTGGTGATGATAAAACTTTTCTTGGTCACCCGCTCCTTGTATTCGCGGGATATGATAATACCTATCTTGCTCATTTGTTTTCTCTGTTAAAGTTTTCAACGGTTGTAATAAACACCTCGTCCATGGAGGGGAGGGCCGGTGCGAAGAGAGTGACATCAGCACTTTCGTTGGCTGCACGGAGAATCTCACGGCGTGTAACACCCGGATTGGCGCGAATTATCAGAGTGGTGGTGTCACCTTCGGTCTTCTCAATCTTATGCTCGGCAAGCAGCGGGTCAATGCCGGCAAGCAGATTGCTGACGGAGTCCGTCACCGCCATGCGGTAGCGGTTGGCACCCATCTGCTCGCGTATTTCAGCCACATTGCCGGTCAGGATGTTGCGCGACGCGTTGATCAGGGTGATATTGTCGCATACCGCCTCCACGCTGCTCATGTTGTGGGTTGAGAAAATAACCGTGGCACCTTTGTCACGAAGTGCGAGAATCTCGTTTTTCAGAAGGTTGGCGTTGATAGGGTCAAATCCGGAGAAAGGTTCGTCGAAAATCAGCAGTTCCGGCTCATGGAGAACCGTGATGATGAACTGCACTTTCTGTGCCATCCCTTTAGACAGTTCCTCCACCTTTTTGTTCCACCAGGATGAAATCCCGAACTTGTCGAACCACTGCTTAAGGCGAATCTGAGCATCGCGGTTTGAGAGACCTTTCAGACGGGCGAAGAACAGTGCCTGCTCACCAACCTTCATTTTCTTATACAAACCGCGTTCCTCAGGTAGATAACCTATGTGGGCTACATCGTTCTGTGTCAGTTGGTGACCGTTGAACATCACTCTGCCGGCATCCGGAGCGGTGATATGATTTATAATTCTGATCAGTGTTGTTTTTCCGGCGCCGTTCGGACCCAGAAGTCCGTAAACCTTGCCTCGCGGAACATTCAGCGAAACATCGTCGAGAGCCGTATGGCCTGCATAATGTTTGCTGACATTTTCTATCTCAAGAATATTCTGCATGTTGGTTTATATAAATTCTTAAATTATTTTGCCACGATTGTCACGTGTATCTGAAAAGTATGACGCAGAAAACCCGGAAAAGTTTCACCACTGTTGAAAACTTTTTTTCAGTGCGTTTGCCGGGGGTATCAAAAAATATTGTAACTTTGAGGAGTCAAACCATCATTATCATGAACCGAAAAGGTAAACTATATTTCCGCTACGGCACCATGGGCTCCGCCAAAACCGCGCTGCTGCTGACCACTGCTTTCAACTTTGAGGAGCGTAATCTCAGTTATGTCTGCATGAAGCCTGTAATTGACACTCGTGACAAAAGCAATGTCATCCGCTCCAGAATCGGCATCGAGCGCGAGTGCACATGGATTTATCAGGACAGCGACATCTACCAGATGGCATGTGAGTTGTTCGGGGCAAAAAAAATTATGGTTGACTGGTTCCTGATTGATGAAGCCCAGTTCCTGAGCGAGACTCAGGTCGACCAGTTGTCAAGAATTGTCGATGACTTCGGATGCAACGTGATATGCTACGGACTGCGGACGGATTTCAAGTCACATCTGTTCGAGGGCTCCCGTCGCCTGTTTGAGATAGCCGATACCATCGATGAGATAAAATCCACCTGCAACTGCGGAAACAAAACTATCATCAACGCCCGAATTGATGCAAACGGTGATTTTGTTGAGGAAGGGGCTCAGGTGGAGATTGGCGGGGATGACCGCTACATTGCTGTCTGCCGTAAATGCTGGAGAAACAAGAAGATCGAACAGTCGCAGCGCGACTCACTCCCATTCCTCTGATTCTCTTTTTTATAAATACTGATAACACACAAATAATTGAAGCCATGATCATAGGTACACTTGACAATGTTGAACGTTTCCGAACCCTGAATCCTCTGATTCACGAAGCCCTTGAATGGGCCTCGCAGCATGTTGGCGATCCATTTGTAAAAGGAACAGAATGGATTGTCGACGGTAAAGTTAAAGTCAGTTCGGAGGAAGTGGTCATGCTCCCCCGTGAACGCCGACAACTTGAAGCACACCGCCGTTGGGCCGACATTCACATTCCCCTGTCAAATGATGAACGGATAGGATGGGCCCCTACCGCCACACTCCGGAACCTGACCCAACCGTACGACGATGAAAAGGATATCGAATTCTATGGCGATTCTGCACAGGCCGTCGTGAACATCTGCAAAAAACAGTTCGCCATCTTCTTCCCGGAAGATGCCCATGCCCCAAACATAGGGGTAGGAAACCATCGCAAACTCTGCATAAAGATCAGGCTTGACCGGTAATCTGCTTTTTTTTGAGGAGGTTTTTGTGAAAAAACTTGCGACGGGGAATTTTTTTCAGTAACTTTACGCGCTAATTGGGTAAGAACCCATTTGATTTTATATCTGAGACTTACATTATTGCGTTAATATAACGTTCCTACGCTAACCAATTACCTTAAACATATCACAATCTAATGAAAAAATCGCTATTCATGTTGGTGACACTCGTGGCGTTGCTCTGCCCCGCGATTGTCAGAGGTGCGGACTATGGTCTGCCCGCCAATATTCAGGATGGAAACATCCTGCATTGTTTTAACTGGACGGCGGCTGAGGTTAAGGCTGATCTCCCGAAGATTGCCGCTGCCGGATTCGGAACGGTCCAGATGTCGCCCATGCAACGCCCGGACATTCGCACCGGCTCAAGTTGGCATGATCTTTACCGTCCCTATGACCTTGCTTTCAAAACCTCGGCTTATTGCTCCGAGGCTGATCTCAAATCGCTTTGTGATGCCGCGGCTGAATATGGAATCAAAATCATAGTTGACGTGGTGGCGAACCATGTTGACAAAACTGCCGGTTATCACGACACCTGGTGGGATTCCAACGGTCGCGTGCGCTGGAACGGTGGCATCAATTATGGCGACCGTTATTCCATTACTCATGGCCAGTTAGGAGATTACGGCGATGTGAATTCCGAGAATGCGGAGGTTATCGCCAAGGGAAAAGCCTATGTTGAAAAACTGAAATCACTTGGTGTGAAGGGTTGCCGTTGGGATGCTGCAAAGCACATCGGTCTCCCCTCGGAAGGGTGTGACTTCTGGAAAGAAGTTACTTCAGTTCCCGGCATGTATCACTATGGTGAGATTCTTGACAATCCCGGTCCTAACCCCTCGATTATCAAGGAATATGCCACATACATGTCTGTGACTGACAACAAATACTCCAACTATGCCGCACAAAGCAACGGCGGTATACCCTCCGGTTTCGGCGGTGACTGGGTTGCCTCTCAGGGACTCAGTGACTCTAAACTGGTCTACTGGGGTGAGAGCCATGATACATATTCCAATGACGAATGGTCGCAGAATGTGGATCAGTCAGTGATTGACCGCGCTTATGCCGCTTATGCCTGCCGAAACGGCGCCACCGCTCTTTATCTGGCCCGTCCTAATGTAAAAGGTTTCGGCAATATTAAGGTTGGCAAAGGTTCAACCGCCTATCAGAACAAACACATCGCTGAGGTCAACAAGTTCCGCAACGTTATGGTTGGAAAGAAAGACTGGTTCGAGTCAAATGGTAACGCATGTTCCATAACACGCCAGAACGGTGGTGCTGTTGTGGTTATGAAAGGGAGCGGAAATGTATCTGTCACCAATGGTGGCGGTTACTGTCCCGCTGGTACTTACAAGGATAGGGTATCCGGCGGCACTTTCACCGTCACTCCGTCAACCATATCCGGTAACGTGGGAAGTTCCGGTATCGCCGTCCTTTATAACGATGGCGTTACTCCCGATCCTACTCCCGATCCCGATCCTACTCCTTCCGGTTCAATGTGGATTATCGGTAATGTCGACGGTGCCCAGTGGACAACTGACAAGGGCGCGGAAATGACCCTGTCCGGCAATGTCTACACTGCCAAAGATGTTAAGTTTGTAGTTGCAGCCGGTGAAACCAAGTGCTACTTCAATATCACTGATGCTCTTGGTGCATCATGGACTGCGCTGAACACTGCAGCAAACCGTTATGGAGCCGCAACGGAAGGTCAGGCGGTTACCCTGGGAACACCGGTGAGTGTGGTCAAATATGCCAACAACGTCGACGCATCAAACTGTAAGTCATGGACCCTGGCTCCTGGAACTTACACCGTGGCTTTCGATATTGCCGCAATGACACTTACCGTTACTCAGGGTTCTGTAAATCCTGATCCCGATCCTGATCCCGACCCGGACCCCGATCCTGATCCTGACACATACGTTACCATCTATTTCGACAACACTTTGTCCCAGTGGGAAACTCCTTACATTTATTATTGGCCCGAAAGCAGCCCCGCATGGCCCGGTGTACCCATGGAAAAGGTATCTGATGATGTTTGGAAATACAACTGTCCCGCAGGAACAACCGGTCTGCTGTTCAATGCCGGTGACGGTGACAAAACAAAGACCGCCGATATGGTGGCGGAGAATAACCACATCTATTCTCAGGCAGGTGACAAGGGTGAGTACACCGAAGGTGAAGATCCCACTCCTGAACAACCCAAGACCATTTATTTCGACAATGCTTCATCAGGATGGGAAACACCCCATATCTACTATTGGCCTGCAAGTACACCCGCATGGCCCGGTGTTCCCATGACATACGTTGAAGGGGATATCTGGAAGTTTGTATGCCCTGCAGGTACGGCCGGACTTCTGTTTAACGCAGGCGACGGTGACAAAACCAAAACCGGTGATATGATTGCCATTGACAATCACGTTTACACAACCGCCGGTGACCAGGGCGTGTATGAAGGTAGCGATCTGGTTACCATACCAGACCACCTCTATATTATAGGTAACATCGAAGATGCGCAGTGGGATACTGCCAACGGTGTGGAAATGACACGCGATGGCAATAAGTTTACGGCTGACAAAGTGTCATTCACCCTGAATGTACCTTCGCAGGTTCGCGTATTCTTTGACCTGACTGATGCTCTTGCTTCTGACATGAACACACTTTACGAAGTGGCAAACCGTTATGGTGCCTCTCAGGAAGGTGTGATCATTACCTTGGGTGAGCCCGCCACTATGGTTGAATACAAGAAGAATGATACGGCTTGGGAGTGCCCCGCATGGTCAATGGAGCCCGGATTGTACTCTATAGAAGCGGACTTCGATGCCATGACAGTTACCGTAATCAAGTCTTCTTCCGCAGCCGAAGTAACTGTTGATGAAGAAGTTGCTCCGGTCTACTATAACCTTCAGGGTGTGGAAGTTTCCAAACCTGTTTCCGGAATGTATATCGTTCGCCGCGGAGATAAGTTTACCAAAGAGGTAATCCGCTGAAAACAGTCATTCTAATACTTACATAATGAGGGAGTGTCAAAATTTTCGGTTTGACACTCCCTCTTAAGTTTTGTCAGAAAAGGTCAGATGCAAGGCGTTGAGGATGAGGACTATAGGAGTATACATAAGTATGTGACTGAGTCCGAATTCCGAAAGCAACGGCACAGATGGCATATTATGACACACAGCCTGGTTGGCGAAATTATGGCTCGTGGAGAATCCTACGGACGGAAGCCAAGCATCCTTGGCTGAGCCTATGGATTCTTCGGCATCAAGGATCGAGAGTACGTTTCGTCGGATTTCAGGATTGCTTTCCACTGCGCGTTCCACACATCGGCTGAAGGTCCAGACGTTTGACCCGGAAATGCTGTCAGCGGTTTGTGCTGACGCATACAATGGGAACATGGTCCATAAGGATGCGCCAAGGACCGTGATTATCTTTAAAGGTTTCATAATTGTAGACTAAATCAGGTACAAAAATACCGATATTATTCATTGATTACAAATATATTCGGCATAAACGCCTGAATTATATCCGGATAGCCGATTTCTGCCAACAAACGGCTTGATGTGGCACGCAGTTCTTAATGATTGTTAAACAAGAGCCGGATTATCGCGCTATGTTCATATATTATAATGTGAAATAGTCAGCCGGATTGACTCTGTCTCCGTCAAGCCACAGTTCAAACTCGAGGAGGGGGTTTTTCGTTGGCATGCTCCCAATGGATTGACCTGAAAGCACCTTGTCTCCGTCAGAAACACGCGCCCTGTCAAGTCCGCGGTAAACCGAGATGAAATTCAGCGGATGCTGGATGATGACTGTGGCACCCGAACCGGGGGTAAAGTATGATGCTATTACGCGCCCTCCGTAGCAACTGTTCACTGATGCGCCGGAAGGTGTGATATATACCGGCTGGGTCACCTGAGATGACTGCTCCTCTCCTATTGCGGTACCCCCTTTAACAGGTGCTACAAACGGCAGAATCTTGCTGGGGAGCGGGGTAAGCACAGAGAGTTTATATTTCTCCTCCTCTTCATGGCGGGCGACAAATGCCGTTTCAACCTTGGATGTAGGAAGCAGGGAGTCTACAGGTATTAGGTGGATTGAATCCTCCGTGACTACGACCGGAATCTCGGCAATCTCAGGATCCGGAAGCAGAAGGGCCATCATGTTTTCAAGGTAAACGGTTTGATTGGCAACCACGGCTGTGAGCGAGTCGGTCTGCGAGTCAAGTCGCTCATAGGCATTGCGGCTGTCGCGGTTAAGGTAGCCGGGTAGAAGAAAACTGAATGGGGTGAATGTGATCAGAAGCACACCTAAAGCAACCGCTATCATCAGGAATCCAACTATAGTGGCAATCACTCGGGGACGCGTAAGCCTTACTCCCCAAACCTCTTGCAGACGGTTCAGATCCACGATGCTCAGTTTCCATGAACCCCGTAGTTTGAATTTCTCCTTCTCGCTGTTTCTATTTAACGGATTCTTTTTCATTTGTTGACAAATGTAATAATTATCTCTGAAACGGCAAAATAAAAAAAGATTCCAACGGATTCGGAATCATCGATTAACAAGCGCGATTAAGAATGTTAAAGGCTATGATTTGTTACGTGTTAAATGTCTGCTGATCAAATGATTATTGCTTTAAGAATGCATGAGACAGGAGTTTGTGATGTTAAAAAGTTCAGATGTGTCTGAACAAAAAATGAATCAATGCCGTTATCATTACATAACATCAGGAACGCATGAAACAAATGAGTGCTGTTCACAATTCAACTAAAAAAAGAAATAATCATAATCCAAAAAATTCAAGTAACATGAGAAAGCAAACTATCTTAACAATGGCCGCTTGTGGTGCTGCTCTTTTTATGGCAAATCAGGCTAAAGCACAGGACGCTGTGGTTGTGGAACAAGAATCAATCAGCGTAGTTCAGGCCCCGGAGAGCAAAGATCACTATTATTCAACAGGTCGTGACAATTGGTTCATTCAGTTCGGCGCAGGTATCCAGTCTCCATTTGCTGAGAATCATCTTGAAAAAGGTGATGCCAAACACCACATCACCGCAGTCTATGACTTTGCTTTCGGTAAGTGGTTCTCACCTTACTTAGGTTGGCGTCTGGCGTTCAACGGAGGTGCAATCCACTATGATGACATGCAGTATACCAAAGCCAAGATGGTCAACGGTAGTTTTGACCTCATGTGGGATATGACAAATACAATCGGAGGTGTTAATCCTTCCCGTCCCGTAAGCGTTGTGCCTTTTGTTGGAGTAGGTGGAAACTATCTCTGGGATATCCGCGGATATCAGGGAAACATCGCTACTGACGGTGGCAAGATTAAAAATTCACAGTGGAGCCTCCCTGTTTCAGCAGGTATCCAGTTCCGCTTCCGCACAAGCCGCTACGTTGACCTCTTCCTTGAAGGACGCGCACAGTTCATGGGTGACAACTTCAACAATATAGCATGGGGTGAACCTGTCGACATCAACCTTATGGCTATCGGCGGTGTGGCAATCAACATCGGCGGATCAGATTTCAAGAAATATAATCCTACTGATAACCTCGCTTACATCAGTTCTCTGAACAATCAGATCAATGAACTCCGTGGTCAGGTGGCAGCAACTACAGCCGCTCTTGCAGCAGCCGAGGCTCAACTTCCTTGTCCTCCCCAGCAGGTTGTGGTTGAACAGACTGAAGTGGTTTCCGCACCTCTCTTCCCCACTGTTCGCTTCACTATCAATTCCGCACGCATCAGCGATGAAGAAATGGTCAACGTCTACAACATGGCTCAGTACATGACGGAAAACCCCGAAGTGAACGTAGTAATCAAGGGTTATGCTGATGAAGACACCGGTACTGCAAACTATAACATGGGTCTTTCTGAACGCCGTGCCAAAGCAGTCTACAACGTACTCGTCAACACTTACGGAATCAATCCTGACCGTCTGACAGTTCAGCCTGAAGGTAGCAACAGCCAGGTTTACGACACTAACAACTGGAACCGTATCGTAATCTTCGCAGGAAAATAATCTTAAATCCTATATCATAAACAGCAAATAAAGAGCGCCTCAATTCGGGCGCTCTTTATTTGTTTTTTTCTTATGGTGTTGGAGTTCCGGGATCCCCCCTAAAACAACATAAGCCAAGCGGATGCTTGACTTATGTTGTTGCGGAGAGGACGAGATTCGAACTCGTGGTAGGATTACTCCTACGACAGTTTAGCAAACTGTTGGTTTCAGCCACTCACCCACCTCTCCTTTGAATGTGGATTGTTGCTTTTGCAGTGCAAAGTTACGACTTTTTTTTTATTCGTGCAAGTGGTTGGGAGATTTTTTTATTCAACCCGGCAATTTTTACTTTTATTATAATGTCGGATTTTGTTATAGGCGAAAAAATTAGTAATTTTGCATCTTGAAATACCAACGCAATATCAGATGTTCCGACGATATTTTCAGAATCTTCCGCCAGTAACAAAAAACCTTCTTATAATAAACCTGATTGTTTGGCTTGCAATCAATCTGATCCGCAGAGGTGATATAATTGTTGAGTACGGCGCTCTGTACTATATAGGCTCACCATACTTCAAGCCTTACCAGTTGATTACATACATGTTCATCCAGAAGGAGTTCATGCACCTGTTTTTCAATATGTTCGCTCTGTTCATGTTCGGGCGAACGCTTGAATATGTGCTCGGTAGCAAGCGGTTTCTGTTCTACTACATAAGTTGCGGAATTGGGGCGGCGCTCATCCAGATGGGGGTGTTCGCCGTGGTGATAGGTGATTATGAACTCCCTCAGGCCGTAAGCGCTGCCATGGCCAACGGCATGTCGGACGTCCGGATATCGGAGGCTGACTATTATCAGTTGATGCATGGGGTGGGGCACTACTTCTTCGTACCTACCATAGGTGCATCGGGTGCAGTCTACGGTATTCTGCTTGGTTTCGGAATGTTATTCCCCAACCAGCCGTTATATCTCATGTTTATTCCGGTACCTATCAAGGCAAAATGGATGGTGTTAGGCTATGGAGTCCTTGAACTCGTACAGGGTCTGGGCCGGTTTCAAGGAGATAACGTTGCCCACTTCGCTCATCTTGGAGGAATGATAATCGGCTTGTTCATAATCCTTTACTGGAAGAAAAAGGGAGTTGTCGGGAATGGATATTACTAAGGTTATGCGTAATGCCACACCCACTCTTGTGGTAGGCAATATCCTGGTTTTTCTTTCTGTAAGGCTGTTATATGCTTTTGCAGGAGTGGACTGGTTGCACCTCCTTGCCTTACCATCGTCATGGAGCGTGGCTATACGTGAACCCTGGACAGTGTTTACTTATATGGTAACACAATTTGACCTCTGGCAACTGATTTTCAATATGTTGTGGCTCTGGTGGACGGGTAGTCTGCTCTCATCTCTTAAAGGAAATTCAACCGTAATCTGTGCATATCTGTCGGGCGGTCTTGCCGGAGCGGCAGCCTTCCTTCTTTACAACCTGGCGGATTTCTCATCAGGTCCACTCATAGGAAGCAGTTGTTCTGTTCTTTCGGTTATGATATGCCTTGCCGTGGTTGCACCTGACATGCGGGTCAATATGTTGCTGTTGGGAAGAGTGAGACTCAAATGGATAATACTTGCAACTTTACTGCTATATGCTTTCGGAAACGGATTATCGTTTCCGGCAGCCTCGGTGGCTCATCTTGCAGGTGCGGTGGCCGGCGCAGGACTGGGTATAATCTGCCGTATGCACCCCAATCGTGGCAAGAAACATGTTTCACAACGGGATAACGGATTGAAAATCAACGGTGACGACGAACTCATCCTCAATGGACTCCTTGACAAGGTACGCCGTTCCGGCTATGCTTCCCTGACCCCCGTCGAGCGTAGAATGCTCATTGAAATAACAAACAGAATAGGTAAATGAAACGAACGCTTCACATATTTTTTCTGATACTTTTAATATCGGTTTGTGCTATCACACTGCTCGCGGCCTACGGAGGTGTGTTTGATCCGGCGTATCTCTATGCTCTTCCGGCCATGATAAGCATGACATTCCCTATATGGATTGTAGTCATGCCTGTTCTTGCCATCGTTGCCTTTTGTATCCGCCGAAAACTGGCATGGATTCCGGTGATTACTATGGCGTTATGCGTTGGTCCGTTCATTGACTTCTGCCCGCTCCATTTCACTCATGAGCAACCGGATTTTGACCCCGGTTTCACTCTTCTTTCATATAACGTGTTCTACTGCGAGAACTACCTTGACCGTACTAAAACCGTAGAACGCAATCCCACGGTCAGGACCATTCTCGACTCGAACGCTGATGTGGTTTGCCTTCAGGAGACCTTACCAATCAATGAGGATAAATTCAGAGGCGTGACGGCGGAACAGATCGACTCGCTTTACATCCGATACCCTTATCGTATTTTTAACAACGGGAATCTGGGCATACTGTCGAAATACCCCGCTGACACCATAGCGGCTCCCGATCTGCCCGGTCAGACTGCCTCACTGATGATCGCTGACGTCAATATCCTTGGTGAGATGGTCCGCTTTTACAATGTTCATCTCCAGTCAATAGGACTGACCGACACTGATAAGGAACTTTACAAGGAACTGACCCGTGGCAACGCTGACAATCACCTGAAACAAGCCAAGGAAAGTATTCTGTCGAAACTCCATGCCGCATATAAGAACCGTGCCAATCAAGCACGCCTGATAAAGGAAGTCCTTCAACAGACGACCACAGAAAATATGGTTGTTTGCGGTGACTTCAATGATATACCAGGATGCTACGCCATGAGAAAGATCCAGTCGGCGGGACTCAAAAATGCCTACACACATGCCGGACTCGGTCCCTCACCCACTTATCGCGCCGACAGGTTCTATTTCCACATTGACCAGGTGCTCTACAACAACGGGTTGGCACCAACGGAGATGTACGTAATCAAAAACACCGGTCAGAGCGACCATCTGCCCGTGCTCACTGACTTTGAGTTCAGATAAACTTCACATTTATAATATCATACTTAACATCATTAATTTAACACAAATCTTTCACATCACATCAAATCTTAACACATGAAAAAATTATTACTCATTTTCTTGACCTTCATGTCCGGTTTGTGCGTAATGGCTGAGGATTTCACAGTATTCCTCAAAAACAGTTCCAACTGGGGCAAACCTACTGTCTGGGCATGGAATCCATCAACCGGCGAGAACTGTACCATGAAAGGGTCATGGCCCGGCGATGAAATGACAAGGGAAGGTGATCTTTGGAAGTGGACAGCAAAGGCTAATACCACCCCCACCATGATTATCTTTTCAAATAACGGCGGTTCGCAGACAAAGGATCTCAAATACGTTAACGGTGCAACCTATGATTGCAGCGGAACGATAATCTCAGGTGGCGGTGGCGATGATCCTGTCATTCCCGTCACTCCTCCCGAAGGCGGTGAGTTCGCACCAGGAAAATATCTTATAACTGACTATTACAAGGTGAACCCCGACGGCAAGGTTGGCTCCAACAAAACCATAGCCGTGGGCAGCGGACAGAAATGCGGTGCCCTCAGCCACTGGACTGATGCCGAACTGATCTGTCAGGGTGTGGCACGCGACGTATGCATGGCAATCAAGGGTGTACACGAACGACCTGTTATCGACACTTATTCCGTTTATGCCGCGTACGACAATGCTAATCTCTACCTCGGAATCCAGTTCGTATACACCGTCTACGATAAATACGGCGAAGGCTATCAGCCCGGTGAATCAAAGCCTTACAACATGGATGGCAAGATAATGATTGCATTCGATATTGATCCCAAAAAGAGTTGCGACGGCACTCTCACTAACGGAGCATCCGTGTGGTTTGACAAAAAATACACCACCTTTGACAACGGTATGGACTGCCTTTTCCTCGGTTCTACAAAACCGGGAGTGGGAACACCGGGACTGTTCGTGCCCAACGCCGCGGGAAAATTTGACTATAACGACCCTAACTCATGCAAGGACCACAACGTGGTTTACGGCTATGATGACGGACTCCTATCTTCCATAGAGCACATCTGGGGTCAGGAAAAATTCCGCTACGATCCTTCAGCGCTCGAAGGGAATGAAGGTTTTGTCGACCTTATCCCTCAGATTGCCGAACTCGGAGGAAAGGACACTGACCACACTTTCTATGAATTCAAGTTCCCGCTGTCTGACCTCGGTATAAATGAGGAATACATCAACACTTACGGTATTGGAGTGATGGTTGTTGACATCTATGGCTCCAGTGCCCACTCTTGCAACCCCTATGACCCCTCTATGTTCGACAATGTCAACGAGTCATACTCGCAGGATGCGTCAACATCAAAAGAAAAAGAGGATGAGGACCTGATCACTTACGGCTTCGCAAGGATTGGCAAACTTGCCGGTGATTCAGGTGTGGATGCGATTCCCGGTGACAATGACCGTGCTCCTGTAGAATACTTTAATCTCCAAGGTCTTCGCGTCAGCAATCCGGGGCACGGCTTCTTCATCATGCGCCAAGGTAACACCGTGAAAAAAGTAATATTATAATTCTGAAATCCAATCATTTAGATAAACTATTGTATATTTTATGAATAAGTTAAAAACAATTCTACTGAGCCTTATCCTGCTGTGCTCTTTCGGCTATGTCAAAGCATACGATGCAATGGATAATGACGGCTATCCCCTGTTCTATATCCGCGGTGGATTCAATGGCTGGAATGCTGAGCAGAACTACTGCATGACGCGTCAGGGCGACCATTACTCCATCACCCTTTCATATCTTGACGGGGAATTCAAGGTAGGTGCCAGCGAATGGCAGAATAACTACGGAGCCGTTTCAGGCGGTCAGAATGAAATTTCATCGTCAGCAGTTGTCGAGGCGGCACCTAACGGTCCTAACTTCGTGGCTCATAATTTGAACGATGTCACCATTGAATTCGACATCCGGCGAAATGATTCAGGACAACTCCAGAACACAACCATCAAGTTCACTATAGGAGGTCAGCCCGTCAGCGACGGCACTTCCGGCACTCTTCCCGTACTTCACATAAACGTGTACAATGAGGACGGAACTTCGTTCAACAATGAAATTATCGACAAGGATCTCAGCCACAAGAACTACTTTACCGGTTCTTACTGGCTTGACCTCAACGGATGCGAATGGATGGAGGCCGAAGGTGCCAAGTCTATAGGATCCGAGGAGGAACCTCTTCCGCTTCAGATAAAGGCACGAGGCAACTACACCCGTAAAGCCTTTTCAAAGAAGCCTTTCAAACTGAAACTTGACAAAAAGCAGTCGCTGCTGGGTTTGAGCAAAAGCAAACACTTCGCTATCCTTGCACATGCTGATGACAACTACGGCTACATGCGAAACTTCACCGGCTTCAACCTCGGCAAGCGCATCGGTCTTCCCTGGACTCCCTCGCAGCAGCCGGTTGAGGTAATCATAAACGGTGACTACCGCGGGCTCTATTTCCTCACCGAGTCAATCCGTATTGAATCCGATCGCATTGACATTCAGGAACTTGACGACCTTGCCACTGACCCTGAACTGATTTCGGGCGGATATCTTGTTGAACTTGACAACTATGATGAGGAGAACCAGATCCGTATGCCCGAACAGTCATACGTTGGCGGACACTACCTTGATGAACTACGCATTACATGGGACACTCCTGAGGAGTATTCCGATGTGCAGAAACGTTTCGTTACCGAGCAGTTCTCTAACATGAACGACTATGTTGGTCAGAACAACGACAAACTATGGAGTTATCTCGACCTTGATGATGCTGCCCGTTACTACATCGTTGAGGAAATAATCTCCCACACCGAGTCTTATCACGGATCAACATATCTGTTCCGTGACCGTGGCGAAGGTAAGAAATGGCACTTCTCGCCACTGTGGGACTGCGGTAACGCTTTCAATGGCGACACTCACAACTATTTCTACAACTGCGACCCCTATGGCAACACCTGGATTCCTTCGCTGCGTGCTAACGAAATGTTCAACGATAAGGTAAAGGAAACCTGGCTCTGGTTCATGCAGAACCGCTACGACGGACTCATCAATGATCTCAACGATTATTGCTCCCATATTGCCGAGGCTGCCAAAGCCGACCGCAAACGTTGGAAAGATACCCCGCAGCCAAACTATGAGGCTCCGCAGCCTGTTGTCGACAACTCTGATATCGAGAGCCGCAAGTATGCTGTAATCAATCATCTCAATGCCAAAACCAACTGGCTCAAAAACCAGTTCGGTGATTTCAACCAGGGCTTCTTCGCAGAACCTGAACGTGACACAACTCCTGCGGCATCCCTTCCATCATGGTCATCCGTGAAGAATGTGCTTTACGAGAATATTGATGCTGATGCAGAATACTTCAATCTCCAGGGTATCCGCATCACCAATCCTGCCAAAGGTCAGATCTACATTCTCCGTGAAGGTGACAAAACATCCAAGATAATATTCTGATATAATGAAACTTAAAAACTTATTTATTGCATCCGCCATGCTTTTCGCTGTCCTTATGGCGGCATGCACCGGGGGAGGGGAGACCGCAGATCGGGCTGGTGTTGACGAATCCTCAGCGGTTATCAACAACATAATGACCCGCACAAGTGTCCGGCGCTTCACCTCACAACCCGTCTCACCCGACACGATCGAGATACTGCTAAAGGCAGGTATGGCCGCACCGACTGCAAAAAATATCAGGCCATGGTCATTTGTAGTGGTCACTGAACGTGCTGTTCTTGACTCACTTCAGGCAGTGCATCCCTATTCTAACCTCGCTACTGCTACCGCTGCCATTATCGTATGTGGCGACATGCAGAAGTATGACGATGATATCCTCCGCCAGTACTGGATTCAGGACTGCTCGGCTGCAACCGAAAATATCCTTCTGGCTGCCCATTCTCTTGGATTAGGAGCCGTATGGTGCGGGGTATATCCGGGCCAGGAACGTGTTGCGGGAGTCCGTAAGGTTCTTTCCCTCCCGGGTAACATCATCCCGTTGAATCTCATCACCATGGGTTATCCTGATGGTGAACAGACTCCCAAAGATAAATGGAATCCTGAAGTGGTTCACTATCAGAAATGGTAAATCCAACCATGTAACAAAAGTAAGAGCGACCCCACGGCGGAAGTCGCTCTTACTTTTTATATACATCCTTGAAGCGTTTTCCATCCTGTCTACCCGAAGTTTAATTCTGTCCGACGGATGCTCTACCGGCATCTGTCTCAAAGGAGAACGTCTGTAAGACGTTGATTATCAGTAACCCTGTACGCTGCAGCGAAGCAAAGCGTGCAGGGATAGGCAACTCATATCACTCTCTGGTGTCCGGCTCAGGACGCCGATTAAATCACGCATGCACCCACACTCCCCACACACCTCATCAGCCCCAGTCCGACCAGTCTGACCAGTCTGACCCGTCCGACCCATATTTTTTTGCACTTTTTCCGCATAATTTCGTTCCCGGAAACACCCCCGTAACTCCCTGACCTACCGGAGCAAACACCTGCGAAATTGTCAGACTTTCCGCCTCACCCCCTCTGACATTTTTTCGTCGGAAAAGCCGTTTTCCATATTACCTTTGCAGCGACAAACCCACAAAATCAGTAAGAATATGAAAAACATCATCATCAAGGAAGAGTGGATCAAGGCACTCGAGGAAGAATCCGTTGAACTGCGCGACACCGTCATGGGCGCCATCTATGATTACGCACTCCGTGGCAAGGAACCGGAAGGATTGCCACCCGTGGCAGCAGTGGCCTACAGGCTCATCAAGGCCGAGATCATAGCCATGGAACGTGACCTTGACTTCGACGGCGCACGCGAAGCCGCCATCCGCAGGAAACGTGCCATGCAGCGGCGTGCCGAACGGCAGGCAGCACGCAACAGCGAGGAAAAACGTCAGAACGCCGGAGCCCGGGTCATAACCATAGAGAAACGTCCCATCCACAACGCCCGTCCGCTCCCCAAATCAGGCA
This sequence comes from uncultured Porphyromonadaceae bacterium, assembly GCA_947175645.1. Taxonomy (GTDB): domain Bacteria; phylum Bacteroidota; class Bacteroidia; order Bacteroidales; family Muribaculaceae; genus CAJUPY01. The sequence goes on from CAMWNP010000027.1 coordinate 39,354, forward strand.
AGGTGCCACAGACACACGTCAACGACTACGACCACTTCAATTCATTCGAGGAGTTCTACGACCTCTACCCCGGGCAGAAAGATGATATCATGGAGGAATACTCACGCCTGGTGTGGCAGTTCGGCAAACTGAACGATGAGATGGACACCCTACCCATAGCCCTGCGCAACCACATCGGGTGGCACCGCACCATGACTGAACGAGGTTACCGCACCGGACAGTTCCCCACCATGCA
>CAMWNP010000028.1 GCA_947175645.1 uncultured Porphyromonadaceae bacterium
ATAAATGATTAAAATCATATAACCGAATTTTGGCACTTGTAATTGTGTACTGTGGGAAAATAGTTACCTTACCGCCGCATCTCACCGGCGCTTTTTGCCTTGTTCTTCAGTCACGTAACTACGGCTACGCTCCTTCATCACAAGCCAAAAATCTCTCGGCGATATGCGTCCTCAGCATTAACAAATATTGGGAAACCGGGTCTTAATCGCTGACATCATACTCGTCACCGAGCCGGTTGACGTTTTGCTGCTCCTGCTGAACCGCATCCTGTAAAACAGAGGTTTTCTGATGCGCCGGAATCGCCAAAAATGCTTTTTTTGTTGGCGGATAGGGAAAATTTTGCTAAATTTGTGATTGATAAAATCTCTGATATATGAATTTTCTCGATAGAAACGAATTTAATTTTGCCCCGTCGCCTCTCGTGGTAGAGACACTTAAAAATTTCCCCCCGGAAAAATTATGTTTCTATACCCGCATATATGACGAAGGGAAAAAAAGCATATTCTCTGAATATCTCGCCAATCTCTATGGCATTGACGAAGGCCGTGTGATGCTCGGTTACGGTGGAGAGGATATTCTCAAACAAGCCGTACATTATTATCTTTCCATGGATGAAGGAAATAAGAAGATGCTTGTTCCGAAATTCTCATGGTGGTACTATAAATCTATAGCCGATGAAATAAACGGGATAACCATTCAGTATCCGCTTTACGAGGATGGGAACACCTACAGATATGATTTTGATGCTCTCCGCAGTATGCTTGCACAAGAAAAACCGCGTGTACTGCTTCTGGCATCGCCCAATAATCCCACCGGTAACTCACTCACTCCCGAAGAACTTGATTCATTGCTCAGCGATGTTCCGCAGGATGTTGTGGTGATTGTCGATGAGGCTTATGCGTCATTCGTGAATGAAGATTCAAGTTATATCCGTGAGTTGACTGACCGATATCCCAATCTGATTTTAGTCAGGACGCTGTCGAAATTCTATGGACTGCCCGGGCTTCGCATGGGTTTCGCTTTTATGGGTGAGAACCATAAGGCTTTTGCGAAATACGGGAATAAATATCTTGGTTACAACCGCATCTCGGAAGATATTGCCATAGCGGCTCTCAGGAGCGAGGACCACTACAGGGAAATTGCCAATGCCATGAACCGCGACAGGCAGATGTACAAGCAAACCCTCGAGGCGCTTCCCGGTTTCAAGGTCTATGACTCGCAGGCAAATTTTATTCTTGTCAAATATCCCATTGAATTGAAGGAACGGCTTCAGAAGGCCATGGCGGGAATGGATTTCAAAATCAAGTTTATGAACGAACCTGACATCAACACACACATGCGTATCACCCTGGGTCGTCCGGAACAGAACCGTATAGTGGCTGAAGCCATAGTTGCTGTTGCAAAAGGTGATAAATAAAACTTGAGGTCAATGATTGGAGTTATTCTTGCTGCCGGAATGGCTCGTCGCCTCCGGCCGCTTACTGACAAATGTCCTAAGTGTTTGCTGAAAGTGGGGAAACGTTCTCTGCTTCACCGGACTGTTGATGCAATGATTGCCGCCGGCGTTGATCGTCTGATTGTTGTGACGGGCTACAAGGGACAGATGATTGTTGACGAACTTGAGAGTCTTTTTCCGTTGCTTGAAAAGGTGTTTGTCAACAATGCCGACTATGAAAACAATAATAACATTTTCTCTCTATGGATGACACGGCCGTATGTCGACGGGAAACAGTTCCTGCTGGCTGACAGTGACATTCTGCTTGATCCGGTTCTGATAAAGCGGGTTGTTGACGAAGGCCCTTCCTCCATAGCCCTGAACCGTCATGAACTGGGCGATGAGGAAATGAAGATTGTTGTTGATGATGCCATGAACGTTATCCGGATCACCAAGCAGTGCAATCCGGCGGAGGCTATCGGGGAATCGGTTGGAATTGAATATATATCCGCCGCTTATTCTTCCGCTCTGTTTGCGGAACTGGAGCAGATGATTGAACGTGAAGGTCTGAAGGATAAATTCTATGAACTGGCGTTCGAGAGACTTATTCCTCAAGGGCACAGATTCCGTGCGGTCGACACCACGGAACTGTTTTCTATGGAACTTGATACCCCGCAGGATTTTGAACAGGCAACCTCTATCGTTCCACCACACATATTATAATATGGCATCATACGAGATTCGTCCCCTTCAGTTAAAGATTCTGGAAACGCTCAAAATCCTTCACCGTGTGTGTCAGGAGCATGGGTTGCGCTATTACATCACGGCAGGGACAATGTTAGGTGCTTTACGTCACGGCGGGTTTATTCCCTGGGATGACGACCTGGATGTTGCCATGCCGCGTCCGGACTATGACGCGCTAATAGCCCATGCCGATGAGTGGCTTCCCGCCAATCTGGAACTGATATGTGCCGAACGTGACGTCAACTATCCTTTCCCGTTCGCCAAGATACAGAACGCCTCCACCACACTGATTGAGCGTAAGCACATCAGTTATCTGGGAGGAGTTTACATTGATCTGTTCCCGCTTGACGGCGTACCCGCCGGTAAAGTTGCCCGCTGGTTGCACTTCGCTCATTACAAATATCTTCAGCGGATGGTCTATTTCGTTTACCGCGATCCCTACAAGCATGGTCACGGCATGTCAAGTTGGTTGCCACTCCTGGCACAGAAACTTTACGGACGTGAGTCAATCCAGCGCAAATTACGAAACGCAATGACCCGCTATGACTTTGATTCCTCTGACTATGTGGTTGATCATGATGACGGTGCAAAGGGGGTATTACCCCGTTCCATCATCGGTGAGCCCGTTCCCGTGATGTTCGAGGGGACAGAGGTTAACGGATTTGCTGATCCTCATCAGTACCTGTCCCGTAAGTATGGCGACTACATGACTGTGCCTGATGTGCCTCATCAGCGTCAGCATAACTTCTATTATATGAATCTTGAGGAACCTTACCGCGAGTTCAAGGGATTGCTATGAGTTTAAGGCGATGACTCATTTCATTGCCTGACTTCCGCCGAAACAAACCTTATGGAATGTGGCCGTGCTCATGCAAAAGAATGAAAAAAAGAATACTGAACCTAAACTTATCAAAATATTAATATTATGTTACAATGATTTTAAATTCGCTTAAATTGCATTATTTTAATTAGTTAGGCATATGACCATGAAAGGTTTTAGGAAAGTTTAAATAGAATTTGTAATATTTATGTAATTTTTCTGTAAAAATTATGAACAAAACTGAAACTTTCTGGTTATATAGTCAAAGTGTATCAAACAAAATTATTAATCACATTTTCAAAACAACCAACTCACAATGACAAAGCACTTGCGTCGGCTTGTATCAGCCATGCTTCTGACAGGCACAGTCCTCACTTCATTATCAGAAACAGTCGCTGTTGAAGAAGCACGTTCCATCGCAGCAGAATTCGTAAGTTCAATGACCGGTAAATCTGCCGATTCAATCAGATTGAAAGCCGTTCCAACGACAGCAACCCCGTCAACACCGCTTTATTATGTTTTTAATAATCTTGATAATGCAGGATTCGTTATAGTTTCCGCAGAAACAAGCGCCACACCTATTCTGGGTTATTCTTTTGACTCAACATATCCTGAGGCATCTGTCCCCGAGGCTATGCAGTGGATGATGAGCGGACTTGAAAACGAAATCCGTGTGGCTCCCAAACAGCAGTCATCACTGACTAAGTCAGAGTTCAAGAAACTCGCAGGTAAATCTGCACGTGCGGCCGAGGCTAAACGCCTCTCAACCCCATCATGGAGCCAGGAGTCTCCCTTCAATAATCTCATACCCGGCAAACCTCTGGTAGGCTGCGTGGGTACGGCAATGGCTACCGTAATGAAATTTCACCAGTTCCCACAGAGCGGAACAGGCTCTTTTGACGGCGTTGACTTCAACGTTGTTTACAACTGGGATGACATGCGTAACGACAATTACCGCTCCGGCTACACCTCGGCCGAGGCTGAGGCTGTTGCCACACTGATGTATCATGCATCAAAAAGTATCGACACCCAGTATGCAATGTCCGGCTCAAGCGCCTATGAGGTGCGCGTACCGGCTGCTCTTTCAGCATTCTTCGGATATGATCCCGGTGTTTCATATAAAAAACGTTCAGAGGTCGCAACTCAGGAGGCGTGGGACCGCATCGTAAAGGATGAAATCGACGCCGGACGACCTGTTATATATTGCGGTCAGGACGTCACCGCCGGTCACGCATTTGTATGCGACGGCTATCAGGGCGACTACCTCTACTTCAACTGGGGGTGGGGTGGCAGTGCAAACGGCTATTTCCTCAGCACCGCGCTGAATCCAACAGTAAGCCGTCAGCACCACTATAACAACCTCAACACCATTATCTATAATATCAAGCCCGGTTCAGGTGTAATCCGCAACTGGTCTCCCATCCACATCACCGCCGATGGCAACCAGCCCGGTATCGGTAGCGACCTTACCGACCTGAACTCAGGTGATTCATTCAAGGTGCGTGTAGGTAACCTCAAGAACCTCTCATACGACAAATTCTCAGGGAAAATCGCCGTTGCACTGTTTGACAAGAACGGTGCCATGAAGGTCCTCCTCTGCACTCCCTCATCCTTCAACCTCGAATCTATGGCCACTCTCTTCTCAGGCTATATCGAGATGAACGGTTGCAAACTCCCCGCCGGAACCTCCGTTGCTTCTGATGACTTCATCCGCCTGGTTACTCAGGCCAATGGTCAGAGTGACTGGCTCCCTGTGGCCGGTGAACTCCCCACGGTCAATGAACTCGCTGTTAACGCTGCGCCCGCCACTTTCGCCGTTAATCTTCCCTCTGCTGTCGCAGGCGTGAAAATCGAAGGTCAGCCTACTGTTATCCGTGGCTGGGACTATTCCTTCAAGGTTACACCTGAAAACCCTGTTGAGGATGTGGTTACCGTCAAGGCCAACGGCATGGTTCTGACCCCCGGCAACAACGATTCTTACGTAATCAACAACGTATGCGCGGACCAGACCATCGCAGTACTTGTTCAGAAAGCATCTGAAGTCAAGGCAAAACGCAGTGTCTGGGTGGAAACTCCCGGAACACTCTCATCTCTCATCTCTGATGAGGAATCAGGCACAATCCGCGAACTTACCGTGTTCGGCTCAATCGATGCACGTGACTTCGCCTTCATGAGAAACAACATGAGCCTTCAGCGCATCGACATCTCCGGCGCGTACATCTCAGCCTATGGCACCGACCAGGCTAACGCAATCCCGCGTGAAGCATTCCGCGGAATAAGCACACTCAATGAAGTTGTTCTTCCCTCATCTGTAAACCGCCTTAACAACGGCTGTTTCCGTCAGTGCGGCATCACAACCATCACCATCCCTGCAGGTGTGAAAACCTACGAATACAATATTTTCGTCGCTGACTCCAAACTCCGCCACATCTACGTAGGCCGTGAAAATGCCGAATTCATCAACTGGTGTGTACTCTCTGGCGTGAACGTGAATGCCCTCACTCTCCACGTGCCCACCGAGCGTGCTGTTGAAAACTACCGCAAGGCTGAAAACTGGGGTACAATCGCCAATATCATCGTTGATCCTGTTGCCGCTTCATCTGATGTTCTCTTCGCCGTAATGGATCACAATGATGTCAAGTTTGAGTCTGAAACCACAACCGGTACCAAGCAGAAAGGGTCAAAGGTATCATTCACAGCAACCTATACTGCCGACAATGACAACCGTATGGATGTATACGCCAACTCAACCCTTCTGACTCCTGATGCTGACGGCGTGTACTCAACAACCCTCAACACCAACACAATCATCCACTTCGGAATGGTGGAACCCACAGAAGTTCTTCCAACCAAATCACAGTGGACCCTCACGGCTAAGAACGGTTCGATAGGTTTGTTTACTGATGCAGTCAACGTCATCCCCGGACAGGATTTCACAATCCGTGTGAACGCACTGAACATCCCCGCAGGTTACGAACAGTTCTACTGGGCCGCTGCCCTCACTGACTCCAAAGGTAATATCAAGGAGTTCATCTCACCCATCAACCTCTGGACCGCAGGCTCAGGTGACGGCTTCAAGATGAACATCGACTGCCGCGTCAATGACTCGAACGTACGTGAAGGTAACACTGTTCGCCTGGTGACTTCCCCCAATAAGAAACAGTGGGCTCTGGTTCACGGTGCCGACGAAACCATCACTGCTTCTCTCCCCGCCCTGAACAATCAGACCCCCGTCTACAACATCACTCTTCCTGAACTGGCTGAAGCAACCATTTCCGGTGTACCCGCAACAGCAGTACGTGGCCGCGACATCACAATGAAGATCACTCCCTCGTCGGCTGCTTACAGAATCGACGTGACTGCAAACGGCAAGGAAGTTGTCAAAGGACAGGCGTCAGTGAACTACACTTTCGTGGTCATGGAAGATATCACTTTCGATGTGAATGTCTATGACCCCAAGGCTGAAGGAACTGTTACCTACAATGTGGCTCCCGGAATGCTTGACAAGATGCTCACCGAAGAAAGCGTATGCGCCAATGTGGTTGTTGTTGGTCAGGTCTACTCAATGGACCTGCAGCATGCAACCGGTAAGGACTGCGCTCTCAAAACCATCAAGTCTCTGGATCTCCGTGGTGTGAAGATTGTTGCACAAGGCGGTTATGAGGAAGATGTTATCAACCATCCCCTGTTTATTTATCCTGACGGACGCACCACTCCCGCCTCATCTCTTGAAGCGCTTTATCTCCCTGACAACGTGGTCAGAATAGCCGGACAGGTGTTCAAGAACTGCGGAAAAATCAAGGAAATCACACTTCCCCTCAATCTCAGAAGTGTACCCGTGAAAGTTGGGTCTGTATGGCAGTATGGTCTGGCATCCGATGCATTCCTGGGATGCGATGAACTGTACACAATCCGCATCCCCGGTGCTCCCGGTGAAAATAACGGACGTCAGATTGTCGCTCACCACAGCCCTTACTCCACCACCAATTCGTTCTGGTACACATACTACAACCTCGGCCACAAAGACCCCAAAAAGGTAACCGTAATCGTCCCCGAAGAATACCTCTCTGTTTATCGCACAGCCTATAACGATGGAACGTTCGGCAATCCATGGAAGGCGCACGGCTACAATATCCTCTCCGAAGTTCCCGTTTACGGTGTAAAATTCGACCCCGCTCGTGTGGTGGCTGATGAAAATGTGGATGTTGCCAACATGGCCTCCTTCCTTGGTGACAACGTTGCGCTAAACAGCGTGAAAGTTGAAGGAAAACTCCGCCTCGCAAAACCTGAAACCGCTTGTCGCGTATATGACAACGGAACTGAAATCCAGCCCGCTGCTGACGGTTCACTCTCAGTGGAGTTCCTCAATCCCGCCAAGTACACCGAAGGCGTCGGAAACCATGAAATCAAGGTGGTTTATACTTACGATGTTGACTTCGAGACGACTTCACCCCTGTTCACAATATCAGAACCTGAAATCACTTCTGACTCTGACCTCAAATCAGGTGAGTTCGACCGCACCAATACCCTCTCGCCCGTTCTGAAAAATGTGGCAGAAAACTCAAACGTACGTTTCCGCCTTGACTTTGACTCAGAACATGCTGAGGCTATGGAGGCACGAGTGGTTGTTGACATGCAGGAAATCACCCCAGATGCTGACGGAATGTACTCTCTGGCAGTCACAAATGCTCCCGTGTCAGTGAAAGTGTTCGCAGTGCCCACTGATGGCGCTACACTCAATGCTGAAGAACTCGCGTCAATTGATCCCGCGCATACCAAGGATATCACTACCATCGCCCTGACCGGTGAAGTTTCAGCCGATGATCTGGCGCAGGCTCTGGAATGTTTCCCCTCTCTGGAAAACCTTGACCTCTCGGAAATGGAAGGTTCACTTCCTGAAGGAGCCTTCTCCGGCATGACCTCGCTCACCACAGTGGCTCTTCCTGAAACCACATCCATCGCAGACAACATGTTCAGCGGATGCACATCGCTCCAGTCTGTTGACATTCCTCCAACAGTTACTTCCGTAGGCAACGGTGCCTTCCAGGGATGTGAATCACTCAATGCAGTACGTCTGACAGGAATCGACGCAATCGGTGAAAACGCGTTCGACGGATGCAGCAGCCTCACCACAATCACCATCCTCAATGACCTCGCAGGTTCCGCTTCACAGAATTCTCCCATGTCACGTGGCAAACGTCAGACCGGAATCCACAACAAAGCATTCAGTGGCGTTAACCCCAACTGCATCATCGTTCTCGATGAAGGAATCCAGGCACCTGTTTCTGATGTCAACATCATCTACACCACAACAGGCACAGTTACAGAAACCATGGCTGACGGCAGCGAAATCCATCGTGAGGGCCGAATCTACACAGCAAAGGCTGACGTCAACTTCGTGAAAGGCTATCCTCTGGCTATACCTCACACTTTCGCACTCGCTGAAGGCACAACCGTGAACATGCGTGCTGAAAACAACGAATGGGGCTCAATCATGGTTCCCTTCGATCCTGAAATGATTCTTGATGATGCCGGTGAAGAGGTTGAAATCAGTGAAGTTCCTGAGTTCACCACTTCCGTAACAGGTAAGAACCTCCTCTACACCCTCAAGGAAAACGGTGAAGTGATGACCTCAACCTCTGTAGTGTCAGCAAACACTCCCTACATGCTCTACACTCTTAACAACATGGAAGTTGTGTTCACCGCGGCAAACATCTCTGTTCCCTCAACTCCCGCTGAAATCAGTGTGAACGGTAAGGAATTCTCACTTCACGGTTCTTACTCAAACAAGGAACTCCCCGCCGAAGGAGTCTACACCCTTAACTCCGACAAGACCGCTTTCGCTCCGGTGGAAGAGGAAACCGTGAAGATCAACCCCTTCGATATCTACGCAACCGCTCCTGTTTCAGTTGCAGAAATATCAACCGGTCTGCCCAACACCTCAAACGGTCAGTCGGCAGTGGAAATGGAAGCCGGCAATGTTGATACTCTGGTCATCACCGTTGAAGGAGATATTCTGGTTATCTTCTCACCTGACCGTCGCAAGGAAATGGTATACACCACCGATGGCCGTGCAGTGAAAGAAATCAGCCTCGAGCCCGGACGCAACCAGTTCAAACCCCGCATGAAAGGCGTCTTCATCATCGCTGACAAAAAAGTGAAAATCTGATTAATAACTTTGTATACACTTGATCTCCTGTCGGACTCGCCTGTGAAGGCGGGTCCGGCTATTTTTTTCACAATTCCCATGCTTATAAAAAATGTAAAAAAATCGTTGAATGTGGATTTTTTTCGCTAATTTTGCATCCAAAGAAACTTCAATAAAAAGAAACTATGACAATCGACAATTTCAACTTCAACGGTAAGAAGGCAATCGTTCGCGTTGACTTCAATGTGCCCCTGGACGAAAACGGCAATATCACTGATGATACCCGTATCCGCGGTGCGCTTCCCACACTGAAAAAAATCCTCGCCGACGGCGGTTCTCTCATCATCATGTCACACATGGGAAAACCCAAAGGCAAGGTAAACCCCAAACTCTCCCTGTCACAGATCAAGGACGCTGTGGCTAAATATCTGGAACGCCCGGTGGAATTTGCTGAAGACTGCGCTAAAGCGGCTGACAAGGCTGCCGCCCTCAAACCCGGAGAAGTTCTCCTGCTCGAAAACCTCCGTTTCTATCCTGAGGAAGAAGGGAAACCCGTAGGCATCGACAAAGAAGATCCCGCTTACGACGCTGCCAAGAAAGAAATGAAAGAACGTCAGAAAGAGTTCTCAAAAACTCTCGCCGGTTATGCTGACGTTTATGTTAACGACGCCTTCGGTACCGCTCACCGTCGTCATGCTTCAACCGCAGTTATCGCGGACTACTTCGATGCAGATCACAAGATGCTCGGTTATCTGATGGAAAAAGAAGTTAAAGCCGTTGACAATATCCTCAGCGACATCAAACGTCCCTTCACTGCAATCATGGGCGGTTCAAAAGTGTCAACAAAAATCGGCATCATCGAGAATCTCATGGACAAGGTTGACAACCTTATTCTCTGCGGTGGTATGACCTATACTTTCGCTAAGGCTCTTGGTGGAAACATCGGTAAATCAATCTGTGAGGATGACAAACTCCAACTCGCTCTTGACATCATTGAAAAGGCTAAGGCTAAAGGTGTCAACCTGCTGCTCGCTGTTGACTGTGTTGCTGCCGACGATTTCAAAAACGATGCCAAGACAATGATTTGCTCAGTAAAAGAAATTCCCGACGGCTGGGAAGGTCTTGACATTGGTCCTGAGACAACCAAACTTTTCTGCGACGCTATCAAGAACGCTAAAACTATCCTTTGGAACGGTCCTGCAGGTGTGTTTGAATTCGACAACTTCGACAAAGGCTCACGTGCAGTCGCTGAAGCCATCGTTGAGGCTACCAAGAACGGCGCGTTCTCACTCGTTGGTGGCGGTGACTCTGTCGCTTGCGTGAACAAGTTCGGATTGGCTGACCAGGTAAGTTACGTTTCAACAGGCGGTGGCGCTCTGCTTGAGGCAATCGAAGGAAAAATACTTCCGGGTATTGCTGCCATCCGCGGTTAAGCATATAAACCATTGATTTACAGAGATGAAACCATGATCTCCTGCGAGGCGTGAGTTTCATCTCTGCTTTTTATCCATGCAACTATCCGAGCAATTCATAAAATTTGTGGCAGACCACAGCAAGGATGATGTGGTGAAACTCCGGCTTAAATACCATGGCAAGGAGCCGTGGATGGATGATGCCATCACCCACATACAGTCGTTGCAGAAAGCCGGTCGCAAATTCATCGACCCTTCAACAGGAGAGGATTTCACTCCCCGGCTTATGCTCATGCCGCTTTCTGTGGAGCAGGCAACGGCCGTTTCCATAGCGCGTCATCACCAGGCTATGGTCCACGAAGGAGACTCTGTGCTTGACATGACCTGTGGGCTCGGAATTGATTCGCTGATGTTCGCACAGGTGAAGGGTGTAAGGCTCACCACATGCGAGATTAACCCGGTGGCAGCCCGCGCCGCCCGTTTTAATTTCGCAAACTTTGAAAATGTAACGGTTATTGAAGGTGACAGTGTTCAGTTTCTGCGAGACTGCCAGGACAGATTCAATCTTATATTCATAGACCCTGCCAGGCGTGACATCAATGGAGGCAGGGTGTACAACATCCGCCAGTGCACTCCTGATGTGATTGAACTGCTCCCATTGATGATGAGTAAGGCTGACAGGATTCTGATCAAACTTTCTCCGATGATTGATATAACTCAAACCATCAGGGATTTAGGACTGCCATGTAAGGTGTTCGTGGTAGATGACAGGCATGAATGTAAGGAAATCTTGGTGGAGATAGACGGTAACTCCACTCCACATTCATCAGTAATCGTAATCAACGGTCAGAAAAAATTGGATTTTACTCCTGAAGAAGAAAAAAATGCCAGATGTCTGTTTGCAGGAGCCGATGATATTGTTCCGGGGAGATGGCTCTACGAACCTTCTCCGGCAACGATGAGAGGCGCCCCGTTCAATCTGCTTTCAGATAGGTTCGGACTTAAGAAACTGCATCAGAACACGCATATCTACATTGGAGGTGATGACAGTTGTGAGCCTTCTTTTCCAGGCACTGTCCGACGAATCATTGATGTGGTGGAACTGACATCATCTAACATAAGGCAACTGAACAAGCGCTATCAGCAACTAAACGTTGCCGTCCGCAATTATCCGTCAACTCCCGAAAACTTCCTGAAAAAAACCGGTATCAGGCAAGGTGGAAATCTGAAAGCCTTTGCCGTGACGACACAATCCTCCAGGCTGCTGATCATCTGCGAGTGACCATAGGGGTGGCTGCAATTACTGTATTACGTCATTTATCATGAGATTATAAATGAAGTGAGCGAATGGTCGGATGTCATTGCCTACACTGGCTGCTTCCAGCACCTGCATATAGGACTCCCGTTTATCAAGGGGTACTATTGTCCATGGAAAGTTTGAGGAACACAGCATGGAATTGAGTACAAACCTTGCAGTCCTGCCGTTTCCGTCCATATATGGATGAATATACACGAAGAAGAAATGCCCGAGAATGGAACGTATAAAACTATTGTCCTCAGTTTTCATAAGTTCGCACAATGTTTTCATGGCAGGGCGGACAGCCTCAGGATTTAATGGAGTATGTTTTGAACCGCGGATATAAACTTGGCTGTTTCTGTATCCGATGAGTTCTGATATTGAAATTATGCCGGCTTGTACGCATGGTTCAAAAAGTTCAAAGTGCCAGTTGTCATGCTCCTTGTCAAAAACTTCACCGGGATTTTCTCCTGACAGGATGGCAGATACGCTTTCACGCACTCTTTTAAACGCTTGATAGTATCCTCTGGCAGCCAAAGCATTCTTGCGTTCCGCATCATCCTTATCGTCATCCGGATTCCAATTTCCGTCCCTGACCTTCTTAATCAGTTCTTCAGTGACTCTATAGCCTTCTATTGAAAGGGAGTTATACGCATCATTTACGTATCTCTCATCCATTTTCATTATGATGTCATCCGTATCTACTTTTTTCACGGCGGAGAAATCTAACGCCTCGTCCAGAATCTGATTACGCATATCCATCCAGGTTAAGCGTATACGGGCAGAATATGGCGATTCCGAGAACGGAATAATAATCTTATCTTCAAAAGGATCATCCTCTCTGACATCATACCCTAAACGTGACATTGTGGTTAATATTTCATCAGATATATCACCGCGACCAATGTTGCGCATTGCGCCGGCAATACGTCCTGCTCGCAAACTGTTCCCGTTCTCTGTAACAACCCTTAATATGTCAGATGCTGATTCTATTGTGGCCAGGCATGTACGTGCGTTTATTTTTTCAGACTGAAAATATCCGGGTGAGGCCATAGCCAGAGCCTCAGGAATAGGGTATAATTTAATTCCGAAGCGTGGTTCTGTAAAACTATGTTGTGGTAATGATGCGGTAATGTCAAGCATTGAATTGCCATGCTTGAGTGTAATCACGTTATTGGACGCTTTTGGTGAACGAATCACTATTTGGTTTGGAATCATGTAGTTGCCGCTATGTATGGCAAGTGATTCCTCAGGTGTAAGGCTCCATTCTTGTCCAAACCTGTTATTGCAGTATTCCACAATAAAATCCCAGAAACAGGCATACCATATACTGGTGTCACCCTCGCGCCCGGGAAACGAGGGCATATACCATCCTTTTATTATTCGTTCAAGGTACCCGTTATCCAATAGTCTGCGCAGATGAGTTCTTCCTATTGTTCCCTCACCGGTAAAAATCAATTTTGAATGTTTGTCCTGAAACTCTTTCAGTATTTGTAATGAGAGTGAAAGTCTTTCATTTAATGTAGCCATAACATACTCCTATTTTGATGACGATTAGTTTATCTTGTTGCGTGTTTATTAGTTTATTGTGATGTGTAAATATTAGTTTATTTTGCGACAAAAGTAGTAAATTGTTATCATTTAGGCAAATATACGCTGCTAAATTATATGCGTTCAATAGAAAATTCTTTTATTGGGGAACCGGGTCTAAATAACACCAGTAATAGCCATGAATAAAGTTGCTGACAAGTGGAAAAGGTAAGCACGGTTGAATCTTGCTTTCATATATATGCAATAGTTAATGGGCTTAAAATTAATTAGTTGGCTTGTAGAGAATCGAGAAACATCTGCAAGTATGTGCAAGTTTTTACTGACGTATATAAAAACAAGACGGTGTGTCATAATAAGCCATCTGCGTCGTTGCTTTCGGAATTCGGACTCAGTCACATACTTATGTATGCTCCTATCGTCCTCATCCTCAGCGTCTTGCATCTGAACTATTCTGACAAACCTTAAGAGGGTGTGCCAAAATTTTTCATTTCGACACACCCTCTTTGTGATTTCTGTGGCACGCCAAATTACGGCAGGGTCAGGTCGTTGCGGCGGATGAATTTTATCCGGGTGTGGGAGTCGCCTACGGTGTTTCGGCGTAAGACCATTTGGGTGGAGGTCAGTTTTTCGACTATGAAAAAGTCGGTGTTTTTCCATAGGTCGTCGCTGTCAAGGTCGCCCTGAAGGACTGTTTCAAGATGAACGGTATCGTCGTTCTTGGGGTCTGATATGTGCCAGTTGTAAGCCTTGTCATGTACGGGGTTGCCGCTGACGGTGAGGTAATATGTTGTCAGCGTGCCCCAGTTCCAGGTGTTTTCGCCTTGGGGGGTGAAGTCATATATGCAGTTGCGTTCAGGCGAGTCCTGTGATACTACTTCCCATTGCCCTATAATCAGTCTTGTGTCAATGGTTTCGCTGCTGTCATCATCGCAGTTGGCTAAGGCAAGGGCGATGACCGGCAATAGCAGAATGTACAGCAACTTTTTCATATTATTCTTCTTCAGGCACGAATACATACGCCCCCAGGTCAGGAGCCGACATATTCTGTTTATTTCCCGAGAAGTCAACGGAGGAATTGGGGTGGGTCAGGGCAGGATTTGCCACACCGATGGCCGGGGATTCGGGTTGCAGGTGGTAGTTGAAGTAGTAATCCTGACGGACGGTATAATACAGCGGATCCACATCCCATAAGCAATCGATGAAGTTGTCGTCATTAGTTCCGGATGAGCGGAGCAACGTGTTACGGAAGTAGACAGGTTTACCGGTGAAATCACCTATGTTGAGTTCCGTGCCGTTGCCGTATATGATGGAGTTGGATATATCGGCAGCCAGATAGGGTTTGCCGCTTCCGTTGTCATCGGCCTCATCCAGGTGATAGAACTGCACGGCAGGGCCTCCAAGAGCCGAAAACAGATAGTAGTTGGCGATGGTGCAATGGTTTATGGTGTGTTTGCCTCCTTCAAGATAGAGAATGCCTTCGGATGCTTCGGCGAGTTCTGAAGCGTAGAGTTCCACATCGCTGTTCAGAGCGGCGAGAACATATCCTTTTGAATTCCGCAACTGCGACGCTATCACGGTGAGAGCGGGTGATGAGTCAACGTTGTCCAGCACTATTCCGTTAGAGTAGTTACGGATTGAAGTGAATTTCAGGAGGTTATCCTTTGAGGTGGGAGCAAAGAACACTCCTTCCCATTGACCTGACATGATTTCGTAAGGTATATCCGACGCTACGAACCCGGAGCGGTCGCCTGTTAACTGGACAGGTTTCTCAGGGGTACCTTCTGACCTGACTGTACCGTAGACCTTCATATAGGCTTTGTCATGAAACGCGAGCCTTGTGCCGGGAGTGAGGTTAAGGGTCACACCTTCGGCAACTACCAGAGAGTCAAAAATATGGTATGGTTTTGCATCTGTCCAAGTGGTGTTGGCGGAGAGGGTGACACCATGTATGTCAACCGCATCCTGCCCCTTTACGGACAGAACCACCGAGCGTGTGACACCTTGAGTGTTGAAATCAAGAATATTTTCAACCACCACCGGATTGTCAGTGCCGTTTACCGGGAGTTTGGCTTCCACGAATACGAAGATGGAGTCGTTGGGACGGATTTCTACATTCCGGAACTCCTTGCCGGAAATTCCGTCGACATTAAGGCGGAAAATCTCCTGTTCTTTGTCGCGGAGGGCGATAGAGCCTATGCTGATTATTTTGTCGTGGCGGTTGTGGACAATGAAGCGACCCGTTGGAGTGGTTGCTCCGGTGAACGAGTCGGTCAAACGCAGCGTGTCAACCGAGAATACAGGCTGATCGGAACTGCTTGTTGACACTCCGTCCTCGATGCATGAGGATAACAAGAAGAGTGTCAGAAGAGATAATAATATGGTAATGTGCAGATTTTTCATACATTTATAACGCAAAATTCAGGTGGTTATTACCTTATTATACAGAATTTATTGTTAATTTTGTGAAAAATAGAATCCCCCGGAATGATGAAATACGATGAACTTCAGGAGAAAGTGATAAATATCAGCAGTGGCGAACATCTGGTGCTTGCTCCTCCGGGATGCGGAAAGACCGCCATCCTTGCCGAGAGGGTCTGCCGGGCGGTGAAACGTGGCGTGAAGCCGTCGGAAATGCTATGTCTGACATTCACCAACCGGGCGGCGCGTGGCATGGAAGGTCGTATATCACTGATGGGCGGGACAGCGCTGACAGAAGAACTTTTTGTAGGCAATATCCATCGGTTCTGTGCCAACTACCTGTTCAGTAACGGATACGTGGCGCAGTCAGGAAATATTCTTGACGAGAAGGATACTTTTTCTATTTTCGAGGAACTGATGCCGGAGTCAGATTCAGATAAGCGGGAGTACTACCGTAACGATCACTTGAATTCCATCATGAAATTCGAGCACCTGATGCATCAGTTAAGACATGATCATCCATCGGACATCCTGGTGGATGTGCCTGATTTGCCTACGCTTGCACTGCGTGCGCTATGTGATGCCGCAGGACTGCCGCCAAAACGTAAGAGTCTTGTAAGGCTTATGGATTCGATAGATGCCATTGAAGAGAGGGTTGATGATCCGCGACCCCACGCTGTGGCAATACACTGGTTGCGGATGGCTGCCGGGTACAGATTGTATAAACAGCAGAATAACCTAATTGACTTCGATGATATACTGCTGCTGGCCTACGATGCACTCCGTGCCGACGCAGATCATCGCCGTTACCCTTGGCTTCAGATCGATGAGGTGCAGGATCTGAGTCCGCTGCAACTTGCGGTGGCTGACCTGCTGAAAGAGGAAAAAGGAGAATCCGTGGCATTGTATCTGGGTGATGCCCAGCAGGCTATATTCTCATTTATCGGGGCCGACCTGACCACGCTTGACAGATTGCGCACCCGCTGCGGGGAGAATTTCCACTCCTTGTCACGCAACTATCGTTCTCCCCGTTATCTGCTTGATCTGTTCAATGAATATGCGGTGGAGAATTTGGGCGCAAATCCTGAGCATCTGCCTGTGGCCGAGAACGATACGCCTGCCGGAAAAAATGATCTCCGGCTGTTCCTGACCGAGAATAATCTGACCTCGCCATCCTATGTGGCACGTGTGGCGGAATCTTACGCGGTTAATGAAACATGTGCCGTGATAGTGTCACGCAACACTGAGGCTGACGAGATTTCAGCCCAACTGGAGGGGGTGCCCCATTTCAAGATTTCCGGTACGGATTTCTTTTCTACCACCGGGATGCAGATGATTCTGTCACACTTGAACATACTGTCGATGGAGTTCAATTTTCTTGCCTGGACACGCCTGTTCCATTCAATGGGGATGGTTAAGAGTCTGGCGCAGGGACGCCGCACCATGCGTCGCCTGATGGATGCCGGAATCACTCCCACTGATTTTTTCCGGGATGACAACCGCAGTTATATCACTGCATTCAAAGAGCGGGTGGAAGGATCAACGGTGATTTATGATACGGAGACCACCGGACTTGATGTGACGCGTGATGATATTGTCCAGATCGCCGCCATGAAAATTATCGACGGTGAGGTTACTGACAGGATTAACCTGATGCTGCACACTGAACTTCCTATACCTGAAAAGTTAGGCGACCTGGATAATCCTCTTGTTAAAGAATATGCATCCACGCCTCATCTTACCAGGGCCGAGGGCTTGAGACGATTCATGGAGTTTGCCGAAGGGGCGGTTCTTGTGGGACACAATGTGGAGTTCGACTATAACATACTTGATTATAACCTCAGACGCGATCTACCCGGAACAAAACTTGCCGATATACATCCTGAACGATATGACACCCTGAAACTTGCACGGTTGATCTATCCTTCGCTCAAGAGTCATAAACTGAAGGACCTGCTTGCGCAACTGGGTCTGGAGGGAGAGAATTCACATCTGGCAAACGATGATATTGAGGCTACATATTCGCTTATGAAGCATTTGCTGGAAAAATCGTCAGCCCCGGAATTCAGTCTTGAACACCGGAAAATCTGGGAACGGGCCGTGGATAAATTCGGTGCAAAAGTGCGCGAGGTTTACGGAGATATTTACATTACGGGAAAACAGAAACTGTTTGCCGATGGGGGCCGAACCGCACTGGTGGATGAGATTGACCGACTCTCCTCACTTCTCGCGGACAATGACCGCTACCCGTCACTTATGCCGAAAATCGATTATGTTAAAGAGTTCGTGCAGCAGAAAATCGACTCATCGGCAGGAACGGGAGTGACCCTTTCCGATCAGTTGGGGAGGATGGTGATGGAACTGAACACATATAGGGAGGCGGACTTGTGTGAGGCCGGAATCATCCGTGACAGGCTTTTCATAGCCACGGTGCATAAAGCCAAGGGGCTGGAGTTCGATAATGTGATTGTCTACGGCGCGGTTGACGGAGTGTATCCCTCGTTCCTGTCACGCAGCGAAGCGGACCGCCTGGAAGATGCCCGCAAACTTTATGTAGCCCTGACCCGCGCCCGACGCCGGCTGTTTATTCACGGCTATCATAATTATGTGGGGGTGTCGCGCAAAGGTAACACCTTTTCAATGGAAAAGGAACTTTCACCTTTCCTGTCAGCGGTCAGACATCATTTTGAGAAATGATTGGTCCACAACGGTACAGCCTTTAACACTCCTCCTGCCCGACATACGGTTGGTATGAGGCAAGTTGTTTCATAACGGAATCATGGCAACCGTACACAGGACTACCCTCACACTGTTCCGTAATCACTTTCCTGTCATTATTTCAAGAATCAGACGGTCTGTTTCGTTCATCCCGTCATGACCGATCGTAGTCAGATTTCTGATGGATTTGTCAACGTCATCGTCAATAATTCCTTCAACGGATGTGACGCAGTGTCCTTCCATTGCCATCATGGCAGAAATCATTGCTGTTGACACACCGCTGGTCACTTTCATGGAGCAACTCGGTTTGGCGCCGTCGCATATCATTCCGGTCAGGTTGGCTATCATGTTTTTGGTTGTTGCCGCGATCTTTTCGTAATCGCCCCCCATCAGATAGCAGAGACCGCAGGCCGATCCTGTAGCGGCTACCACGCATCCGCAGAGAGCCGAGAGTCGTCCGAGACTCTGTTTGATATATATGACGGTAAGATGGCTCAGCACAAGGGCCCGTATGGTCTGTTCCTCGGAGGCGTAGATTTCCTCGGCGTAGACCACCACCGGGAGAGTGGCTGCTATCCCCTGGTTGCCGCTTCCGCTGTTGCTCATCACCGGAATTGCAGCGCCTGCCATTCGGGCGTCACATGCAGCCGAAGTGTAGGAGAGGATGCGCGAGAATGGAGAGTCGCCCATCATGGAGCGCTGACGTTCGCAGTGCAGGGTACGCCCTACGGCATGTCCGAAATGTCCGGTGAACGACTGCTCGGCGATGGACTTATTCAGTCTGCGTGATTCAAGTATGAAGCGTAGTTCATCCAGAGGGGTGGTCATTGCGAACTCCCACACCTTGCGTAGAGAAAGGTCGACGGTGTTATCATGATTTGTCTCCGTTTTGTCAGACCGCAAATCCAAAAGCACCTGCTCGTCCTTTTGTTCCAGGACGATTGATGTGTGTCCCCCGGCAATTATGACGCGTGCCGAGTGATTGTCGGCCCGGGTGGTAGCCTCAATATATAGTTTCTCCGTTATGTCAGGTTTCAGTCTTATTTCAATGGCTTGCGATGCTATCATTTCGCGGGCCTCCTCAACTGCCTGAGGGGTGACATCGCGCAGGACTTCAAGACTATAACTGCTTTTCCCGATAATGGCGCCCAGTGCTATGGCCACCGGCAGGCCTATCATGCCTGTTCCCGGTATACCCACGCCCATGGCGTTCTTGAGGATATTGGCACTGAGTTCAACCGTGATGCGCTGCGGGCGTGATTCGAGAAGTTCTGTTGCACGAGCCACGCTTAAGGCCACGGCTATAGGTTCGGTGCAGCCCATTGCCGGGACCACCTCGCGCTTCATCAGGTCAATTATTTCTTCACGTTCCTGTTGTTTAAGCATTTCAGAAGTTGAAAATGTCGTTTTTTACTGTTTTCTCAAGGAGAGGGATATGTTTGCGGTAATCGGATGAACGAAGGTAGTTGTCGATTGCCTCAACATGGCGGATGTGATGGACATCCGTTCCCAGAAAGTCCACCATGCCGTTTTTTGCGAGCCATTCTGCTGTTTTCTTAGCCGTTTTACCGAAGTAACCTGCAAGGCTTAGGAGGTTGACCTGGAACAGGTTCCCGGCCGTGTGAAGTTCCTCGAACCGTTTGGGTGATTCCTGATAGTAGGGGAACCGTTCAGGGTGGGCCATGATAACCTTGAATCCCTTGACTTTCAGGTCAAACAGCAGCCGGTCAAGACCAAGCGGCTCCTGAATGTAGGAGTTTTCCACCAGAAGATAGTTGTCAGGCATTGGAATTATCTGACCTTTGGCGAGTTGATCCATGAAGAGCGGATCGATACGATACTCGGCGGAATAGGCGAGTCTGACAGGATTTTCAGTGTCGCGGATGCTGTTTGAGAGAGTTTCAAAACCTGCGGCAAGAGTCTCGGGGTTGTTTTCAAAAGTGGTTTCGGTTACGTGAGATGTGAGGATGATTTGTTCAATACCCCATTTCCGGAGAGCGGCTATGAGTTCAAGCGATTCGTCAACATCTTCGGCACCGTGATCCACACCGGGCATAATGTGGCAGTGGACATCAGTGTGGAAGAATAATTTGGGGTCCGCAGATGATTTAGATGTGAAAAAATTGAAGAGCATGACAGAGAGAAGAATTGATTATGGCACAAATTTACGGAAAAATCCTGAAAAAAAGCATATTTAGGAAAAATTAAAGAAATATTTCATCAATAATACTGAATAATTGGAGAAAAATTATTACTTTTGCAGAAATAAAAGCCAAAAGCAACTTATAAACAACCAAATATATATTATAAACAGAATTATGACAAAAATCGGTATTAACGGCTTTGGCCGTATCGGACGTTTCGTGTTCCGTGCATCAACTAAACGTGATGACATCGAAGTTGTAGCAATCAACGACCTTCTTCCCGTAGACTACATGGCATACATGCTCAAATATGATACCATGCACGGTCGTTTCGACGGAACTGTAGACTATGATCTCGAAAAAAGCGAACTCATTGTAAACGGCAAGCACATCCGTGTTACCGCATGCAAGAATCCCGCAGAAATCGCATGGGGTGAAGTAGGCGCTGAATACGTTGTAGAATCTACCGGTCTGTTCCTCACCGAAGAAAAAGCACAGGCTCACATTGAGGCAGGTGCAAAATATGTAGTTATGTCCGCTCCTTCAAAGGACGCTACTCCCATGTTCGTTGTAGGTGTTAACGAAAATACATACGCAGGTCAGACATTCGTTTCAAATGCATCTTGCACCACTAACTGTCTTGCCCCCATCGCTAAGGTCCTCAACGACAAATTCGGCATCATCAACGGTTTGATGACTACCGTTCACTCAACTACCGCAACTCAGAAAACTGTTGACGGTCCCTCAATGAAGGACTGGCGTGGTGGTCGTGCCGCTTCAGGCAACATCATCCCCTCTTCAACCGGTGCTGCTAAGGCTGTAGGTAAAGTAATTCCCTCACTGAACGGCAAACTTACCGGTATTTCAATGCGTGTCCCCACCCTTGACGTATCAGTAGTTGACCTCACTGTCAACCTCGAAAAACCCGCTACCAAAGAAGCCATCTGCGCAGCAATGAAAGAAGCAGCCGAAGGCGAACTCAAAGGTGTTCTGGGTTACACTGAAGACGCAGTTGTTTCATCTGACTTCCTCGGTTGCCCCCTCACTTCAATCTTTGACGCTAACGCCGGTGTTTATTTGACTGACAACTTCGTTAAGGTTATCTCTTGGTATGACAACGAAATCGGTTACTCTAACAAAGTTCTCGATCTCATCGCTCACATGAAAAAAGTTAACGGCTAATCCGTTATCTGATTCATAACTTACTGAGGGTGAACCGGGCTATCGGCTTGGCTCACCCTCTTCTTTTTTCTTTACCGGCAAACACATGCCATAACCTTTCTTCTTAAATCATGGAACTCTTTGTAACGATCATAGGATATGCAGCCGCTGTGTGTATGGTACTGGGTTATCTGCCACAGGCAATCCACACCATCCGTACGCGTGAAACAGACTCCATAGCCCTTCCAACGTTCATGCTTATGGGGCTTGGAGGAATATTCTTCATTATTCAGGGAGCACTTCTGGGAAATGTTCCGTTGGTGATCACGAATGTGATAACCAGTGTATGCTCCATGATTGTTTTCGGAATAAAAATCTATAACGATTACATCAAACGATAACCACTCTATGAATCCCCTTGACCGAATTGAACAACTCCGGCGTGAAATAAATCAGCATAATCACAACTATTACGTTCTGAATTCTCCCACGGTCTCTGACCGTGAGTTCGATGCCCTGATGAGTGAACTGCAGGCTCTGGAGAATGAACATCCGGAGGCGTTTGACCCTCTTTCACCCACGCAGCGTGTGGGCAGTGACCTTACGAAAGGTTTCACTCAGGTGCGTCATGTCTATCCTATGCTTTCACTGGGCAACACTTATTCAGTTGACGAAGTGGATGAGTTCATAGGACGTGTTCAGAGTGCTCTGGGTCAGAAGGATGTGACCATAGTGGGGGAGATGAAATATGACGGAACCTCCATATCGTTGATTTATGAGAAAGGCAGACTTGTAAGAGCCGTGACCCGCGGCGACGGTGAGAAGGGTGATGATGTGACTGAGAATGTCAAGACAATACGCTCCATTCCACTGCAACTTCAGGGCGACGGTTATCCGGAAATGTTTGAGATCCGCGGTGAGATTGTGATGCCCTGGGAGGCTTTCGACCGTCTGAACCGCGAGCGTGAGATCAACGGCGAACCTTTGTTCGCCAATCCAAGAAATGCGGCGTCAGGTACAATAAAGATGCTTAATCCGGGCGAGGTGGCTCACCGTGGACTTGATGCCTATTTCTATTATCTCCTTGGCGAGAATCTTCCGGCTGACAATCATTTTGACAACATGCAGGCGGCACGTGGCTGGGGTTTCAAGGTGAGCGATATCATGACCCGGCTGCATGGCATAGAGGAGGTGGATTCGTTCATTTCGTTCTGGGATTCGGAGCGCAAACGTTTGCCTGTTGCCACGGACGGACTCGTTTTCAAGGTGAATTCGCTCCGTCAGCAACTCAATTTAGGATATACGGCAAAGTCGCCGCGCTGGGCCATAGCCTATAAGTTTCAGGCGGAACGGGCGCTGACACGTCTGAAGTTCGTATCGTTCGAGGTTGGTCGCACCGGTGTGATAACTCCGGTTGCCAACCTGGAGCCGGTGTTGCTGTCAGGAACAATAGTGAAGCGGGCATCGCTCCATAATGCGGACATAATCAAGACACTTGATATCCACACTGACGATATGGTGTATGTGGAGAAGGGTGGTGAGATAATACCGAAAATCACAGGAGTGGATAAGTCGGCCCGTGAGCCCGGTTCCGATGAAATCAGGTTCATCAGCCATTGTCCGGCCTGTGGCACGGAACTGGTGCGCGAGCCCGGTGAGGCTGCATGGGTGTGCCCCAACAAATATCATTGTCCCCCCCAGATTGCCGGGCGAATAGAACATTTCGTTGCCCGGCGGGCCATGAACATAGATGGCATAGGAGAGGAAACTGTGAGTCAACTGATGCAGATGGGGCTGGTGAAGGATATAGCAGACCTGTATGAACTTAACTATTCGGTCCTGACTTCGCTTGACCGCTTTGCGGAAAAGAGTGCCCAACGTATTCTTGCGGGACTGGAATCCTCGAAAACGGTGCCGTTCGAGCGTGTGGTGTTCGCTCTGTCAATTCCGTTTGTGGGAGAGATCGTGGCACGTCGCCTTGCACGTTCACTCCGGAATATCGATGCCCTGATGTCGGCCACTGCGGAGCAACTGGTGACGATAGAAGATATCGGTGATAAGATTGCGGAAAGTGTGGTTGGATTCTTTTCCGAGGATGTGAACCGTGAAATGGTTGAGCGCCTGCGGTCCTACGGACTGACCATGAGTATGCCTGATGAACCGGAGGAATCACGCAGCGACCGTCTGGCGGGAATGACCATAGTGATATCCGGTACGTTCAGCCATCATTCACGTGATGAATATAAGGAGATAATTGAGGCTAACGGAGGAAAGAATTCCGGCAGTATTTCAAAAAAGACATCATTTATTCTTGCCGGTGAGAATATGGGTCCTGCGAAACTCGAGAAAGCCCAGACCCTCGGAGTGAGGATAGTGGATGAACCCGAATTTCTCCGGATGATTGGTGGCGATGAACCGTCGGAATCCAAATCGGAGGGTGAGGAACTCAGTCTGTTCTGAGGCGTTTTTCCGGAGGAGGTTCTCTACGGCTGTTATTGCCGGAATACGACGAGTTATAAACGATTTAATGAAAGACGGTGTGTCATAATAAGCCATCTGCGTCGTTGCTTTCGGAAGCGGCTTCGGTCACATACTTAGGTATGCTCCCATCAGCCTCATCCTCAGCGCCTTGCATCTGGCATATTCTGACAAACCTTAAGAGGGTGTGCCAAAATTTTGTTTTGACACACCCTCTTTAATGTTTAATTATGTATAATAAATCAATCGTTCATTTCCACGCCTTCTTCAACTTCTTTATTGATTACTTTTGCTGACGCGTCACGACGATAGACGTGAGAGCCGATCAGTGCGTAGAAGAGAATGTAGGCTGCGGCAACAAACAGAACCCAGTAGGACTGGATGAAGCCGGTGATATCCGCAACGTAGCCCTGGATGAGAGGCAGTATACCTCCACCGCAAACCATTACCATAAATAGTCCGGAAGCGACGGCTGTGTATTTACCGAGACCTTCAGCCGCAAGATTGAAGATGGCACCCCACATCACAGATGTGCAGAGTCCGCAGAGAACAAGCATTATGATGTTGAGGGGAGCCTGCATGTCAAGCAGAGGAATATCAACCATTGTAGATGGCATCATGATGGCGCTCACTATGAGGCACATCACGATAACCGCTACTGTAGTAAGCATGATTTTGCTGGAAACAATACCACCGATCAATCCTCCAAGCAGACGACCGACGAGCATCAGGAACCAGTATGCACCCACCAGTGAGCCGGCAAGGATAGTGCTCAGACCGAGTCCGCCGATTTCTTCAGAGCCGGTCATGTAGAGGTTAGCCATGTTGGGTATACCCACTTCCAGACCTACGTAGAGAAAGATTGCTACCACACCAAGCAGGTAGTGGCTGAATTTGAAGAGTCCGGAAACTGATGGTTTCTCCACCTTTTTGTTTTCGATTTTCGCTTTAGCCAGTTCTTCGAGAATAGGTTCGGGAAGTTTTGAAGCCCCGAGAACCACAAGCGCGAGAGCGAATATACCCATGGCGATGAAGAGTGCGGGACGAGCCTGTTCAAGACTGAGCGAGTTGAGGTTGCTGCCCATGAGGTAGCCTACCAGTACGGGACAGATAGTTGCTGCCAGTGAGTTTGTGGCGCCACCGAACTGGAGCAACTGGTTTCCGGTTTTTCCACCGCCGCCGAGAGTGTTGAGCATAGGATTTACTACGGTATTGAGCATACACATAGAGAATCCGGCAACGAATGCACCGGCCATGTAGACGGGGAAAATTATGCTCTTGTCTGTGAAAATTGATGATACGAACATGAGTATCACGCCCACCAAACCAACCAGGACGGCTGCTATTGCCGAGAATTTGAATCCTCGTTTCTGGAGGATGATACCGGCGGGAAGTCCCATGAAAGCGTATGCTATGAAGTTGGCGGCATTACCAAGTTGTGACTGGAAGTTGCTGAGTTGGAGTTGATCTTTCAGAATCACCCCGAATGGATTCTGGAATCCTGTCACGAAGGAAATCATCGCAAATAGGAAGAACATCACGATGATGGGTAGCGTGTAGTTGGGTTTGTTTTTTGACATTGGTTTAAGGTATAAAAATGTTAGTTTATGAGTTCTTATATTCTGTTAAGGTCAGTATTGTCGTTCACCGAAGATGTCGGTACCGATCCTTACCAGTGTGGCTCCGTTTTTGACGGCCAGAGGATAGTCACCGCTCATCCCCATAGAGATTGTGTCGAAACCGCGCAAATCAGGAGCCAGATCAAGTGCCATGCGGCGAAGTTCGGAAATCTTTTGGAAATCAGCGGAAATGCGCTCGGTGTCATCAGTGTTGGATGCCATTCCCATAACACCGCAGATATGTGTGGCCCTGAGGTTTTCAAATTTCCGCTCCTTGAAGTAATGGATAAATTCCTCGGGACTAAATCCTGATTTGGTTTCTTCCTGTGCCACATGAATCTGCATAAGCACACGTGTGGTGACCCCTGCACGGAGCGATTCGGAGTCAATCAGACTGAGAATTTTTTCAGAGTCGACACTTTCTATTAGTGCGGTCTTGCCTATAATCTGTCTGACTTTGTTGGTTTGCAGATGTCCTATGAAGTGCCATTGGATATCAGCGGGAAGCATGGGGATTTTCGCTGTCAGTTCCTGTACGCGGCTTTCACCGAAAATGCGCTGACCGGCATCGTAGGCCTGGCGGATCATTTCCGCAGGATGGAATTTGCTGACAGCCACCAGCCCGACTCCGATGGGGTCGAGAATCTGATGATAGTGCCGGATTTTGTCAGCGATGAGTTCCATTATTCCTTGTTGCCGAGTTTAGCGTCGAATACATCCATGATGAGGGTTTCATTGATGGCCTGAATTTCAAAATCGGCCATGGTGGATTTCATCCCTTCCATGAAATTGTCGTAGGCGCCCTTGAAGTCAGATGCTGCCACAAGCATTGTGGATACTGTTTTCTTTTCAGTTGCTGTTTTTTCATCAATAGTGATGAAGGCGCATTTCACCAGGTAATATCGGTCAGCGGTGTCATCACGGAATATTTCTGTGATTTTTGTACGTTTGACGGCGGATATCGAGAAGTCGCCGGATATGAACGGGGTCATTTCTTCAATGATGCGCGCTTCAGCCTCGGTGAAGGAGAGAGCGTCAACCAGATAGGGTTCATTGACTTTTTTCACTGCTCCGTTTTCCTGCATTTTGTCGTAACGTACTTTACATTCAAACCAGTTTGCCATATCAATAAGGGGTAAGATGTTTAACTATATATTATATAATGTGTGGAGACTGTTTTTCGCGGAGTCTCCATTGTCCGTTGATTAAAGTTTCTACAAAATTAGCAAAATAATTTGTTGAACGGACTCAAATAGGCAATAAAAAATGTGAAGATTACATCTTGACGTCAGGAGGAAGAATCCTGACGGAGTCAACCGTAATTGTGATGTTGAATGGTGTGGCCTGAACTCGCGGCCTGCGGCTGAGGTGATAGTAGAAAGAGTTCTGGCGGTCGAATGACGGATAAATAATGAGGCTTGTTTCTCCCGGTGGAATTGTACGGATGATGTGGCGCGACTGGCGGTGGAGTTGCCGCAGGGAGGTGTCGGTGTAGTTTATGGTTATGAACAGTTCGGTGATTGTATGCTGAGAAAGGTTCGTGAAGTGGAAGGTTTCCCGGAGAGAGTTCAGGGGCTTGTCAAAACCGGCAATCTGAAAGTCCGTGGTGTCTGGAATTAAAAAAAGCGGAGGGTCAACAACTTCCGGGTTTGAGAGTTGGCGGGGTCGTGACTTTGGACGTGTGGTGCGTTGAGCCGGTGCTGATTGTGCCAGAAGAGAGAGGAGAGTTGCCAGTAAGAATAATCGGAAAGTCATAGATATCTGACCGGTTCGGAGACTCCCGGTACGAGAGGTTTGATTTTTACACATCCGTCGATGTTCATATTGGGGTTCTCGCGGGTAATGGAAAATCGGAAAAGATAGGGTATGAGTCGCCACAGGTTGACAGATATACCGGATTTCATACGTGCGAACGAGATATGTGACGGGTTGTTGAGTTTGACAATGAATTTCTTTATTTTATCTGATTTCCCGGATGGGTTGACCAGCATTTCGGCGAGGAAAGTGTCAGGTTCCGGTGTGGCTGTCAGTGTTCCCAGAAATGTGCCGGGGAGAATGCGTGATGTTACGGTTGAGTAGAGGAATATGTTGAATCGTGTCGGCGCGGAGTGGGTAAGTGTCCCCGGTTGTCGGATGATGGCGATAGCGGCGTTATCGGGGAGAAATTGCCATACACCTTCCATGGGGACGGCCGGGGTGACAGAAATTATGGAATCAATTTGAGACGGAGTTAGTGGCGCGTGCTTGTCAGCGGCGACTGTAAACAGGGAGAGGAGTGTGAGAAGCGATATGAGCAGTGCCGGGCGTTTCATCAGAAGGTGCTGAATTTGTAACTCAGTCCGAAACTGAGGACTTCACGCAGTTGCCATTTGTGCCATTTGGAGTCATCGATGGCTTTGGTCTGAGAGTCGTAGCGCAGGTGAATGTAGAGTTGAGTTGACAGATAGCGGTTTATGTCAAATGAGAATGTGTTTTCCCAGTCGCCCTGGACGTAAGTGTAGTCCGAGAAGACATATACACGAGAAGCGTAGGTTATGTTGTAGGCCATCTTCCAGAGAAGTTTTGCCTCCAGGTTGGAACCGTACTGGCTTACTGAACGGTGTCCGGGTGAAATACCGAACGATGTGACATCCATGCGTTCATCTTTCAGGCATGTTTTGAGGTTGTAGGAAAGGGGTGCTATAGAGAGGTCGAAATTAATGGTTTTCTTGGGATTCTCATAGGAGTATGACATACCGAGACCGATGTTGAGTTCCCCCGGCGACATGAAGGCGGCGGTAAGATCACGAGTATTGGCCTTGTAGTTGTTAAGCAACTGTGTTTTGAATAAGGCGGTCATGGAGTAGTACCATCTCTTGGCGGCCTTCACACCGAACTTGGTGTTGATCTGGAAGAGATCCTCGGAAATCGAGTAGGCATGGATGGTGTCATCAGGTGCGTTGTTTACAGCCAGTTTGTACTGGAAAGAACTTTCAAACAGCAGATTGGGGTGATAGGCCTGATTGAGTTTCACCTCATAAAGGATATGACCGATGCCGTTGAGGTTGTTGTTGCCACCCTGATACCAGTTGGGCGAATTGTAGGCCTGCGAGAACTGGAGCGACCCGGAGAATCGGCGAAGCCAGTGTGTGGGTTTGATTTCAACCGCTTGGGGAGCCTCCTTCACCTCGGAAACGTCAATGAAGTTTTCCTCTATTACAATTTTTGCGGTAGAGGGGTCGACAGTTGCGTGATATTCTTTCGGGGGCTCAGGGAGCATGGACTCGATGTAGAAGTTTCCGGCGGGGTGATTATAGAAATAGTTTGAATGGAGGTTGTTTATCAGTGCGTTCAGATGTTTCTGACGGTCGAGCCATCCAAAAATCTTTGAATCACGTCCGGAAGTAGAAGTAATGTATAATGTTGAGTCAGTCAGGCGGTAGTGATCATATACAAGGTCATTGAAATTTATGCGTGGTATTGCAAGGTCATTGACCACAAGGGTAGTGTCGATTTCCAGGGTGTCAGCCACTATTGACTGTTCCTCGGTGATTTCCAGGAGGTTAAGGTTCGTTTGCGCTGCGACGGTACTCACAGAGAGTAACGCTATGGCAGCAACGATTGATTTTAATGTTTTTCGGATCATAAATAGTTGAAGTTAAATGTCTGTATTAACGGGTGGTTTACCGCAGGACGGTAATCCTGAGTGGACCGGATCCACAATATCCTGTGGCATTGGCTGCCATGACACGGATTGTATATGTTCCGTCAGGAACGGGGTTGCCTTTATTGTCCATGGTGTCCCATTTGTAAGGGAAAACCACATTGTTTACACTGCGGATGTGTTTGCCGTTGCTGTTCTCAATGATTATCCGGGCTGTGAAGTCATCGGGGAAATTGTGGTCAGCAAGAATCTCCACTTCATCTGAAGTAATTGGCCTGTCTGCAAAAATGGAGATCTCGTTCTCACTGTTGACAGTCTGAAAATGTATTGTTCCTGATGTAAGGTTACCGAAAATGTCGCTTACACTGAGCGTGAGGAAGTGTGAGCCTTCCGAAAGATTCTTCAGCGTAGCGGTGACATCAAGTACGGTTCCGCTCGGGTCAGTTGATATGGAGGGATTCTTTATATCAATGATGTCATCAACGGTTATTTTGATCGGCGAACCTATGGTTGAGGAGCCTATAAGGGATGATGTGTGGGGTGACAGTATGCGGGCATGAAGAACCGGTGCGGAACCTGTGAGCGAACCGTCAGTGAATGTAGGCGAATCAAGATATAGGTCAGTTATTACCGGAGGTTCCGGATCAATCTGATGCTCTTTTGATTCTCCGAATGTTACACCATTGACTGTACCAAGGGCATTCAGATGGTTCCCGTCGGGGGATTCCGCAGATAGAATCATGCGTGCGGGTTCGTCAGGACGAGTGGGGGCCGGGGGAATGATTTCCCCTTTGAACTCGCCGTTGACAACCGGCAATGTGATTGTGCAGAGAAGGTCATCGTCAACGCTCATTTCTTTTATTACACGTTCTGCTGCAGATGCTTTGTCGGAGTAGAGATTAGGCACCTTCCTTTGCGATTCGTAGATTGCCACTGTCAAGGTCCCGTTGTAGTCGTCACAGATCTTTCCATCCTTGTCAGTTATGTTTCCTGATATGTTGTTGGCGTTCATGGGGTTCAGCACCGCTGATTCATCTGCCACAAGGATATCATTGATTTTAAGAAGGTTGACTCTACGTGACGGTCTGTAGGCCGGAAGGGCTGGATCGCCTCCGAAGTTGTATGCGTTGGTGTTGGCACGTGCGGCCAGATAATTCTTATTGTAGAAGTTCTGGTTTCTGGCTTTCCGGAAAATGTCGCCGAAAGTTTCGTTTTCATCCGCGTTTGCCAGATGATTCAATATGATTTCGGTAAATTCGCGGTTTTCATTGTTGAGCACTTCGCGCGTTGCGGATATTACGGCTACCGAGCCTCCATTTTCGGTGAACAGAGTGGCTTCACTGATGCTGTTTTCCTGGCGGTCGAAGGAGAAGGCGTTGCATGAGGCGAAGATGGTGAGCGGATACTGCGTATTGTGGGTATGTGACACGTAATATCTTGTCCACAGACTTTCGGAGGTGAAGCAGTCAGGACGCCCATGACCTGTATAAATGAATATTCCCACACCTTTTTCCAGCGTACTTGTGATTTTGCGTCGTGCTTCAATCCCCTCACCCTTATTCCAGGGGTACATGCCGTTGTGGGCTCTTGATATGACGGTGTATGGCATATCGCGTTTCAACCGTGCCGCAACGGCCTCCGCACTTATCAGATGCTGGTCCTGGTTCCCGTCGTCTGCGAAAATCAGGGCGCGTGTCTGTGCGGCCGCGGATATTCCGTTGTTGAGGTATGCTTCCGCTTTATCAACATAAAATCTGGCATCTTCGGCGTTGAGCGCGGGGATACGTCCTACGGAGATAAGCATTTTGTGATAGCCTTCTGTTTCATAGGTGTTGACAATTTCTCCGGTTGCATTGTCATCAAGGAGTCCGAAGTAGGAGTCGGTGGTGAATGAAGTGCCATCCTCAACCTGAAGTTTCGGCTCATCGGTCTGATAGCAGACAAGCACTTTGTCCGGAGTGTATGAACTGTGGTGTGGCAGCAGGCGCCGGTTGTCAAAGACAGATGCTCCGAACAGCAGCAGATAACGGAACTTGAGGTTATCGCGGTCGTAGAACATCTTTGCCATGCGACGGTAGGCCACGGGTGTTGGCGCTCCGGATGAGAATTCGTTGAAGATATCCTGATGACGCACCACGTGGACGGTGAATCCCTGATGGATACGGTGCAGGTTGGCCAGACGCTCGGCCTGTGCCTGACACTCATCGGTTGTTATTATGAGCATATCCGGTGTGTCAAGTGCATGAAGGTTCTGGTTGTTCTTCATAGGACAGACAGCGGGAATGTGATGTGTGGCATCCTTCCGAAATGCGATTATCCGGCGGTGGGTGGATGGAACGGAGGGTGAGCAACGTCCTTTAAGGAAAAGAAGTGTGCCGGATTCCGCGGGTTCACCGGATATCACCGTTGCATCAGCATCAAGTTCAAATGATTTTGGTGCGATAGGATTCGTGACGTCCCACACCCACAGGTTGTCAGGTGAACTTCCGGGAAAGAGTACGCGTGTGTAGGTTGACGTGCTGTTGAACGTCAGTTGCAGTTCTGAGAGATTATCAATTCGGTTTGAGCGGGTGTAGGTTACGCCAATATAGTCAAACCCGAAGTAGGATGAAGACGCTGTGGGGGTTATTGCTATCTCAGTCTGTTCCTTGAAGTCAGCGGAGTAAGGAGCGCTGAATAGGGGGAACGAAGTGAAGACGTAACTCTCGCCGAATGAGGTCTGGGATTGTTTCTTCGTTCCGTTGACACTGAGTGTGTATGACTGAGTTTCGTCTGTAAGGATTGTGCCGTTGCAGGCAGCGGAGGTGTCGGGAACTCGTCCTGGTGTTGGAATTGTCAGACGTCCGGCAGAGGCATCAGTGGCAATATTTTTGCTGAAGAAGTAAACCCCGGCTCGTGAAGGGTTGCAGTCAAGTGCGTTGACATAGTTGAATGCGGTGTGTGTGCTGATAGTGTCGCAGTCAATTTCCCTGTTGTAGGATATGGATTCAAGGTTGTTGGATGGTTGTGAATCAGTAAGGTAGTAGAAACTTGACAGGGAGTAGTGATTGCGCCGTAGTTCAACTTTCGATTGCCTGTCGAGTGCGGCCATTTCATGAGTCAGTCCGTAGAAGAGGATGCGTCCGTTATCGTGCACGATGGGAACGGCGGGGAGGTCGTCCGGTTCTGCCGGATTGAAAATGTGATGGTTGAGTGTGAGAGAAGGATATCCGAACAGTGTGACACTCTCGGGATGGTCGAATCCGAGTTCACGCAGGGTGTCGTATGATATTTCCTGAATGCCGTTTTCAGTCACTTCAACCTTCGCCCATTTCCCGGAACCTAGAACGGAGTTCTCTTTCCAGTTCATGGAGAAGGCGTTCAAGGCCGTCACGACACTGAGGATGGTCAGCAGTGAAATGGTTATTATGGATTTGTGATAAGACATGGTTTGTTGGTTTTGTGGTTTCCGGCTTTATTTCATTCTGAACTTCAGGAACGTGGTGGCGTTTGAACACCCGGTTATTTCCACACGGGAATCTATTTTTGCCGGAATTTTAATCGGGAGCCTTGAGGTTGCTATAATGTCACCGATTTTCAGGGTTATGTTGTTTGAAAGCAGTTCTATTGCCTGATCGAACAGACATTTTTGTGTGTCAAGTATTATTTCTTTGCCGTCGCAAGTGAGGGACAGTTTTTCAGGAATTGAGTCGAGCGGAATTGTCGGACCGGTTATGACCGCATTGTCGAAGTTGGTCAGGGTGGGATTCCCGTGGCGGACTTCTTCGCCGTCAATGACAGGCACAACGCGGGCAATGAGCGAAAGAACAGAATAGTATCGTGACGCGAAGCGGCATGGGATTGATTTTCCCAACCGGTTTACTGTGATTGCGGGCATTATGTCGATAATGAAATCCGGCGCGAAATCAGGAATGAAAAGCGGGTTTCCCGGATGCAGCAACGCTGAATCGGTCAGCAGGGTGACAGATTCCGGGGTAAGGCTTTCATCGGCTTGTTCACGGTCGAAGAGCAGTAACTTCATCGGAATCAGGAGTTGACGGTTCGTGACTTGGTTATGCTCAGGCGGTTGTACATCACTGCAAGGTGGGCGTAGATGGATGTGTTCTGAACCACGATGTCGTCAGTCACCTTGATTCGGTAAGGGGTGTAGTTCCACAGAGCCTTTACACCGGCTTCGATTAGTTGGTCGGCCACGCTCTGCGCATGTTCAACGGGAACAGTGATAATACCTATCTCCGCACTGAACTGTTTGCGCCGCAAAGCCAGTTCGTGGATGTCGAAGACGGGAATACCGCATAATGTCCTGCCTATTATGTCAGGGTTTGTATCGAATCCGGCAACTATATTGAGCCCGTAGTTTGCCAGTCCGGAGTCCTGTATCAGGGCCCCGCCCAGACTGCCTACCCCCACTATCAGGGCATTGTGGGAGCGATGGAATCCGAGGAAGTCCTGAAGTTCTTTCTCAAGGGTTATGACGTTGTAGCCAATCCTTGTTTTTCCTTTGATATTCAGAAAAGAGAGATCCTTGGCAATCTGTGAGGCGTCAACACTGAGTTCGCGTGAAATCTGCGTGGATGAGACGTATTCCACATTTTGGTCTTTAAGCATGCTCACGTATGCGAGATACCACGGGAGCCTGCGCAATGCGGGTTCCGGGATTATGTCGTGTATGTGGTCAGGAGTAATGGCCATGTCTGTGAAGTGTTATGTCTGATTCGGTTTGACTGACGGTCAGCCGTAAGTATAGTGCGGTGACCTTTTTGTTTTTGCAAAGTTACGAAAAATTGATTATATGTCAGAGAGTTCGGTTGAAAAAGCGTCAAAAACAGAGTAGCACGCTGATTTTCCTATGTTAAGGTCTATCCGGCTGCCACAGCAATCTTCTTGGTGACGGAGTTCGAGGTTGATCCGTCGGCTTCGATCATTGTGGCACGATAGAGATAGATGCCGCGTGTCACGCGACGGCCTGAGAGATCGGTAAGATTCCAGGTTATGGGGAAAGAAGTGAACAGGTCACTGCGTCCTGACTGCTGTGAGGACCACACGCGCTGACCGAGCATATTGTAGATTTCCATCGTGATTGTCACCATAGCGTCGGGGCGGTTGTGTGTGAGGTAGAAGTTCGCTTCCACGGTGGCCGGATTGGCATCGGTGTATACTGACAGAATTTCTCCTGGCATACCGTTGACTACGTTGAATTCAATGGTGGCTTCATCGGAGTTTCCTGAAGTGTCCCATATCCTGAGCCTTATTGTATGGGTCCCGTCGCTGAGATTCTGAAGGGGATAGGTTATGGTTCCGGATGGTGATCCGTCGGCGGAAGGAGTGTAGTAGTTCGATACGTCGTTGAAACTGCGTGTGCCGTCAAGCCACAGAATCATCTGGTGACCGACGCCTGCATTGGAGAGGTTTATTCCCACGTTGTCAGAGATATAGGCTATGACTGTAGGGGATTCGTTTACAGACGAGCCGTTGGTGAACGACGAGTGGTTGAGGAATAAATTGTCAATCGACGGGCTGATTGTGTCTGCAGGAGCGGAATCGTCGAACCCATATACATAGAAGTCGCGGCACACGCCGGTGGCCTCGGTCTGTTTGTTGTCTGTAACGGCATAGAGGTCGAGGGTCGCCGGACGGAAATTGTCGGCTATTTCCGAAGGCATTGCAATGGAGAGGGAAAATTCACCGTTTTTCACAGAATCTGACCCGGCATAGAGGCGATTGCCATGCTGATCGAATGTGACTTCTTTCCCGTTTTTGCCGTTTCCTTTCGAAGTAGTACTGATGTCGGCATCATATAGCACGGTTTCAATTTTTCCGTTGAAGTCAGTCATGATGTTGCCATGTCCGTCATTGATATATCCCTTGACGGATGCTCTTTGTGCGGCCATGATCACCGGCTGGTTATCGCCATCGACAGGAGTGCCGTTGATTTCGGTTATCACGGTGCGGTTTGCAGGAGTGGCGGGGCGCATGGCCGGGTCGCCGAGAAACACGTATTTCAGTTTGTTTTCATTGGGAATAGGTGTGGCGCCGGTGCGGTAGTTGTATTTTGCGCGCCGGAGTGCTTCGCCTACCGGGAGATAGCGGCCATCTTTGTCACGTTCGAATACGATTTCACCGAACACTTCGGCCAGATCGCCATTTTCAGAGATATATACCGGTCGGGTTGCGCTGATAACCGCTATTACGCCTCCGTGTGTGTTCTTGAACAATAGTTCGGCAGCCGAAGTGGTGGCCGAATCCCATCGCATGAAGTCGCATGTTCCTGCATATACAATCGGCCAGTGGCGCAGATACAGCGAGTTGATGTCGTTGTAGGTCATCAGCCCGTCGGCAGTCCATGAAGTGGGATTGGCGTGACCCATGAAATGCCACCATAGTACACCTTCATCAAGGGCACGGAACATGTCGGTGCGTGCCTGGGGATAGATTGAGCCGACTTTATCGTAGGCGTCGATGTATACTTTCTGATAGTGCATGTCGCATCCGCCGGTGGAGTTGAGCATACCGTTGTACATGCGTTCTATGTCCTTCATGTGAACGCCTGAGTCATCGTCATCGGCAATCAGCAGCACATTGTTCTTCCATCCGGAACGTGGCGTGTCGTAGATATATGTATGAATTTTGTCAACCGCGTTTTTGGCTTCGTTGACTGTTGTGACGGGCAGACGCCCAAGAGCCACGAGAGGTTTGTCACGGCTGAGTTGCGAGCCAGAGTTGTCAGCAAGGAACACGATTATGTCATCCGTGGAGAAGGAATCGCTGTCTGACAATCCGCTGTCTGACTGCCAGCAGGGTATTGTCGGGAGATTGAGGGCCTTGATTTTGTCAGTGATCTGGCGGTTGTCATGTGTGGAGCGTCCCATCAGGATGGCGTATTTCAGGGGTGTTCCCTGCGCTTCACCACGGTCGTAGAACATTTTCAGACAACGGCGCAGCGAGTTGACGTCGGGTGAGCCTGAAGAGAACTCGTTGTATACCTGGTTCACATCAAGAACGATCACGGAGAGGGAATCGGTTCCCTGACGGTGGATATCGGCGAGTCGCTCGGCCTGCGCTTTCCACTGCGGCAGAGTGAATATCACCATATCCGGGGTTGACATTCCGTGGATGTTCTGTGTGTCCACGGATTCTACGTAGGTTGGAGTGGGGAATGAGGCGTTCTCGTTCCAGGCCACATAATCGCGCTGTGAACCGAATGAAGAGGTCCAGACGCGTGCTCCGTTTTCATCTGCGGAATTTATCTGGGTTATGTTCAGTGGATCTGTCACGTCCCATATTCTTGTTGTTGCATCGGCACCCTCAAGTTTCAGTCCGGCCTGTTTGCTGGTGAACTGGAGTTTCCCGCCGTTCATGCGCAGATGACGTTGATAATTGATGGTGATATAATCCAGGTAGATGCTCTGGATGTAGTTCGATGTAGAGTTTTCTGCGTTGATGCCTACGGTCAGCCGGTCGCCCTGAGGCTTGAATGTGCCTCGGAAGTTACCTTCTTTACCATGGTATTTGGTTTCATTAAGTACCGCTCCTATGGTGGGGAGGGGTGAAACTGTCAGTGCTTCACCGTCGGTGGTGAAAGCGAACCTGGTTTTTTCATCGTTGATGCTTCGTGCCACCAGAGAAATATTTATCCATGCGTTGTCGCCTTCCACGTAGTCGGTAAGATCAAATTCAAACGACTGGATTGGTTTGGTCTTGAAGTTCTCGCCCACAAGGAGATGGCCGGTTTCTCCGATTGAAAGAATATCTTTCTCGTGGTAGATTCTTTCAGTGAATTTGGTGACAGGGGCGTTGGCTCCAGGTGTTCCTGTCTGGTTTATGGTTGCTGCAGGTTCATTGCTTTCGGTTATGTAGTAATATCCGTAGTCGGAGAAGGGGTTGGACGACTGTCGGAATTGCGATACGAAAATGGAGTTCCACGTAACCGGACCAACGGCGTAGAAATACAGGTTTTGGGGAGTTGTGACGGTTTGTACCAGCGGTAAGTCGTCGGTGTAGTTTGAGATAGAAAGCAGATCGGGAATCCGTCGTCCGCCGTAGCCGTAGATTCTTACGTTTTCAATATTCGTGAATCCCCATTTACGGAGGTCGGCGGCCGATATTGAGTGGATGCCGGTTTCGGTCACGCTTACTTTAACCCATCGGTTTTCTGATAGTACTGATTTCTCGGCATAGACAGATGTGTCGAAGGCGTGCAGTTGAGCCGTCGCAAGAAATGAAAAAGAAAAGAGGGTTAGTAAAAATTGATAAATTCTAATGGAGCGAGTATGTTTTGTTGTCATTTTTCTGCTAAAATAGTAATCCAAAGTATGTTGGGCTTGAATATTAACGTTGAATATATTGGATTATTGTGCAAAGTTACGCATTATAATTATAATAACCTACACATTATAATATAAATAATGAAAATAACTGTTAACTGTTAGACCCGGTTATAATTGTTGTCCGGTTGAAATGTGGCGATTGCTTACTTGTTAGACGTGCTAAGAAAATTGCGTAACTAACAGGTTGATAATCAGTGTTGTTTGTGGAATTTCTGATTTTTATTCAAAAAAAACATGCGAAAATATTTGGTCAGTTCGTGGAAAAAGAGTAATTTTGCACT
>CAMWNP010000029.1 GCA_947175645.1 uncultured Porphyromonadaceae bacterium
GTTCACAATTCGATGTCAACCATGTGTTGACAGCTCTATGTTCACAATTCGATGTTGACCTATGTTGCGAACAGCTCTATGTCAACATACATTATTCACACACTCGTTGACACTCATATATTCAATGTGTTTTTGACCCTTCTAGTCTTACCATCATATACAACCATTCCATACTTATCCTTATTCAGACAGTACTTGAACGCATCCAAATCAGTAACCTCGAAACCCTTCGCAGTAGTGAATACAAAGTCTGGTCTACTAATCTCATCACGGTCATAACCTGCAGACACTCCGAAGTCAAAGTACCATAGCTTACAATTGTTATTAACAAATGGTTCTAACTTCCTAATTCTCTCATCGTTGTACTGACTAAGTCCAGGGTTAGCACCAATGTCACGAAACCAACCACCAGGAGTATGGCCAACCACTTGATTCAGACATGCTTTATCAACTACTCGAGTATACGTAATGTTGTTCTTACACATGAACTTGTTCGAACGTGTGAAGTATAGTTTGTTCATATTACTGATTAGATTTGAAACTTCACCATTGGGTATCTTCGAGTTATAGTTACCCAACTCTCTCAGAATCAGTTTCATAAATGCAACATCGTAACTACTTCCGTTGATTGCAACAGGTTGACTCTGTATGGGAAGATTATCATGTTCGCGATTGGTTTGCGTTGTTCTTGGTACATCATTGACAAACTTCTCGATTGCACCAGATAACCATACAGTATGTGATATAACCACTGGTTCATCATTGATGAAACATACTTTCGCAAGCTGTGAGTGATATCGAAATATGTGATATATCTCTTCGAACAATGGGGTAACATACTCAGTTACAAAGTCTGTGTCAGCCTTGTTCTTGTACATGAGTGTGTTGCCAATAATGCGGACATTCGGGTAAGCACGCAATTCTCGCTTCATAGTCTCCCATGTTGTTGGTAAGTCATTCGGGATTGATATAAGATGTTTGCGAAACATTGCATACCTTCCGATGATACCCAAGTCATGATTGCCGAAGATTGTTATGAGGTTTTTGTGAACTTCTGGATGTGTATATAGTGATGACAACATACATATGATGTTTCTACTGTACACCCATTCGTCGACAAAATCACCTAAGAATATAATGGTTGAGTTACATTTTGAGTTGATTGTGTACTCAGGTATGTACACCTCACATTCTTTATACTTCGGTGTGAATATGGTATGTGAAGTGAGTGGCGACTGTTCTGAGTTGAACTTAGTTGGTACCTTAAAATCACTTTCGTTGATTGGATAGATATGTTGTTCAAAGTTGACTATCTTACCTGTAAGTGTAACAAGACCTGATAGCACTAATGGCGCAAGGAATTGGTGAAAATCCCCGTGAATATCCCCGACGAACATGACTGACTTATCAGGTATTGTTGAACGTTGTGCTGACCAGTACTGTGTTATGAGTTTGATGCCATCAATTTGGTTAATATCCAATATGTTACTACCCTTCATTTCGAAGTTGTTACACACAAGTGTCGACATACAATGCTGACCACTCATGCAAATAATACATTGTTGACATACAATGCTGACCACTCATGCAAACAACACATGCGAACAATGTGTCAACCTATGTTGTGACAGCTCCATGTTCACCAGTACATGTGAATCATGTGTCAGCATACAATGTTCACCAGTACATGCGAACAACACATGCAGCATACAATGTTCACCAATACATGTTCACCATCTCGTGACATACCATGCAAAAATATACTTATTACTTCTTCGTGCTGACCATGAAGAAGCCATCACCCATGACGTACATCTTATTTTTGACATTCTTGATACTTCTGATGTTCATCTCGAAGTTAGTCAAATAGTTGTTACATACATTAACACCATCATCGTTGTACACCAATATAACAGATGTGTAATCAATACTATTCTCACCATCGAGTTCAGCATAACCAGGTGAACTTCTATATGTTACATAACTGAACTTACCACAAACGTATACATTAGTGGCGTTGCAGAAGTGTTCGAAATAGTATTTGTTAGGATTCTGAACAACATTGAAACCATTGTCAAAATCAAAACATATGTCAGCATCAGGTTTGATGATATGATACTTATCATTGAATCTAACTATCTCGGTGAAGCTTGTTAGTTCAACAGGAAGCTTATCATATGTTTCAAAATCGTGTGTTCGCATGATGTTGTAAATACCATTATTATAATCAACAATGACGAACCCGACTTGTTTGAAATAGTACAACTTAACAATCTTCGCAAACTCAGTATTGTGATGCTTATAGAGTGCTCTCCCGTCGTTAGTAACGTAGATATTATTATCAGCATCAGTAGCAACAATTCTGTTCTTAGATTGTGCGAACTGAATCATTTGCACTTGAACATCAATATGAGATTCAAGTGTCTCAAAATCAGTTGTAGTTAAGATGCATGTCTTCGATGAGTTGTTACATATGATTGCATATTGGTTGACATTGTTCATGTAGAAGATTCGGCTAACATTCGAAATGTTAGGTACATTGTAATCCTTCGAGATGGTCTTGAACACATAACCTCTATTGTTGTTATCAATTTTCAAGACAACTCCAATTGGCTCTTCGATGTAGTCAGCATGGTAACTACCATATGCTAATATGACATCTTTACTGAATTGGATAATACCGTTGATGCTGAAGTTCTCTGATGCATGTTTGTTGTTGTTCATAATCACACCATCGAATGTGCGAATCAATCTATTCTGAAATTGAGATGTTTGTTTTTGGTCAACATCTTTGTCGGAAGACCTTGATATCCTAATGTTGTTACATCGTTGGTGAGTATTCTTGTTCAGATACTGTTTGCCTTGAATGCTACGTTGTTGGTGAGCATGTGTGTTCATGATAGTGCTTGATTGTGAAATAATAGTCATTTATCAACTTCGTACGTATACGATAAGGTGGTGAGCCATATGTCGACATGTACTGTCAGCATACACTGTACACATGTGGTCAGCAGTATTGTTCGCATGACTGGTGAGCATTGTATGTCGACACATGGGTCAGCATAGTATGTTCGCATTCGATGGTCAACATGTATTGTTCGCATTC
The DNA here is from genome assembly GCA_947175645.1 of uncultured Porphyromonadaceae bacterium. Lineage (GTDB taxonomy): Bacteria > Bacteroidota > Bacteroidia > Bacteroidales > Muribaculaceae > CAJUPY01. The sequence continues at coordinate 3,107 of CAMWNP010000029.1, forward strand.
TATGTCGACACATGGGTCAACATATGTACTTCGCATGGAGCAGTCGCAACATAGGTCTGCACTTGTATGTCGACATATACATATCGCGATATGGTGAGCATGGAGCTGTCGGAACATAGGTGAGCATAGAGCAATCGGAACATGGTCAACACATGTACTTCGCATGGGTGGGTGACCCATATATGTAAGCACTACTGCTCACCACCCACTCGCATACTCATTCACACAGTGCGATGCAAAAATATGCTGGGAAGCCAAACAAAATCACACTATCCATGTTTGGGGTTGTTTTAATTGCTTTTCCTTGCAACGCATTGAAAACAAAAATATGCTGGAGCGCCAAATGTTAACACACTATCACATTTGGGGTTGATTTAATTGGTTTTCCTTCCAACATGGCCTATATAAAAATCACTTATTTCTGGGATTCTGTTTTAGGTGATTATTTTCGTATACAAATGTTTGCCCATATACGAGCATATAAGGATGCATTAGCACAGTATCTCACACAGTACAACGAGAATATTGACTGGTTCGACTTCATCAATCAGCAGGTCATCAACACTGTCGACTCGGATATGCCTGACAATCCCAACATAGACACACCTGCTACCCCTCGAGACATCAAGATTCTCAAGCTGATTCGGTCGAGACTATGGACTGACAAGCAGCTGATGAACATCGAACAGCAGCTCAAATGCTCACGAGTTGATTATAACCTATACTACACAGACCTACTAGGCAAGTGGGAGGTCTACAGCAATGACTTGATACACTTCTTCCCTGTGTTCATCCTCGATATTAGTCCACAAACACAGCTACCTGAGGAGTTAATCAATGATGTTAGACTGAAGATTGATGTGTTACAGTCGATTTTGAAGTTGAGAGGCGTAGAATCGATGGTTGTGAGTGCTGATGAACTGAAGGGTCTAGATGAACCTAAGTACTGCCTATTCTCGACAGGTTCCGTTACATACGAGGATAACAAGGGCTTAGTCACCAATGATGTTAACAAGCTACTAATCATAGATGACTACTTCAACTTCGCGGCAAAGGAATATGAAGATGAGTTTGATAGAATATGCTTGGTAATCCGATGCATGTTGATGAATCCTGGTGAAGTTGAAGAGCTTGCCAAGTTGAAGTTTGGGATATTATACACCCAACCTGCGAGCATAGATTTCAAGCTTCATAGTCCATACTATGGTGAGGCATTTATGGATGAGAATGGAATGATTGACTAAGTATTTTTGCACATGTGTCGAAGATGTACATGCGGACCCATGTTGCGACACCTATTGCGAACAGTACATGTCGATACATATGTTGACCACATCGCGACTGCTCCATGCGAAGTACATATGTTGACCACATCGCGACTGCTCCATGCGAAGTACATCGCGACTGCTCCATGCGAAGTACATATGTTGACCACATCGCGACTGCTCCATGCGAAGTACATCGCGACTGCTCCATGCTCACCACACATGCGAAGTACACATGTGACTGCTCCATGCACGTACGATGAGCAAGCTCAACTCAGACGTAGCCTGCGACTTGCTTGCGAGGGATTCAAAGAATCCTGCTCGAGCTTCGCTCGCGCAAGGCTCCTTCTCTGATTGCGATGGTGAGCATACATGTGAACATATGAACAGCATCTTTCTCAGTAACCCGAAATTTTAACACTCTATTTTTGTACCAAATTTGCAATCAAAGCTTATTTTTATTCTTCTCATAAACACAATATGTTCGATATTGAGAAGTACCAAGTTTTTAATTCTAATGCTGCTTACCAACTTCGGTTAGCACCTGATGAGGAGATTCTCAATCGAGCCGAAATTGTCTATGATGCTCAGCGACTCATATCCAAAAACAACACACTTGACTCAGGTCTGTTCGGTTCTACAATCATGAATCCTATCTGTGACATATGTTACAATCGAGTTGAGGAGTGTAGTGGACACTTCGCAGTCATTCAACTACCATTCCCGATAGTTCGAATGATTTGCATCAAGGACTTCAAACTACTGTTACCAATCATATGTCCAATATGTTCAGCATTACTATGCGAACATGTGGAGAACTCATTACGGTTAGAACCAGATGCAAGACTTGATTGGATTCGCAAAGAGGTTGATAAGTTCACGAAATCAGGTGAAGCGTCAGTCAAATGTCCGCGATGTAATCACACAGTTGTTCCAATTCGCATCATACAGCAAGAACCAATGTTTCGCATTGGATTGATTAACATCTCGACGAACACAGCGGAGCAAATGAATCCTATCTACATTCAAACCATTCTCCAGAACTTCAACCAACTGGATGAAATTGGATTCTCTCGCAACTTCCATCCGAAGAACTTCATGACATCCATCATACCAATCATTCCGAACAAGTTAAGGCCAAAGACCCTTACATCATCGGAGTCAACATTGACATCGTACTATCGCGTCATTGTCGAAGAGATATGTCCGGAACTTGAAAAGGTTTACAAGACTGTTTCATCTAGATTCACACCAATCATTGAGCGCGGTGATATTGCAAACACATTCAACAAGTTCTATGATCGCCTCATGGCTTACTACCTACTCATTACTGATATAGGTACAGACAAGACGCGCGAGACTGAACTCACATTGATTGAGAAGCGTGATCGCAAACATGTAGACATACACAACTCACTCATCGGTAGATTCAAAGATAAGGAGAAGTCAATCTTCACCAAAGGAATCATCGACAGTCGTGTTAACATATCAGTGCGATCAGTACTTGGTGGCACTGTTGATAGCGGTGTTCAGTGTGTCAATGTTCCTTACCATATTGCGAACAAGCTCACAATGCTATATCCGGTGTACACTCAGAACATCAAACTTATGAAGCAAATGGTTGCTGCTATGTCGGATGTTAGCATAGTGAAGAACATTAATATTCCACATGTGTTGGCAATCCTTGATTCGCGAACCAACAAGCTGACAAAAATAACTGTCAAGAATGCGCTGACCATTGCATCAACACTTCGACCTGGTGACAAAGTTGCTATTACATTGTTGAATGGTGACCTTGTTATGCAGTCCAGATTTCCAGCGATTCGTGAAGAATCATGGGGTTCGTTCCAAGTTGTGAAGGACAACAACACAATCGTCACAATCCCGCTATCAGTATGTAAGATGAAGATGGCTGACTTCGATGGTGATGAAGCACAGATTTATGTATTAAGTTCTCACGTCACAGATGTTGAAGCACTATTGCTACATAGTGCATATCAACAACTCATTGCTTACAAAGATGGTAATCCGGCGATTTGGTACAGTGCTGATGCACCATTCGGGTTAGCAAAAGTCAAGCCAGGTGCTAAGTCATACACATACAACGGCAAGGCTGTCAATCCACCTATTGACGTTGTACAAGTTGCTGAGTCATACTTCCCGAAGGACTTCAGATATAAGGATAAGAAGACTCATATCATTGATGGTAAGTTCGTCGATGGTAAGACATCAATTGACAATAAGGAGATGCATAAGTACATGTGTTCACTATATGGTGCACAGACTACAGAAGCATTTATGGACAAATGCATTCAGCTCGCATATGATCTTAACCATGATTATGGTACTACTCTCGGGTTTGAGATGCGTGTCTACGGTAAAGATGCACAAGAACGAATCAAGTCATTGGTGCGAACCATGTATGAAGACATGAAGAGAGTTGAACAATCCAACATCAAGCATAAGGATATGATTCAAATCAACATTACCGAGAAAGGTAAAGCTGAAATCAAACAAATCTTGTTCGATTCTGCGAAAGGTACTAATGTTGACAAACTCGGGTTCACCGTTGAGAGACAGGATGAGTACTACCAGATTGTTGTCATGTTGGATCACATTACTAGTGACGGCATGAGAATCAAACCAGTATTGGCTGAAGGTACAAGAGTGAACTGTGCATTTCCACGTGATTCGATTGACCCATGTGCTTACGGATTTGTGAAGTGTGGATATGATGGTGACAAGAGTCCAATCGTTGAGTTCTACGAGAGTAAGCAACAACGATATAGCTTGTTCGTCAAGGGTAAAGGTACTGCTAAGCAAGGATATATGAGCAAGAAGTTGTGCGTCACATATGGTAACAACTTCGTTGACTATAATGGTCAACTCATTAATAATTTCAAGATTGTCAGCACTCAGTACGGCTGTTGTGGTCTCAATCCGAGGTTGTATGTATTGCAACAAATGCCTGACATCTTCATGGGTAGAAGTGAGTTCGTGAAGAAGTATAGCGACAAGAGACTTGTTGAGTGTTATGACAAGATTCATGAGTACATGGATAGGTATGCAACATTTACGAACTTCACGAAGTTGGAAGCAGTCAAAGATACATTTGTTGCAGGTGTCAATTACAAAGAGTTCATCGAGAATCATGCTGAGAAGGGTAAGACTGACCAGAAGCTGATTGACAAGTTTGTGAGCGACATATATGAAGCATTCTGTCCACCAGCATATAGCGAACAGTATATCAAAGAGAATCTTGTTGAACATGAGTACTTCTTCCGTGCGAAGATGCAAGAGTACAAGTGTAGTGATGAGGTTTGTCAGAAGTTATATGAGTTGTTCATCTGGAGTCTTGTTGACGGTGGTGACCCTGTGGGAATGAAAGCAAGTATTGCCACATCTGAACCACTCACGCAAGCTACATTGCATGCCATTCATCACCTAGGTGGTGGAGGTGTTGATGAAGACAGACTGAACAAAGTTGTTGGTGTTGACAGATTCGAAGAGCTATTGGGTGGGAATAAGAGTAAGGCTACCATCATCACGTTCACATTGTATGATGACAGCAAAGAAGCATGCTATGCCTTTGCGAACGAACAGGAGACCTTCCATTTCAACAACATCTGGACAAGGTTGGAGATTGGCATTTGTGAGAAGATTCCTCAGAAGATACTTGACTTACATCCGAATGTGAACCTGAAGGATGCTGAAATCAATAACTACTTCGTGAAGAGCATATGGAATGTTAGCACGATTGCAGCATATAAGATTCACGTTGTTGATGTGATCAATGCGTTGATGAAGAACTATAGCGAGATTATGTTCATCACAGGGTTTGTGTTGAATTCGACTGAGTTCATGGCTTACATATTCTTTAAGCCAACTGTCAAGGCTAGTCAAATCAACAACATTATCGAAGACTGGAACTTCGAGAATAGTAGGACAATCATACACGGCAAGTACTTGAAGAACTGCTTCGTCAGTGAGAATAAGAACAGACCTGGTCATTATATCATCGAAGCGAACGAAGTTGTACCTAATGTTATGGCTTTGCAGAATCTTATTTACGACCCAAGAGTTGACCCATATGGTTGCAAGACTACTAATCCGGATGTCTACTTTAAGATGTTTGGTGTGTTCGAAGCAAGTGCGAGACAGTATGAGGAATTAATATATACTGCTATCAATCTCAGTGACACAAATGGTGTACTTCATAGACATTACAAGGTGCTTGCCGATGCTACTTACAGCACGGGTGAACCACGATATGCAAGCAGGAATAGCTTACGACATGATCGTGAGATGGATACGTTAAGATTGGTTCAGTTCGAAACTGCTAAAGATATGATGCAACAGGCGTTGCGATTCGGGGATATTCAACCTGTTGCTGACCCTGTGAGTGCACAGGTGTTTGGTGAGTTACCTAATTTGGGTACTGGTGCTAGCAAGGTAAGTCTATATGTTGAGTGAATGTAAGATATATTTTTGAGACTGCGCAAGCTCGTCTCTCCGAGCTACGCTCGTTGCGTATGTGGACAATACATGTGTGACAATGCATTTCAAAAATATATGCTCACCAATACATGCGAACCATATATGTTGACCATGTCGTGACAGTACATGTGAACCACATTGTGAATCACATCGTGACACACTATTCTCACCTCGAGTTGTGAACAGTATATGTCAACATCAAGTGCGAACGATACATGTGAATAGTATATGTCAACATCAAGTGCGAACAGTATATGTATCAACATAGCATCACAAAAATAACAATGATACATATGTATGAAATTGTTACTTTGTAAGAATAAAATGAGTACAGTCAATCCAATCGTATTAGAGATGGAAGTACAGAAAATATTGTACATGCAGGAACGATTGCAAAAGGAGATTGAAACTATCAATGCTACATTGAACAGCATTAATGCTCAAATCGGTCGTTCAGCACAACCTGTTGTTGCTCAAACGATACAAACTATTCCGCAAAATGGTTAGAAATACATTTGTATTTTTGTGATGTTAACCATAACCATGACACACTTATGGTCAACTAATAATAGTACTTCTATATCAAAAATATAGATATTATTACCAATTCTGATATATGAAACATAAACCATTAGAATAGTATCCGAATCCCCACATATTATTACTGAATTCTGGTGTGTAACAATTATGGTCGATTGTAAAGCTTGTATCGATATTATTAACAGTATTTCCTACAATATTGTAGAAGCCTATAGGTTTGCTCAATGCCCATATATTATTGGCATAACATGGAAGGTTTTGCTGTCCTGTTTGCGTGCTAGTACTTGTCAATGGGGTTACTGTTGTACCACTTATTCTAAAGAATCGCACACCATGATTATTGGAAGATGTGATGCACCATACATCATCACCAATTACTAGTCTCCACCAATGTCCATCAGATACACCAGTTGCAGTAGTATCGACACGAGTGATTGTATCATTGTTGATAATGAAGAATTGTATGCCCTCACCAGTTACTGATAATATGTTTTCATTTAGCCATATTGTTGTATATGATATTATTGTAAATTCTGGTGAATATGTAACTTCTCGTGCACTAGTTTCGTCGATATATAGAAACTTCAATGTATTACCTTCAATTATCCACATATATCCATAATTTCGGACAAAATTCCATTTACCTGATGTTGGTATTATATCTGAATTAACAATGGTAATGTCAGTTCCGTCGATACGATAGAATACAAGACCCTTAGATGACAAATTGTGATCACTGAAACAAAACACATTATTGTAAGCATTAACATTCCAGTTTCCAATCTTTGTTTCATCAAATAATGATAGTTGTTGTACATTACCATCTTGACTTATAAATAATATATAGTAACCACCATTTCTAAAACCAATTCCCCATGCATCATTAGATGCTGCTGAACTATAATAATCTCCAGTAGTTGGTATCATTGGTGAATCAATCTTTCGAACAGTTGAATTGTTAACATAATATATTTCTATTCCATTCGAATCACTGCGTGCAAGCAATAATAGATTTCCATTTACTGCATCAGCATGATATATGGTTTTATAACTATTGCTTGATGAATATATCTGTGTTAACTCCGAATTGTTGACAGTAAAGCATACAAATCTGTCAGTACCAATTAAACACAATATATTGTTGACAATTAAGAATTCATAATATCCATCTGTATCAATAGTATATACTTCTGTTACGATTGTCCCGATGACCTTAAATATTTTTGCACGCTGTCTACCAAAACACCACAGATTGTCAATTATGACCGGAGGTGAATAGTCACGGTTTGAACGTATATGCAACGAATATATTGGCTTCACTAATGAACCATTAACACTAAAGAACTTGATACCATCGCCTCCGAATCCCCATATGTTACCTTTTACAACAGGACTATCCCATAAACCACTCGATACTTGATATACAAGTGAAAACTGTTCTGATGGATCATTTGGAATTGCAGTTCCAGTATCATCATCGATTACATTGCCATTTATCGTTTCAACGATGTTTTTCACTTCAGTATTAGCAGCCTGAACTTGCTGTGCGATGGATAATGTTTTATACTTAGCTTGTTGAAGTATTTGTTGTAGTTTATACGTGTTGTTCACAATCATTTTTTTTTGTTAAATTGGAAATACGTATATTCTTAATGTTATTTATTTTTGCATTGGATATGATACTAGCATATGTATAAATTTTGTTATCGAGTGCGAGCGTACACATGCGAACGGTGTATGTCAAAAATATATGCTTACCTCGAATGTTAAACAATATAGTATTGACCGTATGTTGTGACATACATATGTTGACCATCTCGTGACACATATGCTCACCAGTACATGTGAACCATGTTGTGACATACATATGCTCACCAGTACATGTATACTACACAAGTGCGACCAAATACACCTGTATTTTTGTATGTAGTCTAAACATGCAATCCGATATTGCTAAAATCATATGTGGGCTTAATCAGTTACAGAGTAAGTTTGACAAACTTGCGAACATAGTTGATCGCATTGAATCGAAACTGAATATGCATGGAACTATAATAGACAATGTATTAACATTGACTGAATTCCCATTGTCGTACAACATTCAGGATATCAATCGATACGAACAATTGACTATTATAAATGTAAGTGGTTGGAACTTTAATCACATCTCGAATTTAAGTGGAATGTTCAAGCAACTGGTGAACATTTCTAATATCATCGGATTGGAAACATGGAATGTGTCAGGTATTGCAAACATGAGTTGTTTGTTCTATGGTTGCAAGTCATTGAAACATATCAATCTCACAGGTTGGGACACATTTAATGTAACAGATATGTCTCACATGTTCGATGGCTGTACATTGTTAGAGAGTATTGTTGGAATAGAGAATCTTAACATGGGTAACGTCACAAATATAGAAGCAATGTTCAACGAATGTAGTTCACTAAAAGAGTTGAACCTCACATGTTGGGATACTAGTGAAGTCATTAATGCTAAAGAAGTGTTTCGTTGCTGTGAATTGTTGACTAGTCTTGATGTTTCGACATGGAACACAAGTAATGTCAAAAGTACTGAAAGTATATTCTGTGGTTGCACATCATTGTCTGAGATTGATGTCTCAAAATGGAATGTAAGTAATGTTTATACTATGAGGTTCGCATTCTGTAACTGTACATTGTTGAAGAGTATTGACTTGCATGAGTGGGACATGCATAATGTTGGCACTCTATTCCGCATGTTCTACGAATGTACAATGTTGAAGAATGTGAGCTTAGCAGGATGGGATACTCGAAAGGTTACTGTCATGAGTGAGATGTTTCTTCGTTGCGAAGTGTTGGAAGAGATCGATCTACATGATTGGAATACCAGGAATGTGAACGATATGCATAACATGTTCTATGGATGTACAATGTTGAAGAATGTGAGCTTAGCAGGATGGGATACTCGAAATGTTGTATGGATTGAAGGCATGTTTGAAGGTTGTGATTCATTAGTGAAGATTGATGTGACTAGATGGAAGTATAACAATGAAAATGCTACATCATATGCTTACATAGAATCGTTGAAGGATAAGGTTATTATTGTTGGTAACGATGAGGTGATACACATATGTTGACCACTCATGCTGACATCAAGTGCTAGACATATGTTGACCACTCATGCTGACCCATGTTGCGGCATCAAGTGCTAGACATAAGTGCTGACCTACATCGCGACATACAAATGCGGACAGTACATGTTGACCACACACGCACACCAGATTATTTTTGTCCTTCGTGCAACATATGAATATGAACATTAATGTCAACATTCAACGCTCACATCCAAATGCAATCATTCCAACATTCGGAACAGAATATGCTGCTGGTTGTGACTTGTACAATAATGATTGCGAGGTGGTGATCCATCCGAATGAGAAAGCGTTCATCAATACCCATATCAAGTTCGAGATACCAACAGGATATGCTGGCTTTGTATTTGCTCGCAGTAGTTTGGGGTGCAAAAATGGAGTCGTTCCTTCGAACTGTGTTGGTGTAATAGATTCTGACTACCGTGGTGATGTCATTGTATGTTTGCACAATCATGGTAATGATACATTCATTTCAAATGTTGGTGACCGCATTGCTCAGATGGTTATATTACCAACCCCGAAAGTTACATTGAATGTCGTCGATGATTTGACATGTACTGATCGCGGTACTGGTGGATTTGGATCGACTGGCAAGTGAATGTAAGATGTATATATTTTTGCAATGTGTGTCGACACTTGGCTTACATGTGTACGTCGCAACATAGGTCAACATTGTGTGTCGCAATGCGGTAAGCATGGAGATGTCGCAACATAGCTTACATTCGATGGTCAGCAATATGTGTCAGCATACACGTAAGAATTATATTATTTTTGTCTGTGCATTCAACGTTATATGCGACATATTGATACACTCAATGAGTTAGCAAACAATATCGTCGAATACATTGACAAGTATAGTAACGATGCTAATGCCATCAAAGAATACATTCAAGCATTGAAATCAGTTGAGTTTGTAACGAATGGTGTACATCCATTGATACTTCAACAGTTTACAAATCATGCTAACTTCGATGGTTTCATTCAAATGCTGAATGAACGATGCAACATTAGTGATTATGATATTTCGAAATGGAACGTGGTTAATACTGATTGCGAAACAATTAATAGTTCAATACCATATGAGTATGAGATTCCTGACTACCTAGACTTAACAGCATGGAATGTTTCGAAATATGTTGACATGAGTTGTATGTTCAGAGGATGGGAATTTGAACATGTTAATGTCTCTAACTGGAACACTTCAAGCGTTACAAATATGAGTTGCATGTTCGAAAATAGCAATGCTGTCAATCTAGACCTATCAACATGGGATGTTAGTAATGTTGTAGACATGCATTGGATGTTCAAACACGCAAGAATAACTGGTACTCTTAATTTATCGACATGGGATGTTAGTAACGTTGTAGATATGCATGGGATGTTCGAAAGTTTGCAACGTATGCATACATTGAATGTTAAACACTGGATTATCAACAAGAATTGCAATACTTCAGATATAATGCATGACGCTAACAGGGATGTGAATATAATATGCGATGACGAAACATCCAAAAATATATTAGTAACATCATTGTTAGGATAATTGTTTTTGTATGTACTGGTCGACATATAGGTCAACATATGTTGTTAGCATTCGAGCACGTACGAATCGTAGATTCGCAGGATCGCGAAGCGATCTTAGTGCACTCAGGCTTTGTCTGCGATGGTCAGCAATGTATGTTCCGACATGAATAGTCAACACTTGTGTGTCGACACATAGGCGAGCATCGAACCATCGCAATTTGGTCAGCATGTACTGTTCACATCATTGTGACCCATGTATGTCAACACACAATATTTACCAATCATGTGCATCTCGGAGGTTGACTGAATCATTGTATTTTATCGATTCATCAAAACTGAAGCACTCCGATGTACGATAACGACGAGGAAGCAAAACCGTTTGTAAATATGTGTGCATTCTGTGGCAAACCTATACAGTTATCACCGATGAAGTGCATTGATTCGAATCTCACATTCTGTGACATATGTTGTGCGAAGTTGTACTATGACAATATTGATAAGGCTGTTATTGACTACCAAGACTATCACGAATGTTATAGAACAAACCAACTTTCGACATTGGCGCGAAGAATCTATGAATCAACAGAATCATGCTTGTTCGAGATGTTACCAATTTGCAAAGTTGATATGACTACAGAGAACTTTGACCCACAAATTGTTAAGAATAAGTACTTAAACATCTACATGCATTGAGTTGTATTTTTACATACGTATGTCAACCACTCATGTCCGCACATGACCAACACAACATGGTCAAACATACGTTATTGCACAAGTGTCCACATGAGTGGACAGCACATCGGGTCTGCATATGTATGTCGCAACATGGTCAACCACACCATGTCGACACTTATGTTAGCCACACATGCTAGTTTATTTTTGTTCACCATCAAATCAAACATGTACTTCTCAATCGAATTGTACTTCGAAATTGTTCACCTTCCAGCAGACAAGATAGTTGTTGAAGATTCTGACTTCAAGACATCTCGATTCAAATCTGGTAGTTACACATTCTTTACATCGAAAGGTGAATCAAACTCCGACGCATTCACATACGAAAATTCCGATGGTGAACCATTACTCATTTGCAATCTCAAGACAGGTGTATGTAAGTGGCACAGTGCAGCATTTCGGATTACCGACAAATTCATTGTACTACGTCAGAAGAAGGGCAAAGAACTTCCATTGACACAATACACATTAGCATATCAGCTTACGCATGACTTGAAAAACTTAATTGCAATGAATCAATATGACTGTCTGATGGAGAATGATGTTATGTATCGAATTCTCAAGTGTTAGTCGTGAATTATATTTTTTTGCGTATGTTGCGACAGTACATGTTGACCCACATCGCACCACACAATGCTCACCACACTCGTGACACACCTTCACCATAGAAGCCTCAGCATGCTATTTTTATCCTTCGAGTAACACTCAAATGGGTAAGAAGAACAATGCTAAACCCAGGGAAATTAAGAAGAAAGAGCCAAAAATAGACTTGCATAACTCGTTCGCAATATACTCGATAGATTTGAAACTATTTGATTCCTCACTCGAGTTGCTATTCGATTTCGAGAATGTATTTGATGAACATTTTGACGAGATATTTTGTGTGTTCAATCTGTTCAACATCACCAAAGTCTCGCCGAAATTGTCAGCAGTGTATCCTTTACTCATCAAGTTGAACAATAAGGATTCACCATCAGACATTCACACATATACACTCACTGACATTGTTGACCTACTTGAGTACATTCCAATCATAATCATTCATGATTCAAGAGTATCATCGTCAATGTGTTGTGTCGACATAAACAACAAAGTCTATGATGTGAACAAGTTTGTTCGCACTCATGTACTACCATCGACTGAAACAATCATGGACAACATCAACACGTTCATCACCGAAACGCGATCCAAAGACCAAGCAACACTTGCTAAGCAGAAACTCGACGATGAACTTGAACATCTACGATTACGCAAAGAGTTAGGATATGAGCCAATCATTACATCCGACACAGAGACTGATTCGAATGAGGTAGACAAGCTTATTAACATACTGGATATGTATGACTTGCAACATACTACATTCGACAAGTATGTTGTTGTATATGGTTTGCAACCCGATGCAAACATATATACTCAACAACATGTTGACATGAATGTGGATAACAATGAATTTATATATACCGAGCTAGACCAATTTGGTAAGTTCGTATGTGAACTTGATATTGTCGACAGATATGTAATCATAACTGATCGCAATCTACCATCAACATCGGAAGGGTTAGAACTAATTGCTAAGTCGAAGAATGTCATTATCATGAAACTAGACAGGTTCAAACATGACAAACGTTACCTCGATGATGAAGATAATAAGACAATCATATTGGGTAGCTATTGCAAGTTCAACAATAAATCTTCGAATAGTGTGTATGACTTCTGTGTGTTGAAGATGTGTAACAAGTGTTTCAAGTCAAGTATTGTTCGATACACAATGAATAACCACTTATGCATACATTGTAAGGCAAAGATATAATGTGTTATATTTTTGCAATCATCGTGGTGAGCATATGTGTGTCACGAGTGTGGTTCACATGAGTATGGTGAACATATGTGTGTCACGATGTGGTTCACATGAGTGGTGAGCAATGTACGTCGCAATATAGGTCAACAATGTACGTCGCAACATGCATACAAGCATATACCCAACCCATATTGCGAATAATAAATGCATGCCGAAGCGAATAGACAAATAGTGTATGATTTTGATATATTGACACTGCTGTATCGAACAAAAGACTTACTCGAGAATATCGACCTATCATTGAAAAATATAAATGTTAACTATTCAAATGTTCCAGCATCTATGAACTTCCAAACTGTATCGCAAGAAGTTCTAAACGAAAATAGTTATAAGGTGTTTGACATTCAGAAACTGATAAGTTCACAACTCACACCTTCATTTGCTGACCTATTTCGTAACAACACCAAGGTCAATGAGTTGATGCTAAGCAACTGGAATGTTTCAGGTGTTACTAATATGAGTTACATGTTTGGTAACGATGTGATTATTCCGGAGATACCATATGAGCATGGTCAGGTGGATGTCGAGTCAGCACCTTCACCCGACGGGCAGACAGTCATGTTAGCAGCCACCTCGCAAACACCTCAGCCGTATGTACATAACAGTAATATCTCATCAATCAGTCTCGCAAATTGGGACACCAGTAAGGTCACCAATATGAGTTACATGTTTGCTGGATGTACATCGTTACAAATCATTAACATCCAGAGCTTTGACATGTCGAAGGTAACAGATGTGTCAGGCATGTTTGCTTACTGTTCGATAGTAACCAGCATACTTTCACCATCTGATACTCCACTAGATTTGGTTACAAGTTTCGCAAACATGTTCTATGACTGCTACACGTTGAACGATATTGACATGTCATACTTATCAACCAATAGCATCGAAAATATGTCAAAAGTATTCTGTAACTGTTCATCGTTGAAATATGTATCTTTACCGAAGAGCATCAAAAATAATGTTAACCTAACAGGTTTATTCTTCTTTTGCCTATCACTCGAGTCAATCAACATGGTAGGTTGCTTTTCTAGTGTGACAGCACAATCATACAATATGACAGCAATGTTCTATGGTTGCAAGTCACTCAAATACATTAATTTCTCGGATTGTTCATTACCAGCTGGTACCATAACGTTGAACATGTTTCTGAATACTCCATCACTCACAACTATCAACGTTACTAACTGCGATTATGTTACGATAGACATACTGCAAAAAACATTGGTTAGCAATGGACATACTGCAAACTTAGTTACAAATGAGGAGTCGAATGATGAGAAGATACTAATACAAGTTGGTCTTGCACTCAATATGATTGAACCTGAAACTCTCGACATCAGTACAGCAACACAATCCGAGTTAGATGACATACCATATTACCGTATTAGAACGCTTAATCAGATGAATAAGCATGATAAGCTATTCTCTGGCAATACCAGCATTACGAACCTAATACTAACCAATCTGTACACTCGAAACATGATAACATTAGAGTCAGAGTTTGAAGGCTGCACGAACTTGTTAGTATTAGACTTATCCAATTGGAACACATTTCGAGTTGAATCAACAAAGTCAATGTTCAAGGATTGCACCAAATTGTTCAAGATAGAACCGTTCACATCTGGGCTAGCATTGAACAATGCACTAGATTCATGGAACACACAACAGCTAACAGATATGTCAAACATGTTTCAAAACTGTGTGGCATTGACACGACTCTACCTTAAAACGTTCAACACATCTCGAGTCAAAAATATGGATCACATATTTGATGGTTGCATATCATTGTTACAAGTATCTTTATCTAGTTGGATCACCTCGAATGTTATAAGTTTCAATAGCATGTTCAATGATTGCAAAGGATTGACGACACTTGACTTATCCAACTGGGATGTTTCGAACATTCAGGATATGAGTAACATGTTTGCAGGTTGTAGTTCATTACATACGTTGGACTTATCAGGTTGGAATATCAGTAGTGTTCAGGATATGAGTAACATGTTTGCAGGTTGCACATCATTGCAAACATTAGACTTATCAGGTTGGAACATATCTAATACTGACAAATTCGATAGTCTATTCAATGGTTGCACATCATTGCAAACATTAGACTTATCAGGTTGGAACTTGTTGAATGCTACCAGTTTCGAAAACATATTTGCAGATTGTAGTTCATTACAATCTATTACGATCACAGGATGTTCAACATTTACGATTTCGAAGTTAATTGAAGCATTGAGTAAGCAACAATTCCAGTTTGCCAGGCTTGGTAATGTTATAAGTATAGTTAAGCTTACATAACGTAGAGGTAATTATGTCATATTGACCACTCATGCGAAGTACATATGTTCACCGATGTGCTCACCATCGTATGCGGACAGTGCATGTTCACCGATGTGTTCACTATCGTATGCGGACAGTGCATGCGTACAATACATGCGAAGTACATATGCTGACCACTCATGCGAACAGTACATGTTCACCGATGTTGTAAGCAGGTGTGTGTCAACATATACATGTAACTAGTCATATCAACTCGATGGGAACAAAGTCCACTCAGCCTTTGGCTGCGGTGAGCAGGTGTATGTGAACACTTATGTCAGCACATATGGTATGCATATGTATGTGAACAATGTATGTAACCAAATATTTTTACATTCGAATCAGCAAAAATATTGCATGTAAAGCTATGCTTTATTTTATCAAAATGGACACATATACTGACCTACAGGTCAAGAAAATACAATTCAAACTCATTGATGCTAACAATCGAATCTCACAATTGGACAACATGATTGGTGACAAGATTGATATACCATTTGCAACATATAATGAACTTCTCGAATTTACACAAAATGCAACTGATGAAGATCTTAATAAAGCAAACTATACTAATTGGAACGTCAACCCATTAGCACAGTATGAAGAACTCGATCCATATTATACACCATCACTCTTCTATCATAACACCAAAGTAACAACTCTCGATTTGTCGAAATGGAATACACAGAATTGGACTAATTTTGGAGCATTACTAGCTGGTTCAGCATTAACATCAGTAAATATTACTGGTATGAACACATCAAAAGCCAAAAATATGACTGCTTTATTATCTGGTACGAAGTTACAAACTGTAGATATTAGCACACTTGATACATCGAATGTTACAGATATGTCAGATATGTTTAATACTTGTAGAGAATTAATTACAATCACTGGTATCAACACTCTAAACACATTGAATGTTATTACTATGTACAGAATGTTTAAAGATTGTATGGCATTAACATCACTCGATCTATCTGGATGGAACGTTAGTAATGTAAACAATTTCTCAAACATGTTTAAAGGTTGTTCTTCGTTAGAAACAATATATTTATCCGGATGGTTGTTAAATGAATCTATTGATGTTGATTCGATGTTTAGTGGTTGTACCGCATTACAAAATATCCATCTAGAAAATACGCAATTTCCAGATGATGTTAGTAATATTACGAATACATCAACTATGTTTAATAACGCTTCAAATACAATAACACTTTATTATGATGGTGGAAATGGTAATGATATAATAGGACCACTATTAGTAAATCTAGGATATTCAAAATCAGGAGAAACCAATATTCCACCTTCTATCACTTATACTAAATCAACTTCATAAATAGGTAATATTTATATTATTTTTGCCAATTCTCGAAAACACTTGATGTTAACCAGTCTTAAATGGATAATCGTACAAAAATACAAGTGTGTATTGGATTCGGTGTGCTTATTCTGTTCGTCGGGGTAATAGCATTATCTGCATGGCGAAAGGGAAAGTGTGAAGAGAAACAACAACTAGCTTACGATTGTAATGACGAACATACTGGCAAGAGTCATAAGTAAGTATATGTATTTTTGAACATGTAATGGTGAGCAATGCATGTCGGAACATACTTGTGAGCAATGCATGTCGGAACATACTTGTGAGCAATGCATGTCGACATCGGAGTGAACAGTACATGTTGACCAGTCATGTCAACATCGAGGTGAACAAGTATATGTAGACACATGGTTTACATATAAGTGCGAACAGTACATGTTGACCAGACATATCTACATCGGAGTTGACAGTGCATGCAAGCCACACATGCAAGCCACACATGTAACATTACGCATATTAAAATCATGAATGATATTTATCAATTTAATCCAAGCATAGCTGCTACCTTCTTCAGTAACAAATTCCTGCAAACATTCGGTATTGACAAATCTAATGTCATCTCGGAACTGAAGGAATGTGTTGTTGACTCAAACTTTCCCGAAATTATGTACGGATTCATGCATGCATTATATGTTAACGAGTTCAATGAGACATCTTCAACTGTCGACATTATAAATAAATATGCGAATGCTTACGCTGTGTATGAACATGGCAATAATGACGTTACATATTTTCACAATCAGCTCACCACTACTTTCGAATATATGTATGTCACATGTCTGTACTTAGCCCAACACCTGAACCAATACCCGACATTGATGCAGTGTTTCAATCTCACATCCACTTCATCCATACCCCTCGATCCAAACAATGAACCACCGCTGTCATCAACTCTTGTAGTTGCATATACATTGTTCATCATTCTGTTCGTCTCGGGTATGGACAAGAAGAAGTTCACAGTCATTATGCGCAAGTTTGTTGATACCAGTTTCAATGTATTCTTCTCGAATGATCAGAAGGTTCGCGATCGTGCTGCTAGCATGTCCAAAAACATAAATGAAACAAACATTCATGCTATCCATGTTGTGTTCGAGAACTACTTACGCATATTGTCGAAAGCTGAGGATAAGATTCGGCACATCATCACTGCGAGCTACTACATATTGCGATCATTGCACATCATATACTTTGGCTATTCGAACAACCTAGGTAAGTCAAACTACATCAACATTACCGAGATTACCAGAGACTTGATTGACATTGACCGTGAAGATGGTATATGCAAAGCATTTGATGCAGTCATACATGCTCGCATGTGGACACAAATGATGTTTATGCATGAACTTGACTACCGTCATGATCGCAATCTCACTGACAATATAATATATGCACATCAATGCTCACATCGAATGTGGGTTGATAATGTTAGCCGAATGTACTACGATGTGAAGAGTAGTGCTGCGTTCCTCGCATCTAAAGACACCATGTTGAGTGGAGGTGTACGAGTGGCTCATCAGACTGCTCACACAGACTGCCAGCAAGAATGCTCACCAGTGGGCAAACAATGTAGCTCGCAAGTATGTGGACAATGTATGTCGACATGTAACTCACATGTATGCTCACCAGACTGTCCGCATGTATGTGGGCAATGTAGCTCACCCGATGTGTCGACCACATGTGTACGTGATGGTGCACTCAAAGGCGGACAGTCTGGTGATGACACACCTGAGTCACTCAGTAATGCAACCAATGTCCGCAACACATATGATGTTACTGATTCGGTTGACAATAGGACTTACGATGAAAATGTTACAATATGGGACAACAGTGGTATGTCGAACAATGAACATATCAATAATGTCATCTCCGATGTGAAGGAAGTTGATGATAATGTTCTAACTCTGCATGAACAGCAACCACAACCTGAACATATAACTGTCAATACCGAAGATGTTCGCATGAATGCAGACATACTTGCTGACACTACTGACACCAGTCTATGCATACCATATGGGTTAGCATTCGTGTATGCACTACTGTTCACCATATCTCCGAACAAGACTCAAATCTTACAACCTCAGGCAGAAGTTACATATGTACAATCCATTGACCACGGAAAGAGTGTTTATGACACATTTCGGAATGATGATAACCCATTGTATGACATTGATAATGTTGGCAATACTAGTAACCTAAATGATTCACTATTCGAGAGTAACAACAATGTCGTAATCATCGGGGATAGCAAGACAAACAAACAGATAGTTGTAACTAGGTTCCGCGAACAGTATAGTGTTTTCTGTGTTGATTCTAACAAAGAGAACAACTTCGTACTGCACACCAACAGCATCGCAGATTTAAAGGTTAAGATTCTAGAGTTCTACAACATCACTAGCAAGAAGATGACTGTTGTTGAAACGCGAACGAAGGACTTGACAGAACAAATCAACATGTTGCATAAGAAGTGGTGGATATTCTGTGCTTGCATGGTGGTGATCATGGCACTGATTGTCTCAGTCATTGTCGTGCTATATTACAAGAAGAGTTGCGGTAATTTCGACAAAAATATGAAGATCATACAAGGTTTGTACGCATGAAGTGGTTGGTGTATATGCTGATACTAGGTGAACATATGTTGTTTGCATGTATTGTCAGCATTGTATGTCGACATATGGGTGAACATGATGTGTTACTGGTTATGTCGACATATGGGTGAACATATAGGTAACAAGATATATTGACACATAGGTAGCCACACATATGTTGATATAGACACATGTAACTACTTCGAGGTGAGCAATGCATGTCAACACATGGTGAACATATTATTTTTGTCATTTACTCAAATGTTGGACAATACTATTAACTGTGTACTTGTAGATGATCGACCACCCGATTACAGCACAATTCACACACTCGAGATTGAAAATGAAACATTGACATATCCTGAGTTACAAGCAATATTGTCAAATATGTGTAACCTTACAACTCTCAAACTTAACAACATAACAATAGTTGGTTGTGATGCATTTAAAGGTATGTTCATACGAAATCGTAAGCTCGTACATGTCGAAATCACAAATCTACATGCTCCGAATCTAGAAACATGTAGATACCTATTTTGTAATTTGAGTTCTCTCGAATATGTTGATCTATCAAATTGGGACACACCAAAGCTTACAAATCTCTCGAAACTATTCAAGAGTTGCAGTAATTTGCAAAAAGTATGCTTGTCAAATATTGTTACATCGAACATTACGATTATGGATGGAATGTTCGATAGTTGCGCTAGATTGAAACATATTGATGTAACAAACTGGGACACCTCGAATGTGAAAGATATGTGTGATTTGTTTTGTGGCTGCAAAGCGTTAGATACAATTATAGGTTTCGATAGGTTGGACATGAATAAAGTAACGAACATATCTTATATGTTTTGTGGTTGCAAGTCATTGTCGCATATATGTCTGAACTTCGATTTGTCGAGGTTTCAAGGTATAGATGAATTTGTTGATGGAGTTATTGTCAGATATGACAATTATCCAAACAACATTAAAGGGTTGTTTATGTGTTGTGATGCATTGGTATCGTTAGAAGTTTCATGCAAACAGTTGTGTTTCGAACAAGCGAAGTACTTGGTTGAACATCTATTTGATGATTTTGATTATGACGATCCTGATGATTACTTGGTACATAACACAATTATAGAAGTACATTGCAAAGATGAAACATTCGTTATTAATGGTATCACGACATGGTCACCATACCATGAATTTGACCCGTGAGTTATTTTTTTGCGATGCATGCGTGTCTACCATACTCGTGACAGCTCATGCGAACATTCGATGTGACATACATATGCTGACCATACTCGTGACATACATATGTTGACCATCTTGTGAACAATGTATGTGATATTACAACATCAAAAATATGTTTAAATCAACACGTACAACATCCGAAGATAAATTTACATATATCGCATGGTTAGAAACATTAACACTTCGCGAGATAGTGGTACATATGCAAGAGTCACCAGAGAAAGCTCAACAGTTCTATGATAACATCTCGAATGAGTTTGATATAAGCTTCAAAGTCAAAGCTGCTGCATTGATATATCTGATTAAGACTCAGTACAAGAATGAGCCTGAAGTTATAAGTTTTGACTATGACTTTCAAACACTGCTCAACAAGTCATATGTACCCGAATATGACTATGTTATTATCAAACAATTGTATCAGACATTGTATGAACGACCATGAGATGTTGACATACAAGTGTGAACAACATATGGATTACATGTCCTCGCGAACATATGGTTGACATGTGTGTGTGAACAATACACAACTTACATGTCCTCGCGAACATATGGTTGACATGTGTGTTTGAACAATACACAACTTACATGTCCTCACGAACATATGGTTGACATATATTTTTGCATCGATGCAAACATGACTGATTTATTATATTCAAGTCTTGCAGCGGATGAGTTGACTAAGAAGACAATCAAAAACCTAGTGCCATACTTCCAATGCAATCCATCGGAATATGACATGTTCAAATGTATGGTCGAAGGTAAAATGTATTATGATGTGATTTGTGAAACTGACATCGAGAATATTCTAAAGGTTGATAGACAAAAAGATTATGTAAGAGCTGTTTCGCAATATGAGAGTAATGAACAGTTAAAACAAGATGTTTTAGATGGGTATTGTTTCGCATTGCATGTACTTGGGTTTAGGTATGTCCATTTGTGTAGTCCACGAACTGATTACATTCAGTACAAACTCGGATTGATGTTGTTGATGCTTGCATATGGATATGACAAAGCTAACAATGTACTGAAACTATACTTCAAGAATATTGACCTGGAAGAGATTGCCAAACTCAAAACATTCGCAGATATGTCGAAGTTTGTAGATGAACATGCCTGGAAAGGTAACTGATTTTGTCATATTTTTGTTCAACTCCCGAGTTCGAGGTAGTTGTGAAACTTTTTGAAAATTGAAGTTAACCATGTCCTGGACAGGTGTTGATTACATGAGTGGTCAACATGTGGTTCGCATGTATGTGTCGATATATGTACTTCACATGGAGCTGTCGGAACATAGGTCAACAATTGAATCTTACTATGTCCTGGTCATGACAAAAATGAATTCTCGAGATGTGTCAGAAACTCGAGAGTTGTGAAACTTTTTTGAAAATTGGTCTTCGACATGAATTTTGAAAATTGAAGTTAACCGTGTCCTGGACAGGTATTGATGCAAGCCATGTTGTGACATATATGTTGGCATATCATGCGAACTACTTACGTCAACACCACTCTTCTTTATCGTACGTGTAAATGCATAATATCAACACAGGACTGTTGGACTCGATTGCTGAGTACTTCCAAGACAATCAAGATGACTACAACCTATTTCGTTGCAAAGTCGAGAAGAAGATGGTTGCAAACAATATATGTGAATATGACCTTTATGTCATGTTCGAAGTTGACCAGAGGAACATCAACCATTTGGAGAACATCGAGAATGAGAACAATGCTGTATTGAAACGTTATGCATTGGATGGAGATGCTGCTGCAAGATATAAGCTTGGAGTTAGATTGCTATGGGAGTACAGACAATGGCATGAAGTTTCGAAGTTTCTCATAGGGTTTGCACTACTATGTTTGTCTAATACGTTATGGGATTGTAAGCAGTACATTCGTGACAATTTTGATGATGAGGTATTGAAATCCACTATGTCGAAAGGATTCACTGTCGAACATATGTTCAACCTTGCTCGAACATGTATGAAGCGCGTACATTGGTGAACGATATGCTCACATGAATAGTAACATATTTTTGTTACTTTCGACACATAGTCAACATATGTACTTCGCACTGTACGTCGACACATACGTTGTTCATACGACTGGTCAACATAGTACCTTTACACATAGGTCAACATACAATGCTCACCACCCCATGAACCAGACAATGATAAATCATTATTATCTCGATATGTAACTACACATATGTCACAAGATTCATATGAATGGACCAATGAAGAACTACGAACCATTAACAGATTTGTTACATTCTTAGAGTCAACCCAAATTATACAGAATGATTCATTGAACACTAACGAGCGAATAGATATGTTGAACGCACTTAGATTCATTAAGTATGATTACAACAATCTTAACATGGACCTCGAAACATTGAGTTTGCTATTGAATAGTAACGACTCATATGACGAAGGTCTATTGAATGAATGTGCTAATATTGACCGCAATGACCTAACCGAAAATGAAGACCATGCATTTGTTACAAAAATAGTTCGAATGATGAAGAACAGCTTAGATGCTGAAGACCTTATTCAATACAACATTACACTAGATGATATTGTTCGATATAGAGATTACATCAATCTCGAGCGAATTGAATATGTTAACATGCCTAATCAAACAATATACTCATCAGATTCATTGCGAGGATTCTTTATGAACTGTGAATCATTATGTGAGGTTAACATTGCTGGCTTAACATCGAAATGTTTGACAGATATGAGTGAAATGTTCAGTTGTTGCTATAACCTCAAATATGTTAACATCTCGAATATGAAGATTCCGAATGTCAAGCACATGGAATCTATGTTTGAGAATTGCGGAATGTTGGAAATAGTGAATATGACAAACATATTTGCATCGCGAGGATGCAACACAAGTAATATGTTTATATTCACAAACAGCAACATATCTATTGACACAAGTTTCTCGAACGTTCGCTGCGGAGCATAGTTGAACTTTGACTCGTCACGTTCATTGAATGATGTGAGTGTATTTTTGACATACTCGAGTGAATAGTATGCGAACCACATGTTAACCATTCATGTAATAAACACATGTCCAGTACATGGTAAGATTCAATTTTCAAAATTCATGTCGAGAACCAATTTTCAAAAAGTTTCACAACTCTCAAGTTTCTGATACATCTTGAAATTCATTTTTGTCATGACCAGGACATAGTAAGATTCAATTGTTGACCTATGTTTCGACACATACATGTTGACCACTCATGTGAAGTACATATGTTGACATACACATGCTCACAAGTCATGCGAGTCATACATGCTCATGCGTAGCTCTGAAGGATTCTTTGAATCCCTGAGTCGTCTCACGAAGGATTGTTTCACAATCCCGCGACTTCGTCGTACGAAGCGCATAGCGCTCACCACTCATGTGAAGTACATATGTTGACATACACATGTGAACAACACTCATCAGTTTATTTTTGTTCGCACTTCAATTCGCAATGAATATCGAATGGTCATATGCTGAACTTGAAACAATTGACAAATTCATTAAACAAATGCGTAGTTACATTAATACCTATCGACCCGACGAAGATAATTATACTGCTGAGCATCTTGTGACAGAGCTTGAACAGCTTCGAAGTGTAAACTATAACGTGAGCAATATCAACCTACCAATCAATATCTATTTCTATTTCAACGGAGGTTATTACAATGATGATATATACTACGATACTGAAACCATTGATTTCAACATCCATCATGACCATCTCATGAATGACAATTTTGAACTCATCAGCACACTCACATTATTACAGAATGACATCAAAGATGTAAACCTTCATGATATGCATGTACCTGCGAATGTACTGACAAACATACTCAGTAACCACGTGATTACAAAAATAGTATTAACAAATGTAACATCCGAAATCACAACCTTCGTAGGAGTTGCAAAATGTTCGAACATTGAATATGTTGAATTTGTGAATTTCAATACTCCGAATCTAATCTCATGTGCGGAAATGTTCACAAATTCTAATCTTAGATATGTAAACATCACTGGTTGGAATGCACCTAATCTATTGGATGCAAGCTATATGTTCTCAGAATGTTATCATTTAAAACAAATAGTAGGTAGTAATAACTTTATTAAATCACGAGTGAGAACACTTGAAGGCATGCTATCAGAATGTGAAGATTTGCAAACATTCGATGTAACAGGATGTGATATCTCAAATGTCACAAACATGAGTAACATGTTCTATGGTTGCAAGAATCTGCTACATATTCGAGGTTTAGAACATCTGATTCTGTTCAGTGTAATCAATATGAAGATGATGTTCTGCGGCTGTGATAGATTGAACAATGTCACTATTACATTCGGAGATGATACTGAAGTTGATAAAGAAAAGATAACATCCATGTTCGGTGATAATGATGATGAATGTAATTTGTATGTAATGGTCAACACTAAATGCGAGAAGTTTGCGATAGGTCTATCGTAAGAAAATATTTTGCACTGGATGGTCAACGTACGTCGCGATGCATTAGTGCCGAAGTATGTTACGACTGCTTCATGTTGACCATGTTGCGACAGTTCTATGTGAAGTACATATGTTGACCATGTTGCGACAGTTCTATGTGAAGTACATATGTTGACAATGTTGCGACTGGCGCCATGCTCACCACATCTTGTAACATATACATGTTCACCATGTTGCGACAGTTCTATGTGAAGTACATCGCTTACATGTATTGCTTACCATCTCGTGATATACAAGTGTGGACAGTACACATGTCTTGACATACATGCGAGTCATACAAGTGTGGACAACTCCATGTTCACCAGCTTGCTCACAACACACTGTTCACATCATCCATCACTCATCATCTCGTCAACATAGATTTTTTAACACTCTATTTTTATACCTCGTGTGAGCACTTCGAGTCCACATTATTTTTATTCACTACATAAACCGAATATGTCTAGCCTTACCAAAGACCTTTACAATATGACTCAAGACAAAATCGCTGACGAGAATGACGAGCGATACATGAACAACGCTCTTCTATACCCTGTAGCGAAAGCATTCCTTGAGAAGTTCCCACAGTACTACGACATCATTCGCACATATGAATTCTCAATGGATGCAATCCCGAATGTGGTAGGCAAGACTGCTGTCTGCAAAGAGTACATCACAATTGACAAAACAACATTCATTGTGTTTCAATGTAATGTTGAGAATGTTCGCATATACTCACCTGACACAATTGAGGCTTACCAATATTCTAACTTCGGATATGTTCCTACTCCAAATGTAGCACTGTCGAAGAAAGGTTTATACTCCGCCGTACTGGTCGGAGATATATGTTACACATATTCCATCTACCACAAGTCTTCAGCATTCGAAGGTTACAGTGATATAGTCAATACTGTAAATAACTCCGCAACTACAACAACGTTCTCCAATAAGGTTCCAAATGGGTATTGCGTCAATATTCCAATCCCGATTGGTTGCAAATACTGTTCACTCAATCACTATGACGAAGCAACGCTAATCAAGTCTGGTGAAGAACTTCGTGAACTGTATGGTTTCTTCATTGTTGACGGGTTTGTTCGTTACATCCTTCCAATCTACAAGAAGCCATTCAACAAACCAATCATCTACAAAGAGAACTACGAAGAACGTCTGTCACAGACACAGACAATCTACACGAAGGAATATGAGTATGAGAATTCATATTACATCGTCGGTGCAATGGTTGCACCCAAGAATGCTCACAGTGGTCGTGGTGGACAGATTGCGAACATTCCTGATTTTGGATTCTCGTTGCAATTGAATCATCCAACTATGAACACTGATTCGAACTACAGTGGGAAGAAGTCAAAAAAGCTTATCAACTTTGTGCCAATCAAGTACTTGTTCGCAGCATTTGATTGCGTTACTGATGAAGACATGATGAAGTACATATGTCCGCAGATGGACAACTTTGGTTGTATCAATGCGATTCGCCAGGCATGTCTACAAGGATATAAGCATAAGGAGATTATCAAGAATGCAGCTATTAAGTTGCGAAGTTCAGGTGAATACATATTGTACGCAGAACCAATTACATCATACACTGCGAAGTACATCATCGGCACTGCGATATTGTCACAGAAGACTAAAGATGATTTGCTCGAGAAGTGTAATAAGAATGAACAGGAGTACAAGACATTAGTAGTCAATACTGTCTCCGAGATTCTTGACACAAGATTCATGCCAGGTATTGGTTGCACAGGAAATGTTGACGTTGATCGTAACACTGCTGTCTGCACCGAGATTGGCAACATTGTGAAGTCATTATATGAAATTGGATATGGTCTTGAAGCATCGCAAGACAAGACTAGTTTGACCAACAGGCGAATACGAAATGGTCAACAGATGATTCAAGAATTTAAGACGTTCCACAACGTGCGAATGAGGGAGTTGTTCGCAGAAGTCAAACCACTGTTCCAAACATCTAAGGACCCCAGACACATCAACGAGAGACTCAAAAATATGATGCTCACCATTGCGAAGAATATAAGCATAGCTCAATCCAAATCGTTGATCAACTCATTCAAAGGTACAAGTAAAGAGCAAAGTAAGATTCGAACTGACCTAATCAAATTGAAGAATCAAGCATTCGTGTGGAACAAGTTGCGCGAGATTGTGATTAGCAGTGATACTAAGCAAGTTGGTGCAACTGTCTCATGGGAACATAGAACTGTTCACCAGTCTGAGTTGTTCTTCATATGTCCGACACAGACACCTGAGAGTGGTGCGAACACAGGTAGGTTCAAGACTCCAACACTATACACATATTTGACATTGTCGAGTAGTGGGAATAAGTTGATGAACATCATCAAGAAGAGTGAGACTTACATCAACAATATCAGGTTGTCCGAACATCCGGAGTTGATGTACACCATACGGTTGAACGGGAATATTTGCGGATATGTTGAACAGTATGGTCATGTCGAAAAGTTGTATAAGGATTTGATGCAAGCTCGTGCTGACGGAAGGGTTGAAATTGATGCTAGCATCATACTTAATCACAATTTGGGTAGACTTGACTTGTGGACCGATACTGGTAGAATCGTAAGTCCATTCGTAAATGTTGCCAATGCTTTTGAGATTGAGATTGTCGGGAGTGATGCGAAGAGTGATGTTGAACATAGTGTGCAGAGTACTATGCTGACTGGTGGTGGACAGTGTGGTGAGCATGATGTTGACCACACTGGTGACCACGCATGCGGACATACATCTCTCGCAGGTTCATCAACCAACTCAGGCAACCTATCACTCAAATGTATCGTGAAACCAAAGCAGGCATTCAAGGATTGGTTGTCCAAATGTACAACATCAGTCAATACATTCGATGATGGTTTCAAACAAGGGTTCATCGAGTACTTTGACCCGGAGATGTGTATCAATAATGCTGTTATAGCTCCAAGCATGAAGGAGTTCCTCGAGAATGCAACAATGTACACACACTGTGCATTACCAGGACATATTCACGGAATTATTGCTGCGATGGTGCCAGGCATGAACATGAACGCATCTGTACGAACAGCACTGATGACCAACCATGTCAAGCAAGCTATTGGACCTGTACTTCGATACCCACAGCTCAAGTACATCGATGATAATAACATTCTCATCTCACCACAAGTGCCAATCATAAGACCTTGCACATATGACTTCCTACATATGAACGAGACACCATGCGGTCAGAATGTAATTGTCGCATTCATGCAAGAGAAGTACAACCAAGAGGATGCTATCATAATGAATCGCTGTAGTGTCGAACAAGGACTGTTAAAGATTGATTCGTTGTGCATGAAGGAGTACAAGATTGACCACAACGATGAAGCTTTCAAAGTGCCATCAGGTAACATCACATTGAATGGCAATCCGGATAGTTACAGCAAACTTGATCCGGCGACAGCACTGCCAAAACGTGTTGGCGATACATTCTTCGAAGGTGATGTGTTGATTGGTAAAGTCAATACTTCGCATGAAGGTGAGACTGATACGTCAATACTGAATGATAGACCGGATGGTAAGTATCCAATCAGTGCAACCACTAGACCTTTGCGATGTATTGTCAAAAATAAGGTCCACACTGAGGACAACATTATGAAGAAAGTCATGTTTGGTCAATATCGTGTTCCCATTGTCGGTGATAAGTTCAATAGTGAACATGCACAGAAAGGCACATGTGGTATCGTAATGGATCCGGAACAGATGCCTTACAATTCAACAGGTATCAGGCCGGACATCATCTTCAACGCAAGCAATATCTTCAAGCGTAAGACATTCGGACACATCTACGTCCCGATGATACAGAAGATTGCTGCATTGTTGGGTTGCCCATTGGATTGCACACCATATCATACTGCGAGGACAACAGAGGACATTGTGAAGTTGTTTGCTAAAATGGGATTGGATGACTGCGGATTTGAAACAATGTATGACCCAATCACTGGCAGACCATTCCAGATGAGAATCTTCATGGCATCGCACTATTGGGAGCGTCAGAGTCATCTTGTCGAGCAGAAGTTGAATGTTCGAAATGGTGGTCCGCGAGTACCTGAAACAGGTCAGCCAATGAAAGGACGTAAGCATCATGGTGGTCAATCAATTGATAGAATGACATTTGATTGCCATATTGCGAGCGGTATATGTGAAATGATTCGAGACATACACTTGAATCAAGGCAGTAAAATCAGAGTTGGTATTTGCAACAGATGCAAGACTACCATGGGTTATTACCACGGTGATAGACGTGAATATGTTTGCCCATGCTGTGGTGCACATAAGGACTTTATCATTCGTGAGATACCACCAGCGTCTGCATTGATGTTTCACATATTCAATGGTTTGCATATTGCAATTGACTACTTCGAGAATCCTCGAGAGTGGAGGAAGGAAGAAGAGATGATGAAAGCTATCAGTAATATGTAAGAGTGACAATATATTTTTGCGCATGTGCTTACATATATGCGGACAGTATATGTTCATTGTATATGTACATTGTACATGCGGACATACAAGTGCGGACATAGTATGTCGACACATGGCTCACATACATGTGAACAATACATGTCGACACATATGCGGACAGCTCCATTCAACCCACTCATGCGAAGTACATGCGAAACTCATCGACCTAGCATGACTTTTAGCATCTAATGTCAAAAACATATGACATAGTGATATGTTACTTTTATGTACATCACCAATTATGATGTACAGACCTGAAGATGAATATGAGTTACTCGATATTATCAAAGAACTTGTTGAACAAAACAACACAACAATAGATGTTACCAATATTGATATCAGTGATGTTGATTGTTTATTGAACACATTCTCTGATTTGACAGAATTGGAAAACATAATAGGAATTGACACATTGAACACATCGAATGTAGAAGATATGTATGACATATTTAGAGGTTGCAAGTCATTGCAACAACTTGACTTATCACATTGGAATACATCCAATGTAACTAATATTGTTAACGTGTTCGAAGAATGTGAATCGTTAACCAATCTCAACCTATCACATTGGGACACATCAAAGGTAAATAGTATGAACAGCGTGTTTAGAAGATGTGTTTCGTTAGTATATCTCAACCTATCACATTGGAATACATCGAATGTAAAAGATATGCGAGACATGTTCAGTCATTGTAAATCATTAACCAATCTCAACCTATCACATTGGGACACATCCAACGTAAAAGATATGTCTTACATGTTTGAAGGTTGCAAGTCATTGCGAACACTCAATGTAACAGGATGGAACACATCAAAAGTCAAGTATATATCGTTTATGTTTCGTAACTGCAAATCGTTGGAAACCATTATTGGTATTGAATCATTCGACATATCTAATGTAACAGACATTAGTTACATGTTTTGTAACTGTGAATCATTGAAATCACTTGACTTATCGAAGTGGAACACAAGCAAAGTTGATAACATGAAATGCTTATTTCTTAAGTGTGCAAGCTTGGTAAATCTGAATGTTAGCACATGGGACATATCGAATGTTAAACTGATGGATTACATGTTTGATGAATGTGAATCATTAATCAAACTCGATTTGCATAATTGGGAACTAATACAAGGTTACCGAAAGGATAAGTGGTGTTTCGCACGTTGTGCATATAGAATGTTTGGACACCTAATGCATTCTAGACATTCACATAACAAAACATGTAAAAACTACGATGTTAAACATATATGGCTGAAAGCGCTTGATTATGACAAGAGTGGTAAAGAAAGATTGTTCGGAGAATCGGAAGTAGTAATACACTTACCAAATGATGAAAGCATTTATGTGAACTGTATCGGTACAGATAGATATTACTCAGATGATTACTCAGATTATTAAGATTATATTTTTACATCATTCGTTGTCGATGCATACATGCTCATGCGTAGCTCTGAAGTATTCTACGACAAGCGAAGCTTGGCTGGACTACGTCCCGAAGGCTCAGGCTCCGCCTGCGAAGCGATCACCATTCATGTGAAGTACATGTCGACACATATGCGGGCATACAAGTGCTGACAGTACATGTTGACATGTACTTTCAACCTACGTTGCGACACACTATGTCGACCACCCATGTAAGCCATGTGTCGACAGCTCCATGTCGACCACCCATGTAACCTATGTTGCGACATACACATGTCAACACTCATCGCAACACACTATGCAAACATATAGCTTACATACATGCTTACCATTCATGCTACATATGTATGTGAACACTACTGTTGCTATGTTATTTTTATCATCGTGTCAACCTTCAAAATATGACCAGTTTCGAAACATTGATGCTTGAGACTGATAATCTCAAAAATATTGATTACGATGATTTGTACGCAATATTCAAATCAATACTGGTATACAAGTCACTGAATGGCTTAGCTTTAATACCTGATTCTGAAATAGATATTATTAGACCTTTCTCTTCGGAACTATTCACGTTAATATCGGATGATGAACTGATTCATATTAACATGGAACTTATGCGTTCAACTATCAAAACATTCTCGGAATCATACGACATATACAACGATAAGGTAACAAAACCTGATAAATATGATGCAATACTACAATATAACAGAAATGCAGCTATACTTTGTTCACTTGAGTTTCGAACATTCAAGCTTATACAAACACTTTCACTTAACAATGTCGATACATCAAGCATAACAAGTATGTCGAATATGTTCAAAGACATGATAATGCTAGAACATCTTGATATCTCAAATTGGAATACTTCGAATGTAACCTGTATGCGTGGCATGTTTATTAACTGTTCGTCATTGCAACACATTGATGTCGCAAATTGGGATACTTCGAATGTAATCAGTATGTATTGTATGTTCTATGGTTGTCGTTCATTGGTAACATTGGATTTGAACAAATGGAACATTCATAATGTTCGCGATATGTGTTATATGTTTGGTTACTGTTTCAATGTAACTACAATTGATTTACAATGTTGGGATACCCATAATGTTCGCAATATGTCGGACATGTTTAATAACTGTTTGTCATTACAACACATTGATGTCGCAAATTGGGATACTCATAATGTTCGCAATATGAGTGGTATGTTCCACAAATGTTCATCATTACAACATATTGATGTTGCAAATTGGAATACATCTCATGTCGAATATATGAGTGGTGTGTTCTGTGGTTGTAAAGCATTGAGAGAGATTGATTTACAATACTGGGATACCCATAATGTTCGCAATATGTGTAACATGTTCTTTCTATGTTCTTCATTAACATCTATTGATGTACGTAATTGGGACGTGCGTAATGTAACTAATATGTCAGACATGTTTGCTTACTGCGAATGTATTAAGCATATTGATATGAGTAATTGGGTCAACAATATTGTTGATAATATTTCATTTATGTTCTCCTTCTGTTACGGGTTGAAAGAAGCTGATATGCAGCATATGAGTTTTCACAATGTTATTAACTCATCATACATGTTCGCCGACTGTAATAAGTTGAAAGTGATAAGACTACCTGCAATGAATATACATGCGCATATTGATATATTCAAAGACTGTAGCAAAGGATTGACTGCATTCGTTGGTGATGATACTGTAGTTAACTTCGACTTGTAGATACATGGTGAGCTACTCATGTCGACCATCGGGTGAACAATGCATGTTGCTAGTATGTTGACCGTATATGCGAGCAATGTATGTTGCTAGTATGTCGACCATCGGGTGAACAATGCATGTTGCTAGTATGTTGACCGTATATGCGA
>CAMWNP010000030.1 GCA_947175645.1 uncultured Porphyromonadaceae bacterium
TTTCAGCCTGTTTCGTTTCCAGGCGCCCCCAAGGGGGCTAAGCAGAGGACGAAGGAGGCCCATCAGAGGACGGATGCCCGGTCAGTTTCAGCCTGTTTCGTTTCCAGGCGCCCCCAAGGGGGCTAAGCAGAGGACGAAGGGGCCCCATCAGAGGACGGATGCCCGGTCGGTCTCAGTTTGTTTGGTTTTCCACATAAGCCGCTTGCGGCGCTAATTATGCCAATTATCATATTTAAACCTTATTTTCTATGTCCCGCGACCCTAAACATGACTACCAGAGCCGTTGCATTTATCACATTACCATCGGTAAGGCTCCCGGTTGCCCTGCTTTTTCCAGAATTGCCGGCTCATTGGACAGGCCGATTGTGGAGAAATCCAGGTTTGGGGATATCATTGAGTCACAGATCATTAATTTCCCTTGCCTGTGTCCTGCGCTGCAGATTCTCCAGTATGTGGTAATGCCGGATCATATTCACTTCGCCATTTTTGCCCGTGAGCCACTGCCGCGCCCGTTGGGACGTTACATCGGGATGATGAAGGTGAAGTGCGGGCAACTTGTCAGGGCGAAGTTTCTGGGAGTCACGGATGTTTTCACCCCGATTTCCATGACCGCTATCAGCGGCCCGTCCACTCTTTGCCCACAATCATTGAGTATATCCGCCTAAACCCTTACCGGCTGATGGTACGGCGTTTGAACCGTGACTTTTTCTGCAAGGTTAACAATATTGACATCAACGGATCGCTATGGCAGGCCTACGGCAATCTGCAGTTGCTTGACAACCCTTTTAAGGCTCCTGTGGTTGTTCATCGCGCTGATTCGGAGTTTGTCAGAGCCGATAAGTTCCGCCGGTGGAAGCATCTGGCGGAGAACGGCGGGGTGCTGGTGTCTCCTTTCATCTCCCCGGCGGAAAAGGAGGTGCGACGCCTGTGCGAGGAGGCGGGGGGTAAGGTGATCCATATATCCAATGCCCCCTTTGAGAGAGCGTGAAAAGCCGGGCGCCCATGAGTTTGACCTCTATACCTGCGGTCTGCTCCTAATACTCGCCCCCATGGCTGCTCTCTCTCCAGGACGTGGAACTTTCCTTTATCTCAATTCAGTTGCTGAAGCATTGGCCGGGGTGCCTGTGAATCCACCAGCAAGAGGGCTCAACGGGTGACGAACGCCTTCCGGAGTTTTCAAGGTTCTACCGCACCCACGTCAGTTTCATGTCTGATGACTGCATAAGGCGGTTGCAGGTCATGTAAAAATTTCACAGATTCCTTTGAAATGTGAATTATTTAAGTTAACTTTGCCCTGATAAACTACAACAAACACGAGATGAGTGTAAGACTGCACCACGAAGGAACCAATATTCTCATTATTATGGCTATTATCATGCTGGCTGTCAATCTGCCCGCATGGTTCTATCTGTCGCAGCACTACATCGCCATTCCCATCACAATATCCGTTCTCTCTGTTGTGCTTTATTGCCTGGCAACCAATTTCTTCCGTTCTCCGCACCGTCAATTTCAGGGTGATCCTGACAATGTGGTGGTTTCATCCGTGGACGGAGAGGTAGTGGCTCTTGAGGAGGTGTTCGAGAATGAATACCTGCATCGGAAGGTTATTCAGTTATCAGTGTTCATGACCATCTTTAATGTTCATGCAAACTGGTATCCGGTGGATGGCAAAGTGATATACACCACTCATCACAGCGGTCGTTTCCTCTCGGCTTATCTTCCCAAATCAAGCACTGAGAACGAGCGTTCGACCATTGTCATTGAAACACCTCACGGACAGCAGATTCTGGTGCGACAGATTGCCGGAGCGATCGCACGCCGGATAGTGACCTATGCAACGGTTGGCGAGCCGGCTTCTATTGAGGATCACCTTGGCTTCATCAAGTTTGGCTCGCGGGTGGATATTTTCCTGCCGCTCGGAACTGAGGTCCTCGTTAAGATTGGTGACAAGACCACTGGTGGCATTACCCCCGTGGCTCGCCTCAAACCCTGATTTTGGAGTCAGACTTGTAGGACCAGTCGGACTTGTCGGACAGGTCTGACTGAGAGTAAGATATTAAGCGCCTTTTGGGGCGCTTTTGTTTTTCAGGGGCGGAGGTTGGCATGGGGCGTGGAGTAGACAGCGTCCCGCTGTCCTGTATATGGCGGCGAGGACGCCGCCACCCCACGGAGCGGAGGTCTCCGGCCTCCGCCACAGGTGGGCTTGTTTCTCACCTCGGCATGGCGGATGCCGGAGACCTCCGCTCCATGTCACAAAAAAAGGATGCCAGTGAGGGCATCCTTTTCAGTTGTATGTTGGAGAGGGTTATTTCAGGGATTCAACGAAGTTGCGGAGAGCCTCATTGTCGGGGGTGATATCGAGCATCTTGGAGAAGTAAACCTTGGCATTTTCGGTGTCGCCCTGTTTGAGGTAGTAGTTACCGATCTGGTTGTAGGCGGTCACATAGTCCTGTTTTCTTGAAGTTACGTTGTTGGGATCTTTGTCAAGAAGTTCAGTTGCCTTGATGAAGGTGTCGATGGTTGCCTGGTCAGCCTCGTTGTTGTTCTTTACGAAAAGCATACGTGCTTTGGTGATCATGATAGAGGGGTTGTCAGGCACTTTTTCAAGCACTTCATCAACCAGAACGAGCGCCTTGCCGATGGTTGCCAAGCGTGCCACGGAGTCAGTTTCTGTTGCTGCCACGTTCTGATAGCGGCGGGCAAGCATGAAGCGGTCGTTGGTTGTTGCATCACCTTCGTCAACGAATTTCTGCATGGCGTCAGCAGCCTCACGATACATCTTAGCCTTGGAATAAGCGCCTGAGAGGTCTTTGAGGAGTTCCTTGCGGTCAGGAGCAACAGCCACTGCATTCTCGAACTGAACGGCAGCGAGAGTGTCCTGTCCTAACACCTGGAGTACGTCACCGAGGGTGGTGTAGTCATTAGGAACGATCTTCCCTTGAGCGGCGGGGTTAGCGAGGAATTTCTCTGCGGCGGCTTTTGCCTCAGGATATTTCTCCATTTTTTCAAGGTTCAGGAATTGCATGCGCTGCATGTAGATGTTCTCCGGATCTTCAACGAGGATTTTGCCTGCCAGGTCGTAAGAGTCCTGATATTTCTTGCCGAAGTGGAGAAGAGCCACATAGCGGATTTCATCCTTCTTGAAGTGATGGGGGTTCTGCATGTATTTGCCATACTGTTCAGCGGCGAGGGTGAGGCGGTCGCTTTCGTAGTATTTCTCGGCGAGTTCACGCTGGGCAAGTGCGGAGTTAGGTTGTTTCTCAAGCAGTTCGTTGAGTTTGTCGATTGAGAATTTGGGGTTTACGGTGAAGTATGTGCGAGCATATTTCACATAAGCCTCGGGATATTTGGTTTCAGGATCGGCCTGCTGAGCCATTTCGTAGTAACCTGCCGCTTCACCCACGTTTGTTGGAGCGAGCATGTCACCTTCAAGGATGTAGATTGCGGGTTCGGGAGTCTTTTTTGCGGCCTTACGTGCGTCCATGATAGTTTTTTCAATCTCCTTGGCGTAAGCCACGGGATCGGCGTTGTAGTAAGCGCGGGCAATATCAACAAGTACGCGGGGATTGTTCTTGTCGATCTGACGGGCGGACTTGAACAGAGCCTCTGCGGCCGCCTTGTTGCCGTTTTTGAGGTCAACAGCACCGAGACCTACCAGGTTGAAGGGGTCGGCTGCATTTGCCGCTATGCCTTTTTCAAAGAAAGATTTTGCCTGTGCGGCGTTACCTTTCTGGAGTTCGATCAAACCAAGATAGTAGTTAGCCTCGGCCTTGTCAGTAGCCGGGTCATTGATGGTACGGGTAAGGATGATTTCGGCCTCTTCCGGCTGATCAGCGCGGAAGTATTCGATACCATCCTTGTAGCCTTGCTGGGCCGAAAGGCAGAAAGCAGAGCCTAAGAGAAATGAGAAAAGAAGTTTGAATTTCATGTTTTATTATGTTTATGTTTATTTTAACGATTGGTCAGTTTACTTCCACCATCCGCGGGTGTACAAGAGCCGGAAGGACACCGGTCATCTGAATGATTTTCTGCCCCTGGAATCCTGTCACGAATGAGTAGAATCCGTGTGCTGTTGTGCCGGGAACAGATGTGCAGACCATGTAGATGGAACGGTAGAGGGGATATTCACCGCTGTAGATATAGGCCTGATATGGTTTGAAGAATTCCACGGACTCGGGGTTCTTCTGCACTTTGAGCACTTTCACGTCCTGGTTGAAATCCAGTGCGGTGGTATCGGAGTTCTGTGAAGAGTTCACGCGTTCCTCAATGGTCAGAGAGGGTGACTTGAGGTCTGCCGCAATCCAACTTACACCTATTATGCCAATGGCACCCTTGTGGTTCTTCACGCCTTCGAATACGGCCTTGTTTGATCCCTGGGCATATACGTTGTCGCCGAACTTTCCGCCCATCAGAAGGGAGTCGCGCATGTAGGCCACGGTGCTGCTGCCGGAGTCATCGAAGAGAACGGAAATCTTACCTGTCTTATTCGGTTCCAGGTCGTTCCAGTCCGTCACCTCGCCAGAGAGGATCTCAGCAATCTCCTTGCGGGTGATTTTCTCTATGGGGTTCTCCGGGTTCACGATAAGCGCAATGGCGTCAACGGCAATGCGCTGGCAACGCGGATTACGTTTCTTTCCTTTAAGGAACTCAGTTTCTTCCTTGGTGAGTTCGCGGGTTATGACCGCCAGCCGTGTTTTCAACTGGAGCAGGGAGTCAATGGCGTCATTTTCCGGGATATAATATGGGATGACGCTTGCCTTGGGATAGCAGTATTCATACACGTCGATCTCCTGATGCATGATATTCTCGAAGGAATTGTCACACATGATAGTGGTCAGACCGCTGGTGGAGGTGTTACCCTCGCGCTGTTCGGAATATTTCTGACATGCCGTCACCGAGGTCATGAGTGCCGCTGCGGCAAACAGGTTCAATGCAAGGTTTTTCATCGGCCAAAAAGTTTAATTCATATTGAAACGGAACTGACGGACCGCTCTCCAGATTCCATAGAGGATAAACGCGCCCCCGAGAACATAACGGATCCAGTCAATTGTGATCACGTTGGAGAAGAACGGGGTGAAGAGCAACAGGGAACCCATACCAACATAAATTATAATCATGATGACTCCGAAGATTATCAGCATGGTACGCGGCGTTTTACGCATATTTTCAGTATTGTCAGGCATTGTAATAAGTTTTTAATAGTTGAACATGTTATCAGATCATATATATCTTAATAACACGCCTTATTAATGAAGGGTTCACTTATTTAATCCGTAAAGTTAGCATTTTATTTTATATTTCGGGAAAAGCACTGCGGATAATTAATTGTTATTAACATTTTCGCCCCGTGGCTTGAACAATGATGCCACCAGGAGTGTTTAAATGATGAAAGACACACACACAACGATTCATACTACGAAAAACACAATGACAAAAAGTGCGTTGACAGAGTATATCAATCAAAAGGCGTAGGCCTGTGATCTGTCAGCGACCCGCTCCGGCAGACGGAAATAACATTGATGACGGCGTATCACAAGGAGAGTACACCGTAAAATAAAAATGCTCCGTGATAGCCTTCAGTAACTAAAAATTTCATATCTTTGCAGGAGATAAACCACCGGCTCTGACTCATTGCCGATGGTTTGTCATGAACCAGTTCATAATTAACAAACCTGACACAAGATATGAATGTTGTTGACCGCTTTTTAGAGTATGTCAAGTTCGATACCCAGAGTGACGAACTGACCAACATGACCCCGTCGACTCCCGGCCAGATGGTGTTCGCACGCTATCTCAAAGAGGAACTCGAAAAAATGGGACTCCAAGAGATAACACTTGATGAGAACGGCTACCTGATGGCGACCCTCCCCGGAAACTGCGGGAAAAAAGTTCCCACAGTAGGCTTCATCGCCCATCTCGACACATCGCCTGACATGAGCGGACGGCATGTCAAACCGCGTATCGTAAAGGATTACGACGGCGGAGATATTATCCTCAATGCCGAGCAGAACGTGGTGCTCTCACCCTCGGAATTTCCCGAACTTCTGCACTACAAGGGTCAGGACCTCATCGTCACTGACGGAACAACCCTGTTAGGTGCCGACGATAAAGCCGGTGTGGCTGAAATAATCTCTGCGGTCGACCACCTGATGAAACATCCTGAAATCAAACATGGCGACATCCGCATTGCTCTCAACCCCGACGAAGAGATAGGACAGGGTGCCCATAAGTTCGATGTTGAACTTTTCGGTGCCGACTGGGCCTATACAATGGACGGCGGTGAAATCGGTGAACTTGAATATGAGAACTTCAACGCTGCCGTTGCCCGCATAACCTTCAACGGGCGCAACGTTCATCCCGGCTACGCAAAGCACAAGATGATCAACTCCATCCGCATTGCAAACCAGTTCGCCATCATGCTTCCCCGCTGGGAAACCCCGGAACACACCGAGGGTTACGAAGGGTTCTACCATCTCGTTTCTATTGAAGGGACAGTGGAGAAAACCGTCCTCACATACATTATCCGCGACCATGACCGCGACCGTTTCGAGCGTCGCAAAAAGGAGTTCGAGCATCTGACACGCAAAATCAATCACGAGTTCCCCGACGTGGCATCGCTGGAAATCAAGGACCAGTACTATAACATGCGCGAGAAAATAGAGCCTGTCATGCATGTGATCGACACAGCCATAGAAGCGATGAAACGCTCTGATGTCACCCCTAAGGTAGTTCCCATCCGAGGTGGCACAGATGGTGCGCAACTCTCCTTCAAGGGACTTCCATGTCCGAACATCTTCGCCGGAGGTCTCAACTTCCACGGCCGATATGAGTTTGTGCCCATACCCTCAATGGAAAAAGCAACCCGCGTTATCGTGGAGA
This sequence comes from uncultured Porphyromonadaceae bacterium, assembly GCA_947175645.1. Lineage (GTDB taxonomy): Bacteria > Bacteroidota > Bacteroidia > Bacteroidales > Muribaculaceae > CAJUPY01. Next base: position 6,880 of record CAMWNP010000030.1, read on the forward strand.
TAGCCCGTCTGGTGGCCGAAAAACAGTGAGCCGGCAGAAAACGCTGATAGTGATAACCGGAGCGACAGCGTCCGGAAAAACATCCCTCGCCATAGACGTGGCGCGACACCTCGGCTGCGGGATAATCTCAGCCGACTCCCGTCAGTTGTTCCGTGAAATACCCATTGGCACCGCCGCCCCTTCTGCAGAAGAGCAGGCTGCGGTGCCGCATTATTTCGTGGGTACGCTCGGACTTGACGACTATTACAGTGCCGCTATGTTCGAGGCTGACGTCATGGCTCTCCTGCCAAGCCTGTGGGCCGAAAATGACTATGTCGTAATGGCCGGAGGGTCAATGATGTATGTCGATGCCGTAATCAACGGAATTGACGACATCCCCACCGTATCTGAGGAAAACCGCCGTCGTGCCATGCAGATATATGAGAGTAAAGGGCTCCAGGGACTGCGTCTTGAACTTCTTGAACTTGATCCGGTCTACTACCGAGAGGTTGACCTAAACAACCATCGCCGGCTGGTCCATGCCATAGAGATAATCTACCAGAGCGGCAGGCGCTACTCGGATCTGCGCAGCGGCACAAAGAAATCCCGACCCTTCCGCATCCTGAAATTCGCCATTGATATCCCTCGTGACGAACTGTTTGAGCGCATCAACCGCCGGGTTGACACAATGGTGGAGCAGGGGCTGGAGCAAGAGGTGGCGTCAGTTGCTGCAAAGCGACATTTGAATTCGCTCAACACCGTGGGCTATAAGGAAATATTCGCAATGATGGACGGGGTCATGACCCGCGAGGAGGCACTGCTGAGGATAGGGAAAAACACACGAGTCTACGCCAAAAAGCAACTCACATGGCTCCGCCGTGACCCCTCGGTAATATGGATACCCTCAGGTCAGGCCGGATTAAAAAAAATCATGCAGACCCTCACAGAATAATTTCCGGGTCTAAAAGAATTAAGGCTCGGAGTAGCGGAAAAAAGCGGGGATTATGGAGATTGTTTTGTAAAAATTTTATAACTTTGCATGAGGGGAGGAAGTTTCTCCCTGAAAGAGTTAAAAATTACAACGTGACAATGTTCAAGACAATCAAGAATTCCATACCCAATACAATCACCTCCATGAATCTGCTGTCAGGGGTGGTTGCCATAATTTTTGCCTTTCATTTCAGCGAGGATATCTGCTGTGGAATGAAGGGTTATCAGTGGGCGTTCCTCTGCATTGGAGCATCGGCTCTGTTTGATTTCTGCGACGGAGCATCGGCCCGTTTGCTGCATGCCTATTCATCACTTGGCAAGGAGTTGGACTCGCTGTCGGACCTGGTGAGTTTCGGTGTGGCCCCGGCCATGCTTGTGCTTAATGCGCTTCTGCTTGAAAGCGGAGGGTGTGTGCTGAGTTATGCGGCTTTGTTTATCCCTGTCATGGGTGCGCTCCGTCTGGCTAAGTTCAATATTGACGAGACCCAGAAAACCACCTTCGCGGGACTGCCTATTCCGGCGAACGCCATTTTCTGGATAGGATATGTGAATATGCTTGCTACTGACGGGGTAAAGTTCCCAATGGTGGCCACTGTTGTTATCATTGCGGCGGTATCGCTGATGATGGTAGTCAACATGCGCATGTTCTCACTGAAGTTCAAGAACTTTTCATTCCGTCAGAACTGGCTCCGTTTCCTGATTATCGGAGCGACGGTGGTTCTGGTGGCATTGCTGGGGGTTACCGGGCTGATGTGGACCATCCTTCTCTATATTGTATTGTCAGCGGGTTCGCTGTTCCGTCCGGTGGTTGACTGAAACAAAACCACGGGTGAAGTTGTTCCGGTTAGACAGAATAGAAAGAATATATGTGGATATTATTAACGATATTATTTATAATCGGCGTTGCGATTGTGTGGCCGGTGCTGAAAATAGCATTGAAGATACACAGTCAATATCGTCAGTTCAGCCGGATGATGAACGGGGAGATGCCCGGTTCGCGGCGTGAAGGCTCGCGTAAAAAGAGCAAGGGTTCCCCTCCGGCCCCACCGAAGAAAAAGAAAATCGACGGATCGGTTGGGGAATATGTGGAATTTGAGGAGATCCGGGTGGAGGCTTCGGAGCGTACCTATGGTGATACGACAACAATAAAGTTCAAGGTTGAACAGCAGATAACGGATGTAGAATTTGAGGATTTGCCATGAATTATATACCCGACTTATACAGATTTCTGGAGCAGGTTGAAAGAAATAACAACCGGGAATGGTTCCACCGGAACAAGGAGGAATATGACCGGCTGCGTGCTCTCTGGCTTGATGATCTGCAGCGTCTGATAGACCTTATGGCTGAACAAGACCCCACGTTGCGGGGTTGCACGGCATCAAAAGCGGCCTACCGTTTCTACCGCGATACCCGTTTCTCGCAGGATAAGTCGCCGTACAAGACGTTTTTTTCAGCCATTATCACACCTTACGGGAAAAAGGATATGCGTGCGTGCTATTATCTCCAGATGGGGCTTGACCGACCGGACCGTGACATTCAGTCAGGAGTGTATGGCGGTATCTGGTGGCCTGACAGTGCCACTTTGCGGAAACTGCGGCATGCCATAGTGGACAATATAGAGGAGTTCACGGAAATAGCCGATGCTCCGGCCATGCGGCGTGAGTTTCCTGGATGGGCCGGTAGCCGTCTGAAAACAATTCCCAAGGGTTGGGACAAGGATCATCCGCAGGCTGAATGGCTCAAACTTAAGGATATCGCCAAGGCGCATTATCTGGATGAGGCGTTTTTCTGTCAGGATGACTGGGTGAAGCGAACCGCCGACCTGTTCCTTATCCTCAAACCGCTGAACGATTTTATAAATTACTCCATTGACGAGGAGTGACCCATCACAATATATCAACTTACATAATCCGCAATATCACAAAAACTTATATTTATGGCAGAGATTAAAACAATTGGTATCCTTACCTCCGGAGGTGACGCTCCGGGTATGAACGCGGCTATCCGTGCCGTGACCCGATCAGCCATCTACAGTGGCTTCAAAGTAAAAGGAATCTATCGCGGATACCGTGGACTCATAACCGATGAGATCGTGGAATTCAAGACCCAGAATGTATCAAATATCATACAGATGGGCGGAACGATATTGAAGACAGCAAGATGCCAGGAATTCCGTACACCTGAGGGGCGACAACTGGCCTACGATGTGCTTCGCCGCCAGGAAATTGACGCTCTGGTGGTGATAGGTGGTGACGGATCACTGAGCGGAGCGCGTATCTTCGCCAACGAGTTCAATTTCCCCATCATCGGTCTGCCGGGAACTATTGACAATGACCTGTACGGCACGGACTCCACCATAGGTTATGATACAGCCTTGAACACCATCATGGAGTGTGTGGATAAAATCCGTGACACTGCAACCAGCCACGAACGTCTGTTCTTCATTGAGGTTATGGGACGTGATGCAGGATTCCTTGCTCTGAACGGAGCAATAGCATCCGGAGCCGAGGCTGCCATTATCCCTGAAATCTACACTGAGGTCGACCAGTTGGCCGAACTTATCCAGAACGGTTTCCGCAAGAGCAAGAACTCATCTATAGTTCTGGTTGCCGAGAGCCCCGTTACCGGAGGTGCAACCGGTCTGGCTGAACGTGTGAAAAACGAGTATCCCGGCTATGATGTGCGTGTGTCAATTCTCGGGCATCTTCAGCGAGGCGGTTCCCCCACAGCCTTCGACCGAATCCTGGCCTCACGCATGGGTGCCGCAGCCATCGATGCTCTGCTTGACGACCAGCGAAATGTGATGATCGGTATAAAGAATGACGAAATCGTATATGTGCCTTTCACCAAGGCTATCAAAAACGACAAGCCCATCAACCGTACACTTCTGGATACTCTTCGCCGTCTGTCAATCTAAAGTAAAGTTACTGTATCAGAGATATTTTAAGACTGTGTCGTAATCAAGGGTTATGGCACAGTCTTATATATTAATTTTCTCAGGGAATAAAAAAGAGCGGCGTGCCGTTGTCGACATGCCGCTCTTTTTGTGTTTTGCAGGAGTTAAATAACGTGAGTTCGATATAAGAAAACCCACGTTTAAAGATAAAACAATCAGCCACTTAGTTTCATGCTAAATGGCTGATTGTTTTATTATTGAATAGGCGACTTCTTATATCGAACTCACGTTATTTAGGTATATTTTAAGACTTTATATTCAGTTGAATTGCACTGCCGGATGGGGGCAGATATACCGTTGGATTCGCCTCTGCTAATCTTGTGCAAAAATACTAAAAAATATTAAATGATGAAGCGTGAAGGGAAAATATCCCTGTTTGGTATGTAAATGAGTGAGTTGTGCGGGTCGGTGTTATTTTTTTAAGTTATATCGGTTCAGTTCGGCACATCCGGAGAGAACTTCGTCAAGAATTTCAGTGCATCTGTTTTCTGAAATTTTGATTTTTTTACCTACCGCAATGAAGTCGGAAATACGCGGATTCCCTGTGCCGTTGACAGAGGTGGCGTGTTCTCCGTTATATCCTTCCGTGCATAGTGTGAGGTCGTAAGCCGGCGCGAGTCGCCAACGCCATGTTTCAGATTCATGGTCTCTGAGGACGTAGAAACTGAAATTTTTGCAATGGTCATCCTTATTCTCAGTAAGATAATTGAAAATCATTCTGCGGTACATCTGCTCAACATCTTCACGACTCTGGGTAATGAATCCGGTCAGCGCGAGCAGATTTGAGTAATCCATAAACGGTTGGCTTAGAGAAATACATATTAATCCGCCTGCAGTGCAGGTGTGTATCAGGTTCCCGTCGTTGTCGATATCAAATCGTCGTGACGCAAAATATTTACCGTTTATGAGTTTAAAATCCGGTACTGTAATGCCGCATTTCCGAGCAACGGTATTATACCGTGACTCCAGGTCTCCGATGTTTTTCGGATCGTATGTATGACGGAATTTTACCAACCAGTGTCCATCCTCATCTGAAAATACCGCCTTAGGCCTTGCCCCTCCACTATTGCTACTGTTGAAAAGAAGCAGTCCGGCATCTTTGTCCTGCTTTTCCTTCAACACTTCCAGAGCAATCTTCTGGAGTTTGTCAAAATCAGTTACGGTTTCCTCATGCTTAAGATTAATTGAAGGGGAATAGGTTAATGCACCCATGCCGTTTTCACCAACTAATGCGAGTCTGTCCAAGGAAGACAGATCATAATCGTTTATTCCGTGGCGAAGTAATGTTTTATGTAGAAGATAACGACCGTAGCCGTCCGGCAGACTATCTTCAAACACTCCAAAATTCCCGCAAAACGGATTTGGTTTGGCAATGAAGATGCCTGATTGCAGTGGTAACTCAATTGGTGAAACGCTGAACCCATCAACGAGCCACGACTTATCGTATTCAAACACGTTCAAACGATTGTCAGGCGAAAGCGTGAGCGAACCAACAGTGCGCTCATGAAACATTACTTTAAGTTTCTCAGTTCTTGTCATCTTTTCTTGATTTGCCATAGGCTCTTTTATCATTACTTTTCCGACGGATAAGGTCAAGTTCTTCCATGGTATTGAATTTGGGAGTTCCAAACAGATTACGTATCTCTGACGTATATCCTAACGTCATGGCAAGTTTTATCAGCGATTCAAAGGCTATCAACCCTTTTTGCTCGAACCGTGCCACGGTGGATATGGGAACTCCTGACTTTTCTGCGATATTTTGCCGTGTGATATTTTTCTCAACTCTGCGTTTGCGGAAGTTCTCGGCAACCTGAAGCATTATATCTTCGGAACTGTCAAACGTGAAGTTCTCTAATAGTGCTAATATGTTATTGCTATTGATGTCTGTTGGCATAATACTATTAATATAATATCACAAAGATAGTGAATATTTCCAATATCAGAAAATTATCAGGGAATAAAAAAGAGCGGCGTGCCGTTGTCGACATGCCGCTCTTTTTATGTTTTGCAGGAGTTTATTACCAGATTATCACCTGTTTTTCAGCAGGGAGATACATGGAGTCGCCTTCCTGAATGTTGAATGCTTCAAAGAAGGGAGTTATGTTGCGGAGTGAAACGTTCACGCGGTTTTTGGCCAGAGAGTGTACGTCGCGGATGGTAAGGTTACGTGCTTCTTCGGGACGGATGTTTGAAGCCCAGATGTTAGCGTAGTTCATGTAGAAAGCCTGCATGGGGGTGAGTCCGTCAATGAGAGCATCGGGAGAGTCAATGTCGATACCTTTCTTTTTCTGAGCGTTGAGGAATGCGGTGCGAGAAACGCGGAGACCGCCCTGGTCAGCGATGTTTTCACCGAGAGTGTATTCACCGTTTGCGTTGAGTCCGGGCTCGATTTCAACAGCGTTGAACTGCTCAACCAGTCCCTTTGTGAGTGCGGTGAACGCTTCAAGGTCAGCGGGAGTCCACCAGTTGACCATGTTGCCTTCGGCATCGAAGTTGCGACCCTGGTCGTCGAATCCGTGGGTCATTTCGTGACCGATAACCACGCCAATGCCACCATAGTTCTCGGCGTCGCTTGCTTCAGGATCAAAGAAAGGAGCCTGGAGGATAGCGGCGGGGAACACGATTTCGTTAGCCATGGGGTTGTAGTAGGCGTTCACAGTCTGAGGAGTCATACCCCATTCTGTTTTGTCAACGGGTTTGCCCCATTTGGAGTAGGTGTCGCGCTGATGCCACATTGCCACTTCGTGCATATTGTCATAGTAACTCTTGGCGGGATCGATTTTCATTGTAGAATAATCTTTCCACTTGTCGGGGTAGCCAATTTTTACAGTGAAGGCAGCCAGTTTTTTCTGAGCGTTTGCTTTTGTTTCGTCACTCATCCATGTCAGTGAGTCGATGTGCTGACCGAGCGCGGTGCGGAGGTTCTCAACCAGGTCAAGCATCTGTTTTTTTGAAGATTCGGGGAAGTATTTTTCCACGTAGAGTTTACCGATTGCTTCGCCCAGAGCGCCTTCGGTTGCGGAGAGGGCTCGTTTCCAACGGGGACGCTGCTCTTTTACACCGCTGAGGACTTTGGCGAATTCAAAGTTGGCATCGGTGAAGTTGTCGCTCAGATAGGGAGCGGCCTGTGCCACATATTTCCAGAGATAGTAGTCCTTGATTTCGCGGTCAGGGAGAGTGGTGAGCAGGTTCACGCCTTGCTGAACGGTGTTGAGTTCAGTAACGATAAGGGTATCAGGCATTTCAATATCCATTGTTTCCTTGAAGAAACGTTTCCAGTCCAGACCGGGATACATTTCAGCGATCTGCTGTGCGGTGCGCGGGTTGTTCATCAGTTCGAGACGACGGCTCTGTTCGCGTGTCCAGGTGGAGTCAGCGAGTGCTTTTTCCACTTTGATTACGTTTTCAGCAACACGTTTGGCATCGTCGGCAGAGAGTCCGGCGTTCTGCATCTGAGTTTCGATGAGATTTATGTAAGCGTTACGGATAGTTGTGTTGTGTTCGTCGTCAAGGAGGTAGTAGTCACGGTCGCCCATGCCTAATGAACCTCCGGAGATGTACATTGCGTAGCGGTTTGAGTCGTTGAGGTCTTCCATAGGACCGGCACTGAAGAACGGGCTCGCGTAGTTTCCGTGCATCCAGAGGAAGAGGTCAGCCATGCCGTCATGGTCAGTGGCCTCGATTTTTTTGATACCATCCTGAATGGGAGCGGCACCTTCGTTGTTGCGGCGGACGGAATCCATAGCCTGGTTGTAGATGGTTGAAACCATGAATGCTTCGGTTCCTTCCTCGGGATTGGTGTCGGACAGTCCGAGAACGATTTCCTGCACGCGTTTTTCGTTTTCGTCGTTCAGGATGTTAAACTGTCCGTAGCGTGAGTATTCGTCAGTGAGGGGGTGTGCTTCCATCCATCCTTTGTTGACGTAGGTGTAGAAGTCATCGCCCGGACGGACAGACTCGTCGACGTAGTCCTTGTTCAGGCTTTTGAGGTGCTCCGGTTTTGTGGAGCAAGAGGTGATTGCTCCTGCTGCGATGCACATGATTGCAAAATGAGATAATTTCATAATTTATTTGAATATGGATTTTATTTTTTTTAGGCGTTTTTTTTCAGCGATATAACTGCGCAATTGAGCGATAGCCCGGTTTATCACCGTCTGTTCCGGAAGCCCGGCTGCACGGGCGTATGCCGCAGCGAGCATGCTCAGTTCATCCTCATCAAGGGTGATGGCGCGGAACATTCTCATCAGTTTTGCGGTGGAAGTGACGTTGAATTCCATCCGGTTGAGGTCAACATAGTAGAATCTGAAGTGACCGTCAGGCAAAGGCTGGTAAAGGATGTTGCCGGGAGAGAAGTCACGGTGGAATACTCCGGCTGTCATAAGACGGTTGATTTCCGCTCCGAGGTCATCAATGAGTGTTTCATATCCCGGTATTGTGGTCCAGTCACGGATGGGTTTGAACGGGACTTGCTGCGAGATGTAGTAACTGCGGCGAAGTGCTCCGGCTGAAGTTTCCTCGATGAACGCAATCGGTTGCGGAGTGTGGAATCCGAGTTCAATGAGTTTTTTCGCATTGAGGAATGACCTGCATGCTTTGCTCCGCCGGAGTGAGTTGTAGATGTAACTGTTCGGGAAACGAGGTTTATGGAATTCCTTTATGTTTATTTCCCGACCACCGTCAACCAGAAGGGAGAACACACGGTTTCTTCCTTTGTAAATTAATAAGGCATTGTCAGGTACTCCGTTAAGTGCTATACGGCGTATTGATTCCGGCTGATTTTCGGGAAAAATCTTTAGCATGATGATAGGATAAACCTCGTGCGGCAGAGTGTTGGAATGGCTCAACGGCTGTGTTGTGAGGTTAGTTTGTCATAGCGTGAGGCCATTTTTAGAAACCGCGAGGGTGTGTCAAAAAAACTGCTTTCTGACACACCCTCCGGGGGTTATGGCGTTAAAGTATCAAAAGAGCGATTTAGTCCTGATAGAAGTTAAGGAGTTTGTTATCGATTTTGTTGTTGCCGAGAAGGATGAGGAATATGTTGCGGCTCATTGCTTCGCCACCTTGCTGGCGGTTGAAACGAGCGGCCTCGGTGTTGAAATCGAATTCGCCACCTTCGTCAGTCACATCTGTAACTTCAAATACTGCAACAGCACCCTGAGTCTGGATGGGACCTTCAAGTTTGCCTTTAGGAGCAGAAGCAACGTTTGCAGCGAGGTTTGATTCATTGAAACTGAATCCCTGGATCATGCGCTGGCCGAAAGCGATAGAGGTTGTGTCTACGCTTGTACCCATTATCTGGGCGTAACCGTCAACGGAAGATGCTTTGCCGCTGTATTGCTCGATGAGTTTAGCGGCTTTTTTGTCGGCTTTGACAAGTTCGGTGAGATAAGAGTTGAGCATTTTGTCGGTTACGGGGGTGTAGCCGTCGTAGGTGTTGTTGAGAGCCACTGCAATGAGTCGTCCGGTCTGTTCGTCACCGTAAATGTCGCTGACCTGACCGTTCTTGGCGTTGAGAACCCATTTAACAGCACCGCGAGTTGAGGGGATGTTTGCTATTGCGAGAGCCTGTTTGGTCACTTCGGCGGGGAAAACGCGGTAACCTGCTGCAAGCGCGTTGTCAGAGAATTTCTGAGCGGTGTTGTTTTCAGCGAGGTAGTTGCGCAGGTCGCTGTTGAGTTTGTTGATTGTTGTAGACGAGGGGTCAACCGCATACTGGATTTCAGCCACGTCGTAGGTTGTTACGGGAGCGGAGAACCTGTTGGCACGGAACACGCGGATTGCGTTCGCGGTAGAGAGTGTGTCAGGGGTGAAGTATTTGCCGGTAGCGGCGTCAGCAAAGAGTTCGCGTACCTGTGCGCCTGCCTGCTGGTCGAGCATCGATGCTTTCTGTCCTTCGGCGATGTTTGCTGCATCAGTGAAGTCAGCGAGTTTCGCACCGTTGTTGAGGGCGTTGATTATAGAGTCACGCTGTGCGGGTCCTGTAACCTCAATCTGAGCCATGTCGAAAGTGACGGTGTCTTTCTGAGCGTGGTTGACGCCGAGGAGTTTCACAATGCGGTGAGTGTTGTTAGAGAAACCGGCGTAAGATGCGGTTCCAACGCTCATGGTGTCGATTGCTGAAGCAACCGGACCGTTGAGTTCGGATTTTTTCGCAGTGGTGTTGTTTACGACAAACATACCTGAGAGAGCATCGGTGCCTTCAGAGGTGTTGAGGAGTGCGAGAGCGGCGTCAATCTCAGCCTGAGCGGCAGCAAGGTCCTCAGCCGAGGGTACGATGTCAACGACAATGTAGTTGATGTTGCGTACCTGATCGGTAAGTTTGTACTGTTCGCGTGTTTCATTATATTTGGCGTTGATTTCCGCTTCTGAAGGAACGGCAACAGAATCAGGAACAGAGTTGAGGTCGACTTTCGCGTAACGGATTGTTGAGGAAACGGAGTTGTCGTTGTGGATTTCCTGCGCATCGATTTTGTTAGCGCGGAGAGAACCGTTGAAGAGGTTGATGAGTTTCTGCTGTTTGAGCGCCTGTGTCATCATTTTCTCGTTTTCGATCCACATTTGTTTGAGTTGCTCTGTTTGAGCGGGATCCATGTTGGCGGCGTTTGAGAAGATGAGTTCATGGAGTTGACGGGGGTGCATTCCGAACTGCTGGTAGATGTACTGAACGAACTGGGGGTTAGCGGACTCGCCAATCATGGATTCTGAAAGTTCGTTGTCAGTCACAACAATTCCGAGTTTTTCAATTTCTTTGTTGAAAAGCGCTTCGTTTGCCATCTGCTGCAGAACCTGAGCCTGGATCTGTTCGGTTTCCACTTTCGCATAGCCCTGCTGCTGCATCTGCTGAGTTGCCTGTTCAACGCGGCGGTTGAATTCGTTGAAGTCAATTTTCTCGCCTGCTACGGTAGCGGCAGTGTGACCGGGACCGAAGAATGATCGTGAAGAGTTGAAGAAGTCACCCAGGATGAATGCAAGCAAAGCCAGGATGATAATGGTGAAGAGAAGCACTGAGCGGCTCCTGATTTTCTCTAATGTTGCCATTTATATTTAAAGATTTTTAGTTTACGGATAATGATTACACCCAAAGGGTATTTTTCAAGTGTGCAAAGATAAGGTTTTTTCCGTTGATAAGCAAAGGAAATCGGGTAAAAGTTGTTATTTTGGTTATATATTATATATAAAAATGTAGGCTGATGTTTGTTTTGCGAAGGTGTTATAGGCTTTTTCGGGTTTTGCTTTTGATGTTGTGGCTTTGGCGTGATCCTGGATGTGTCTTTATTATAAACGGGTCTGTTTGAAGATGAATGACGATGACGGAATCTCTACATTTTGTTTTATTGAGGTTGTTTCAAGGATGGTTACGTTCGGTTTCCCTGTGGGTGAAAAAGTCACCGAAGCCTTTATTAACTCCTTGGTGTTACTGTTGAATTTCCCTTCCATCACAATGTCGCCGGCAGTCTGATGTTTCTGGTGACGAAGGATGATGGTATCGTTATCGGATATTAGTTCGGAGTCAGTAAGGACATCCCCTATATTATTTTTCAGTTGATCGAGATTCAGGATGCTGAGTAACTGATTGCCAACATTTGAAGCGTGTTCACTCACTTTTTCTCCATTTCGGAGATGAATATATTTTTCATCAACATATATAATGGATTTTTTTTCGGTATCATGCCAGTCTATCTGGCAGTAGTTTTCGCCGTTGTGATTGATGATATAGGCAGTTCCTGAGATTTTCTTGCCGTAAGGGTTCGGATTATAAACTCCATCTTTAGTTGTAGGACTGGCCATAATGGTAAATTCTACTCTGACACTCGCTGATTGCGCCAGTGATGTAATTGCGGTATTAATTACATCTTTGGCAGATACGGGAACAGATGTGTGAAGTGTCAATGTAAAGATGAGAATTAGTATCGCCGCCACACTGCCGATGGTTAGGAAACGTGTGAGAACAGTACGCTTCTTAGGCTTAAACGAAATATCGATTTTTCGCGTATGTTTCGGCGTGAGCATTTTCACAATGTTCTCAAATTCAGGGTTAAATAAATTTTTTTCGTTGTTCATGATTGTTTTGATTTTAGTTTTGTTTTGATTTTTTCAATACCATAACGGAATCGTGCTTTGGCTGTGGGTAATGGCACATTCATCAAGTCGGCTATTTCCTGAAATGTCAGATTTCCGTGGAGATGGAGGCGGATGGTCTCAGACTGCTCGAAAGTTAGAGCAGCAAGAAGTTTGTTAATTATGGCAAACTCTTCCTCAAAATTTTCCGATTCCTGATATTCTTGATCTGTTTTCTCCAGGATGGCGATGTTCAGAGATTGGGTTCGGGAGGATTCCCGCAGTATGTTAGTGCATTCATTGCTTAACATCCGATATAGATAAGCGCGGGGATTCCGAATATCTTTAATACGTTTACCATCCGAGAGAACACGCAGGTAGATATTCTGGAGGGCATCCTCCACATCTCTAATGTTATGCAGACGATAGCCGGCATATCGGAGCATATTCTCTTTTTCCTCTTCGAGTATGTGTAGAAGTTTTGTCATAGCATATATAAGACGGGGAGATTGCCGAAAAGATGTATTTGCATGGAAAATTTTGTGGGCTTACTTATATTGTTTAATTTTGCAGAAAAATAAGTATTATGGAAAAAATCATTCTGACCGGAGACCGTCCCACCGGGAAATTGCATTTGGGACATTATGTCGGCTCCCTGTCACGAAGGGTGCTCCTTCAGAATTCCGGAGAGTTCGACAAGATATACGTGATGATAGCCGATGCACAGGCACTTACGGACAATGCCGACAATCCTGAGAAAATCCGTCAGAATATTGTGGAGGTTGCTCTGGATTACCTGTCAGTGGGAATAGACCCCACCAAAACCGATATATTCATTCAGTCAGCCGTTCCGGAACTGGCCGAACTGGCTTTCTACTTCATGAATATGGTTTCGGTGTCACGTGTGCAGCGCAACCCGACGGTCAAGACAGAAATAGCCATGCGTGGTTTTGAGAAAAGTATACCTATGGGATTTTTCTGTTATCCGGTGAGTCAGGCTTCCGATATAGCCTCTTTCCGTGCCACCACGGTTCCCGTAGGAGAGGACCAGGCTCCCATGATTGAGTTGACCCGTGAAATAGTCCAGCGTTTCAACCATATCTACGGTGACACGCTGGTTGAGCCTGAAATTCTTCTTCCCGAAAACAGCGCGTGTCTGCGTCTGCCCGGCACTGACGGAAAGGCCAAGATGAGTAAGTCGTTGGGCAACTGCATCTATCTGAGCGATACCGCCAAGGAGGTTGCCAAGAAGGTGAAGAGCATGTATACGGATCCTCTGCACCTGAATGTTTCCGACCCCGGACATCTGGAGGGAAACTGTCCGTTCATCTATCTTGACGCATTCTCACGTCCGGAGCATTTCGGAACCCTTACCACTGACTACCAGAGCCTTGATGAGATGAAGGATCACTACACCCGTGGGGGACTGGGCGACGGCACCGTCAAAAAACTTCTGATAGCCATCCTTGAAGAGGAACTGGCACCGATCCGTGCCCGCCGTGCCGAGTATGAGTCAGATATCCCCGGGGTGTTTGAAATACTCCGCAAGGGAACTGAAATTGCGCGTGAGGCTGCTGCCGACACTCTTTCAGATGTGCGTAAGGCAATGCGTATAAACTATTTTGACGATGTTGAACTGATTGCCGAACAGGCCAAGAAGTATCAGAAATGAGAATCGACATCCTGACTGTCCTTCCCGAGATATTCGAGTCACCCCTGAACTGCTCCATCCTCAAGAGAGCGCAGAACAAGGGGTTGGCGGAATTCCATATCCATAACCTGCGTGACTACACCACCGACAAGCATCGTAAGGTCGATGACTATCCGTTCGGTGGTGAGGCCGGGATGGTCATGAAGGTGGAACCGGTTGACCGATGCATATCGGCGCTGAAGGCCGAGCGGGATTACGATGATGTCATTTTCACATCGCCTGACGGCGAGATTCTTAATCAGCCTCTGGCAAATACGCTTTCATTGTCCAACAACCTTATTATATTATGCGGTCACTACAAAGGTGTTGATTACAGGATACGTGAACATCTGGTGACACGCGAAATCTCCATAGGTGATTATGTGCTGACCGGCGGCGAGATGGCTGCGATTATCATTTCTGACGCCATAGTGCGTTTGGTTCCGGGTGTACTCGGCGATGAACAGAGCGCTTTGTCAGATTCGTTTCAGGATAATATTCTGGCTGCCCCTGATTATACCCGTCCCGCCGACTACAACGGGTGGAAGGTGCCGGAGATATTGCTCAGCGGACATGAGGCAAAGATAGCGGCGTGGCGCCATGAGCAGGCTCTGGAGCGTACGCGGCGTCTGCGTCCCGGATTGCTTGACGAATAAGAGTGTTATAATTGATAAACGAGTCTGTCCCATTCGGTTGGATCAGACTCGTTTTTTATGTTGGAAGAACTGTGATCAGTCTTTCAGACGGAACACACGGATCCCTGTCAGGGACGGATTTAAATGTAAACACACTCTAAGGATTATCACAAAAATCATCCCGGAATCTTTGTGTTGTTCGGAAATAAGCATTATCTTTGTGCATCGACTTTCTGCAGAGCCCGTCAGCGGTGTTCTGGGAGGGTGGGTAAGAGACTGATACATCCGTACAGTCAGACATTTTTTAGAAAAACGTTATCGGCGTTTCTGTTCTTGACGCATTGAAATCTGGCAGTTTCGATAATCGAAGTCAAGTCTGATGCAATGGTAGATGTTCATGGATATGTATATTTATTCCATTGGCTCTTGTCGTGAGACATGATGCCGGTGGTGTATATCTGCATATACACGTGGGCTCTGCACATTGCTCGTCTTACTTCGATGGGCAAAGCCAGAGCCTCAATGCGTGGGACGAGCAAGGGTAAGATACCCACGTTTTTTATTTTTTCAGTCCGGTTCAGGGTGTCACCGGAGCATAAACCAATTTGTTGTGTTGCCATGAAACGACAATGCTTTTTAGTGCTTTTATTTGCGATGCTTGTGACACACGCCCTCTCTGCCGGTGATTTCGCAAGCGAACCATCCCCGAACCCTGCATATCAAAAATCAGGTGATTTTGCAGCCTCTCAGAATCATGAGGCGATCCCCATGGCTGTGGTTTTGGATGAGGAAAAGAATCTGTATGAGGAATACGGGATTATTTATGAGATTGATCCTGAGGCCTTAACTGCCAAGGTTGTAGGATATCAACCGCCACTGACATCGTGGGTTGAGGTAGCGTATTCAATTTTTGTTGACGGTAGTTACTATACGGTAACAGAGATTGCAGATTACTCATTCAAGGACTGCATACAATTGGAATGTGTATATTTCTCAGGTACAGTAAATGAAATAGGTGAAGGTGCTTTTGCAGGGTGTGACAACCTTAGATTTGTGGAAGTCATACAAAATATTCCTCCCGTCCTTGCAGATGACTCATTCCCGGCTGATATAATAGTATATTTGAATCCGGGTACAGTTAAAGTTTACGCAACTAATGAACAATGGAATAAGTTTGAATTGGTTTCGATATCCGATACCACCAATCCATTTAAATTTAAGATTGAGGAGGATGGAGCGGGTAATAAATACGCAAGTGTTATTGGAATAGAAGAAAAATTTAATCCTTTTTCACCCAAACAAATACCCTCTACTATCTCAATTGACGGGGCTTATTATCCGGTTAAGGAGATTGCTGATTCAGCATTCTATAAATCAGATTTGTTGGGCGGCGGACGTTTCAATTCAGCCAGGCAAATGTCGATTTTTTCACAGTCTCCTTTGAAAATAGGCAAGTCAGCGTTTGCGGAGTCAACACTACAATCATTTGTTGGATTGTGTACCGTAATAGAAGAGTATGCATTTGCAGGATGTAAGTACCTCATTAATACAGTTTCAACTGACTCTTTGATTTCAATTGGAAAAGGTGCGTATGCGAATTGTCCTGAGATCGGAGCCTTCTCGCTTCGTAATTCAAAGGTTACAGTAGTTCCTGATGAATTGTTCATGGGTTGCACACAACTTGGAAATGTTGAACTTGGAAATGTGACAGAGATTGGAGCAAAAGCATTCAAAGATACAGGGGTGTATGGGATTGTTTTACCCGCTACATTGAAAAAGATTGGGGATGAGGCTTTCTCAGGACATTTCATTTCTGTAATATCCCTTCCTCTAACTCCGCCCGAATTAGGGGAGAATGTGTTTTGTTACGTTGAATCGGATTTGGTAGTTCCATTTGAAAGTGAAACACTCTATAAATCGACCGAGGGGTGGAAAAATTTTGAGAAAATAGAAGTGTCAGATCCGTCTGCGTTGCTTTATGAATATGATGATGAAACCGGCGAGGCGAAAGTTTGTAGCGCATTTTCTAATATCGACCCCAATGTTGTCATTCCATCAGAAGTGAAAACTTATAATGGGAGAGTTTATAAAGTTACAGGAATCCTTAATGAGTGTTTCCGTAATATGATAATACAGACAGTCGAGATTCCTGAAACCGTGAAAACAATAGGAGACAGGGCTTTCCAGGGCTGTGTTTATTTAAGGTCAGTCAATTTGCCTGATGGACTAAATTACTTGGGAATGAATGTATTTCAAAATTGTGAGTCTCTGACCACAATCACTATTCCGGAGAGTCTTACGGAGATCAGAGATCGTGCTTTCCAGCACTGTAAATCACTTCTTTCAATAAAATTGCATGACGGGATAACAAAAATTGGAAGAAATGCTTTTGAATATTGCGAGTCGCTGGAGCAATTCACTTTCCCTGCCGGATTAACTGAAATTTCACAGACGATGCTTTCGGAGTGTTATAAACTAAAGAATTTATACATTCCGGAGCATATCACGAGTATTGGTCGCAGTGCGTTCTGGGGTGACAAGGCTCTGGAAACAGTAAATATCCCGCAAAACATAAAAGTACTCGACAGTACTGTGTTCTATGGCTGTGAATCTTTGCGATCAATAAAACTTCCTGAAGGACTGACTTCAATAGGAAACGGTGTGTTTGGTGAAAGTGGATTGGAATCCATAGTTATTCCGGAGGGTGTGAAAACTATAGGCTCTTCAACCTTCTATTTATGCAAGAATCTCAAGTCAGTAGTGCTCCCTGAGAGTTTAGAGATTATTGAACGTAACATGTTTAGGAATTGCTCTCTGGAGGAAATAAAAATTCCGGCTGCGCTCGACTCTATAGGTAGAGGAGCCTTCAGTGATTGTGTTGCTCTGAAAAAAGTACATGTTGACAATCTTGATCACTGGCTGAACATCTCTTTTGAAGATGAAACATCAAATCCACTTTGTAATGGAGCGGAACTTATAGTTGCCGGTCAGAGTGCTGAGGTAATCGAACTGCCTGAGGAAACCGAGGAGGTCAAGGATTATGCTTTTGCAGGAATGACATCGTTGGTTGAGGTGGTGATTCCTGAGATTGTGGAGAAAATCGGTAACGGTTCTTTCTCCGGCTGCGAGGGACTGAAAGAGATCAATATCCCTGAAACAGTAGGGGAGATAGGTAAACAGGCGTTCAGGGACTGTATCTCCATGCTTCAGGCAGTTATAGGCAAAGTCATCCGTCCGTCACGTGCGGCAGGGGGTGACTCCGATCTGAACTTTGCTACAGTCGACAGCCGTGCGTTTGACGGTTGCGTGGCAATGAAGGATGTTACGATAGGAGCCAATGTAAAGGCCATCGGTGACAGTGCGTTCATCAACTGCAGGCAGATCGCAACCGTAAATTCTTACGCTATGTTTGCCCCTGAAATCGATGCGCTTACATTTGAGCCGGAAATTCAGGACAATGCAACTCTCCACGTACCGGAAGGCTACAAGGATGTATATGAGGGACATGAGTTCTGGAGCGCTTTTGCCAATGTTGTGGATGACCTTCCCGTGGATATAGCCATGGTTGTCAAATGCAATATTGAATCCAACACATTGTCGGAAGGGAAAACCCTGCAACTCTTAGCCACACTCATATCAGGGGAACCGGCATCAGGAATTGTGTGGAGTTCATCCAATCCGTCGGTGGCTGAAGTGAATGAGTCCGGTCTGGTCACTGCTGTCAGTGCCGGAACGGCCACTATTTACGCTACCGCCGAGAGTGGTGCGCGCGGCAAGTGCTTTATCACGGTAACCGGCGATTCAGGAGTGGACGCTGTGTCTGACGGGAATATGGTAAGAGTTGAAGGTAACAGGATTATTGCCCCGGAAGGTACCCGCATCTTTGATGTCGCCGGCGCTGAGGTAGGCGGCAAAACTCTCCGCCCCGGAGTCTACTTTGTATGTGTTCCTGATTTCAAACCCGTGAAAGTTGTGGTCAAATAAACTGATTCAGGTAAATCTGACAAGATGAGTACGGTGCGTGGTTCCGAATAGGGATTAATACAGCATATTCCTTCCGTCCTCATTGACAGTCCCTGACTTCCTATACAAAAGGAGGCTATGCCAAAAAATCATAGTTTCAAGATTTTTAGGCACAGCCTCCTTAATGTTTGCCGGCATTTATCGGTTGATGGGGATTATTCGTTGAGCCGGAACACCCTTATCCCTGTCAGCGAAGGGTTTCTGCGCAGGAAGTCATAAAGGGGAACGGTGGTTACCGTCACCTTTTTCAACGAAGATGAAGCGTGGAGCAGATGTGGTTTTCCGTCGACGATGGTGATCAATCCCAGGTGTGACACGTCGAGATTTTTGTTGGAAGTGGTCAGGGCTATGATATCACCCTCGCGTAGTGATTGCCACACCTGTTTGTTGTTGAGGGAGTTGGTGCGGACAATCGGATATTGGTGGTTGATGTAGCCTTGTTCAACCTCTTTGATTTTTGCGAAGTTGGCGGAATCGGCCAATAAAGGATAGAGGTCACGGTGGCGCGACATGAAGTTGATGGACTTTATCACGGTACGGCTCTGCGGGATACGGTCGGTCACCTCGGTGAAGTTACCACGGTGGGAGTTGTCCACAGCCCAGTCAGAGATATAGTGCAGACGTGACGGATAGCCGTTGACCACTCCTCCACGGTAGCGCAGACGACGGAGGTTGTATATGAAGTCGTGCCAGGAGGTGCGACGTTCGCCGGCTGTGTAGGCGAGTGCCATCACGGTTTCCACGAATGTGGTGCAGTCAAGTTCGTCGAGGTTCACCGTCAGCCGTTCCACGGAGTCTTCAAGCGTGTGTGCCACGTAGGGGGTGTCTATGAACCTGTGGGCGATGGCAGAGATGCGTTCGCCCGGCTTGCTGATTTTCTCCGCGTCAATCAAAATTTGCGTTATACGTGTGGTGTCGGATTGCTCGTTGTGGAACCTTACGTCGTCTCGCAGGTTGGCTGCATGAGAAATAAATGCGGTAAAAAACAGGGATGCTATCAGGAAAGTTTTCTTCATGATTTGACTGGTTGTGTTTAATTTGCAAAATTAAGAAAAAAATTCAACTGTTGGTTTTGTGGGGTGGCGTTTTTGCAGTATCTTTGTGAAAAGAAAAGAACTGAAATGGAAATGAATAACAAAGACGGGCTGATAGCGGCCACAATACGGGGATTTCTTGACAGTCATGAATATAAATATGACTTCGAGGAAGAGAAATCATGTTTCTCCTTAGGATTCACTCTTGACAATGATCGGGTCAAGGTCAGGATTGTGTATAATGAGGAAAAAGAGTGGTTCAGCGTGTTTGTCTATCCGAGCCATGCCATTCCGGTTAAACAGATTCCCAAGATTCTGTCCGTGCTGAATCAGGTCAATTATGAGGTTCTGTTCGGTGCCATCTACTGCGATCCGGAGGATGGTGAACTCGCTGTAAGATGTTCGGCGAGCGTGGACGACCGGTCGGTTAATGAAACCATGGTGGGCGTGATGCTTTCCACGGCGCTCAATATAGCGGATGACTATATCGGCAAAATCATGAAGGCAATGTATGCCGAGTGATTTCTGCTATAACTGACCTTGTTCCACAGCCACGCACACCTGTTCGATGATTGCGTCCTGACGGTTCTTTTCAGGATGGTATTCCCCCTTGAGATTCACACCGAAGAAACGTCCGAATGTCTGCCAGAAACCGGCGCGGAACGATCCCAAGAAGGCTTTCAGGATGTTGTAACTTGACTGATTTGTTTCCCTCTGGATCAGTTTTACGAGCAGCCGGGCCTGGTTTTTTGTGAATTTTTTCAATATTGGCTTGTACTGGTTGAAAACCTCAGTCTCCATACGTTTTAGGTGGTCCTCACGCTCTTTCTGTGTGGGGAGAGTTTCGATGTATTCATAGGTTTCCGTGAGCGTTTCGCAGATCAGTTTGGCGTAGGGTAGGGTGCGCCTTACGTCACGCACCGTACGCCAATAGAATTCCTCCTCCTTCTTGTTCTTGAATTTCAGGGGCGGGAACACGGTTATGTCGTTCATCACCAGCACGAGCACGGTGTCGCCTTCCGGAGTGGCTGTGTGATATTTGCCCCGGAAAACGTTCTGTCGGCCGGTTCCTATTGAGTCCAGTTGCGCAAGCAGTTCATCGGTTTGCTGTGGTGAGCCGAATGTTGTTGCCGTAACCGCTGACAGAATCAGAAGTACTATGTTTCGGATTGCAGTCATTGATTAATGAACGCGTGCGAAAGGTCAAAAGTTTTCGGCAGGCTTTGATTTGGGAGGATAGTCGATGGTGAAGTGCAGTCCGCGCGACTCATGGCGCTCTTTTGCCTGACGCATGATAAGATAGCCCACGTTGATAATGTTGCGCAGTTCGCATATTTCGCGTGAGGCTTTTGAGCACTTGAACAGTTTCTCGGTTTCCTCGTAAAGTATGTCAAGCCGGTTCCATGCCCGGTCAAGCCGGAGGTTGGAGCGTACGATACCCACGTATGTGCCCATGATCTGGTTCACCTCTTTTATGCTTTG
The DNA here is from genome assembly GCA_947175645.1 of uncultured Porphyromonadaceae bacterium. Lineage (GTDB taxonomy): Bacteria > Bacteroidota > Bacteroidia > Bacteroidales > Muribaculaceae > CAJUPY01. Next base: position 27,727 of record CAMWNP010000030.1, read on the forward strand.
GGTTATCAGTACCATTTCCTCGGGGTGGCGTGTGCCTTCATCGTTCCATTCGGGCACGTCGGTGCGCAGATGACATCCTGAAATGACTTCTTTGGCATGGCGTGCGGCTGCATCGGCATATACCACCGCTTCAATCAGGGAGTTTGACGCCAGTCGGTTGCCTCCGTGCAGTCCGGTGCATGAACACTCTCCCACTGCGTAGAGGTGCTTTATCGATGACTCCCCGTTGGTGTCAACCTTTATGCCTCCGCAGAGATAGTGGGCGGCGGGTGCCACGGGAATGTAGTCCTTGGTGATGTCTATCCCCAGGCTCAGGCAGTGCTGGTAAATGTTTGGGAAGTGCCGCTTGGTTTCCTCGGCGTCCTTGTGGGTGACGTCAAGATATACATGGTCATCGCCATTCTGTTTCATCTCGGAATCAATGGCACGTGCCACAATATCTCGTGGTGCCAGTGACAGGCGTGGGTCATACTTATGCATGAACTCCTCACCGCGAAGATTGCGAAGCACCGCACCGTAGCCACGCATGGCCTCGGTTATCAGGAACGACGGGCGGTCGCCAGGATGGAACAGGGCCGTGGGATGGAACTGGATGAATTCCATGTCGGCCACCTCTCCTTTGGCACGGTAGACCATGGCGATGCCGTCGCCTGTGGCTACCAGAGGATTGGTGGTGGTCTGGTAAACCGCGCCTACGCCACCTGTGGCCATAAGTGTGATTTTGGCAAGGAAAGTGTCCACTTGTCCTGTCGCCTGGTTCAGGACGTATGCGCCGTAGCAGCGTTTGTCGGGAGTGCGGCGGGTCACAATCTTCCCCAGATGATGCTGAGTGATTATCTCAATGGCAAAATAATTCTCGTAGATATCTATGTTGGGATGTTTTCTTACAGCCTCGATCAGTCCGCGCTGAATCTCGAAGCCGGTGTTGTCGGCATGATGCAAGATTCGGAACTCCGAGTGTCCCCCTTCGCGGTGCAGGTCAAATGTCCCGTCCTCGTTTTTGTCAAAATTCACCCCCCATTTTATCAGTTCCTTGATCTGTTCAGGTGCACCTTCCACCACATTCTTCACTGCGGCAGGATCACTGAGCCAGTCGCCGGCAACCATGGTGTCATGGATGTGTTTCTCGAAATTGTCAACCTCCAGATTCGTCACGGAGGCCACTCCACCCTGAGCCAGGGCGGTGTTCGCTTCTTCGAGTGATGATTTGCATATAAGGGCTACTCTTGCAGAATCGGCTACTTTCAAGGCGAAACTCATTCCGGCGATACCGGAGCCGATTACCAGATAATCGTAGTTATGTGTCATGTCGGGTATATATTAATATATGTGTATGCAAAAGTAGTAAAATTTGGAATTATGACAAAATAAAATATCCCGACCGGCGAAATTCTCACAATGACGGTCGTCGGAGATCTTTTTCTTGAGGTGTTAAATGTAAGAAATGTGAAAGAGTGGATAGGAGAAACGCCCCGCGCCCCCTTAGTCCCGGAAAGCCCGGCGCCGCGTCTGCTCCGAAAAATATGTCAGAAAAACATGTTTTATAACATCCTTTTAATCAGGAGATTGAGATATTGCGCAAAATTTTTCCGAAAAAACATGCGGAAAAATTTGGTCAGTTCAAGAAAAAGGCGTAACTTTGCACTCGCTTTTGGGACGGAGGTCTTAAACGAAGCAAAAACGGAGTGAAACAATTAAGAAATGTTAAAAATCACACAAAGATTTGCACGATTCAAAAATTGTCCGTAACTTTGCAAAGTTTTCGGTCAACGCCGAAAGATTCCAACGAGAACATTGAAAGATTTACAATAGACAAGAGTAGTACAAGAGCAAATAAGACTCTGGTCAATTCTACTAAAATAAGTCAGCGCAACCGGCCGGACGGACAATTCGGTTTTGTGAAAGCAAAACATAAACAAGATGTCTTGCTAATAAACTTTGAAAAAAGAGAAAACAAGATAACAACAACGAAGAG
>CAMWNP010000031.1 GCA_947175645.1 uncultured Porphyromonadaceae bacterium
AAAATGTCAATGTTCTCTATGGTTCAAGTGAACCGAATTTATTTAATTTTTAACCACGTCCATTTTTAGTGGACAGTAGTGAACTGAAGAATATCGCTCAGATAGAACACTCAAGACATCGGTCTTTTACTAATTTCATTACCAATGCCTTGAGTGCTATAACTGCTTACTGCTTCTTCCCCAAGAAACCATCTATTTCTTTGGATTTTGTCTTTGACAATCAGTTGACTTTGTTCTAATCCCTTATGTCGAACTCACGTTATATTATGTCAATTACTATGCCAACTAACTGTATCTATAGACAGTAGGGGGATTTATAATTTATTCGCATCGCTAATGTTATTGCTTCGCCAACCAAAGCGACATTTGCGAGCAGATTGCCGACATCATCAATGCCAACAAGAAGATGATTGCCGAGAGTAAGAGAGCATAAATATAACCCGACCTCCGCCGTCAGTGGTGGAGGTCATAAATCCCCAATAATTATGACACTCAATTTTGATAGCATAAAGCAGAACAGAATAACAATATTGTCATCAAACGACAATAGTTCAATACTGATGATATTCAGAAATTTTATAGGTTTGAACTTTAAAGGCGAGCAATATATCCGGTATATACAGAATATAGTGTTTGCCGTAATGGGATTTAAGTCCGGCAGAATTGAATATTGGCGAAACGACAAACTCATATCGGTTGGAACAATACCAAATTTAAATCAGTAGCCATATATAGTCGAAGCGGTGCGACCTCGTGATGAAGTCGCACCGCTTGTTTTGCTCAAAATTTCGGCCTCCACAGGCGGCAAACCAAGTATACTATGGAGACTTAGTTTTTCACAATAGTAACTGTTATCTGGATCAGGCTTGACTATAACATAAAAAGTGGGGGATTAATAAATTTTTAAATCTGTATCGCACTTTGATACATCATCATTCTACCTTTGCATCGTAAACATTAAAAATACCCAAAGACATGGAACCTATTGCAAACAACGAGTTTCTAAACTCTGTCCTTGAAACTGAGGCATGGAAGGAAATTTCTGAAAATGAGTCTCTGAGTATGGACATTCTCGACAAGTATGCCGACAAACTCGACTGGGACGAGATTAGCGAGAATCGTAACATTATCTGGACTCTCGACGGCATCAACAAGTTCGCCGGCAGACTTAACTGGAGCGACTTTTCTCAGTATTGCCCTGACCACATAATTAACAACGTTACTCTCCAGAAGTTCGCCAACCGCTGGGACTGGAAGGCAATTTCAAATCGAGACTGCTTCTACAACGACTGGTCTCTCGTTGAAAAGTTCGCTGACAAAGCAGACTGGAGCGAAATCATCACGAATTGGAACATCGAAAAACCTCTGGAGTTTTTCTCTCGTTTCCAGCAGTACATCCCGATGGCCAAACTTCAGGATTCACGCCTCTGGAACTCAATGGTAGAGGCCCGCGCCAAGTATCTGATCCAAGAAGCCATCGGCATAGAATAAAAATCGGAGATACGCAAATAGACTGCGTAGCATTATAGTAATTTTGCATCCGGATTTCATAAGCCATTTGGCTTTTTGCTGTAATCGGCTTAATGTCGCTTGGTTATACCAAGAAAATCAAGTAACTTTGCAGTCGCTTTCGAGCACATATAAAATAAAAAATGCAGACAACGCTACACAACATATCGTCCACAATGCTTCGCCGTAGTTACCGCAGCTTCGATAGCACTCTCTATCGCATCAGTTATAGAGGCTACCGAAGTGTGCCCGGTGGATTGCTCCGACGATATACAAATGCGTTCTGTATGAGTTGATATAACGTACCCACAGACAATCAGGATAAACAGTCGGAAGGTCCACAACACTTTCCGACTTTTTTTGTGCCCTGTTATGGCTTATCCTATTGTCACGGCATGGCACTCAAAAACAATTCAATCATGAACAAAGAAGACTATTATCGCAGCCATGCCAGTAAACAAAAATGCACTAATAAGATACAAAACCATAGACCGGTGCCTGAGGAACAAGTACAGGCGGTGGACTCTGGATGACCTCGTCGAGGCTTGTTCCGACGCCTTGTACGAAATGGAAGGAATATCCAGGGGTGTTTCAGTAAGAACCGTTCAGGCCGACATTCAAGTGATGAGGTCTGATAAACTCGGCTACGAAGCACCCATAGAGGTTTACGAAGGCAAGTTCTACAGGTATGCGGAAGACGGATATTCTATATCCAACTCTCGGTTAGATTCAGAAATATGTGAACTAATATCCGACGCCCTTAATAAACTGAGACAATTCGAGTCTATTACTCCAGCCACTGAACTTGGCAATATCCTCACTGTTGTAAAACACAAACTTGAACTTCTCTTAGAGGAGACTTAACGGAAAAGGCTTTGACAATTTGCCCTTGTGCAACATGTCAAAGCCTTTGATGTATTTGTACTTCCGGCAAGACTCGAACTTGCGACCCTCACGTTCGTAGCGTGACGCTCTAATCCACTGAGCTACGGAAGCATATATTTGTTGGGGCGGTAGGACTCGAACCTACGATGTCCGAAGACGGGAGATTTTTTTGCCATTCGGCTCAAGGAACTCCAGTCTCCTGCAATAGCCGCTATGTTACACCCCAGTATTCGCGGAAGCAGAAAGATTCGAACTTTCGGAGCCATTTGTGAGGCTCGGCCCCTTAGCAGAGGGCTGGTTTCTTTCTCCGAAAGCGGCAATCCGATAACTACCGCTCGTCCATACTTCCTTTTGTTTATCTCCCATCGGTCGATGAGCTGAAGGTTGACACTGCAAAGTTAGATAGCCCTGATGCAGCCTATATGCGTAGTAGAAAAAAACAGCAAAATTTTTTCATTCGAAAAAGACCATTATTTTGGACGCATCAGAAATTTTTAGTAAATTTACATCAAATACCAATTTATTGGAAATGGATGTCGTTAAACTTAATAGAATCAAGGCTGTACTTGCCGAGACAGACAAGCAGGGGAAATGGTTGGTACAACAACTTGGCAAAGATCCTACAACGGTCTCAAAATGGTGTACCAATACAATACAGCCTGATTTGAAAACGCTTGCTGAAATAGCCGAACTACTTGATGTGAACATCCGAGAATTGCTCGTTAATACCAAATAGTGTTTCCTTATTGAATATAATTATCATATTATTAGCAAAATATAATGTGTCAAAATAGACCTGAGTATAATGAAAATATTATAGATCAGAAAGCCATTGGTGATCTTTTGAATGGTTATACATTCTATATACCTCCTTATCAGAGAGGATACCGCTGGACTAAACGGCAGGTCGTGGATTTATGTAACGACTTGCTGGAATACGCTTTGCGTCCGAAGTCAGACATTGGGTCTACCAAAGCATTCTACAGTTTGCAACCGCTGGTGGTAAAATATCGCGATGAAAATTCATATGAAGTCATCGATGGTCAACAGCGTCTGACTACTATCTATATATTGTTTCGCTTTCTGATGGCCGAGCTTGGCCCAACACCTGAAAGATTTGAACGTATCAAACAAGAAATAGACCTCTATTCAATCGTTTACGAGACCCGCAACGAGGATACGGATTTTATAGCAGACTTAGGTTTATATGGATGGGAGGAGAGGCTTGAGCAGTGGGAAATGGACATTGATATAGCCCACATATATAATGCTTACCAATATATGAAAGACTGGCTCTATCCTAAGAATAAAGATGATAAGGATTCGAGTAGTGTCACTTGTAGAAGAATAGTAAAAGAAGGAATGGATTCGGATGAGATTGCACGCAAACTGCTGACTCTTCTGAAAAATAAAAAAAATACGACAAAAACTGAGGGTAACGCACAGTTTATTTGGTACCAACTTTCTCCGGAGAAAGATGCCGTCAACGAATTCATTACGGAAAATAAAGGTAAAATCGGTTTAACTGATACAGAACGAATCAGGGCTCTATTCTTATTTCGAGAGGACAAAAATAATGAGGTGGATGCTACACAACAAATCAGCATAGCCAAAGACTGGGATGAGATAGAGACTACCTTGCATGATCCTGATTTCTGGTCATTTATCAGTAGCAACAATCAGAATGAGGGTAGAATCTCACTCCTGTTCAATTACATTTATAAAATCGATAATTCTACCGACAAAAGGAATGGCGTAGATTTATACAGGTTCTACGAACAGAAATTTGCAGAGAAAAACGGCAATGTGGCAATGAAAGAATGGGAACGAGTTCTTGAGGCTTTCCGTATGCTTAAAAATTGGCATAAGGACGCATATTTATTCAATATAATAGGTCTGCTCACAAGGGAAGGTATAAATCTAAATGAAATTGCAGTTATCTACTATAGACAAGATGTAAATACGACATCACAATTCGTCGCCGAACTTAATAAAATCATTAACAAATGTTGTCTTCCCAAAACAGAGGCTGAGGTTAAAGACGGCGAAGAATCTCCAATTAAAACCGGAAAGAATGAGAAATTTCGATTTGCACAAGGTGAATACAGACTTGACTGGAACTATAAAGACCATAGAGACAAGATTCGTTCGTTGCTCTTATTTTTGAATATCCAGGTTTTAAACGAACAGATAGAACACAATAGAAAGAATGACCCTGATTATAGCGGGAATGAATATCGATTTGCATTTGATCTGTTTGACAAAGAGACTTGGGATGTAGAACATATCGACTCTGCAACGACCAACCAACTTACATCTAAACCCGCAAGAGATACATGGATCCAATATGCCGAAACGGCTATAAAGCATTTTTACAAAAATGATTATTACTTGGCCTTTTCAGAGGCCAGAGCAAAATTTGAATCAGGAGAATCTGACTTCGATACTCTACACAAAAAGGTTATTGATATTACTGAGAGCGAAGTTGACGATGAGGAAAAGAAAAATTGGATTGGTAATCTGACGCTACTTAATGCTCCTATAAATCGTGGATATGGGAATGCCATATTTGCTGCAAAATGTATGAAGATTGATGAAAAAGTCAATGCCGGAGCCTTTGTCCCGGTTTGTACCCGTATGGTGTTTTATAAAGCAATCCCGGAAAATGCAAATGCTGCAAGCCGTCTTGAATGGAGTTTCACTGACAAGAGGGCATATCATAACTGGATGCTGAAAAAGATTATGGATTTCAAAACAAAGTTCCCGTTCAAAAAAGAAGAATAAAATGAGTATATCAAATCTGCATACTTTGGAGAGAATCCTGTCTGTCGGAATTGATATTCCCGCTGATGACAGCGAAAATGAATTCAATCGCTATCCCATTGCTGGAATTCTGATTCCTCGCATTCAGCGTCCCTATGCTCAGGGACGTCGTGACAAGAATGTCTATGACATCCGACGTGATTTTGTTGAAAATCTGTTGTACGCACTGGTTTCAGAGGAAGTACGTTCGGTTGAGTTAAGTTTCATATTTGGATCATTACAGAAGGTAAACTGGGATGACCCAAGAGGCAGCGACCAAGCGCTTGAGCTTCTTGACGGTCAGCAACGTCTCACCACACTCTTTCTGCTTCATTGGTATCTTTACAAAAAGGAGTGCCCAAATGATATGCCTGACTGGCTGTCACGATTCAGATATGAAACGCGAGATTCATCCACAACATTTTTATCGAAGATAACGGCTAAGACAAGTGGTATTGACTTGAACGAGCTTGTCGAAGACGTAGAGGCTAAATCATCGCGTATAATAAAACCATCGGAGGCTATTACCCGTCTGATATGGTTTAATAATGATTTCCGTTGTGATACTACCGTAATGTCTATGCTTTGTATGCTTGATGAAATAGATTCACAGTATAAAGCGCTCGACAAAGGAGGTAAGTCACAGGTACACTCGCTTCATAAAAATCTGGGGCGAATCCAATTTTACATCAGGCTTCTGCTTGGTTTTGATATGCCAGACCTACTGTTTATCAAAATGAATAGTAGAGGATTGCCGCTTATACCCTTCGAAAATTTCAAGGCGGATATGATGAAATATATGGAGAAGGCTAAAACATACAATGAAAATGTAGATGAGTTTAAAGGAAAATCCTCTCCGTTCCATTTCTATTTTGCTTCCCAGATTGACACTAAATGGGTTTATTTGTTCTGGAGCCGCCCAGACACCCCAACAAACGGCTCAATAATAGAACTTCACGACAAACGCACAGGAGCACGCTTTTTCCGTTTCTTTAACCGTATGCTTTTCACAAAACTGGCCGTGGACTATGCCGAAGCCGAGGAGCCGGACATGAAAAAAGAATTGGAGTCCGCGTGTGAATTCTTTCGTACAGTCCCTGAAATTTCTATGGAGGAACATCTTACCGATTGGAATTCCAGATACGTCCCAGCTATTTCTCGATGGAAAGGTAGTGATGACTATTTCCGCGAATGCTCCAAGGTGCTTAATATCCTGTGCGACAACTATACATCCGGATTTAATTTGCGTAAAGCCATACAAAAGTCCCCATTCTTAGCAACATCGAATTTTGAAATATATTCAAAAATCAATGAAGCAAAAGGTGACTTTACCTATGCGCACAGGGTTGCATTCTCGGTAATTATAGATTTCATTTTGAATATACCTTCTTCCGGGTCTATTGTGTCCTCGGTTATATCAGAGAATCTAAGGAGGCTGATTCGCGTACTCCACAATGTGCTTGAACATAGCGAGATTGACAAACAGAATATCCTTGACATCATCAAGGCATTTCATAAAATTATCATCTCTAAAGAAGCGCAATCAGGTGACTTTTATGCCGCTCTTGCCAACTATGATGGTGATTTTGCATGGATAAAATCGGAGTCGGCAAAAGCCAAGGATATCTGTAGAGATAAGAAGTTTGAAACAGCTATGATACGCGCTGAAGAACATCCGGTTCTCCGCGGGCGCCTAACTCCAATATACGAACCTGGAGAAATTACTGTGGAACAACTATCTCGACGTATTGATGAGTTTTATCGAATATTTCCGGTCGATGAGAAAGGAATCTGTCTTGGCATTGCGTCAGAGTATGCTAGGGAAGACTCTCATTTGCTAATTCGTGCGATGATGAGTTATCTCACCGATTGGGAAAAACTTAACGGTACATATGTTACAGAACGCGGCTTTGTCATACAAGGGAAACCTGTCAATAGCAAATATCTGTCAAATTTAATATTTGGGAAGGGCAAGGCTGAGAATCTATTCCGAAAATTTTTCTTCGAATATTTCGGCAGGATGGATTTTGGAGAATATCTGTCTGACGTGCTTAAAAATGCCTCAATCTATGATATAATAGATGATGGCACAAGAGATGTTTATAAACGGCTTGTAACCGACGCGGATTCATACAAGATTTATAATTGGATAAAAAGTCGTGAAAAAGATCGTCCGGGTAAAGAACCCGTTGTGCGTTGGCTTAGAGATGCCGGTATCTTAAACTATGATGGCACAAACAGTGACCGACTCGTCTTGACAACTCCCCGTCGATTTGTCATCCCAGCGATAATCAATCTTACCGGAGCGTGTTTCGAAGATAAACATCAAGAAAACCATGCGGAGAGATTTGGAGAATTCTACGCCTATGATGTAACTATTGTTAAAAACATCAATACAAGATCGGAACACTCCATAAATATAAAAGCAATCTTCTATCCTAATGGGTCATGTAAAGTCTGCGTGAACTCATCATCTAAGAAGATTCAAAGTGAACTTAAAGAAAATGGGTTTAAAGATGTGAACTTTTCATATAAAAATGAATCATCTGCTCAAATAATAGCAAACAAGATAAATGAATGGTCTGATATGTTGCAAACTATAGATTAAGTTTACGTCTGCTTGTCCTATGAAGACTGCCATATAAAGCGATAACGAGCCCCTCGCGAGTGAGCCGAGAGTACAGGTCGGCATAGATGGTGCACGTAAAGCCACTCACACACATCACAAGTTACTTATTTTTCGTGAGATATAGGTAATAGTTATAGTATGGTGACATCGCTATATTGTCTTTTACTTTTACCATCTTTGAATCCTCACCGATGAGCATAGAAAGAAAGTCCCAGAATGATTTGCGATGATGTTTGTATTTGTAATGCGCCATTTCATGCAGTATTACACCGTCCATCCAATCCTGCTTGAATATCACAAGAAAGGGTTGCAAAGCAATATGATTGTTGAACGTGCAATAGCCGAGAACATTCTTCCGAAGACGCTTGACTGTAACGCCGGAGCCATGCAAGCCCTTCATATTCTCCCAATACTTTACCCTTGCAGGTAGCACCCTTTTGGCGATTCGGAGCATGATGTCGCGCATAAGTTCCCGAAGCCATTTTTGTACTTTTTTGGTTTCAAAGTTTGTGGAGTCATGGTATACTATATCCATAATTACTGTATGATACTGCACTATGAGTTCGATACCGGTTTTATCCTGATATATAAATCGATCAGGTATTTCCATAGTTGCTTCACACTCTACCGTATATTTATCTATGCAGTGCCATACCACAGACAGATGTTTTGTGGTGAGTCTGAATTTTGGATTTATCTTAAATGTCGGATCTTTCATATAGTCCACATTTTGTCAAGCACTTTTGTCTCATACGCTTTAGTACCATAATGTCCGATGCGAAGGCCATAGAAACGGGTGCCAAGCGTTTTCTCTTTATCAATTTTTTCCATAGTTTCTTTTACTGGTTCAGGAAACTCGAAATCTGAGACAATAAGGAGATCTGCCATCTCGTATGTGCCTTTTTGCAGAACGTGAATAGCCTCGGCAAGCATCTGTTCACCATCAGTGCCCCCACTGTAACTATGTTCCAGAAAGTTGTCAATCCTACACCAATTGCGTGGTTTGGCAAGGTCTATAGACTTTGACCTGACAGAGAAACTGATTAGATAGCATGGGCGTTTCTGTTTCTTTGCCATCCGTAGCAACTGTTTGAGTAACGAGAAAGCAATCCTTTGAGGTTGTCCCGACATCGAACCGCTGGTATCAATACTTACGATAATAGGTCCTTTTGTCAGGCGCGGGTCTTTGCGATGTTCCTCAATCTTTTTCGGTTTCTCCTTACCGGGGCTTGAAAACTGCTGAAGTTCTTTGGTTGCATATCTCTTGAAGAATAGATCTTCCGGCATAGATAATTCCACCGGAAGGACTCGCTCCAGATTGTCGCCTGACTCTACTCTGTCAATCTCTTCAATTGAGTTGTTTTTAGCCACAGAGGTGGGCAGGAAACGATACACCACATTATCCTTTTCTTCTTTCGTTGAATCCTTGTCGCGCCCAATCATATCGACTATCTCTTTAAGTTGCGGATAGCGATGAACATAATTCTCTACGTTCTTTTTATCCTCATAATCCCTTGTACCGGCCTCACGACTAAGTTGTTCAAAATGCATTTTAGCACGATTCAACATCTGACGCTCTTTTCGGTCGAGGTTTGCCTTACAAGCATTCTCCCAATCACTGATCAATGCCGAAAATACAGCGTCCTTGTCGTCAGTCTTGAACTGCGCAGAGTATCCGGCAAGATTAACATCGTATTTCGAGTATCCCGCTTCAATGATGCTGCAAACCTCCGTCCACATCATACGCTTTTTTTCAATAGACGCTTCATTGAACTTAGCAATCAGGGCAAGTTCTTTCATTGCTTCAATCTGCATTGCACGGAACTGTTCCAGCAAAGCACTAAAGAATGAAATCAAGTCTTCTTTCAGCACTTCGACCCATATTTCGTCTGAGCCGTCAATCTGCGGATTATTGTCAATGACCTCCTGCATATAACCGGCGAGGCAATCATCCGGTGGCATAGATGGAGGCATCTTTCCACATTCCATATAGAAGTCAAATGCCTCGCTATATTCTTCCAGTTTGGCGTCAACGTCGGTATAGTCTATCATTTTATCAGCATAACTACGTTATTGAGTTTTACCTCAGTGGTCTTTATCTGTTCTCTCACATCCTTCAGCATCTTATTGACCAGTGCAAGATCATTGGGAGAAAGGAAGATATTATCACAACCGGTCCAGTTTGACGATACCGAGTTATCCCACTCTTCAACACAATTTCTGAATAAGTCCTGAATCAAATAGACGCGCTGATATACCGGCAAAGTCTGTAAAGATTCAGAACTTGATGCTGATTGAGCAGCATTCCTGCGGAAAGCGTATGGCGTACCGTCGATAATCGCTCCATTCTGGCATCTCTGAATCTTGACTTTTGTCAGATTCGAGGCATTTAGTGATTTGGCATCAAAAGGTCTTCCCGGGACAATGGTGTGAATGATGATTTTCTTGCGCTTACTGTCATAATATCTTACTCCATCGCGCGTCTGATTGGACAATGCGGCGTAATCCCATTTTGAGAAATAGGTGTCTCCAGCCGGATAATTCTCCACGAGGTAGTAGAAATAATCATACTCGGCAAAATCATTCCCGTCGGTATTTAATCGTGACGGTGTCGGTTGCTGTGCGGTCTGTTGCTGTGGAGTCATAAACTGTCGAATTGACTTGTCAATTTTCGTCAGTCCTTTCAGCACCGTATCAGAGATACTTGAAGTAAAAGCATTAAGCACTTTCGGAATACACTCCACATCATTCCAGAAACTATGTATCAGCAATAGATAGTCAGAAAGATTTATTTCACTTCGTCCGTTCAGATATGCCGAGGTCTGCATAAGCCTGTACGCCTTTCGCCACCGACGGTCAGAGATATAATATCGTAGGTGATTACCATCCTCTCTCTCAAGAGCAGCAAGACTCTTCCGAATGTTTTTTATGGCATTTACAACAGAATCCTGAATGCCGACAGTCTTTGATTCGTTCTGCCATAAGGAATACAATTCATCAGTAATGAATAAAGACTCCGACAATTCCGACAGTTCATTCCCGGCACCCTTTATCATCTTGAAAAAAGACGTATCGCTCTCAATGCAGTTTGAAACCATCCGCACAAGGAAGCGGTCCCACAACGCTTCGAGACCCTCATCCTTGGCAGGAAGTTCGTTAGAGGCAGCAATAAGCACTTTCATAGGTGTGCGAATTATCTGATCTCCATTATGGAAGATATGCTCGTTTATTACCGTCAGAAGGGTGTTCTGGATAGACGGCCCGGCTTTCCATATCTCATCAAGGAACACAACATCAGCCTCCGGCAAATATCCGGTGGTCAGCCGTTCATAACGATCATCGTTCTTTAATCTGGAAATTGATATGGGTCCGAATATCTCATCAGGTGTGCTGAATCGAGACATCAAGTAATCAAATGACTTGCCATCTTTGAATACCATTTTCAAACGACTTGCAACCATACTTTTGGCTGTTCCGGGAGGACCGAGAAGAAACATATTTTCTCCAGCCACAGCACACAGCAGAGCCACGGCAATAATCTGCTCCTTTTCAAAGACTCCCTGCGACATCCATTCGACAAGTTGACGAATGTGTTCTTTCGGAGTTGACGGAAATAGTGATGTAGTTCTGACTTTCTTTGCCATAATAAAAAACGGGGCCAATAATGCTCACACAAAATTAGCCCCGTCATGTCGCAAATTTAGATACAGGTTATTTTTTTCTTATATTTTGGTCAACAAAATAATCGGATGCTTTGAACAATTCGTTCAGCACAGGAAGCATAAATTTGCGCTGGAGAGCAAAGCCTATCATGACTCCGATATTTGCTTTTATCAAGGCGGAATGAGGTGATCCGACAAAACAGGCTATGCCGCCTAATATTCCGGGAAGTATGGCAAATTTAAGTAGTGCCAACTGCTTCTGAATTACTTTATCCATTCCCCAGTCCCTTTCCGGTGGCAAGTATCGTGACTTTTATTTCTTCATCTTTTATACTCTCATCGGGATACACAGCCCAAATAACATAAATGCTTTCAGGTAGTTCACTAACAAAATCGGTTAGTGCCGTCATTTCTTGCATCACCAAAGGCTGTTTATCTTCTTTGTTGAAATACAGAAAAATTGAAAGCATTTCGGTTTTATTGAGCAGAGATGAGGTCAATGTGCTTTTAATGAACCCTATAGATTCTGCAACTCGCTCATTACCATGCCCGGTCGCTGACTTTATAAAGAAATGCTTTACGTCGGTAAGAACTGTCTGCAAATCATTGAAGTCATAGGCAATCATGCCTTGTGTTACTATCGGCTGGAGGATTGCTTTTATTAACTCTGGGTACTCAGTGTAAGAGGCTTCAGACACCACGCTGTCGTAACAATCCAAATCGGCATTGTCAAGCAAGCCAAGGGTCAGGACTCCGGCTTCATGGAATGTTTTTGCAATATTGTTCGCATGATCTTCGTTGTCTTTCGCCACAATGATTACCATCTTATCCTCATCGTTGGGAATACATTCATAGGGATATTCTGCAATTTCAGCAGAAATGCCGTCTAATCCCAGTAATTTGACCTTATTAATAACTTCTTCGATTCCTGTTCCGACACCGATAACTTTGAATGATGCCGGTAGATTTGCATTCTCAGTATTCATTTTGTATGTATTTTTAATCCCACCAACGTTTCATGTTCTGTCGCAACACTGTCCATACTAACTGGTATGCTTTTTCCTTGCGTAAGTCGCTTTTATGAATGTCAAGAAATTCTTCACCATCTTTAAATTCAGAGCATTCCATTCCGTACCTTGAGCAGTTGCGTGTATTAACATAAATATCTGTTCCGTAAATATAATCGCCGCCGGTCGCTATCTTCATAAGATGACACGCAAGTTCCATACGCTCCACATCCTTTTCCCAACCGACATAGCGTTGAGTGAAACGGTAATAACCGATATTATACTCCAGTTTCTTACAAAGAATAATGAAGTTCCACGTCCAGTCATAGGCTTCATCTCCGATAATTGTACTTTTCCAATACCTGAGTTTTTTGCGAACGCAACTTTCGGCATTTAACTTACCAATGCGATCAAGTTCTTTCTCATACGCTATATCTTTAAAAGCGGAAGGAGGCAGATTATCAAACCTATTCAGAATATCAATGGAAATTTCCGCATCCCCTTTGCTGATGCCGGTTATAGGATTAACCTTTATGAAGCCCTCCTCCTGTTCAGGCATGAATATCGGTTCATCCTCAAGTATGATGTAAGGAAGAAAGATTTGTCCGTCAATACATCTTTTTATCCAATTGGTTTTTGAATCACATTTCTCATCCGGGACGAATACGGAATGCACTTTTCCGGGCAATCCTCGCTTTTCCCACATTTCGATTATCTTATCCTTGCCAAGAACTTCACCCCAAGAAGAAATGACTAAAATATCAGCATTGGTGGCTTTAATAATTTCGGAGAGTCGAGCGACTGCTTTCGGGTCAAATAACGGGCCATACTCATCTTTTGTGGGTTTGCGTTCTATGGCAAGGTGAGCCTGATATTGCTCCGTGTTGAGAACACCGTCAAAGTCAAGGAATATATATTTAACAATACTTTCGGCAATCCTGTCAAGATCATTATTCGGGAGTGTATAAAATGGTCCTCTTGAGATATATTCAAGCCATTTTGAAAAAACTTCTTTCTGCATTTTCTGAGTCTTGATTCCGTAGAGAGTTGACCAGTACAAGAGATGACCAACCATTTCATCAATACCTCTTTCCTTCATGTCTTTATAGCGGAACTCAATCTCAACCTCTCTGCCGACAAGCCACTCCTGAGGATCAGGTGCCCCCTTGATATGCACGTTGTCGTTTGAGTCGAGCAATACATAAATCTTTTTATTGGAATGGGAACTGTCTTCTTTCATTTCGCACACAGCCTGATATACAACTTGATAAAGAGGACGAGTCTCTTCCGGCTCTTGATAGGTATCGTGTAAGATTTTCCAAACTTCTGCGAAATCCGATTGCTTAAAGTATTCTTGATATTTCATAAGTTCTTGTTAGATTCACATGTAAAATTACCATTAGCATGTCTCAGATTCGATGACAGAATGAATTTATATCACTACAATACGCCTTAGTTGATTCTTAATCTTATTGGCTGCTGTTTCCAAAGACTTGATGTTTTCATCGATAGCATGAAGTTTATGCAACTGCACTATCATGGGAAGGAATAGTGCGTGAGTAATCCATTCACGTGAAAGATGTGATAACTGAATTGCAGGATAACGGTCAACAATTCCGATTTCTATAGTTTCATTAGTTTTCATATCCCTTACAATTGGAAGATGCTCTACCTTTATATAAGGTGCTAAAAGATTGAATCCTTCAGTGCTAAATAGAATGATCCGTTTCGGTTTCAAAATTGTAACGAACTCAGCAGTAGAGCGTAGCCCTGCTTACCAATGGACAGATTTTAATTGAATTTGAGCACCATTTATGGCTCTTTGAGCCCAATCCATGAGTGAATCCCGTATAGTCATAGTTTTTAGTTTATTAGTTATTACAGAATTTTCAACGCTATAGCGGCACAAGCCTCTGCATCACATAGCGCGTGATGGTGGTTTTTCATGTCATAACCACAGGCTGCGGCTGAGAGGTGGAGTTGATGGCTCGGTATATCAAGACAGCGGCGCGAGGCGGCAAGAGTGCAATAAAATTCGTAACCGGGATATTCCATGTCATATTCCTCGAATACTGCCTTTAAGCAACTCTCATCAAATGGGCGATTATGTGCTACGAGAGGCAAACATTTGATTTTGTCTGCCACCTGTGCCCATACTTCAGGGAATGTCGGTTGCCCGTCGGTATCACGACGTGTAAGGCCATGCACCTCAGTAGTCCAGTATGTATAGTAATTAGGAACAGGTTGAATAAGGCTGTAGAATTTATCGACTATTTCACCGCCTCTGACTATAACAATACCGATGCTGCACACACTTGAGCGACGCCCATTGGCTGTCTCAAAATCTATTGCTACAAAGTCTTGCACTTCAGTCGTTCTTATAAAGTTCGTACATATCCGAAATCCAGCCTTTCATCTCTTTGCGGAGTGATGCCGGGCTGATAACTTCGAGTATTGCACCGACATGGAGTAACTTCATTATAAAGTCATACGTCGGCGATAGATACAACTCAAAATCGGCATATTCACCATAGTCCTCAATAAGTCGCTGGCTATGATGAAGTGGTAGCGATTTCAGATAATGTTTATGGTCTTCGTTGGCACGAATAACTATTCTCTCCGGCTTGACATCGTATCCGATGACTACGCCAAATTTGGTTGCGAAATACTCTTTCGCATCAAAATCTTTTGGTAGTTTGAAGAGTGTATCTGTTGGTTCTACGCTCTCCAGACGATCAAGACCGTATATCTTTATCTCATCGCGGTTATTGTGACCAAGTACATACCAACGGTTTTCAAACAGTTTCACACAATACGGTTCAATAGGAAAACAGTAACTATGCTCCTTCTTGAACGGACGATATGAGATATTCACGACCCGATTCTCTTTCATCGCCTCCAAGATTGTGGTCAGATGGTCACGCCCGGAAGGAATCTCATCAACCAATATACGTCCTTTCAAGGATAGATTCTCTCCGATGGCGTTGCCGACGGCAAAAGAATCAAGCATCCACTTTTTGAGTTTGTCCTCGTCAATATCCTCCGGATTGGAGATATAGTAAAGATAACCACCAACCTTCTGGCAGTCTATCATAATACCAAACTGCTCATAGATTGCATCACGCCAGCGGTTGAACGTGGCACGGTGTAGCCCGCGCCCATCACTGAAATCTTTATTACGGGACCAGCGGTCAGAAAGATCCTTATGTGAAATCTTCCCGGCACGGCGGATTGTATCAATCAGCCAAGTGTATTTTTGCAGTTGATTCATATCTGTTTGATTTTATACCGCAAAGATAATCAAAGCCTGTATCATTTTGTGCTACACGTTGTATTTTTTTGAAAGTTCACAAAACTCTTTCCAGTTTTTACGGCGATAATAATCGGCTAAGGCAATTGCTAATTGGTAAGGATTATCATCTTCAATAGTTAATTGTGAACCTGCTATAGTTTCCAAAGGATTAACGAAATATTCAACCCAGACTCCGTTTGGAGTGCCATTAGTATTGCAGCCATAAAAACCATAGCAAATACTTGTCCAGTAAGGGTTCGGATCATTGGTCTCTGGAAGTCTTGGATTGATGACCCGAAATAGATTCATAATTCTTCTGGGTTTTACTATTTTCTTCTTATTAGAGGATTTATGATGAAAGGATATAATGCCCATTTCGGCACCTGCTTCCAATGCTTTCTTGTTACTTATCCGCTGGAAAAATTCTTGAAAAGTTGGGAGTCTGTTGACATATTCGTCATACGCTATTTCAAGTTCATTGTCATCAGAAGAATAAAAATCGCCGAGCCTATCATAAGCATCAATAACATCGGGAAATATCCTCTTCATCTGCTTCTTCTCCTGTTGATATATTCATCCAACTGTTACAGCAATAATCATCCTGCCACATAATTATATCACTTACTGTTAGTGTTCCTCCGTCAGATTTTATAATATAATATTGCTCATATTCAGTAAAATCCATTTGAATATAAAGCGTTATATACTTGCTGTATTCTGTTAGTTCAACGCCCATAAGTGCCATCCACATCTCCTGCGCTTTTAAAAAATCAGCGAATGAGGCATACTCCTCAACTATCGCCGAGAAGTATGCCTGACGTTTGCGCATCATTTCGATGCGTTCCGTCTTAGTCATGTTCGTTAAATCCATGCGCCATAGAGTTCTTCAGTGTCATCATCCGGGAAGGCATTGTCCTGTGTATTTTGTCGAGCCTCGGCCAAATCTTCGTCTGTTGGCGGGGGTAATTCGATCATAAAGACATTACATGGCCGTTGCTTCATTCCGGTTTTATGGCGAAGCCAGAGATTTTCCATCAGGAGTGCTACGCCATCGGGCGAGTTTATAGTTTTCATATCATTCAAAGTTTTATTATTCAGTCACTCATAGAACTTTCAGGCTTTGACCAATTTAACTTTGTTACTTGTCGGTCAATCCAAATCATGCCGAGATTTTTCTCCTTTCGGAGTTCTGTTGCGGCTAACAACAACGGAATAATGTAAGGGATACGCTCCTTTATTTCACTCCATGTTCCATCGAGGTAACAACTTGCAACGTACGCCATACGGAGATAAAGCCTTACTTGAATCCTATCCTCATGAAAATATAGTGCAAAATCATTTTGCCAACCATATTCTTCTAATATGGTGGCAGCCTCAGCCATAAGTTCGTCACATTTACGACTTTCTGAATGTACGAAATTGCCGATACAGAATATTTCTTCCACCTCTTCTGGTGACTCATATTCGTTTAAGGTATCATTTATTATGTTCGCTATGGACTTTATTCTCATTTTGATGCCTTGAAATTAAAGATTGGACGGATGATTGTGTCGATGGTGACTGTGTCGCCGATGTTGGCAATGATTTCATCGGCCGGTTTATAGACCATCGGCGACTCGTCGCGGGTGAAGTCGTTGACCGATTCCGAATATATACCTTTCATGGATGCCTCGAAGTCCTCCATCGTGATTTTCGCGTATGCCTGAGTACGGCTCAATACACGTCCGGCTCCGTGAGGTGCCGAGAAGTTCCAGTCCGGATTACCCTTGCCGGTGCAAAGCAATGAACCGTCGCGCATATTCAGAGGAATAATGCAACGCTCACCCTTGGCGGCGGAGATTGAGCCTTTGCGGATGATATTCTCATCGCTGATATAATTGTGGACGGATTCAAATTTCTCTTTTACATCCACGCCGGGAAAGAAACGTATGAGCAATAGCGATATAAGTTTACGGTTGAGCACAGCCCACCGCTGACAGAGGCGCATATCGTGGAGATAGTGCTCCCGCCCTTCTCCCTCGACGTAACATAGATCGGCAGGAAGATTCGGCTCTGCGTCCTGATGTTCCTTGCGCATCTTCTTAATGACACTCTGCAATTCTGACCGACGACCTGTTGCCTTGTACTCCTCGATGGTACGTTTGATTGTTTCCTCAAACTCATCGGCACCGTCGGTAAGGTGCTTCACGGCTTTTGCCTGATAGATGTCGGCGACCTGCTTACCGAGGTTACGCGAACCGGTATGTATCACAAGGTAAACATTACCTTCTTCGTCCTTGTCAAGTTCGATGAAATGGTTGCCTCCGCCAAGCGACCCGATAGCCTTATTGATACGTCCCGAGTCTTTAAGTTCACGATAGCAGTAAAGTTCAGTCACAAGTTGCTTTGCCTCACGGTAGATTTCCATTTCCTCACCGACAAGAGGCTTGAAACCGAAACGATCCTCACGCACAATCATACCCGAAGGCACATTGCCACGGATATGCTCGTGGAATGCGTGAAAGTCAATCTCCGAGAGTTTGCCGAGATTGAGAATGCGCATACCGCAACCGATGTCAACTCCCACGATATTGGGGATGACCTTGTCCCCGAGATCACCGGTGAAACCTATTACACAACCTGCCCCGGCGTGAACGTCAGGCATGATTCGTATCTTCTTGTCGGAAAACACGTCAATCGAAAGTAGTTCCTTGATTTGTTCCAAGGCCTTCTCCTCAATGTTGTCCGTAAATATCTTTACGTCATGTCCTTCTATTGTCTTCATATTCTGATGTTTTTTATTATTTCGCTACAACGACGAAGTCCTCGCGAGTCAGCCGAGAGCGTGTGTCGGCAAAGCCGGTACGCGGTGACTTGCCACTCGGACTGACCGCAAAGTTAGAATGTCGTTGCGCAGTCATTTTACGCACTAAGATATTATCACGACATTCTTTCATGAGCGCAAAATTACACCAAGGGTGGCGCATTTTGCGGTACAGCATAAAGTATTGCTATATGTTAAATAATCTTAACTTGTAACTCACTGTGATATATGCTATAACACGCCTAAGTCGAATCTAAAAACATTAAAATTCGATAGAATTTAACAAATGTTTACAGTTAGTTAAAATTCTCAATCGTATTAAATAAGAGTACCAACTATAAAAAAAGAGAAATATGAAATTAGCAATCGTTGGCACTCGAAATCCGGGTGTTACCTATCAGGAGTGGGAGAAACTCCTTCTCGACAAAATCAATCCCGATGAGATCCAAATGGTTATCTCTGGTGGCGCAAAAGGAGTCGACACTTTCGCCAAATTATTCGCGGGTCGTCATCACAAGCCCTACATGGAGTTCGCTCCACGTTATGATCTCTATGGACGATATGCTACTCTTAAGCGTAACACTCAGATTGTCAAAGAGGCTACTGTCGTAATCGCGTTCCCCTCCGCTGAGTCCAAAGGGACTTATCATTCCATCAAAGAGGCTCACCGGCTCGGTCGGCGTGTTATTATCGTAAATCTCTAAAAAAATTGTGGTGTCTCGAAAAATGGGACACCACATTATTAATTTTCATTGTGATTATGGAAGAACAATATAGAAAAGAAATAACCTGGTGGTTTGCCGAGTTTGGATCAGAGAGTGAGGTTGACAACTATCTCGCATTGTTTCCTGAACTTAATAGCCGACTGTCAAAATTTGCTATCGGTATTTTGAAATGGAACATTGCAGGGCTTATAGACATCCACAATGCCGATGATGTAAGTCGTGTACGGCTTATTCTAAAGGTCATTGACCAGACACCCGGTTTTGACTTTTTCGACAACACTTTCAATGAGTGTGACCCCGAAACTGTATGCGAAATCTTAGGAATGTCACCAATGGCACCGATTGAAGAACCAGAGATGAAATTAAACTATACGGTTGATCGTATCAGAAATTACGCTGACGCTCAACAATATCTCGATATGACATCTTGGTGTATAGTTATATCAGAGGAATCATTCAATGCTTATACCTCCAACGGCAACCGATTCTACTTCTGCGGTAACGGCGAGTGGTGGAACGTGCCATGTATCCCCGGCAAGAGTTTCCCCCGCGACCGTTTCGGTTATTCTCTCATCGCTGTAGAGGTCAGCCCTAAAAACAAAATCGTTTCAATCACTTCGAGATGGAACACCTGTGCCGGCGATACCGGTGATTTTCTATCTCCTGAAGAACTCCGAAGGTTCTTGGGTGAAGAAAACTTCAATAAACTCTTTTTAAAATTCTCCAAACAAAGCCCTGATAATTCGAATTTACATCTAAAATAAGCTATTACAGCCCCATATGGGTGAGAAACCTGCATGATATGCTCGAATATTCAATAGAATTTCGTAAATTTACGATTGAAATTGGGAGTGCCTGATTTTGTAACATATTGAATAAGCGAAGTTCTATGCTTTCTTGTTGACGGAAACCTGAGAAATTTCTACAAGCGGACAAGGATGGCATAATGGTTTCTCACGCATAGCGTGGGCTGTCATTACTGCATCTGTCTGTAAGGTTTTCTCAGGACCTCCGTCAACGATGTATGGTGTACGGTTCGCGCTTTCTTCATAAAAAACGTGGTGTCACGATTATTGAGACACCTCAATGTTAACTTTGCAACGTCAATCAAATAAATACTCACGATATGCTTGAAGATACTGTCATCAATGAGTTTAGGGTAAAGCCAATCAGCCCTGAAAAGGTTGTTTCATCAGTTGATGGTGAGATAGCATATTCCTTGGAATCTATCCCGCATGGAAAATGTGTAATGCCAGCGAAGGAAAAGGAGATTATCTCACAGATTCATGCAACTGACACGACACTTGGCTTTGAGAGCGAAACAGAATGTGATTTCGATCCGTATAACATTGAAACCTATAATGCCGATGGTTCGGAAAACGCACATTATCAATATGGTGATCATGCTCCCGGTGAAGAAAAATATCAGGAGGAATGTCGATTTAAGCCAGGCGACAAAGTGCTATGTCTGATGTTCGAAGGCTATGATGCTGTCTTTCCCGGGATTGTCGTTGGTCCACTTACCGAGGAATATCTCCGGAATCTATACGAGACCGATGAAGATATGCAGATAGGTTATTCATCAGCGGACGAGGCAGTGGAACAATGGCTGGACTGGGACTGGGACTCTGTAATTGTCCGGCCTCTCGCGCGTCTGAAAAATGACTGGGAAGAAATGGGAGATACAGTGATGGTGAACAGAGTTTATGTTTTCCCCTATAAAAAATATCAAGTATGAGTTCATCTATATCAAAAGGACTTGCCGATAATCTAGGTACATGTGTTAAGGATTCTTACCATAATGCCTTCCTTGTTCTTCCAGAAAATTGTATCTCTAATTTGTTTGCCGATAAATTCAATATTAAAGATGCAATCGATCTTGATAAGTTCCATCATGCTTTTCGAGTGTGTACGGAAGGCCAGGGTAACGAGTTGAAATCAATAAATAATGTAGTATCGTCTGCGCTGTTACCTTTGCTTACGTTCTTTCGGATTTTTGGTGAAAATTCAGGATTATCACTGAATTTTAACCATCAGGATTGTGGAACTGGAACTATTGAATTCGATCGGTGCTTCTTTGAGGTAAGAAATGAAGTGATAAACTTCCCCTCATGCATTGACGTGGCACTCTATTCCTCAAAACAAAAGGTTATGTTGTTCATTGAATCGAAACTCTCAGAGTATCTCAGGACGACTTCAGATTTCGAAATAAAAAAAGGATACTCCGCACTTTATTCAATGATGGATTCTAAGGACATTTTGAGTGATGGTAAAATAATTTTTGATGGTTCAAAAATAAAATTCAAAGAAGGGGGAAAGGCTTACTTCGAGGGAATTAAGCAATCAATAAGTCATCTAATAGGACTTGTTCAAGGCCCGAGTTTAAGTCGTAAAGGTGTTTATTACCCCGAAGAGTATTTACAAGCTTATCAAAATTGTTATAAAAGTGCTAAGACCATTTATTATGCAACTATCATCTTAAATCCCTTAATGATAGGAGTCCACGCAGGGAATGATGACTTCAACAAATATGAAGGATATGTAAAGTTATATTCAGATATTATTGGAAAACATGGCGGAAAAATTCTAGAATGTATCAGGAATTGGCCGAAACTAAAAAAGGATCAGGGGAAAAATATCAAAGTGCTGTCTAAGCCCCTTGATTATCACGTTGTTTTTGCAAATAATAGGGATCTTCTTCTCGATGATATTAGGAGATTCTATAAGTTTGTAGAATGATTATAAACTGAATGTTGTATCGAAATTTGAGACATCTATATGCTAACCTTGCCACAAAATCAATATAATTCTATTCAAAATGAGCAAGACAATGATTATAGGCGTCGGTGGTGCCGGTTGCAATATGACGTAGACCATCATACGCTAAGCCTCCGTTCATTGGTTTTGCGAGGCAACTTATATCTTTGCAGATTCCGATCAGGCAAGACTGGCTGAACTTGCACAAAGAGGGTATCAGGCCATCTCATTGAAAGGCAATGAGAATCTATGCGAAGTTATGAATGGAGTTGAAAAATTCTATCTTCTGGCGGTATGGGTGGTAAACCGGAAGTGAATATGTAAATATTGTTGCGGAAAATGCAAAAGATGCTGGCGTGCAAGACGTGTCGACCATCGTGACAACGCCCTTTTACTTCGAGGGCGAGGAAAAATTGTAAAAGCAAAAGAAGCGATCGAAAGTCTGGACGGCATAAAAAACACGGTTCTTCGTAATGATGACCTGCCGGAGAACTATGCGGATAAAAATTTTGCATCGGCATTTAATTATGCCGATATGGCCGCACTGAAATTTATCGAGTTAGAAAAAATCCAATGAGAATCCTCCATTTGTCTGACACACATGGTTGTCACCATCAGCTCAGGAATCTTCCCGAGGCCGATGTGATAGTACATTCCGGCGATTTCTGCATGGTAGGTACCGAACAGGAAGCCCTTGATTTCCTCAACTGGTTTTGTGACTTGCCATACAAACATAAAATCTTTATCTGTGGCAACCATGACGATTGCCTCTATGGAGCCAACATTGACGGACTACCTTACAACGTGCATCAACTCTCCAACTCAGGAATTGAGATTGATGGTGTCAACTTTTATGGAGTGCCGATGTTTCTGGAAGATTGCGTAACCGAACGTCAGAGCCGAAACTATGCTAAAATCCCCGGTAATACTGACGTGTTGATAACTCATTCTCCGGCATATGGCATACTTGACTTTGATGATAATATCAACTACGGATCTGAAGAGATACTGATGAAGTTATCCGACCTTCATCTTAAAGCCCATCTTTTCGGTCACATCCATGCCCAACACGGCATTTTGAAACAACACGGTGTCATATACTCCAATGGTGCTATTATGAACGCTGATTACACCATTCTCAATTCTCCAAATCGGATTATTATCTAATCGGAACAAATGTTTCCGATTATAGATGTAATTTTGCAACGAAACTAATAATTTTTAATGATATGGCAAACGCATTCAAAGTAACAGCAAAACAGAACATTGGCGGCAGCAAAGGAATTGCCAAAGGTATGAGTGTGCAAATCAGGAAAGAAGGCGGGAACCCAGGAGTTAATGATGTTTTGGCAGCATTCAAACAACAACTTGGGATCGAAGTCAAAGGAATCACTGTAACAATGAGTTATTTCACTGTTCAAAAGATCTGATTTACACTACCCGAATCATCGGCAAAAGAAATTTTGCCGATATTTTTATCTTTATTTTTTAATCGGCAATTGTATTGCCGATTAAATCTATAATTTTGCGATGTAATAAGAACTCGATTCAGTTATGAAGCAACAGACTCTCATTTTCCTAAAGCCTTTCTCAATCAAGAATCCAACCCTTGAAGAGCAAAACGACTTCATTATGACCGAAGCCGTTACTGAGGTCGAATGTGCCAATCTCGGCAAGATATACAATAACGATATGCTGCACAGCAAAGACCTTGCGACATTCATCCCGGATGAGGTAAAGGCAAATAACCCGCAGTGGATTATCGCTGTAAGTCAGTGCGCAACGGTTGCATTGGGTATTCGCAATCAGAAGAAAGTGCTACTTAATCCTAAAGTCAGTTACGACCATCTTAACAATGTGTCGGAATTTGATAGAGAGTACACCTTCGGATTCTTCGATGACCGTCACGAACAGGATTATGAGCGATTTCAGACGGTATTTCCTAATGCTGCTTGGTTTCCTCATGATGATAATCTTAATTTATTTACAATAAAAGAAATAGTGGAGGAAATAATCAATGGTTGAATTGTTGCTGAAACGCTATCTTTGGCTCATCGACACGTTGAAACGTGGCGATGAAATGACTTTTGACGAAATTTCAGATAAATGGGATAAGTCTTCGGTCAACGATAACGGCTCTGAACTTACAAAAAGGACATTCTACAATCATTGTCAAGCAATATCAAGACACTTTGGTATTGACATAGAGTGTCGTCGTGGGCGTGGTCTAAACCTCTATTACATTACAAATCCGGAAGCCATCGAAGAAAACTCCTTGACAAAGTGGGCTATTGACAGTTTTTCTCTCGGTGAACTTCTGCTTGGCAATGCGTCTATATCCGATAAGATACTGCTCGAAGACATCCCATCAGGGCGAGAATGGCTTAAACTGATTTTACAGTCACTCCAAAAAAATCTTATGGTTGATATTATATACGAAAACTTCGTAGGCGTCAAGTTTTCCGGGAGAGTATGCCCATTGTGTGTCAAGATTTTCAAGCGTCGGTGGTATGTACTTTGCTTGATAGAAAACAATCGGAGAAAGATTTTCTCGCTTGACCGAATCAAGAGTCTATGTCTTAATGATAAGTCATTCTCTTATCCGAAAGATTTTGTCCCTGCTGATTATTTTCATGATGTCTTTGGTATCATTGCCGGAATCGAACGTAAAGTTGAGAATATAGTTATCCGCACCTATGCCGAACTACCGGGCTATCTCCGCTCATTGCCAATTCATCATAGTCAAAAAGAACTGGAGACCAAAGACGGCTACACCGATTTCTCTCTAAGGCTTGTTCCGACTTTTGATTTTATTCAGGAGTTGCTTCTACATCGTGACCAACTGGAGGTCCTGACACCTGCCTCATTACGTTCGGAAATTGCAAGTATTGTGACCAAAATGAAGTGTCATTATGAATCAGAATAGTTGATAATAATCTTAGGAATTTCTATTGAGGGTATAATCTGATTTTAACAGAGCGTTAATCAACTACTCATATATAACTCAACTTTGCAATATGGTTATTAAAGGACAATCGACATCGGCTGAAGTATTCACCGATAATATAGAAGAATCAGCCCGTGACTGGCTTTCCGCACTATGCGACCATCCGGCTATGGAAGGGGTAACTGTAGTCCAGATGCCCGATGTTCATGCCGGATTATCATGTAATGTTGGCACAGCCTATCCAATAGGAATGTATGTCAATCCCAACCATATCGGTGCTGACATCGGTTGCACTGTTTCGATGCACAGACTGTCTTGTAATGTAAATCCGGAAGATTTACAACTGCTTGACCACCGAATCCGTGAAGTTATCCCGACAGGTGCTGATATTTGTCTGAAGAACTCGCTCAATGAAAAAGAATTGTTTCGCTTTCTAAACTCACAGTATCAGAAGGCACGCTCCGCTGCTCCTGACCTTATCAATGAGGCTCCTCGCATAGATGGACGTTTCATCACCGGCTTCTGCCGCCGCATCAAACTTCAGGAAGGGATTTTCTATAAAAGTCTTGGCTCACTCGGCGGTGGTAATCATTTTATTGAGTATGGGGAAGATATGGTTTCCGGTGACTGTTGGCTTACTATTCACTGCGGGTCTCGAAATCTCGGAGTGAAAGTTGCCAGTCACTGGCGTAATATTGCGCAGAATCCCAAACGTGCGAAATACATCGGCTATCTTTGGGGCGATGCTCTGCGCGGCTATCTGTCGGATATGATAATCGCCCAAGCATACGCACTCTATAATCATCAGATAATTCGTGACCGCATATTCGTTATTCTCAAAAAACTTTGTAAGGCTAAATGTCTCGAATCCATCTTTACTACCCACAATTATATATCCGTGACAGATGACATGCCGATGTTGCGAAAAGGAGCAATCGATGCCTCCGAGGGTCGAAAAGTGGCAATCCCGTTCAACATGCGCGACGGCATTGCTATCTGTATCGGAAAAGGAAATGCGCAGTGGCTCAACACTGCACCACATGGCGCCGGACGCATCATGAGCCGAGCACAAGCAAAAAAACACATATTGTTGAGTGAATTTGAAAATTCAATGGCGGGCATCTATTCATCATCTGTATGCACCGGTACTCTTGATGAATCTCCAATGGCATACAAACCAACTGACGAAATTCTCGAACTTATCCGACCGACAGTTGAAGTTATCGCTATGATAAAGCCCAGACTCAATATTAAAGACAACGGAGAATGAAACACTATATACAAATCACTGCCGGTCGAGGTCCGGTGGAATGTGCCAGAGCAGTCACACTCATTGCCCGCGAACTGCTAAAGGCAATCCCTTCTATACAACTCGCTGATTATGAACCACACAATCAGGTAGATGGATGCTTCATGTCTATGACATTCGCCACAGAAGATGAAATTCCACAGTCAGTCATGAAAGAGTGGCAAGGCACGGTGCTATGGCATTCGACCAAGAATCCCTATCGGCAGGGACACAGACGCAGCAACTGGTTTGTCGGTGTCCACTTCTTTGATGAAGTGGAACTGCCAGAAATTAACGAATCAGACATCATTTTTGAAACCTGTCGGTCTGGTGGAAAAGGAGGTCAGAACGTCAACAAAGTAGAGACTGCAGTGCGAGCCATCCAAACACCTACCGGTATATCTGTAAGATGTTCCGACGAGCGCTCCCAGTCGCAGAACAAGTTTCTTGCAAAAGAGCGACTCCTATTAAAACTCCGCCAACAGAACAATAAAATGTTAGAGGATTCTCAGTCCCGCCAGTGGAGCAACCATGATAAGTTGGAGCGTGGTAATCCTGTTAAAAAATTCTCAGGACCATTGTAACTAAAAATGACACATTACTATGAAAATCTTGACACCAAGAAAAAATAAAGACTACTACGACTATCTAAGTGGAATATATGGTATAGATGAAAAAGGGCGCATGGGATGGTAGAATTTTCGCCAAAATGCACGAAAAAAGGCTCATAGAACGTGTCTATGAACCTTATTTCTTGTGATCCGCCTGGGGTTGCGTAACCCGGCGGTAAGCTATTGGGAATTAACCTCT
>CAMWNP010000032.1 GCA_947175645.1 uncultured Porphyromonadaceae bacterium
TTTTAAGGCTGCCGATTCAACTTTTTTGATCCAATTCTTATCCCGAACTCGCGTTCTTAGTTCTATGAGGGTATTTTGCAAAGTAGGAATTTCGGTCTTGACGACATCAAAAATTATGTCGGCATCAATATTGAAATAGCCATGAGCGATGTGGTTACGAAGTCCCATAATTTCCCTCCACCGAGTATTCGGAAATTTAGCATATAATAATCCATCGGTTAGTCGGTCTATCTTCTTGACACCTTCACCGATGCTTTCAATTAACATACAAGATGCTGCCATTTTTTGCATACCATCAGGGGAAATAAGATAGTCATCGGACTTACCGACCTTTTTATTCCAGGTTGAAATCAGGCCACAAGCCTCTATCATTTGACTAAGAATATGCCTGATCAGAGATTTATTATGCAAATATTGTGATTCCATCTCTGTCAATTTCGCTCCTTAAAAATGGGTCGAGGGTAGAGTGTGAGCGGATCACGTCCACACCGCGACCGAGAATTTCCTGCAGATAATGTTTAAGAGCCACTATTTTCAAGGCTTTTGGAGGCATATCCACAAAAATATCGACATCACTGTCATCCCCATCTTCACCGCGAGCAACAGAACCAAACACGCATAAAGACTTAACCTCATACTCCTTGCGGAGAAAGGTGGAAGCCTCTGTCAATCTATCTATGCAATGTTGGCGGTAATCCATTATTCAGGGATATCTTTATTCTCGTTGAATACAAAGTTACGTCTTTTTTACGACATTATAAGTATATATTGAAAAATAGTTTAATCTTAGTTCGTTACTTTTTTCTGGAGATTTTTTAAGAATGAGTGTAGTGAACCGGACAACTGATGAAAAGACAAAATAGAGCCGAAAAGAGAAATGAAGTACGTTGAAACGATGTCTGCTTGATAATGAAAAAAAATTCCAACCATAAAGTTTGGAAACTCTGTATGTCAGAAAATAAGGACTGAAAGAATTGTCAACCGGCATCATCACCGCGTAGGGGCGCTTCGTGGAGCATACGACAACTTGCTGATAAAGCAGGTCAGTATCAACTTCCCACGAGGCGTCCCTACGGCGAAGATATCAACTCTATAAAAACAGAGTTAATAAAACTACGGTATGTCATAATAAGCCATCAGAGTAGTTACTTAGGGAATTCGGCTTCGGTCACATACTACAGTATGCTCACCCTCAGCATCTTGCATCCGACTTATTCTGACACCCCCTTTTATTTGCTGAGAATAATCATGAGTTGACCGCTCTCATCATATAGTCCGATGTTGCCGTTGACAAGTGTTGTGGCTTTACTGATTTCAGGAAGATACTTCATCAGGGCATCCTGAACAGGAGCCTGCGGGCAAGCCATACGTGTCATGGCAATGTCAGAGAAAGATATTCCGGTGTCCGCAGCGGCAAATTTTCCCATCAGAGTATTACAGTCAGTGGTGCAACTGAATATTCCTTCTGCAGGGTTTACAGTCATAACAACCGGCTCGGTCTCAGTTTCATCGGTAGCACCTATAATGGTGTCACCTACCGCAATAACTTTATATTCACCGTTGAGTTCAGGTGCACGCATGCGTTCCAGAGTCATGACCACATTTTTGCCGGCATCCGTAAGCAGCATGGCACTATCAGGAGCAAGTTCATACCCCTTGACCTCACCGAATGCACGTAGAATGGCATCCTCTACCGACATGTCGGGGCACAACATCTTGGTTGCCCCCACACCTGACAGATCAAGTGTTCCCGGCTTAGCCTTCACATCAAAAGAGCCAACCATACGGTTACAACTCAGATTACCGGAAACAGTTCCGTCAGATGTATTGAACTTTATGGTGGGAATGTTCATATCCTCGGTGACGTTCAACTTCTTTCCATCAACCGAAACAATATTCCATTCACCATTAAGAGACTCAACATCAGTTACTTTCTGAGTGGTAGTACAGGCAACGGCAAACAAACCCATAGTTGCTGCCGCAGCATAAGCATAGATTTTATTCATAACACAAAAATTTATTTAAATATTTAACGCTTTATCATCCCCTTTGTTGAACCGGTTACAATATTTTAACACGCCTTATGTTGGTAATCTATCTTTTATTGTTAATTTTGTGGTCACTGAAAACCTTCCGGTTCACGACCATCGAATAATCTTCTTACCAAATCCCTTACAATGAATGACTTAACGGAACTCTTTGACAGAATAATCCTACAATCCGACGCTCTTGACATGGCCATATCCGAGTTCAAGCGTATGATTGCCGATGATGCGGAGTTCAAACAACAATATAAACAATGGTGCGAGGAGGAGGGATACTCCGAGCGCACCGGCTTCAAGGAATATGCCGAGAATTTCATCAGAGAACGAGAAGAAAAATGGGATTCTTTGGCGGATTATGACCTGGACTGATTATGCTTAGATTACCTGCCGAGTGGGAGCACTCCCACACATTACTTATTGCATGGCCTCACGAAAACAGTGACTGGAATTATATGCTTGATGAGGTGGTTGAATGTTACACCGATATTCTGCGTAATGCCACAAGATTCGGAAAAGTTATTGTTGCCACCCCTGATCCCATAGCGCTACGTGACTATCTGAAAACCACCGATATAGAGATTAACAACTGTATAATTGCAGGTGTTCCCACAAATGATACATGGGCAAGGGATTTCGGTCCGATAACCTTGGTCGATGAAGAATACCGTCCTGTTCTGCTTGATTTCAAATTCAACGGCTGGGGACTGAAGTTCGCCTCAGACAAGGATAATCTGATCACAAGCCGTCTGTTCGACTCCGGTTTCATCAAGGGGGAGTACGCAAACCGCCTCAACTTTGTTCTTGAAGGAGGTTCAATAGAAAGCAATGGCAAGGGAGTGTTGCTGACCACATCGGAGTGTCTGCTCAGTCCAAACCGAAACGGACAGTTCAGCCGTGAAGAAATAGATGAGTACCTCAAGGAGAATCTGCACGTGAGCAAGGTTCTGTGGCTTGATCACGGGGCACTTGCCGGAGATGACACAGACAGTCATATAGACACTCTGGCACGGCTTGCCCCGGATAACACTATCCTATATGTAAAATGCTGCGACCCCGGGGATGAACATTATGATAACCTTAGCCGGATGGAGGAGCAACTCAGCCAAATGACCGATGAAAATGGCGAGCCGTTCAAACTTGTGGCCCTTCCCCACCCCGCGGCTATTTATGACGAGGATGAAGTACGTCTGCCCGCAACCTATGCTAACTTCCTGATTTTCAATCATTGCGTACTCGTTCCTATATACAACCAGCCGGAAAACGACAAGGCCGCTCTGGCTGCCGTCAAGTCTGTTTTCAAAAATCATGAGGTAATAGGGATAGATTGTAATGCTCTTATACGCCAGCATGGGTCGCTGCACTGCGTGACCATGCAACTGCCGGGACAGCCCCTTTGATTTCAGGTTGTTAATTAACATTTTTCACGCTAACCAACACCCCCGGTTCTTTGTTTTACAGACAAAGAACAGAAATCTCATTATACTATGAAAAAACATATAGCACTCGTATTCCTGGCGGTAACCCTGATTTTTGCAGGGTGCTCAAATAACGATCTGATTGACCGTCTGCCGGAAAAAATCAGTGATTTTCTTGAAGAGTACTTTCCGGGGCAGGCGGTTTCATCAGCAGATTTCACTCCTGAAGGAGAGTACATGGTCCGACTGCACAATTCAGCGCTTCTTACCTTTGACAAGGAGAATAACTGGAGGTCAATCAACGGCTACGGGTCAACACTGCCTCAGATGTTTCTTTTTGACCAACTTCCCCCGGCGCTCTATCAGTATCTGCAGGAGATGGAAACTATTGGCGGTGTATACGGGGTTGTGCGTGACAACCGGCTTTACCGTGTTGAACTGCTGAACAGGAGCGTTATCTACAATGTTGAGGATGGCAGCATAACAATCCCGTCCCGGATGATTTCCCCGGGAGTCATTACGGAATAACGTCTGTCCGCAGTTAATATCGGATTGGTTCAAATCTTAATTTTGATTTGTAAAGAGGAAAAGTCATCTGAAGCAATCCTCCGTCCATCAGCATGGCATACTGCTCGGCATTAATGTCATGAAACTCCGCGTCAATCCACCGGAGGGAATATTGCCGCTCGAAATTTGTGGGTGACATGATACCCTTGACCATTCCCCGCTGCCACAGAGCGGGATTGACAGTTGCAGAGTCAAGATAAACAATCGCATAATCTTCTGAACCATCCACCGGAACAACCGCTATGGAGTAATCGCCACCGGGAAGAGCAAGCGCGGGGTCATTGTCACGATCAAAATACTTATATATTCCGGTTATGCTGTCCTTGGGGTTTTCAAGTATTTGCGATAAATATTCCTCATCAATTTTTCCATGCAGGGGCGATATGGTTTCGACGCGTGTGAGCCACTCGGGGAACAGCATCGCCGCAGGAGTGTCAAGCAGAAGTCTGCGCAATGGAACATCCA
Source organism: uncultured Porphyromonadaceae bacterium (assembly GCA_947175645.1). Taxonomy (GTDB): domain Bacteria; phylum Bacteroidota; class Bacteroidia; order Bacteroidales; family Muribaculaceae; genus CAJUPY01. The sequence continues at coordinate 4,493 of CAMWNP010000032.1, forward strand.
ACTTTATTCCGCCAAGCATCATATTGTTCCCACATTCCAGAGAAAGCCCGTGTGTCATGTCCCATGACAGTGTTATCATGTAATCATCGCCGGAAATCCTCCCCTTAGGTGTTTCGGCGTATTCCCCCGTATGTGTTACTCCTTCACGTTCCACGGTTGCCACAAGTGTTGTTACCGGCTCAAAAGAGTTCTTCATCCTGTTTTGCCATGAGAAAGAGATTGTAACAGTGTCGCCATGTTCTGTGATGGCTAACAAATTCCAGGGGATAAAAGATTTACCGCACACCAGCCTTGTCCTGCAGTTCCAAGCGGGATATCCCGGGTCATGAACAACCACAGTATCGCCGCTCAAATCCAGAGATCTCATGTTCACCGTCTCCGCACAGAGCAAAAACGGAAGCAGCAATATCAGAGATATCAGATTTCGCATAGTCACCGGGATTTCAGATGTATAACTGTTTCACCTTCTCCACAAATTCATCATCCGGCAAATCGTAAGGAAGCCAGTTTATCGTAAACCCTCTGCGTTCCATTCCGCGGAACCATGTCATTTGTCTTTTTGCAAACTGATGTATGGCAGTCTCCAGTTGAATAAACATTTCATTGAAAGAGAGTTGACCTGTGAGGTGAAGTGTAAGGAATTTGTATTCGAGACCATAATAAATAAGATCATCCGCAGATATGCCGCCGGCAAGCAGATCGGCAACTTCCTGTAGCATGCCATTGTCAAGACGTGATTTCAGTCTGGCCGTTATACGTTGGCGGCGTATATCACGTGGAATATCAATCCCTACTATTATAGCGTCAGTGCGCGGGCGTGGTTTCGAGGATATAGCCGTCTCCGGGTGATCTTCATAAAACCGCTGGATTTCGATGGCACGCACTGCCCGTTTCACCGTGTCTACATCAGTGGTGTTATGCAGAGTTTTCATCTCTGCGAGAATTGCCGTCAGTTCCTCAAGTGATTTCCCCTTCAGGGATTCCCTCAACGATGTATTTTCCGGCACTTCCGGAAGATTGAGGTCGTTGAGAAATGCCTCGATGTACATTCCCGTGCCTCCACATATCAGCGGGAGGTGACCACGGCTGCGAATATCCTCCTCGGCTAAACGTGCATCATGCAAAAACCTGTGAAGATTATACTTTTCACCGGCCGGGGCGACGTCAATCAAATGGTAAGGCACTGTGCCATATTCCTCCAGATCCTTTCCGGTTCCAAGATCCATGTCCCGGTATACCTGACGGGAATCACCACTGATTATTTCGCCGTCAAGTTCCTTTGCCAGCGCCACGGCACGCCGTGTCTTGCCTGTGGCTGTGGGACCCACCACGGCTATTATCCCGGGAGTACGCATCACAATCCGGTTCCGGTGATATATTTGTTCCAGAAGCGACGCAGCCTGAAAAATGGGGTATCCTCATTATTCCGTGCCACAAACATCCATGTGGGATCAGAGAAATCCACATCCCAGTCAGGGATATCGCTGAGACGGAATGTTGGCTTGTAGTGCTTGACGGCATAGCGTCGTTTACCTTCCTTGGTATATGTTTTCCATGCCATGCCAACAGTGTGGACACGATAAATTTCCGATTCAAACAGTGAAGCGAGTAATCCGGCCTTATGCATCATCTGCACCTCTCCCAGTGTGAACCATTCGCCGGAGACTGCCGCATTCTGAAGAGGTTCGGTAGAGTTGAAGAACACTGCAAAGTGCGAAATATTTGCAATCATCCGCTTGTCAGTGTTCACAAAAAGTTTCTTTATCTCCGGGCAGTTCACACCGGTTATCATACGGAAACGGTCACGTGCCTCGAATGTGGATATGTTTGACTGATAGCGGATTACCGCCTTTACGGGAGTATCAATTTTCAACTGTGCATCCGGATTGGCATCGAGTTCCTCAGGCACGGGAATGTGAAGCCACACTTTGTTGTCACAGATGACAATGAATCTTAACTGAGATTTACCGAGGATGTCCGCACGGCTCATGTTGTGATCATTGCAGTAGTAACTCCACAGCATTGTGTATCTTACACCCATGTAGACAATAGAAATCGCCATTACCAGTACCGGGAGCCAGACAAAGAAGAATCTGTCCGGAGTATTTAGGTTGGTGTTGATGAAAAAACAAAAATAGTAGATCCACTCAATGATTGACAGCAAACCCCACTGAACCACAAGCCAACGGGTCTGATATTCCGCCTCCTGACTGTAGATTTTCCCGAGGAATCCGCGTTCCTCCGACATTCCGGTGCGTATTTCGCAGTCAACACAGAATGCAGATTTGGTGCCACGGATCAGAAACCACGTTGAAACGAGGAAACCGATGGGAGAAATGAGCAGAATGGCAAGTATGGGCAACTCGGGGTTGATTGGCTGCCCGTTCCATTCGGTATTGAAGTAGGCCGGGGCGAAAATATTGTACATAATGATAAGGAAAGCCGCCCAGAAAAGTATCCACATGAACAGATAGGGAATCCGGTAACAGAACGGTGCTCGGAGGTTTCTGTTTCGGCGGATGAGATAATGGATTATCCCCATCTCCGCCAATGCGATCAACGGAGGATAGACCTTGGGGATATACAGGCTCAGAAGCACAATGATCATCACTGAACCGTTGGAGAGTGCCCAGACGCGCCATAAGGCATTGATACCCTGGGTTATGCCTCGTTTTCTTCTACTTTCGTCATCCATCACTTCAGATTTTTGTTAAAGTAATCCATCATTTTTCCGTAAACGACCGCACGTGCACCACATCCGTTTATGGAATGGTTCATGCCTGGAAAGAGGAACATATCGCAGAACTGCCCTTCGGACTGCAGTTTTGAGACGTAGTTGAGGGTGTTGGCGGGATGAACATTGTCATCCATCGTGCCATACATTATCAGTAGCGGGCAACTTAGAGTGGCCGTATGGTTTATAGGTGCAGACTCCGTATAACCGTCATGGTTCATCTGCGGTGTCAGCATATAACGTTCTGCATAGATGGTGTCATAGAAGCGCCAGTCAGTCACCGGGGCTATTGACACAGCAACGGCAAAGGGGTTGTCATGAGGATAGGAGGCCGCCATAAGAGTTTCATATCCACCGTAACTCCATCCGGTCATACCGATTCTGGCGCCATCCACATAGGGAAGACGGGCCACCTGACGGGCCACGTTGATATGGTCGATAGTTTCGTAATGACCAAGGTTGCGGTAGACAACGGTTTCAAACTCACGGTCACGTCCGCCGGTTCCTCGGGGGTCGGCACATACTACAATATATCCGTTAAGGGCGGCGTAGTTCTGCCAGTCCATGCTCCAGGTGTTCAGTACCTGTTGCGAGCCCGGTCCGGAATATTGGGTCATTATCACCGGATATTTGCGGGATGGGTTGAAATCGGCGGGCTTGATTATGTATGCGTTCAGGGTCACACCGTCAGAAGTGAATGTCATAAATTCGCGTTTCGGTACATTCCTGAATTTATCCATGACGGCAGAGTTGTCAGCCAATACACGTAACTCAGTCTGTTTCTTGTCGTTAGAGATGAGTTTCACATCCGGAGCATGTTCAACGGATGAATGTGTGAGGATATAGAACTTCATGCCGGGTGCAAATGACGCGGAATAAGTGGCGTCAGACGGGGTAAGATCAACTATCTTACCGGTTTTTGCCTCTTTTTTACTGATCACCCTGTTGAGAGGACCTGCGGCAGTCGACTGATAGTAGATGTTGCCCATTGTGTCCTTGCCGTAATAATCAGTAATATTATAGTCTCCCGAAGTAAGTTGACCGATCAACGCGCCACCGTAGGAATAAGCGTAGAGATGGGCATAGCCTGTACGTGACGAGAACACCAGAAACTGATCTTTTTCAATGACCATATCCTCATAGGCGGCAGTGGGGAGCCACGCATTGTCCTGTTCAACGAGGAGCGACTTCATCACAGTTGACTTGGGATTGACGGAGAAAACCTCCATGCGGTTCTGTTCGCGGTTGAGTGTGGTGACTATAAGTTGGTCACTCTCAGGACGATACTCAATTCGTGGGATATATTCAATATTGCGGTCGTCAAAGGTGATTTTCTTCAGTTTACGGTTGTCGATGTCATAACTGTGAACTGAAACGGTGGAATTTGTCTCCCCCGCCACAGGATATTTGTACTGCATCATTCCCGGATAAAGTTCATGTTCGGGAACCGGTCGACAGTAACTGTAGTATTCCTCCATGGAATAAAGGGGCACCTCCGTCTCATTATATTTTATGAAACAGAGGGTCGAGCAGTCAGGAGACCATGCCATGGAGCCGTTTGTCTTGAACTCCTCCTCATAAGTCCAGTCCGGGACACCGTTAATAATTTCGTTTTTCTTACCGTCAGTGGTCACCGCCACCTCGGTATTGAAAACCAGTTTACGGAGATATATGTTGTTGTCAGCCACAAACGCCACCATCTTCCCATCGGGAGAAATCACCGGAGCCTGCTGACGGGGATGCTCTGTGGAGAGTGGCAGGAGTATGTTGCGCTTGATTTCGAACAGGTAATACTCGGCGGTGAAGGAGCGGCGGTAAATCATCTCACGATTACGGTAAACCATGAGTCGGGAGCCATCATCGCTAATCGTAAATCCCTGGATAGAAGGGATTTTTGTTTCGCGGGTCTTTTCCACGTCGAGTGTAACACCTACTTCCTTTCCGGTGGCAGTGTCATACTGAATGACCTTTTTCCCTCCATCGGCAAGAGCGTAGTATGTAAGTCCGTCAGGAGCGAACTGCATCGCAGGGGCACGTCGGACGCTGTTCTGCGGATATACGTAGGGGGTGATATCCTTGACAATTTCGGGTTTATTTGCCGAAACGGAAAGTGCTCCGAGTGACAACAGGGTGAATGACAATATATTTCTTATATTCATAATCTTACAGTTCTGAGGGTTACCATAACGACATCTGGGCATCGTTCTCCGGCGGGTTCTTATGAGCAGGTTCCTTATAACCGAATTCGCTGTCAGCGACCATACCCGGCAATGTGGGAGATCCCTCGGGTGGAGCCGCAACCAGCCAGTCAGTGCTTTCAAGGGATTCATCTATTGCAGAAATCCTGACCTGGGGCTGAGCGGAAGGCTTCCTGCCGCGACGGCGTGATTTCGGCTCGGTCATCATCGGCAGGTCAAGAGAGTCCGGTTCTGCAGGGCGGACACCTCTGTCAGCCATTCCGGCAAGTTCGTCGCGGAGTCCGTCAATAGTTTTCTGCATCTCACTTTCCGTCCGCGCCTGTGACATAAGGTTGCTCTCGATAGTCTTTTTCAGCGACAGGAGTTCCTCCGTGAGAGATTCGTTTCGCCTGGTGAGCGATTCATTTTGAGCCTGCAGGTCCTTGATGCGTGCGTTTTTCTTGCTCATCACATCATCAAGTTTCTCAAGTTGAAGCCGGATTTGCTCCATCATGGAAAGGTTCTCGTTTGCTTCCGCGAGTTCTGACTGTGTGGCGTTGAGTTCATCAGTCAGACTGTCAATCTGCCTTGACATTTCCGCAATCTGTTTCTCATATCCCACGATTTTAGCCGCGTCTTTGGCTATATCCTTCTCTGTCTGCTCCAGTTGGCTTGCCAACTGTGAATTATGCTGTTGCTCGGCTGTCAGTTGCTCACGAAGTTCAGCGGCCGTGCGGTTAAGATCGTTGATCATTGAGTCTGCCATCTCCTGTTTAAGTTTCAACTGTTCGAGTTCCTGACCGGAAATCATTGTGGCATCAGAATCGGGTTCATCAGCGGGTGTGCTCCCTGTGGCATTTTTCAATTGTTCCTGAAGTGAAAGCACCTGTTCGCGCAGCAGATTAACATCCTCGTCCTGAACGGAATAGACACGAAGCCTGTTTACCAGTGATTTGTTTTCGAGTTCAAACTGCTCACGTTCGGCATGCAGTTCGTTTATCTTGTTTTCCAGGTCGTGGATTCGTTCTGCGAGAGCACGTTTCTGACGCTCGGCACTGAGTTGCTGGCGTTTACATTCGCCTGATGTTTCCTCATTTTTCTTAGCCTTCTCACCGGCTTCGCGCAGTTGCTTGCGCAACCTGGACATTTCCTGCCGGCGTGTCATTTCCATCTGTTCGGCCAATGTTGAGCGAACGTCATCCAGATGCTGTTTTACCGATTTGTCAAGAGTTTCATAGAGGAATTTGCGCTGTGCCTCCACATCGACACTCTCTTTAAGGAAGGGTGGCAGGGAGTCGTTGAACACCTTTATGACATGTTCGAAGATGCCATCGACATTCACCTCCCTGATGTCAGGGATAATTATTTCCTCTTCCTGAGGTTCCGCGCCGGGTTCCTCATCAGGAGTATCGCTCTGTGTCTGTGAGTCAGGGTTAAGATTGCTCCGGGGAGTTACGGTTGCATCTATGCCGATTTCTTCCTCGATGTCATCCTCACCGAATCCGAACAGACGTTTTATGGAATTGAAAAAAGACATAATTTCTTTTATTGTTCAGGTTTTAATACCACACCTACCCCTTTTCTGCCGTTAATACTTATTTCAAGGGGATGTTCGAAGCGCACCACCCTGATGAACTCGCCGTCGTACTCGGCCGGGAGGGAATTAAGATAATCTATATCATAGCGACCATCGCCGGAGAAGGGATTTATGGTGAAATACCCTACGCCGAACGAGGTGAGATTCTGGAAGAAGTGTGTTCCCTGACTCGGCTCCACACGGAAACTGTTAAGGGCTGACTCGCAAATCACTCGTGCGTTGCATATGTCGGGCCACTTGACCGGAATGCCGAGTGCATTATCAGAGGAACCCCACCTACCGGGACCAACAAGAACATAGTACCTGCCGGAAGTCTGGAACTGACGGTTCATTTCGCTCAGTTCACGAGCGATAGCCGGGGTGTTAAGCGAGTCGAAAGTTTCCGGTTTCACATATATAATGGTTTCCACGCCATCGATATTTCCATGTCCGAGAGCAAGATTACTCTTCAGAATCACACGTGAGTCAGGAATATCAAGGAGGTTATCGTCGACCACAGCCTTACGGTCGATTATGGGACGTATCTGCAGCCAGTAGAGGTGTCCTTTAGTGGGGGAATTATAATTTATCAGTCCGGCAAACTCTATTTCCACCGGCCGCTGCATCTCTTTCTGACCGTTTGAAAGCATGAACTCGAGCGCTTCTGCCAGAGGGAACATGTTGTGTTGCAGTATATTGGCGAACGTCACGAGTTTGCGTCCGAACCCCTGGTCAGTGTCACGAATCCATTGGTCACGAGCGTCGTAAGTTGAAACCATGTAGCGCAGGTGGCCGTTCTTAGCATAGTCCTGGATGTTCAGACGTGCTATATTGAATGCATCATTGACCTGAAAGTGTGCATCGACATTCTTCATGTCAAGAGCATAGAAATCCCGCTGGGTGTCACGAAGCGCCAGATCAAGTGTAGATGTCTGTAGCACTTTTCCGGGATGACGCGGCGAGAAACGCAGGCTCAGTCCGCCGTCAACAATATATTTTCCGAGACCTACGGCCACCTCGACCACTCCTTCCTCAGGCTGTTCGTCGTTAATGGGATAATAGTTGAGCGACCGTCCCACTCCGGCGAAAGAGGGAAAGTAGTATCCATCGATTTCCCTCCCCACTACTTCCTGGATAATCACAGCCATCTTCTCCTGGTCTATGATGTTGCTTGTGGCTGTCATATAGGCCTTTGAGTCGGCATAGAAAACAGAAGCGTATACACCCTTTATGGCATCGACCAGAAGTTTGAACATCTGCTCACGGTCAGCCACGTTTGGAATCATGTAGGTTGAATAGATTCCGGCGAACGGCTGATAGTGGGAGTCCTCCAGCAGACTGGAACTGCGCACGGCCAGCGGTGTGTCGACCACATCGAACAGTGCGTAGAAATCTTCGCGTAACCGTTCGGGGAGTTCGGCAGCAAGGAAAGCCTCAAGTATCTCACTGTCAGGTGCATTACTCAGGGCTATGGGGTAGAGGTCATTTTCCAGCATGAATTCATCAAAGATATCCGTGCAGAGCACCACCGTGCGTGGAATTGTTATTGTTATCCCTTTGAAATTATCGCAGATCGGGTGTTTCTTGATAATGGAATCAATGAAAGCCAGACCGCGTCCTTTACCCCCTAATGATCCTTCACCTATGCGGGCAAAGTTGGAATAGTAGTCAAACCTGTCTTTCTGAAATATGGCCACTACTCCGCGGTTCTTCATCTTACGGTATTTTACGATAAGGTCAAAGAACAGTTGGCGCACGGCGGGAGCCTCGTCAATAGAGAGAAACTTGTGTTCCTTGACTACGTCAGCAATGGGGAACATGGCACGTGAGTAAAGCCATCTTGATATGTCGTTCCGTCGGGCATGATAGAACAGACTTTCATCCGGAATACTGAAGATTTCGCGCTGCATATCCTTGAGGTTGCAGATGCGTGTTATCTCGTCTCCGGTCTTTGGATCGCGGATTATGAAGTCTCCGAAACCGAAATTCTGTTTTATTGCCTTTTCAAGGTCAACAGAGAGTTTCTTTGAATTCTTGTCAATGAATATGCCGTTGAAAGCACCTACATACTTTTCGTTCTCCAGTTCCGTAGATTCCACAATGATAGGGAGATACGGGTCACGGCTACGCAGATATTCCGCCAGACGGATTCCGGCGTGAGGGTCTTTCTTACCTTCTCGCATGAATGAAACGTCAGTGATCACGCCGAGCATACTGCTTCCATATTCCTCATAGATCTTCAGTGCTTCCTCGTAGGTTCTTGCGAGCATCACTTTAGGACGTCCGCGCATACGGAGCATCTGCTCATGCTCATTGAGGGCCTCGGTGGAAAACTCCATCGACTGTTTCAGGAGGAATTTGTAGATGTGAGGTAAAACGGAGGAGTAGAATCTCACTGAATCCTCCACCAACAGAATGGTCTGAACACCTACGTTTTTGATGTCGTTCTCGGCATTCATGGAATCCTCGAGCAGTTTGATGATTCCGAGCAGCAGATCAACATTACCGAGCCATGAGAATACGTAGTCCACGCCGCTGTGATCCTCGGTTGATATTCGGCGTGTCACCTCTTTTGAGAAGGGTGTAAGAACAATTATTGGGATTGATGGATAAGCCCGTTTGATATCTTTTGCCACTCTGAACGTGACTGAAAGATCGCTGCCGGGCATGGCAATAATAAGGTCGTAACGCTTCTTGGAAAGTTCGGCGAAAGCCTCGTTGATGTGGGCCACACGTGTCACACGCGGTGGTGAACTGAGGTTGAGGGCAACATACTCAAAGTAGAGTTGTTCATCCACACGACCATCCTCCTCCATCATGAAGGCATCGTAAGGCGACGCTACAAGGAGCACGTTGAAGATACGGCGTTGCATCAGATCCTGAAATGCCGTATCCTTCAGATACATCTGGCTCAAGAATTCCTCGTTCATTAAAATCCGGATTTAAATATTCCTCAAAGTTACGAATTTATCGGGGAATTTTCATTAATCGGCCGTAAAATTTTCGTTTATGGGTAAAAAAAAATGGGTTGAGCACCATGATAATGACACTCAACCCGAAGTGAATTACGTTATGTTCAAAGATTCACGACCGCCTTTCGCAGAACCGTGAGTTGTTCAAGCAGACGGGGAAGCAGATCAAGTTGGAGCATGTTTGCACCGTCACTTTTGGCAACGGCAGGGTTCTGATGAGTTTCAATAAACAATCCGTCTACCCCCACGGCTATACCGGCTTTTGCCACTGTTGATATCAAGTCGGGGCGGCCGCCGGTCACACCGGCCGCCTGGTTTGGTTGCTGGAGCGAATGGGTTATGTCAAGAATGACCGGACAACCGTTCTTCTGCATCTCCGGAATGCCACGGTAATCGATGACCAGATCCTGATAGCCGAATGTTGTGCCACGCTCCGTTACCGCCACCTTTTCGTTTCCTGCATCACGGACTTTCTGTACTGCGAATTTCATAGATTCGGGTGAGAGGAACTGGCCTTTCTTTATGTTTACCATCTTTCCGGTTTCAGCGGCTGCCACAAGCAGATCGGTCTGACGGCAAAGGAATGCAGGAATCTGCAGTATGTCAACATATTCGGCAGCCATGGCAGCCTCGCCGGCTGAGTGGATGTCAGTGACAACAGGGATATTGAATGTGTCACGCACCTTACGGAGAATCTCCAGAGCCTTGATGTCGCCAATGCCGGTGAATGAGTCGACACGTGAACGGTTGGCTTTGCGGTAACTACCCTTGAAAACATACGGGATATGCAGGGCGGCAGTCAGTTCCGTCACCTTTTCTGCAATCTCCATCGCCATCTGCTCTCCCTCGATCACGCATGGTCCGGCAAGAAGGAAAAAGTTATCGGAAGATTTGAGATATGAGACTATATCATTCATTGTTGTAATTGATTGATAGTATGAAACATTGAACATGCCACCACGGCAGCAGTCTCGGTGCGCAGACGAGCGTCACCAAGTGACACCGGCTGATATCCGGCCGCTATGGTGTCTGTGATTTCTTTGGTTGAGAAGTCCCCTTCAGGACCTATCAGGATTGTTGCGCTCCGCTCCGGGTTGTAGAGTGACACCAGAGGCCGACGCGGGATTTCCGGAGCGCAGTATGCCACAAATTTCTGCTGAGAGGAATCTGTGGCAATGAATTCTGCAATGGGAGTCATCTCGCTTATTTCGGGCAATGTGGCCTTGAGGGACTGCTTCATGGCTGAAACGGCAATCTTAATCAGACGTTCGGTTTTAATCTCCTTACGCTCTGAGTAGCGGCACGAGAGTGGCACGATGCGGTCTACACCCATCTCAACAAGTTTTTCCACCATCCACTCCATCCGGTCCATGTTCTTGGTTGGAGCCACGGCCACGGTAACGGGGGCACGCCAGTAGGGTTCAATCACCTCTTCCGAAATGATTTCCAGTTGGGCATGCCTCTGGTGAGCCACGGTCAGCCGGCAGTCGTAGCGTTTACCCTTGCCGTCAACTACCTGCAAAGGATCACCCTCCTTCATCCTCAACACACGCACACAATGGGCGGAGTCACTCTCCGGAAGGGTCAGTGTAAGGAGTATGTCAGGCGCATAGAACTGTATCATAAGGTGTCGATCATTCCTGCGGGATCATCCTCGGCAACCTCCTTTAGGCTGACGGAAGTTTTTGCCGGCTTATTCTTGAAGATAAAGAAGAAGAGGATGCCCACTACCAATGCGTAAGCGGCGAAAATCAGCCATGAGGTGTGCCAGCCGGCTATCTGTTTCTCACCCTCGGGTTGCGAGAACACCAGATGTGATATGATGGCCTGAGCGCCAAGTGTTCCTATGGTTGCTCCTATGCCGTTGGTCATGATCATGAAAAGTCCTTGTGCTGAACTTCGTATTGACACATCAGTCTGTTGGTCCACGTAGAGCGATCCTGAGACATTGAAAAAGTCGAACGCCACGCCATACACAATCATGGAGAGAACCAGGAAGGTTACACCCATGGGGGTGGCACTGCCGATTCCGAACAGTCCGAAACGGAGAACCCATGCCATCATGGCCATCAACATGACTACTTTGATTCCGAACTTGCGGAGGAAGAACGGAATGAGCAGGATGCACAGCGTCTCGCTCATCTGTGAGAGTGAAATCAGCGCATTTGCGTTCTGGCCGATGAGTGTGTCTTTACCGAAGGCCTGAATAAACGGGTTGGCAAAACCGTTGGTGATTTGCAGTGACACTCCAAGCAGCATACTGAATATGAAAAACACTGCCATGTTACGGTCCTTGAACAGTTTGAACGCGTTAAGTCCGAGTGCCTCCCCAAGTGATTTCTTCGCTTTTGATTTGTTTGTAGGACAATCAGGCATGGTCAGGGCATACAGGGTCAGCAGCAGACTCATGACACCTGAAGTGATCAACTGGGCGTAAGTGTTCTGGAATCCTGTGAAGTTCACGAAAAGCATCAGGATAATGAAACCGATTGTTCCGAAAATTCGGATTGGAGGGAAGTGTTTGACTGTATCGAGTCCGGCACGGTCAAGGGCATTATATGACACTGAATTGGCCAAACCTATAGTTGGCATGAAGAAGGCCACGGAGAAGGCGTAAAGCGTGAAGAGTGGTCCGAACGCAGGCTGGGGATTGAGATATCCGTATACTCCGGCACCGATCATGAAAGCCCCGGCAAAGAAATGGCTCAATGAAAGCATTTTCTGTGCGGGAATCCAACGGTCGGCAATAATACCGAAAATCGCGGGTGTGAAAATTGACACTATACCCTGGACTGCATAGAATGAACCGATATGGTTTGCGAGTCCGGCATTGATAAGGTAACTTCCCAGAGAGGTCAGATAGGCTCCCCATACGGCAAATTCCAGGAGGAGCATCAGCGCTAATCGGGTTTTCAATACGAAATTTTTCATGATATGATGAATATTTTGATTGGTTTTCTTATAGTTCAAAATCTTTTGTTCCCGAGGACTGACGTTTGTGTGCGAGAAGTTCGCTGACGCGCTTTGCTTCTTCGTAATCCTCAAGATCAATGAGCCGGGCAAGATACTCCTCAAGTTCGGCTATAGTGAAGTCTTCGATTGATGGTGATGAGTCGCCGGTGCCGAAAGCCTGTTCTATCTCAGCATCGGGAGCCGGTTGTTCTTCCTGGATTTCCATGACGAACCCAGTGGTGCGGAGAATCTCCTCAGTGGTGAAAATCGGTGATTTTGTGCGCATGGCTATGGCTATGGCATCTGAGGTACGTGAGTCAAGCACCACCGTGCGTTCTCCGTCAGTGAAGGTGAGTTCAGAATAAAAAATGCCATCCTCAAATTTATAGATGAACACATCGCGCAGTGTCACGCCGAATGCATGTGCGAAACTTTCGAAAAGGTCGTGAGAGATTGGACGCGGAGGGCGCACTCCCTCAAGTTTTATTGCTATCGACTGTGCTTCCGGCACACCTATTACCACAGGTATACGGCGCGGACCATGGACTTCGGCGAGAATAAGGGCGTATGCACCCTGACGTATCTCACCGACTGAAATTCCCATTACTCTGAGTTCTATCCGATCCTCCATTTCATTTCAGTTTTTCGGGGTTCTGACCGGTTATCACCCCGCTACCGAAACAGAGGCGGGAGTCACGGTCGTAGATGACGGCGAACTGTCCGGGGGCTATACCCTGCACCGGCGTTTCGCTCTCAATGATATATTCTCGGTCCGCCAGACGGGTCAGAGTGGCCTTGAGGAACTGGGGCATGTGGCGGTTCTTGAATGTAATCTCCACATTGCGACATTCCTCTTTCCATGGGTCAAGGGTGATGAAGTGCATCTCATCGAGGTGGATAAGTTTGCCGTACTGCTTCTCGGTGTCATAGCCGTTTGAGACGTAGATGACGTTGTCGTGGATATTCTTTTTCACCACATACCAGGGACCTCCGCTCAGTCCGAGCCCCTTGCGCTGACCTATGGTGTGGAACCAGAATCCGTTGTGTTCGCCAAGTTTACGTCCTGTTTCAATCTCTATGATGGGGCCTTTTTTCTCACCCAGATGACGCCTTATGAAGTCATTATAGTTGATTTTTCCCAAAAAGCAAATTCCCTGGCTATCCTTGCGGTAGGCATTGGGCATGTGGGTGGCTACGGCAATCTCACGCACTTTGGCCTTGGGAAGATCGCCTATGGGAAACATGATGTGCTCCAGTTGCGGGTAGGTTATCTGCGCCAGAAAATCGGTCTGATCCTTCACAAGATCCACACCTGTTGAAAGGAACACTTTGCCGTCGATGTCAGTTGTAGTGGCATAGTGTCCGGTGGCAGTTTTGTCAAATTCATGTCCCCACCGCTGCTCGAAGAATCCGAATTTGATCATTTTGTTGCACATCATGTCAGGATTAGGGGTGAGACCTTCCCTGACGGTGCGCAGTGCATACTCCATGACGTGGTCCCAGTATTCCTCGTGCAGAGATACCACATCAAAGGGGAGTCCGTAACGCGAGGCTATCAACTGACACATTTCTATATCTTCCTCGGCGGAGCAATCTCCCTCACCGTTGTCCATTCCTATGCGGATATAGAACAGGTGGACATCATGCCCCTGCTCCAGCAACCGGTAAACGGCGACTGCGGAATCCACACCACCCGATATGAGCGCCGCCACTCTCATTCTGCAGCGGGCACGTTATTGTTCAACATCCTGTACATTTCGAACAGACGTGCCATGTCAAGATTCTTTGCGATAATCTTGTATTTGGGAGAGAGGTAGTAGGCTGTGGGCAGTGCGTCAAGATTGAACATGGTGTCAAGATCAGGGTTCGCACCCACAATCCACTCCTTGGGCATGCTGGCAGCCTTGTTCTTCCAGGATTCATCCGGTTCGCCGGGATAGAGCATAACCATCTGGAGGTATCCTTTATCATGTAATTGCTTGAGGTTGACATCGGCTGACTGAAGAACGGTGAGCACACGGCAGTCATCGCACTCCGGATCGAAGAACATGAGGAGAACGCGCTTCCTGCCTGCGTCAGAGAGGGAGCCCTTTGTTCCGTCAGGGCGGGTGAAAGGTATGTCGGGAAGAGTCATACCCACCTGGGAAGTACTGAGGATTCCGGTTTCATACTGAAACGAAGCGCGGTCGGCGGCAGGAATCTTATTGTTTTCCGCAACGGCTTTGGCAAACGGCAGATAGAGTTGTTCGCTGAACATCATGGCTGAGTCAGAATAGAGCACCTCGCGTGCTATATTGCCAAGCGTGAGCAGGTTTTTTGAGTCTGCCTTCTTTACCCGTGCTATCAGATTGTCTACGGAAGCCATTGCAGTATCAGCCTGAGCCTGACCGACCAGTTGGATATAATCCTCAAACGCCGACTTCATTTTGGCATGCGACGAGAACGCGCGTTTCATGTCGCAACGGTCCCAGAAATGTTCCACCATATAGTTGCAGCGGGGATAGAATCCTTCAATGCTTTCAGGGGGAACAGGATATTGGAAGAATGTGTCCTGAGCGGCCACATTACTGAAAAATGCGAATACAAGTGTTAGCGCAAGAAATAGTTTTTTCATCAGTGTAACTTTATTTAACTGCAAAGATAATACATCATGCGAAACCTCGCAAATCAGATGTATTAAAAAAAGATAAGAGCCGTGATCAGGTGAGTGAACCCGATTGACGGACTCGACGTTATAACAATAAAAGCATCAGACAACCGCACAATCTTACATATTCATCATGTCATCACCTACAATTTTCTGGAATGCCGACAGGATAATGAAACTTATCATCACCTTGTCACTGACTGTTGCCGGAATTCTCCTGGTCAATTATCTGAGCGACGTGCTGCTGCCGTTTTTCGCGGCCTGTTTCATTGCCTATATGCTTCAGCCTTTGGTGGAACTCAACCGACGGTGGACCCGTGAGAAGGGGCGCGTATTATCTTCTTTTCTGACGGTTATCGAGGTTACTCTGGTCATCGGTGGAGTAATCTATCTGTTCATGCCTCACGTTATAAGCGAACTTGATTCACTGGGCAAGATTCTTCATGACCTTGACACGGGCAAACGCCAACTTCCACCGGAATTCACCGGGATAGTCACCTTCGTACAGACTCATTTCAATCCTGAGGATATCCGCTCCATGGTCTCGGATTTCCACCTTGACGCATTAATCAATAAAGGGACATCGTTGCTCAATGAGTCGCTTAGCGTGATTATCCAGGTTCTGGCGTGGTTCATGACGGTGATATATGTACTGTTCATCCTGATAGATTATCCTCAGATAAGCCGCGGATTCAAAATGATTGTTCCTTACAAGTACCGCGAAGGGGCGATGTCAGTGGTTCACGACGTTCAGGACAGCATGAACCATTATTTCCGCGGTCAGGGATTTCTGGCCCTCTGCGCCATGATTCTCTACTGCACCGGTTTCTCTATAATAGGGCTGCCGCTGGCCATACCGATGGGTATACTTGTTGGTCTTCTGTACATGATTCCTTATTTCCAGTATGTGACAGTGGTTCCGGTGGCGATTATATGCCTTATATATTCCCTGGGTGGCGCGGAAAGTTTCACCTCGTTGTTCGGCAAATCGCTGCTGGTCTATCTGGTAAGCCAACCTATATGCGACTATATCATCACGCCCCATGTGATGGGAAAGGAGATGGGTCTGAACCCCGCCATAATCCTGCTGTCGCTCTCGGTGTGGGGTAGCCTGCTCGGAATAATAGGTATGATTATTGCCCTGCCTGTAACGTCCATCATTATGTCGTACTACGAGCGATACATTTCTAATCCGCGCGATACCGAAACACCTGAAAAAGAAACCGGACAGCAGGACGATAACCCCGCATGAATATTTCATAGATCTAAGTAAAGAAAAAAAGGTGTGCCGACTCAGTGAGCAGCACACCTTATTTATATCGGTGCTCGAAGCGGGCATAAATCCATAATTTTAAAGGAAACGAAGAGAAGTTAAAAGCACTAATTTACAGCACGTTACAAAATCCGTCATTTCTCTTGACTTCCTATTTAAGGCCATTTTTTGCTAAAAGTTTATACCTGGTTTATACCTGAGAATGATTTTTTTGCTATGTTTAGTGAACATAAGAAGTAAAGGGAAGTATACAGAATTAAAGAAGAACTAAACATAAAATTTGAAAATGGGATTGAAAAAAAATTACCGTGCTGATAACACCTACATAATCAGCACCGACAGCACCGACAACCCAAAGTTAGGGGCAAAGGTGCTGAGCGATGGGCGCGAAAGTCTGTTTTTGGATTATTATTTCGGTTTTGAGATGGCTATAAGCAGCAAAACCGGGAAAGAGTATAAACGCGTGAATGTTAAACGCGAGTATATGGGCTTATACTTATGGCAGGCACCGAGAGGAACAGCCGAAAAGAATCAGAACAAAGAAACGTTGGAAGTTGCCAAACGTGTAAGGTTTGAGCGGGGGCAGCAACTTTTAGAGGATGCCGAGGGGTACCGACTGAAAAAAGATCGTGACATAAATTTTCTTGACTGGATGTGGAATTATTATGAATCATACACAAAAGCCGACAAACGCCATATTAAGCGGGCGTGCATTGTGTTTGGTGACTTTCTTAATGCCACACCGGAATACTCCCAGTTTGCGAAACGAATAAAGCCTGAACACATAACTAAAGCGATTATCGTTGCCTTCACCGAATATTTACAGAGTAGGTTCGTAGGTGAAGGGCCACACACTCTCTACGCCCGTTTTACGAAAATAATTAAAGCAGCGGTAGAGGCTGACGTTATGAGAAAGAACCCTACAGCCGGAATAAGTATAAAGACTGATAACGGTTCCTTAAAAAAAGATGTTTTGAGCGTTGAGGAAATAGAGTGTTTGATAAATACCCATTACACCTGTGAAAATCCCAACATCCGGCGAGCCTTCATTTTTTGTCTTTATTGTGTATTGAGGTGGTGTGACGTTAAAGACCTCACATTTGCGAATGTGGACTACTCCAACCGTCTGTTAAAGTTTGACCAAGCCAAGACCAAAGGACACAGCAGCGCGAGCAGTGTTGTTATCCCCCTTAATGATGGATTATTAAAACTGATAGGCAAAGGTAACCGCAACGATATTATTTTCCCCCTACCCTCCCACACAATGTGTCTGAAGGCTTTGCGCCACTGGACGGCACGTGCCGGAATAGAAAAACACATCACGTGGCACTGTGCCCGCCATTCCTTCGCGGTTAACATCCTCAACAATGGTGCAAACATTAAAACAGTTGCAAGCCTGTTAGGTCATAGCGGGTTGCAGCATACCGAGAAGTACACCCGTGCCGTTGACAGCCTTAAACAAGAAGCCATTGACAGTTTGCCAAAATTGAAATTATGATAACACCTGAAGAACTATTTAATAAATTAGTCTATGATCATTTAGGCAAATTTACCTTATTAAGAATAATTGAAGATATAGCAAATGAGAGTTCTATAAAAACATTAAATTTTTTTTCTGAAGAACTTGAAGAACTTTGTAAAGAATATGTAAAAGAAGGTATACACTTCAAAGACATAGTTAAATTTGATCCTTCTTTATTAAGTTGGGGAGTGCACACGGACCCACCCGGATACAAATATAATCAAATTTTAGAGGAGTACGGATTGACCCCCGAACCTGATCACATAGATATAACAGAATATTATAAGCCTTTTGGTTATGATTTTGTTATTGAGAATCTAACTAAAATCATTGAAGAGAAAGGGCGCGCAAACGATACCCAGGATTTAAGCAACAGTAAAATCATAGCAGAAGTTACCGAAGCGGGGACAGAGAAACATAATATACCTGAAGTTTTCCTAACGCCTGAAGCGCAGAAATATCTTAACGTTGCAATAGCCGTGGGGTTAATTAATGAACAATACGACTGGCTACCCAAAAATCCAAAAGGTGCGAAACATCTTACTTTATTGGCTTATTTTGCGTGTAAAATGAGTGATGCATTAAAATTAGGACCCGGTCGCAATTCCGATGGCCGTCCACGAATCCGATGGCAACCATTTGAAGAACTATTCAAACTAAAAAAAGGATCTTTACGAATACTCTATAATGAAATACAAAAAACCGGGCAAAAACCGATTGGTTCTGATTTAGTAGATCGCGTATTTGAGTAACACAACCACTCACCCCTACATTACCCCTACATTCCCCTACAATGGGTTAACGTAGGGGTGTTTTATTTCCTTTAGTCTCTACCTTTGCCATAATTTCAAACAAAAAAATTTAATCTTAATTTAAAACCCGATATGGATCTATCAACAGCAAAGGCAGTATTTTGCACAAAAGAAGTATTAACCACAGAAGAAACAGCCCAATATTTGGGAATATCCAAAAGTTATTTGCATAAACTAACGATGCGAAAGGCTATACCCTACTATAAGCCATTAGGGAAAAAATGTTACTTCAACCGCAAAGAGATTGAGGCGTGGTTACAGTCAAACAAATGCGCCTCAACAACTGAGATTAACGACCGGGCAAATAGAATCCTTATGCAGAGAGGAGGTGTGTTATGATGCGTTCACTGTTTGACGTTCCCGAAACCTCAACACCACGCCCCATGAGCAAACAGGAAACCAGGTTATTTGAGTTATTTAAACGTGGGGGTAAGTTTACCGTTACTGAGATTACCATTGCTACCGGTCAGTGTGACCCACGGAGCCACATACGTAATTTGCGCAAACGCGGAATTAACATCGCTGATGAGTGGGTAAGTGAGAACGGAAGCAGATTTAAACGTTATTGGCTGGCTGAGTGATGATTGATACTGTGTGCTTATTATTTCATAGTAGCAGTGTAAATTTTCTTGAATCCATACCCCCAAGCGTGGGTATAAATTGGACAATCCAAGAAAGAGAGAATAAAATAAGGATGTTCGGGAACCTTAATAACTTTACCGTCACAGTTAGTCGGGATATTGTGCAGATAAAAAACGGTTCATTGTGTAAGTGGGTTTACGGCAACAATTACCAAACTTTAACCCTCCAAGATATAAAAAACGCTATTACACAATTAAGTGACATTTTGCACCTCCCTATGGAGCAAGCAAAGGTAACCCGGCTTGACGTAGGGGTAACGTTGCAGGTTAACAACCCCGTTGAAACCTATTACAGCCATTTAGGCGAACTTCCCTACTCCATAAGGTCAGAGACGGGGAACAGATCCACCCGAAGTTTGTACTATAAGCGTAATGAACAAATAATAACATTCTACGACAAAGACAAAGAGAACAGACAGAACCGGGGCAACATTCCCGAGCAGTTTGTAAACTTTAATAATTTAAGATATGAGCAACGGTATTTAAGCCACGTATCAAAACAGTTAGGCATATCCGATGATATTAAAGCCAGTGAGTTATATAACCCCCAATTCATAGAGGGGATAGTAACAAAATGGGTGAACACATTTAAAAGAATCAAAAAAGTTAATATGAAACAATTAGACTTCAGGAAAATTCAGGGTTTTGCAGACCTGAGCAAAATACTTGCACAGATAGCCGTTACTCAGTATGGTGGTGTAGCAAATTTTCTGCAAATGATTGAAGATGAAAAGCGCAGAGGACATATAAGCCCTAATCAATACCGGGCGTTTAGACGTGGGATTATTAATGCCTGTTGCACGTCTGAAGTAGTAGAAACTGAGGCTAATTGTATGGGTGAATTAGAGACGAAAATTTGTGAAGCAGCCGAAAATTTCAAGTACACATTATAAACGCGCGCACGTGCGATAATAACCAGGAAATTTACCAAAATGTGGTAAACCAAACTGAGTAATTAAGTAATACAAACCCACGTAAAAAATAATGGCAGTATCAATAAAAAACATAGTCAAGAAGATAGAGAGCAACGCGAGAGAAACGGGGTTGATCAATACCGAGAGTTCTCCGATGGTTGCAGTGTATCAAATTAGCCGATGGTGGAGAGAACTGTTTGAGCGTTCCACACGTCACAGATCGGAAGAGTTTCCGTGTTGGAGTGAAAAGGAGGTTGCAGCAGCGCGAATAATTCACGCCACGTTGTTATATCTGCAAATGGAGGGGTGTGACAATCCGGAACAACTACTGAAGGATGTTACTGAGGGTCAACAGAGCGTACAAGACACAGAAAGGGGGTAAATTCCGCGCTTAATCTCTGATTTGATAATTTACCTTATTGAAGGGTGTAAGAAGCGTGAACGCGAAATTAAATTGCAATAAACGCATAAAACGTTAACCCCAAGATAATAGCAAGATAATAGCAAGATAATACCAAGTTTTTGGAGAGTACGAACAATCGCCGAAAATAGGTTAATAAACATCGCCGAAACGTTCCACAAGCCTCAGGAATATGGCTATTTACGCCACTTTTACGTGAAATGGTAAAGAGTACGGCAAAAGACAAATGATGGCTAATTTAAGGGCTCTATCGTGGTCACTGCAATAGTTGTTGCAGAAACCCCGGTTAATGTTGCAGAAATCCCGGTTAATGTTGCAGAAACCCCGGAACTTGACAACTAACTTAACAACTAACTTAACAACTAACTTAACAACTAACTTAACAACTAAAGGGCGCGAATCTCACGACCCACGCCCGGCCCCTCAACAGTAGTTCACACAATTTTGAAAATAACCTTTGATCCCGTTGAGGTGATAAATTAGATGTTGAACCCTATTTTGGGCCGTTCTATATTTTTACGTGGTTGAGGTGGCTGAAGTTCTGCAAGAGATTGTTCTATTAACTCAAGCCTCATTGATGTATCTTCATTAATTTCGTTTTGATCAGTTAGAACATCTTCCAGATATTCTTTTAATTTTCTCACATCCTTTTGTAATTGTCCGTAGTTATCTGCGGTCGGAGATGTCAAAGACTGGCGTACTGTAACAAATGCTCGCATTATGCCAATGTTTATTTGTATGGCTGTAGGTGAAGCAAGAACACTTGACAGCATAGCAACTCCCATTTCGGTGAAAGCATACGGCATTTTTCGGACACCCCCACGGTTTGATGTCACAATTTGTGATTTCAAACTCTCCCATTCCTCCCGGGAAAGTTGAAACATAAAATCAGAAGGGAATCTCTCGATATTACGTTTTACAGACTGGTTCAAAGTACGTGTTTCCACGCCGTACATTGCCGCTAAATCACGATCCAGCATAACACGCAGCCCCCGTATTTCATAGATTTTAGAACTTATAGCCTCAAGTTGCTTCATTTTATTTCTCAGCATTTATGGTTATTGGTTTCCCACAGTGAGGGCAGGTTATTACGGTGCTGTCCTTCCTGGGTTCCTCAAATAGTTCAGACACCGACACACCTAATGCAGTGGCGATTTTGTCAAGGGTTCCAACGGTGGTGTTACCGGCTAATGCTTTAGCAAGACCAACAGGAGAAATGCCGATTTTTTCGGCTAATTCCTTTTGTGTTAACCCCTTTTCTTTGCAAATTTCTTTAATTCTAAAGTCTGACATAATATTATAGTTATTGTTATATTGTTTTCCGGGTGCAAATATAGCAAAAATTATACTAACCGTTGAATAATTGGAGAAACAAAATAACAATAGTTATAATTATTTCCGCAAAATATTTGGTTTATATTATACTTATTTGTTAACTTTGTGGCGTAAAACAAACAATAAGTATAATCAAACACTTAGAACCCCGGAACAATGAGTAACGAAAGAAAAACAACCCTGAGTAAAGTAATGTTATAATTATTTCCGCAAAATATTTGGTTTATATTATACTTATTTGTTAACTTT
>CAMWNP010000033.1 GCA_947175645.1 uncultured Porphyromonadaceae bacterium
AAGAAGAATGATAATATTGACTTACTCTTATCTAAACTAGATAAAAAGGAACTCGCGGATTTCATACGAAAAGAATGTATGAATGATGGACAGTTTCAAGACAGATTCCTTGCACTTGGAGCGGGTATACTATTCAAACCTAATCCTAACACCTACGCCTCTCGTGTTGAGGATTTGATTGAGGATTATGGTGGAAGACATGGCTATATAGAATATTGTGACACGTTCGATTTCAATCGCTCGGTTACACGTATACTTGATGAAGCAGATGAAGCAATGGAGAAAGGTCAATGGGATGTTGCAGTGGCGGTGCTCACTGGAATCGCTTCTATGTCGGAAGATATAGTTAATAGCGGTGATGATAGCGCCGGTGATTTAGGAGCAATAGTCAGCGACTGCTTTGAAAAATGGCATGAACTATGTGCTAACGAGTCAGTCCCCAATAATATCAAATCTGAGATTTTTGAACTCGCACTTTCTCGTTTCAATGATAACGACCTGAAAGGCTGGGATTGGTGGTGGGATTGGATGCAAATGGCTATCGATCTCGCTGATACTCCAGAAAAACAGAATAGGGTAATTAAGTCACTGGATGACATCAAGCCCAATGGTGACGATTGGAGTTCAAGATTTGGTGCAAATACCGCACAAAAATACAAACTTGAAATGATGTCAAGATGTGGCAGCGAAGAGGATCAAATCAAGTTTATGTATGACAACGTATCTAATTCAGACTTTCGCAAAAGACTCATCCAATTTGCATGGGATAAAGCGGACTATGACGAAGTGATCCGACTTACCCAAGATGGCGTGGACCAGGACGCTAAGTATGCCGGTCTTGTGAACGACTGGTATAAATGGCAATATAGGGTCTATCGTGAAATAGGAGACAAAAACAATGAACTCAAATTAGCCCGTTATTTCTTTTTCAAAGGAGGCAGATGGGGAGAAAAGGAGTTTTCTATGGAATCAATGTTTTCCATGCTGAAGTCCTTGATCCCTCAAAATGAATGGCCAAAATATGTGGAAACATTAATAAGCGAGGGCAAAAGTAAAAGGGATTTCAGTCGCTTGCTCTATATCTACACGGAAGAGAAGATGTGGCAGGAATATATGGACTTTATACGAGAGAATCCATCACTTTACAATATTGAAAATGCTCCAAAAGAAGTTAAAAAGACTTTCGATAAAGAAATAATCAAATTATATACGTCAGAAGTCAGGAAATTCTTTCAACACGCATCCAACCGCAATTCCTACCGCGAAGGTGTAGGACTTCTAAGAAACCTCATAAAATACGGAGGCTCTAAAGAGGCTGAATTGATTGTAGCAGAACAGAAATCTCGTACACCACGCCGACCCGCACTAATTGATGAAATATCAAAACTTTAGTGAATGGAAATATAATCCTATAAGATTATACTAATGCTTTTCAAAAATGCGTTATACTTGCAGATGACAAGTGAGAGAACTTGCGAGCAACGACAGGTATGATTCCGATAGTATCCGCGGAGCAGAGCGATGTAATGCGCCGTAGGAGCAAATGTTGGAGTTGCTGGAAGTCATACCGATAAACGTTTGATTTATAGGATATTTGAATAGTGGCGTTTCCCAAGTGGGACCACAACCAGAGAGTCACAAAATCAACGTGACTCTTTTTTTGGGTCAGCGGATTTTCCTTTCAAAGCACCTGCCTCGACTCTTTAATTTTTCGGGTCAGAGAATTATCTTTTCAGTGTACATGACAAGACTCTTAAATATTACTTCTGTTTGCCCTCATATTTTCTTCACTTGTCAAAGACCCATTGTTTAATCAAACATCAGTCGGGGCAATTGGTTATTTCTTGAATAGTTCTGAGTGTGAGCCAAGACGAAACAAAGCAATCGTATTATTCAACTCATCATACCATATAAATAGGAAATCCCCATCAATATGACATTCAAGACATCCGGCGTAGTTACCTTGCAATGCGTGTTGCCGATATTTTTCCGGAAGAGGTATCTCATTTCTCAACATATCAAGGACATCTTTCAATGCCTCTAATTTTTTCGGTTGATTCAGGTATCGTTTCAAATCCTTCTTGAACTGACTGGTATACCTCAGTTCTTTCATAATCCCATCGATTTAAGCATGGTATCTACACTTGAAGTGTCAATCGGGCCTTCAAGTTTACCGGCTTTTGCCTCTTCAAAAGCAGTTTTTGTAATCTCATTGGGTTCATGGTACACAGCATCCAAAAGTATGCCTTCGACATAGTTGTTAAGGCTTCTACGATCTTTTGCGGCAAGTTCCTTCAGTCTGTCGAGCAAATATGTCGGCAAACGGAACACATGGGCTTTCTTTTCTAATGCTGAATCCATAATGATATCATTTAGACTACAAAGTTAGTACAATATATAATCAAAAACAAATTCCTCGACCAAAAGTTATCGTCCCGGCCAATGCAATGCATCAACCGCAAACGGAATTGTATCACGCAACAGAGGCTGCCCGAACAAATCAGGCAACCTCTGTTAAATATTGGAATGGGGGTATATTATCAATACATGGGGGTGAAGGGGGGCACCACTTTGAGTGCCTTGGTCTGATCACCGCAGGAGTTGAGCATGTCGGCGGTGGTTATTTTCCTGACGGGAGCACCTTTGCGGAGGTCACACTTGTTCAGGTCCACGTAATAGAATCCGTTGGCTACTGCCAGGTCGAAGTAGTAGCGTTTGTCACGCAGGTTTGAGAATGAACGCCATTGTGTTGACGACACATTCGGTTCTCCTTCAACCGTATAGGTGTAGGGTACGCAACTGTTGAACAGTACCGTACGGGCTATTGAAGCACCTAAGTCAGCATCACCGGTTTTCTCCACATGAGTAACGAAATATGTTGCGCGCACGCATCGGTCAGGACTTGACACTGTTCCGGGAAGCATGTTGCGTCCGCCGATCTTTTCCCAGTAGTTGACTATAGCCTGCATCTGTGGCCATGAAGGGTCGTTTGTCATGGCATGCATGTCGGTGGTACCTTCGTAGATATTGATGTCGCCATTGTTGAATTCAACAACTGCCGAGTGTCCGGTTGCATCGGTTATCCCCCAGTGGAGCGCAGAGACAGTGCCGTCATCGAAAGTCGCTCCTGAAAGTGAGAAGTTGTGCTCACGAAGCACATCGATGACCTCTTGGGTTGTCGCGTTCATGTCAAGGAGCCACGCAGTGAACATGGCAAGCGACATAGGCGGCCGGTTGATTGTGTTATCATTGTCATAAACGGTACCTTTGCAGAACAGACCGTTTACTGACAGACCCATTTCGTTCATACCCTCGGTGACACCTCCGTCATATCCCACAGCGTAGACTGCTCCATATTTTGATGTCCAGGTAACAGCACCGGGACGGTCAGAGCCCTGTTTTTCCATACCGCGGGGATAGACATAGACATTTGTGGGGATGGGTGTTTTCCAGTCGAGCGAGCGACCTATAATAAACAGGCTGTCAGTGCCCTGATAGATTATGCGTGTGCATGCATCCGCTGAATGTGAGGCAACTCCGGCCACCAGGGCGGCAGCCATCAACAATCCCTTTCTCATAAATTTGGCAAAACGTGTCATAGTTATCTGTATTTATCTGCAATTCAAAAGGTTGCATTATTAATAATTTCTTTCATAACTACAAACACATGAAAGGAATATAAAGTTCAACAAAATTTGTTACCTTTGCAGAAAAGATTAAATAACCATGAATGTCACCGCAAATGAAATAGAGGAACTCCTGAAGGAGGAGCGAAACGACACTCAGCGCAATCTGCTCATGAGATTCTTCAAGACCGGTCCGGGTGAATACGGTGAAGGCGACCGCTTCCTCGGGCTGAAAGTTCCTCAGACACGTGCCATTGTGAAAAGCGCACGCCTGATGGTCAGTCATCAGGAAATAGAGAGGCTCCTTCATTCGGAGTGGCATGAGGTGCGCCTGTGCGGACTGCTGCTTATGGTTGAGGAAATGAAAGCCAATATCCCGGGAAAGAGAGACAGCCATGAACTGCTTCGGGAAAAAGAAGCGAACCGGGAAAAAATCGCCGGACTATATCTCAGAAACGCACGTCAGGCCAACAACTGGGACCTGGTTGACCTTTCATGCGAATACGTGCTGGGAGTATATCTGCGGCTGTCAGGGAAAGATGATTACTCCATCCTCCGCCGTCTTGCCCTGAGCGATAACCTCTGGGAGCAACGGATAGCCATTGTAACAACCCTTGAATTCATCCGCAACGGCATCTTCACCCCTACCCTGGACATCGCCGACATGCTCATTGATCATCCCCACGACCTGATCCACAAGGCACTTGGATGGATGCTCCGCGAGATTGGCAAACGTAACCGCAACCTGTTGACCGACTATCTTGAAAAGAACCATCGCCGTCTTCACAGAACCTCACTCCGATACGCAATCGAGCGGCTACCCGAAAACGAACGCCTGTACTGGCTGAAAAAATAAACCCTGCTCCATGAAAAACTATTTTACCATTATTCTCACCGCCGTAATCTGCTCCATTACAGCAACCGCCGAAACCCCGTTCCGATATGTAGGTGGCGACATTTCCCTGCTTCCTGACTATGAGGAGGCCGGCGCAACATATTACGATCACGACGGCACTCCGATAACCGACTTACTGACCTTCTGCTACGACAGGGGTATGAACTGCATGCGCGTGCGGCTATTCGTAGACCCGCAGGACTACACCGGACCGGAAGCCGACCCCAACGCAAAGCAGAATCTTGACTACATCCTCCCCCTTTGCAAGAGAATTCAGGAGTGCGGATTAGCACTGATGCTTGACTTCCATTACTCCGACACCTGGGCCGACCCGGGCAAGCAGTGGACACCCAAAGCATGGGAAGGGCTGACTGACGACCAACTGTATCAGAAAATCCATGACTACACCAAAGAAACGCTCGCCACATTACGGCTGAACGGAGTGGTGCCGCAGTTCATACAGCCGGGAAATGAAATCAGTTACGGCATGCTGTGGGGACCCGCCGGAACGGATGCACCGAAAAAAGTATTCACAAGCAGCAACGAAAACTGGGAAAGGTTCCTTCATCTGCTCGACAGCGCCGTCAAAGGCTGCCGTGAGGAAGCACCTGACGCAAAAATCATCATCCACACCGAAAGAGTTGCCCAGCCACAATATCTCAGGGATTTCTATTCACGTCTCAACGAATCCTCTCTTGACTACGACATCATAGGCTTGAGTTATTACCCCTATTTCCATGGTTCGCTCAACGTCCTTGACCAGGCCCTTGACGTATTGCAGACGTCATTCCCCGCGAAGGATATAATGCTTGTTGAAACCGGCTTCCCCTACGCATGGGAAGTCCCCGGATCCAACCAGAAGGTGGATTATCCCTACACAGAGCAGGGACAGGCAGCCTTCGCAAAAGATCTGGTCACTACACTCCGCAGGTATGACAACTGCACCGGACTGCTGTGGTGGTGGTTTGAGTACAACGCTAAAGGCACTGCGCTCTCCGGATGGTATAATGCCCCGCTGTTTGACAGCCGCACTGGAAAAGTAACTTCAGCCTTCAATGAGATATGTTCCTTCGGTTCCGGACATATTGATGCGGGAATCGAGCAGATTCCTGACACATACTCCGTTGATGATGATAAATGTTTCGATCTACTGGGACGCCCCGCCCACAATACATCAGCACCGGGAATCTACATAGTCAACGGAAAGAAAGTCATGCACAGACACTGATAGTGACGGTTTTCTTGTTCGCAACGGACACAGTATCCAATTAAAAAAATCACCGGACAATGAAAATCACGGAGAAAAGGTTTGAAGAACTCACCACAGATGAACTGTATGAGATACTGCGCTGTCGTGCGGAAGTATTCGTCATGGGACAGAACTGCATCTATCAGGACATGGATGGGATAGACAAACACTCAACCCACCTTTATATTGAAGAAAACGGTAGAATAAAAAGTTATCTGCGCATAATTGATCCCGGGATAAAATTCCCACCGGCCTCCATAGGGAGGGTTCTTACCTTGAAGGAATACAGGGGAAACGGACTCGCCCGAAGGCTGATGTCCGAAGCAATACGCATCGCACACCGTAAAGCCCCGGTGATAGAAATAGAAGCCCAGGCCTATCTCCTGGAATTCTACAGATCACTCGGATTCAGACAAACCTCTGACGTGTTCATGCTGGAGAACATACCTCACGTTACCATGGTTTCAGAACTGAATGAAAAGCATCAATACCCACACCCGCCGACAGACTCCTGAGCATCAGTATTTTATAGTCTTACACCACGAAGTCTACGGGTGACGGTGCTTAAGTTCGCTTTCAAGTTCCTCAATCGTCACGCCCATCTGTTCAAGCAGAACAAGATAATGATAAATGAGGTCAGCCGTTTCATATATGAACCTGTCGCGGCGGCCCGTCACTGCCTCAATTATCGCCTCAGTTGTTTCCTCACCCACTTTTTTTGCTATTCTTTTGGAGCCCTTGATGAAAAGGGAGGTGGTATAGGAATTGTCAGGCATCTGTTCGTGGCGTTTTGCTATGACTCCGGCCAATGTACGGATGAATCCATCGGATGAAGGAGTATCGAAACACGACTCTGTGCCACGATGACACGTAGGGCCATGAGGAGTGGCTTTTATCAGCAGCGTGTCCATATCGCAATCATGATACATTTCGTTGACATCCAGAAAATTACCCGAAGTCTCGCCCTTTGTCCATAGTTTCTGACGTGTGCGGCTGAAAAAAGTGACACGTCCTTCGGCAACGGTTTTCTCAAATGCCTCACCGTTCATGTAACCGAGCATCAGCACTCGCAGTGTGGAGGCATCCTGCACTATAACGGGCAACAGTCCGTCGCCACATTTATCTAATTTGAAATCTGAAAATTTCAGCATAATATTCATAATCTGACAGGTATATTTCTTTCGGCGAGCAGATTCTTTACGTCCATTATGGAAAGTCTGCCATAATGGAAAATTGATGCTGCCAGCGCCGCGTCAGCACGTCCCGGTTCAAGCACATCGGCTATATGCGATGCATTTCCCGCACCTCCCGAGGCTATCACAGGCACAGGCAGTTTGGCAAGGCGTTCATACACCTCCAGGGGGTAACCGTTCCCTGTGCCGTCGTGATTCATGGAAGTGAACAGAATCTCACCTGCGCCACGCCTGCATGCCTCCTCGGCCCAGGAGAAAAGTTCAAGATCCGTGAGCCTTGACCCCCCATGAGTGGTCACACGCCATACTCCGTCTGTTCCTTTACGGGCATCTATGGCAACCACCACAAACTGGCGACCGTAGACATCCGCTATCTCGGAAATAAGGTCAGGATTTGCAACGGCAGCACTGTTGACGGAAATTTTATCCGCTCCTGCGTCAAGAAGTGAGGCTGCATTCTGAAGTGTGGATATTCCGCCTCCCACAGTAAACGGAATATTCAGTTCCGCGGCAACCCTGCCAACCAGATCCAGAAATGTTGAGCGACCCTCACGTGAGGCTGAAATATCCAGATACACCAGTTCATCAGCACCCTCGGCAGCATATCTCCGTCCAAGTTCAACCGGGTCACCCACATCTTTCAGTCCCTCGAAGTTGACACCCTTGACAGTCCTACCGTCCTTCACATCAAGGCATGGGATTATTCTTTTCGCTAACATCAGGCATTGATTTTTTCAAGTTCCTTCAAAGAAATACGGTTCTCATAAATTGCTTTCCCAACAATCACGCGGGGCACACCGTCGGTGGCCAGACGCCCGATGTCGGCGAGCGAGGATATACCACCTGAGGCGGTGAATATGATCGACGGATACTCCTCCATCAGCCGTTCGTAAAGTTTGAACGACGGCCCCTGAAGCATTCCGTCGCAACTTATGTCGGTGGTTATCACCTGAGTCAGTCCGGCGGGAATGAAACGGTCTATAAGGTTCTCCAGCGTGAGTTCCGATTTTTCTTCCCAGCCGTTCACCGCAACATGTCCGTCGCTGTCCGCATCCGCTCCGAGAACCATTCTGTCCGCTCCGTAACGCTCCAGCCATCCGGCGAACAGTTGGGGCGACTTCACCGCCAGACTCCCCACTACCAGGAATGAGGCACCGGCATTAAGAGAGTCATCAAGTGCCTGCTGCGATTTCAGTCCGCCCCCCCACTCTATTTCTGCTCCGTTTACTGAAGCCATACGCTCCAGAGCGCGCAGGTTGCATGGGGCGGAACAACGTGCCCCGTCAAGATCCACGGTATGCACTCTACGGAACCCGTGATCCACATAGCGTCTGACCATATCCGCGGGATCGGCATCGTAACGCTTTACGGTGTTATAGTCACCTTTTGTCAGACGGACACACTTTCCGTCGATAATGTCAATGGCCGGCAAAATCTCTATCATAGGGCCAGAAAGTTTTTTATAAGTTTTTCACCTGCAGCACCACTCTTCTCGGGGTGGAACTGTACGCCGTAGAAATTCTCGTAATGCAATGCGGCGCTGAACATCGGCTCCGATGCTCCGAAGCGGCAGGTGGCGGCAGTATCATAACACAGCGGAGCGTAGTAAGAATGAACGAAGTAGAACATCTCCCCGTCAGGAATACCACGGAACAGTTTTGACTCCATATTGCCCAGAGAATCCCAGCCCATGTGAGGGATTTTCTCCTCAGGCTTAGGTTCGAGAAGTTTCACACGGCAGTCAAAAATATCCATACACGCCACATCTCCCTCCTCGGACCAACTGCACATTATCTGCATTCCGGCACATATTCCAAGCACCGGCCGGCGAATCCCTTTCACCGTCAGGTCCAGACCATGCTCACGCAGAGAGCCCATAACGTGGGCTGCATTACCCACTCCCGGAAGTATGATATGCGACGCCCTGTTGATTTCAGCCGCATCCGCAGTCAGTTTCCACTCGGCGCCCAGACGGTTGAGCAGATTCACCACCGAGCATATATTTCCGGCATCGTAATCGATTATCGCTATCATAATATTCCTTTTGAGGAGGGTGTTTCATGGCTGAACAGGTCACGTCGCACTGCAGCCTTCAAACTGCGGGCAAACGCCTTGAATACCCCTTCTATTAAATGATGGTTATTTTCCCCACGGGCTGTTACATGAAGGTTAGCCCCCATGTTATAGGCCAAGGTCTGGAAGAAGTGCTTGTACATCTCCGTGGGGGTGTCGCCGACATATTCGCGGGTGAACGGCACGTCCCACTCAAAGGCGAAGCGTCCGCCGAGGTCGATCAGCACCATTGCCTTACATTCATCCATAGGCAGAGCGAACCCGTAACGCTCTATACCCTCTTTTTTTCCTAATGCCGATGTGAACGCCTGCCCGAGGACAATGGCCACATCCTCCATCAAGTGATGTTCGTCCACCTCAAGGTCACCCTTGCATTTCACCTCAAGCGAAAATCCGCCGTGGTGAGGCAGTTGTGAAAGCATGTGGTCGAAAAATTTCAGTCCGGTGTCGATTTCACATACACCCTTACGGTCAAGGTCGAGCGCCACTGTCACATCGGTTTCAGCCGTTTTGCGTGATATCTCCACACGGCGGTCCTTACCCATGACCTCACGCAGAATATCCTCCCATCCGGGAGTTTCCACGCTTCCCAGACGCAACCCTTTGGCACCTAAATTTTCCGCCAACTGCAGGTCGGTCATCCTGTCTCCTATGACAAACGATGAAGCGAGGTCGTAGTCACCGTTCATATATTCGGTGAGCATCCCTATGCCGGGCTTGCGTGTTGGTAAATTATCTTCCGGAAAGGAGCGGTCGATCAACTGATTGTCGAACACCACACCTTCACCCTCCAGCGTGGCGAGCATCTTGTTATGTGCCGGCCAGAATCTGTCTTCGGGAAATGAAGGTGTGCCCAGTCCGTCCTGGTTCGACACCATAACCAGTTCCCATCCCTGACGCTTCAGTGCGGCAAGAGCGGAGATAGCACCGGGAACAAACTCCAGTTTCTCCAGCGAATCGATCTGCTCATCGGCAGGTTCGCGGATGATGGTGCCGTCACGGTCTATAAACAAAGCGCGTTTCATTGCTCAAGTAAAGTTAGTAATAAATCATTCTGCTCCGGCGTGCCTACGGTTATGCGCAGACATCCCTCGCATCCGGCAACCCGGTTGCGGTTTCTGACAAGGGCACCTCCATGCATAAGTTTGTCATATACTCCGTCCGGGTCATCAAACTTAACAAGCAGGAAATTGGCATCGGAGGGGTAAACCTTCTTCACGCCTGCCACCTGCGGCAGTTTCTCTTCAAGCCTGCGCCGCTCGTGGAGCAGTATCGACACAGACTGCGATATGTCAGGCGTGGCTTGAAGGCGGCGGATAACCTCAACCTGAGTGGGGCCGTTGACATTATAGGGATATTTTGCCATTGCCATTGCACGTGCCACTGAAGGGTGTGCGAAGGCCATACCTAAGCGAAGTGATGCCATCCCCCTCGCCTTTGACAGAGTACGCAGTATGATTATGTTGGGGTAACGCTCAAGCAGGGGAAGCATGGAACCTTTGGTGGAGAAGTCGACGTATGCCTCGTCAATAACCAGCATACCTTTAGTTTTCTCCGCCAGACGGCATAATTCTTCAATGGGAAAAGCGTTACCTGTGGGATTGTTTGGCGAGCATACCCAGATGAGTTTTGTGTGGTCGTCAGCAGCCTCTGCCAGAGCATCAACCGGAAGGGAATAATCCTCCCCCAGCGGAACCTTCCTCACCTCTATATCATTGATGGCCGCCGAAACCTCATACACCCCGTAGGTAGGCGCTATTGTCACGATATTGTCCTTTCCCGGAACACAGAAAACGCGCATAAGCAGGTCTATAGCCTCGTCTGAGCCCGCTCCGCCTATGAATATTCTATCGGTTGACACACCGAACAGTTCGGAAATCACTTGCTTAAGGGCTTTCTGATGTGGGTCCGGATAGCGGTTCACGCCATTGTCAAAGGGACTTTCATTGGCATCCAGCCATGCCGTTATTCCCTCACCCGAGAACTCATCGCGGGCGGTGGAATATGGGGTCAGAGCCCTGATATTGGGCCGCATCAGCAGTAATGGATCAGTCTTCATTTTCAATTCGTATGGTAACGGCAAGCGCGTGGGCGTCCAGCCCCTCGGCACGTGCCATCGAGGTTATAACAGGGGCCAGTAGCCTAAGCCCGTCGCGCGTCAGGGTCTGATAAGTCACTCGCCGCATGAAACTGTCTGTATTCACTCCGCTGAGTGCCGAAGCCCATCCGCCGGTTGGCAGCGTATGGTTGGTGCCTGACGCATAGTCGCCGGCACTCTCCGGTGCATTATCACCTATGAAAACACTTCCGGCCTCGGTGGTGAAGGAGGCTGTTTCCGATGCATCGCGCATGGCTATGATAAGGTGTTCCGGAGCATAGAGATTAGCCGCATCAATCATGGAACGGCGGTCTGGAAGAACAATGATATGGCTCTTTGCCAGAGAACTGTCAATGCAGTCGGCACGGCTGAGTTGGAGGCGCAGCCTGTCCACCTGTTCGATTACCCTATGCGCGAATTTCTCTGACAGACAAAGCAGAACAGATTGACTGTCAGGTCCATGCTCAGCCTGCGACAGAAGATCAGCGGCAACGTAGGAGGGATTGGCTTCATCATCTGCCATAACCATCACCTCACTCGGACCGGCAGGCATATCTATCGCCGTGGTCAGTGACACCAGTTGCTTTGCCTTGGTGACATAGCGGTTGCCCGGACCGAATATCTTGTTTACGCGGGGTACGCTCTCCGTTCCGTAAGCCATCGCCGCTATTGCCTGGGCTCCACCTACGGCGAAAACCCTGTCGACCTTGCATATCGCCGCTGCGGCAAGTATTTCAGGAGCGATATGTCCGCCCGCACCTGCAGGTGTACACAGAACAACCTCGCGGCAGCCTGCAAGCCGGGCCGGAACGGCAAGCATCAATACGGTGGAGAACAGCGGGGCACGTCCGCCGGGAATATATAGTCCGACCCGCGGTATCGCCACCTGACGCTGCACACAGGTAACACCGGGCTGTGTTTCCACAACTATCGGGTCAACAAGTTGTGCCTTATGGAAGGAGGCTATGTTGGCGGCTGCTTTACGCATGGCGTCCAGCACCTCCGGGGAAACTTCATCCGCTGCCTGCTCAAGGCGCGAACGTGACACCTCTATAGTATCCGGGTCGGCTTTATCGAACTGACGGGCCAGACGTTTCAAGGCCTCATCGCCGTTCCGCCTCACATCATCGATGATAGCCCTGACACTTTGCTCTAAGTCCGCGTCATCCTCCGGAATATTTCTCACGAATAGTTCCGCAAGTTGACGTGATGAAGGATTCACTGTTATATCCATCTCTTTCTCAGTTAATAAGATTATCAAGTTGAACCACCAGGATATCCTCGGCGCCTAACTGTTTGAGTGCCTTTATCTTTGTCCAGAGTTCACGCTCTGCAATGACGGCGTGCATCGAAACCCAACCCTTTTCGGCAAGGGGAAGCACCGTGGGACTCTTCATGCCGGGCAGCAGGGCCACAGCCTCTTCAAGAGCGCTTTCCGGAAGATTGAGCAGCACATACTTCATGCCGCGGCTGGATAGTATAGACTGGAAACGGAACATCAGATCCTCAAGAATCTCTTTCTTCTCATCATCAAGCGACTTTCCTGTTATAAGCACCGCTTCCGAGAAAAAAACCTTCTCCACCTCCTTCAGTCCGTTCTGAATCAGCGTGCCCCCTGATGATACTATATCAAAGATTGCGTCAGCCATCCCTACGGCGGGGGCTATCTCCACCGATCCCGCAATACGGTGTATGTCGGCTTCTACTCCCTTCTCATCGAAGAAACGGCGGAGGATGACCGGATAACTCGTGGCAATCCTCTTGTTACGGCACCATTCAACTCCGGTATAATCTTCCCCTTTGGGAACGGCTATGGATATCCGGCAACCGCCGAAACCCAACTTCATCGCTACTTCCACATTCTCGCCTGACTCTGAAACCTCGTTCAGACCTACAATCCCGACATCGGCCACTCCCATGGCAACCGCCTGGGGAATGTCATCGTCACGCAAAAAAAGCAAATCCACCGGTAATCCTTCGGCTCGGGCCAGCAATTTCCGGCTGTCGGCTCCTGAAGCGGAGATTCCGGCATCTGATAGCAACGACATGCTCTTTTCATTCAGACGCCCCTTTGCCTGTATGGCTATTCTTAACATAGTTCTCTTTGATTTGTATAAATAATGAATATTTATTAAGAAAACTGCATATTTAACCCTTTCTCAATAAATCATTATGCAAATTTAGTCATTTTATCCTTAATTGCACAGTTATTTATTCATTTTGTTATACCTTTGTGCTCTATGACAAGAATAAATGCTGTTTTTACACCCATAATACTTGCACTCGCATTCCTGATGCCCGGATGCGAAAACAATGATTCCGCATCTGAATCTCTTCTTTACGTTCCCCCGGAAACTGACTACACCAGCAGTGAGATGTGGACCGTCATAACCAATGATGACAACGGTGACGGAGCCGACATCTTCTACATCCCTTCAACATGGGAATATGACTGGTACACAGCCGACGGGAAATTATGCCACTACGCCGATCCTGCCGAATGTCCGGAACACCGTGCCGACATGAGCATTGAAATTGACGGTGTCGCTGAATATATGGCTGACGGAAACAATTTTTATTCTCCTTATTACAGACATATTTCCCTCGACTCATGGGCCACCCTCAACGAAGATACCATCAGCCGCAGGTATCACGATGTGGCTTTCGTCGACATTCAGAACGCTTTCCGCATTTTCCTGGAAAAATACAACGGTAACCGTCCGTTTGTGCTCGCCGGGTTCAGCCAGGGTGGTAAATCAGTGGTGGAACTGCTGAAAACCATAGATAGCGCAACCAGGGAACGAATGGTGGCGGCTTACGTGATGGGCTACAAGGTGACCCCGCATGATGTTGAGGTATGCCCCAACCTGAAAGGTGCTCTCCGCAATGATGACACAGGAGTGGTGATCTGCTACAACTCCGTCTCTGACGTCAAGTTCGCAAAACCCGTAGTCAGCGAGCCTAACATGTTCTGCATCAACCCCGTGAACTGGCGTATTGATGACACTCCCGCAATCCTTGACGATACAATCACCGTCACTCTTGACCCCCGGATGAATCTGCTGGTGGTGGAGGGTTACGACGGAAGCGCCCTCCCCAACATTCTCGACATCCTCAACGTTGGTGACTATCACGGAGCGGAGCCATGGCTCTACAGAGAATCTCTCAGAACCAACATCAGGCAACGCATAAAGGCATTCCGGAAAACATCCGTCTGATTCCGGTGCTCAACGTTCTGCAGGGAACAAGGTCTTAATCTCTCTTGCAGGATTACCCGCGACAACCGTCATTGGAGGCACATCCCGCACCACCACAGCCCCGGCACCTATAACCGCGCCTCTTCCTATGGTCACCCCCGGGCACACATGCACTCCCGCACCTATCCAGACGTCATCCCCGATGGTGATGGGACGCGCATACTCAAGTCCCTCATTGCGCCGTTCCGCATCCAAAGGATGTCCTGCCGTGTACAGTCCCACATTGGGCGCTATGAACACATTGTTCCCTATGGTCACCTTCGCCCCGTCAAGAACAGTGAAGTTTACATTGGCAAAAAAGTTATCGCCAACCTCAATATTATAACCGTAATCACAATAGAACGGCGACCGTATGCAGCAGTTCTTCCCTACCTTTCCCAGAAAGCCCCGCAAAAAAGCATCACGCTCCTCCGTCTGTGACGGACGCAACGAATTATACTCATAACAACGGTCACCTGCCAGAATCATTTCCTTCTGCAGTTCTTCATCATAATTGGGATTGTAAAGCAATCCCTCACGGCATTTTTCCTTTTCTGTCATAATGACCGCAAAATTACTGAAAACAACCCTAAAATCCAATTTTTCACCTCAACATATCCTGCAGCACTACAGCATTGTTGTGTTCACCATCGTGCGATGAATAAATCAGCGTCACCACCGGTTTGTCGGCTATCAGAGACTGCAGCGACTTAAAAGTGGGATTCGCGTTCAATTCCGCCTTATAGCGACTGACAAACTCATCCCACCTTTCCTCGGCATCGGCATGAAACCATTCCCTCAGTTCGGCAGTCGGTGCCACTTCCTTATCCCACAAATCATAATGGAAAGTTTCATGTGACAGTCCCCGTGGCCAGAGCCTGTCAACATAAACCCTGAACCCGTCATCGGCCGACGGGGCCTCGTAAGCCCTTTTGATTTTTATCACATGCTTCATAATAAAACGTTTTTTTGACTTCCAGAACAAACATTCTCTCCAATTTGTTCCCATGTGTAGTCTATATTTTCCACTGTGTGACAATCTGCATGACACCGGTGAGAAAACAAAAGTGCCGTCACTCTGTTACTATGATATGGAAAAACAATCAGAACATTTGGCTGAGGATTATGAAAAAGCACTGAATGGAAATATCTTCATTCACCGCTA
This sequence comes from uncultured Porphyromonadaceae bacterium, assembly GCA_947175645.1. Taxonomy (GTDB): domain Bacteria; phylum Bacteroidota; class Bacteroidia; order Bacteroidales; family Muribaculaceae; genus CAJUPY01. Next base: position 15,536 of record CAMWNP010000033.1, read on the forward strand.
CATCATAGCCATTGACCATGCGTTATTGTGGATTGCCGCTCTTAGCCTTGCCGCATATTTCCATCTTTCTCATGCCTATCTTCCACATGAGGCGCTCCTTTTCTCCACTCTTGTGGCCTATGGGGCCTATCTGTTCGAAAGCCTGCTCGGAACAGTAAAGGAAACGGCTGCCTCATCTTTCTATTCCCTTGATTTCAGGAAAGCGGGAATGTGGAAATGGATTGCTTTGAACATCTCTGTCAACACCGTTTTGAGCATCATGTTCCTGCACCGTCCCTCATGGCTGATTCTGATGATGATAATCGCAACCGCCGGATGGCAGAAATATATGGACGGTCGTATTCCACCACGCCTTCAAAGAACCCGAAAACCATTAGATTATGAGTGAGATATCTTCTTCTGTTGCCCTGATTGTCGGGCTCATCGCTTTAGCGCTGTTCCTGATATTACTGTCAAGCGCATGGCTGATTGTAATGCGGAACCGGAAAACAATCCGCAGACATAAGACCCGGTCCCACAATACTTTGAAGGAAATCTAATCCTTGCATTTTCCCACCGGTGGTTCAGTCAGCGTGATTCTGACAATCATGGTGCGTGACAGACTCCGCTGAACCGCCTCATCAAACCGGTCCATATAATCCGGCAGGAAACGCTCACATAGCAGCCGAAGCGCCATGACCTTCTCCAAATCATCAGTCACCTCCTCCGCCTTGCCCACAGCAACAGCCGATCTGTAATGCTCCGTGAAATTACTCTTCTCCTCCTCGAACCGGGGAGTGCAACGGCTCACGGCCGACATGCTGACCACCGGATTAACCCTCAGGCAATCAACCTTTTCCCCCTCGTATGCACAGTGGAAATAAAACGTCCGCTCATCTTTTCTGACCACGGAAAGAGGAAGCCCGTACGGCGTTCCGTCATGTCGGGTCATGCTCACAGTTATATATGGCGCCTTGTCAAAAACCTCGAGCGCCCATCCGGCATCACGCTGCCGCTTCGCTTTTCTCATCTCTCTCATATCTCCTCAAAGATTATGAAAGTGGGTGCGCCAAAACCACACTTTTTTTGACGCACCCACTTATGGTTTGTCGGAATAAGCCGTATGCAGCCGGTTATTCCTCAATACAAACGCTTATGCAAGTTTAGCCAGCGCCTCCGCAATACGCCTCATGGCCTCGCGGATATTGTCATCGCTGGTAGCGTAACTCAGACGGATGTAGCCCGGCAGACAGAAAGCCGCACCGTCAACCGTAGCCACGTGACCCTCCTCAAGCAGATACATGGCCAGGTCTCCCGAAGATGTTATCACGCGATCCCCGTGCTTCTTGCCGATATATGCCGAAACCTCCGGGAAAAGATAGAACGCACCCTGCGGACGGTTAACCTTCAGCCCGGGAATCCTTGAAGCCAGGTCAACAACAAGGTCACGCCGACGCTCGAACGCACCGCACATCTCACGCACGCACTCCTGCGATCCGGCATAGGCAGCCTCCGCAGCCTTCTGTGCTATTGACGAACAACCCGAGGTATACTGCCCCTGAAGTTTGCTTACAGCCTTAGCCACTGCAAGCGGTGCGGCACAGTAACCCACGCGCCATCCCGTCATCGCGTACGCCTTCGAAACACCGTTGATAATCACCGTACGGTCAGCAATCTCAGGGAAACTGCCCAGCGAAGTGAACGAACCCGTGAAATTGATATGCTCATAAATCTCGTCAGCCACCACAATAATCTCAGGATAATCCTTCAGAACCTCAACCAGCCCCTGAAGTTCCTCCTTAGAATAAACCGAACCCGTGGGATTCGACGGCGAACAGATAAGCACCATCCGTGTCCGGGGAGTGATCGCATCACGCAACTGCTTGGGCGTAATCTTGAAATCCTGACTGATGTCAGCCGGCACAAGAACATTCACACCCTCGGCAAGTTTCACCATCTCCACATACGAAACCCATGCCGGAGTAGGAATCACAACCTCGTCACCCTTGTTGATCGTTGCCAGTATAACATTACACAGAGCCTGCTTGGCCCCGTTACCCACAACAATCTGCTCAGGTGCGAACTCAAGACCGTTCTCAACCTTCAGTTTCTCACATATAGCCTTCCGCAGCGACAGATAGCCCGGCACCGGAGTATAAAATGTGAAATTCTCATCGATAGCCTTGCGGGCAGCCTCCTTGATATGCTCGGGAGTGGTAAAATCCGGCTCACCCACCGACAGATTGATCACATCAACCCCCTGGGCCTTCAACTCATTGCTTTTCTGCGACATGGCCAGAGTTGCCGACTGAGCCATCGCCTGTATTCTTTCAGATATCTGAATCATGGAACAATAGAATTTGGTTAACACTGCAAAATTAAACATTTTATTGAACCTGCACAAGCAGAAACAAAATTATCCACAAATAACCCCCCCGGTCATGCCACATCGCAAGCCCACCGAGACCCTCCCCCTATAGGTGGATTTTATTGCAAAGAATCTACCAAAACAATCGAATCTTACTACAAAATCTTCTGTTTCTGAGCATAAAAGATTGCCCATGTAGGAACAATTCACTAAATTTGCACAATTCGCAAATCACAAAGCAATGGCAAAATACATAAATCGATTGAAAGTTGTCCTCGCCGAGCAGCACAAGACTAACTTATGGTTGTCTAAAAAACTCGGTAAAGACCCTGCAACTGTTTCCAAGTGGTGTACTAACACAGCTCAGCCATCACTGGAAACCCTGCATGATATAGCTGAATGTTTGAATATTGATGTTAGAACACTTCTCAATCCCAATGAATCTGCCAATGCCTACAACTCTGCGGCTCATTGCGGAAATGGTTGATTTGCAATTATTTTTTTGAACTGCAACTTCTGATAATATAATATTATAGGAATATGACTCCAGAAGAGAAGGCAAGGATTAAAATAGATGAATGGTTTGAAGAAGCCGGATGGGAGGTTACGGATCGGGACCACTACTCTCCGACTTCTACCGCTGTTGCTATACGGGAGGGGTTGCTTCAAAACAATCTTGAAGCCGATTACTTTTTGTTTATCAACGGAAAGGCTGTAGGTGTGCTTGAAGCAAAGCGAAAGGAAGTTGATATTACCTCTGACCATGTGGCGGAACAGGCTGAGCATTACACTCGTTCTGTTCCTAATTGTTATCAGACTCACTCCAAGCCTTTGCCATTAGTCTATCTTTCCAATGGGGAATCTGTCCTTTTCAAGAATCAAAATGAGACTGAGGCCGGGTATGAAGAAATAAACCGAATACACAGACCAAAGGAAATTGCAAGACTGCTTGGCATTGAAGATCAGTTTGCCGGACTACCTACTTTACGAAAAAGAGGGCTTCGCGATTGTCAGTATGATGCTATTACCGGGCTTGAAAAATCCTTCCGCGCAGGGCAAAACAGGGCTTTAATGGTTTTGGCTACCGGTGCAGGTAAAACGTATACAGCAGTAACCGCTGCCTATCGATTCCTTAATTACGCCAAAATGAAGAGAGTTTTATTTCTTGTTGACAGAAATAATCTCGGGAAACAGGCAGACGGCGAGTTTGGTAAGTACAAACTAACTGAAAACGGAGATCCGTTCAACACAATCTTTGGAGTCGAACGCCTCATATCATCATATATCCCAAAGGATGCAAATGTCGTGATATCTACCATTCAACGTTTGTTTGCGTTTCTTAAAGGAGATCCCATCATTGGTGAGGGAGATGATGAGGAATCACAAGATACAAGCGAAGAAATAATACTGCCTCCGAATCCGACTCTTCCGCAGGACTATTTCGACCTCATAATAGTTGATGAATGTCATAGGTCAATCTATGGCAATTGGAAGAGAGTGCTCGAATATTTCAACACAGCGCGTATCATTGGGCTTACAGCAACACCTGTCCCCGCTACAAAAGCATTCTTTAACAGTAATATAGTCATCAATTATACTTTAGATGAGTCCATTGTTGATGGTGTTAATGTCGGCTGTAGGGTCTATCGTATCAAGACAAAAGAAACCGAGGAGGGCGGAGCGATCCGCATTGGCGATAAACTGCAGCGGGTCACTCGCTACACCGGGGAAGTCGAGACATTCAATAGCCGTGAGACTCAGAATTATACCAAGGAAGAACTCAATCGTTCCATAATCAATCCCGCACAGATAAAACTGATTCTTCAGACATACAAAGATGTGGTTTACGAGGAAATGTTTACTGAACCGCAGCGCGAAAAAAACTTTGATTATTTGCCTAAGACCCTAATATTTGCTTTGAACGAGGCGCATGCCAACAATATCGTAAAAATCGCCAAGGAAGTATTTGGGAAAGAAGATGATGACAAGTTCGTTCAGAAAATCACATATTCTTCGGGCGATAGCAATGCTCTTATAAAATCCTTCAGAAATGACAAGGAGTTTCGTATTGCGGTTACCTGTACGCTTGTCGCTACAGGGACAGATGTCAAACCGCTTGAAGTGTTAATATTCATGCGTGATGTGCGTTCGGAACCTCTGTATATTCAGATGAAAGGACGGGGAACAAGAACTATTCCTGATGATATTCTTCGCGATGTCACCCCCAATGCTTACAGCAAGGATTGCTTCTATCTTGTGGATGCCGTAGGTGTGACCGAGTCTGAAAAGGTTGTTCCAATTCCCGGAGAAGATGATGGTCCGCATGAGACTTTAACACTGAAGCAACTGCTTGAACGGATGACCCACGGACAGTTGCCGGATGGATATTTAAAATTGTTAGCATCTCGTCTCGCTCGAATATCATCGAAATGTACCAAGGCTCAGAGAAACGAGTTCACAGATAAGACCCATGGCATTTCCATGCAGTCGCTCTCGGAGAGTTTCTTCAATGCTCTTGACCCCGATAAGTTACCGATACTTCCGCCATATCTTGACATCAATGAATCCAATCTTGAACGTAAGGGGTTATTCGCTCCGATGGCAAACAATCCTGAGGCGCGTCAATACCTTCTTATTCTCAATGCCGGCTTTATTAAGACAATCATTCCCGGTGAAGACTCTCTGATTTCAAAGGGTTTTACCATTGAGGAAGCGCAGGAGACCGCTTCTGCATTTGAGAATTATTGTCGCACCCATGCCGATGAAATAGAAGCATTGCGGATACTCTACAATAACACCGGCGAACCACTTACATATCCGATGTTGAAAAAACTGGCAGACCGATTAAGAGTTGCTAATGCCAAATTCAATGTCTCACAACTTTGGAACTGCTATTCATTGCTTGACCGTTCGAAGGTCAAACCTCGCTCTACAGTCGATGAGAAAGAAGCACTGACCAATATTATCCAACTCGTACGCTATGCGCTTGGACAAATCGACCGTCTGGACTCTCTGTGTGCTTCTGCCAATCAATATTTCAATCTGTGGTATGGACAGATTCAGCGAAATATCACAGAAAAGCAGTTAGAAGTCATAAAACAGGTCGTTAAGTACATCGCGTCTAACGGTTCGGTAACCATACGCGACATTCGTGAGGAAGACAAATCGCAAGCCGCTCAACTAATCCGTGCATTCGGCAACATGAAGGAGGCTGATGACGCACTTTTGTCCCTTGCCGGATTTATTATTTACCATAGAAACGTAGCATAAAATGGCATCAAAAAATACAGAACAATCAATAATAAAGAAAGTCTGGGCCCTTGCCACGACCCTTTCCGGTCAAGGCGTAGGATTCTCTGATTATATCACCCAACTAACATATCTCCTGTTCCTGAAAATGGATATGGAGAACCGTGAACTCGGTGAGGAATCATCCATTCCCGAAGGCTATCGATGGGAAGACCTTACCGAACTTGATGGAACAGACTTACTTGAACAGTATGAGTCAACTCTCAGCAAACTGAGCAAGCAGGAGAATCTTATCGGCACGATTTTCACCAAAGCCCAGAATAAAATTGACAAACCGGTCTATCTAAAGAAAGTTATCACCATGATTGACGGCGAAGACTGGTTGCTTGAAGGCGATGTCAAGGGTGCTATCTATGAAAGCATCTTGGAGCGAAATGGACAGGATAAGAAAAGTGGTGCCGGTCAATATTTTACGCCTCGCCCTCTGATTAAGGCTATGGTAGATTGCATACGCCCCCGAATTACCGAAACCGTGTGCGATCCCGCTTGCGGAACAGGAGGATTCCTTTTGGCCGCGTTCGATTACATGAAATCTCAGAGTCAGGACAAGGAGAAACGCCGTTTTCTGCGCAATGAGGCTTTGAGTGGGGCAGACATCACTGCTGAAGTAGTAACCCTTGCTTCAATGAATCTCTATCTTCACGGTGTTGGTCAGGATCGTAGCCCAATCGAATGCGCTGATTCATTAGAAAAGCAACCGGAAAAACTTGTTGATGTGATACTTGCCAATCCTCCGTTTGGCACCCGATCCTCTGCCTCTGTGGAAATTCAACGTGAGGATTTCATTACAGACACCAAGAATAACCAACTCAACTTCCTTCAGCATATTATGGTAAGTCTCCGAAGTGGTGGTAGAGCCGCTGTCGTCCTTCCTGATAATGTCCTTTTTGAAGCATCAGGAGAAACTATCCGGCGTAAACTTCTGACGGACTTTAATCTCCATACTATCCTCCGACTCCCCACCGGCATTTTCTATGCTCAGGGAGTCAAAGCAAACGTGCTGTTCTTCACCAAGGGAGAGCCGACAAAAGATGTTTGGTTCTATGATTATCGCACTGGAGTAAAGCATACTCTCGCTAATAATAAACTTGAACGCCATCATCTGGACGATTTCGTTTCATGTTATAATCCAGACAATATCTGTCAACGCATGGAAACTTACAATGAAGATTCAGAACCGAATGGACGCTGGCGCAAATATTCAGTTGAAGACTTGCTTAAACGTGATAAAACGAGCCTTGATATTACATGGATTCGTCAGGGTGATGATCTTGAGGATGTTTCGCTTGCCGAACTGATGGCGTCAATCAAAGAAAAGAGCGATAATATCGCATCGGCTGTGGCCCAGCTTGATGAACTCTTTGCTCAACTCAATATCAAGGAAGACTAATGGATACGAAGAAACTGCGTCAAAAAATACTCGACCTCGCCATAAGAGGTAAACTCGTTCCGCAAGACCCCAACGATGAACCTGCATCCGTACTTCTCGAACGTATCCGCGCCGAGAAGGAACGCCTCGTAGCCGAAGGCAAAATTAAACGCCCTAAAAAATCAAAAGCATCTTCCTCTGAGTCCCATTATCAGAACTT
>CAMWNP010000034.1 GCA_947175645.1 uncultured Porphyromonadaceae bacterium
GAAAGAGATGGAAATGCTTGCGTGATTTAATCGGCGTCCTTGCCCGGACGCCACTGCTGAAGGTGATGCTTTACCCCGCACGCCTGACGGCGTACGGGGCTACGAAAAATCAGCGTCCTTGACAGGACGCCCCCTGCTGTATGATCTCCCGGCATCTGTCTCAAAGGGAAAAGTCACATGCTCGTTACACTCGGTGCGTCCAAAGGACGCTACTTCCCTGGTCAGAGGGGGTTGATGGAGTGGAGACCGCCCTTGAATGGGGTTTATGTTAATTAATTATAGAGGTAACGTTTGATGGATTTTTTGGGTGTTTTCTCAAATTCTTCGGAGCGGAGTTCCACGGAAGATATCTGTTCGTAGGGGGCAACCAGTGAGTTGAGTTCCTTGCGGTTTTCTTCCATGATGTCGGCGAGGGCTTCCTCCCCCACTCCGTTGGCATCGAGTTGTTCAAGATCGGGATAAACGAGAGCCACAAGGCCGTTGCCCCGCTGCACCACTACGGTTTCGCTGACAAAAGGCATGTTGTTCATCTTCGCCTCGATTTCTTCCGGATAGATGTTCTGTCCGTTAGCGCTCAGGAGCATGGTTTTGCAGCGTCCGCGGATGAAGAGCACACCGTCAGCGTTGCGCACCCCCATATCGCCGGTGTGAAGCCAACCGTCTTTGTCGATGACAGCCGCTGTGGCTTCGGGGTTCTTGTAGTATCCCACCATCATGTTCTGACCTCTCACACATATTTCACCGGGAATATTTTCAGGGTCAGGACTGTCAATTTTCGACTCCATGTTAGGCAATGTGCGTCCGCATGAGCCCGGAATGAAGTCGGGGAAGTTGCTGTAACTGATCAGTGGCGCGCACTCGGTCATGCCGTAGCCTACTGTCACGGGGAATTTGATTTTCAGAAGGAATTCCTCAACTTCACGGTTCAGCGGCGCTCCACCAATGATGACCTGGGTGAATTCTCCGCCAAAGGCCTCGATGAGTTGTTTGCGAATTTTTCCATATATGGCGTTGTCAAGGAAAGGGATTGCGAGCGCAAGCCTCATTGGCCTGCGTGAAAGCATAGGCACAATCTTTTTACGGTAGATTTTCTCCAGAATAAGCGGCACACTCACAATGAGGTTGGGTCGCACCTCGGCAAGTGCTCTCATCAGAAGTACCGGAGTGGGTACTTTCCCGAAAATCGTTATGTGTGTTCCTATTGCGAGAGGGGTCAGCAGGTCAAAGGCACATCCGTAGGCGTGGGCGAGCGGGAGGAAGGAGAGGCAACGGGAGTGGCGGAAATGGAGTTCCACGCTGATTCCGTAGGCTACGTTTCCCAGGAGATTGTCATGGGTGAGCATCACACCTTTTGAGAACCCCGTGGTACCGGATGTGTAGTTAATGAGGGCGAGATGCTGAGGTGACAGAACCGGGTAAGAGATATGTTCAGCGGTGAATCCGTCAGGAAATTTTCTGCGGAATTTCTGAGAAAGAGACCTGAAAGTTTTGGCCACGGGATGCTCCTTTTCGTCGCGCTCGGCGAGCACTTTGAGTGATTCTATGGATACTGCGGCCATGATGTCCGTGAGTTCCGCAAAGTCAAGTTGTTCCCAGATGTTGTCAGCCACAAAGAGCAGGCGGGCGTCGGAGTGGTTGATGATGTGCTGGGCATCCACGGGGTTGAAATCCTGAAGGATGGGGACAATGGTGGCTCCATAGGTGAGAGTGCCAAAGAAAATCACTATCCAGGCGGGAGTGTTCTTTCCGAGGAGTGCTACCTTATCGTTTGGTTTAATACCCAACTGATTGTAAAGGAGGTGAATACGTGCTATTTTTTCAGCAAACTGACCGTAGGTGAGTGTTTCTTTCTGTCCGAACTGCGAGAGTGCGGGCAAATCCCAGTTTTCCTTGAAACTGCGGGCATATATTTCCAATAAAGTCTCAGTCATAACAATTTCGGGCTATTTGTTACAGGGCAGAGGATGCCATTATGTCACAAAGTAACTAATTATCTGTTAAAATAGCAAATTTGAGCGTGGAAAAAGTGTGTCCGCCGCATGGGGATGGCGTAGTGAGAAGATTTAGAAGTGCTAACCTATTTTGTTGAATGAGATATCGTCGAGCCCTGCCTTCCGTGCCTGGGAATGTTGGTGTTCCCTGGGGATGTGGTACTGCCGTCCGTCTTTAATCAGGTAGGAGCCAGTCTGATGAAAATTGAATGGTATGCCGGCATCCTTGCACTGTGCGTGCATGTCAAGCACCCAGTCGTAATTCAATGGCCGCGCATATTTCCCGGACTCACCGCCTACGGATACCTGTTCTATAATGTCGGGATCAAGATATTTACTGAGATCAATCTGCCGGAGCATAGGAGCGACTATGACGAGTCTGTGCTTTATGGGTAGCGACAGGAAGATTGGCATGCGGAAGTCAGCGCGGTCCTGATTTTCAACGGTGCATCCTATAGCCAGATTATCATAACCGTCACCCCAGTCATCGGGCAGGCAGTGTTCGAGCCGTTCGATGCGTTTTGTGAAGAAAAAGAATGTGCAGTCATGCCGCTGCCGGATGATATCCCATATCTCCGGACGCCAAAGGTCGGCCTCCTCTATGAGGAGATCCGAGGTGAAGCAGAGGGCAAACTGAGAGCCGGCAGGGTATTTCCAGTTCTTTTTCCGGTCACGTTTCAACGGCAGACGGAATGATGCTGTTTTCCTTATCTCAGAAGTGGGGAGAGCCGAACCGAAAGCCATGTCTTCGCGGTAGACGTAGCAGTGGCGGCAACCGGCGCTGATCTTGTGGCATCCGTGCCACGGATTCCAGGTAATCATACGTTGGGGGAGGGTTATCTTGGGCCGCCGGGACCTCTGCCGGGTCCTCTGCCGGGTCCACCGGGTCCGAAACGGTTATCGTTGCGTGAGGATGGTTCGTTGCCTTTCCCGAATGTATTGAATCTGTACGTGAATGAGAACATCAGGTAGCGGCCGAGGGTGTTGTATTCAGTGTCGGCGGTGTAGTTACCGGCGGACTGGCGACGTACGGCAGAGCGCTGCTGCAACAGGTCGTAGGCTTTGACAGCGATGGTAGCGGCCTGTCCCGGGAGGAACTGATAGGCAATTGAGGCGTTCCACAGCAGTGATCGTGTGTCATATCCGGCGCTGTAGCCTGATGATGCCGTGTAGTTAAGGTCCGTTCCGAGCACAATGCCAATGGGTGTGTAATAGGTTCCGTTGAACATACCGCCGTAGTTCTGGACGGTGGAGTTGTTGTTGGTGGAAATGGAGTTTGTGAGGTACTGCACCCTATAGAACGGTCGGATTTCGAGTTCAAGTGATGTTGGACGGAAAGCGAGGCCCAATGATTCATTGAACATGAAGTTACGCTGTGTGTTGCGGTCGCCGTTGTTGAAGCCGATGTTCTGGGTGACGTTACCGAAGAACATGTTGCTGAGTCGCCATGTTTTTCTGGAGCCGAAAGGCATGGAGAACATGTTCATCAGGCGTGCGTTCCAGACACCGTTGACGTTCTCGTAGGTTGTGATCTGACCTGAGGTTTCGGTGTTGTAGCGTGTTCGGCTGACGATGCTGTTCTGAACGACCTGGGCATCAAACATAAGCATTACGGAACGTTGTGACTCAGGATTGAAGTTCTGGAAACGCATGCGCAGGTTATGGCTGAACGTGGGGTCAAGATCGGGGTTACCGATGACAATCCGCAAGGGATCAGAGTAGTCAGCCACGGGCTGGAGTTGCGACATGGAAGGTTGTGAACTACGTCCGTGGTAGAACATGTTGAGCGAACTGGTTCTGGAGAATTTGAAGTTCATGCGCAGGAATGGAGCGTAGTTCCATACCCATCGTGTGGGGATGGACCGTTCGCTGCGGATGAGGTCGCGGCTGCGCGACATCTGGGGAACGAAACTGATTCCCGCGTCAAGATTGTATTTTTTTGTCACCTTTTTGAAACCGAGCCGTATGTTCTGGTTGAAGTAGTCATTCCGGAACTGGTTGCTGAGGGTATCGTTGAAAACAGTAGTCGCATAGTCGACAATGGGATCGGTCTGCCCGAGGATGTCATAAATAATGGGGTGGTCGTAGACATTCTTGTCGGCGTTGTTCCAGCGGTATTGCACACGGTAAGCGAACGTGAGGAAGTTTCCGTTCTTCACATTTCCGAGAGGCTCAGTCCAGGTCAATCGGGTCTGGACGGTGTTGCTCCAGGTGTGGTTGTCGAGATACTGGTCATAAAGGTTCAGGGAGTCAAGCATGAAGAATTTGTTCCATGAGTAGGAGTTTTCATGTTCGCGTACGTTGCTCAACTGGTAGCGTAACTGAACGGAGAAAGAGCGTCCGGGACGACTGCGGAATTTGTGGCTGTAGATTGCTTCGCCTCCGAATTCAAATGATTTGCCGTGGGAGTCACCGCGGTTTATTGACTGAGCCACCAGGTCGTTCGCTTCATTATACGCATAGTTGCTTGACTGCGAGTCGGACCATGAGTCGTTGATGTTGTAACTCATTCTTGGACGGAAGTCAAAAACGTTGAAGGAGTCAGGGTTCCACTGAATACGGAAATCGGCGCGAATGTTATGTCCTTTGTCAATGGAGTTGTCACGTGATGACTGGGTTGGGAAAGAGTCCTGGAAGTTGTAGATTTTCTCGGTGCGCTTGCGTGTGTCCTGATTAGTGTGGGAATACATCACGTCGCCACCAACGCGGAAAATCTCCTTGTTTCCGACATTGAAATTGACTCCGAACTGCTGGGAGTTGTTGATTCCGTTTGAACCCCCGAATCGCCGGAATCGGTTGCCGTTTCCGTCAGAAAAACCGAGTTCGTTGGTGTTGTTGGCATTACCTATGAACGTTATCTGGTTGTCATTCCAGAAGCGGTTTACGTTGAATGTGGCCTTGTAGCGGGAGTCTGTCCCGTAACCTGCTTCGGCAGTGCCGAACCATCCGTTTTTCATACCTTTCTTGACGGTGAGGTTGATTACGGTCTCATCCTCACCATCGTCGACACCGGTCAGCCGTGCGAGGTCGCTCTTGCGGTCAACCACCTGGAGTTTGTCGATCATGTCAACGGGGAGGTTTTTTGACGCCACCTTAGGGTCATCGCTGAAAAATTCCTTGCCATCGACAAGTATCTTCGTTATTTCTTTTCCGTTATGGGTGATTTTTCCATCGGTGTCCACTTCCACACCGGGAAGGCGTTTGAGGAGGTCTTCAACCACGGCGTTAGGCTGAGTGGTGTAGGAGTCAGCGTTGAACTCAACCGTATCCTCCATCACTTTCACGGGAGTCTTGACGCCTGTCACCACTGCTTCCCTGAGCATCACAGATGATTCTGACAGCGCTATGGTTTTGAGATTATGCGACGCGCCTTTGACTGTGAGAGGGCGGCTGAGGGTGTTGTAACCTATGTAACTGAATTCAATGATGTATTTTCCGTTGGGAATTCCTGCGAGAGTGAATTTACCGTCGATGTCAGCGGCACATCCTTTGACATAGGAACTGTCACGTGCCGCCAGCAGACGCACACCGGCTTCGGGGAGCGATTCACCTGATTGATCGGTGATTACGCCTGTGATGTTATATGCTGAGAGAGATATTGCGGAGATGATTATGAAAAGCAGTGATGATAAAGTCTTTTTCATGAGAGTGAGTGGTGTGAGTCGTTGTTACCCTTGGTTTACTATTTTAAGACCCCCGGGGATGTGAAAAGTTAAATCAGGGGGTCAGATTTTTATCTCAATATGTAGAGGGGGGTCACGTCGAAGCGTGGCAGTACCACCAGTTGTATGTCGGTCTTTGCATTATCGGGGCTCAGTGACGCATTGCCTACGGAGATGTTTTTTTCCGCCAGTGCATGGGTCATTGTCTGCAGGGCAATCTCCGGGGTGTTGTTGTCATGAGAGAGGTGACAGAGAAACAGATGGGTTAGCCTGGGAGAATATATGGAAGCGATGAACCGTGCTGCGTCAGCGTTGTCAAGATGACCGTTGTCAGCGGCGATTCGCGCTTTCAGGTAGGCGGGATAAGGTCCGTTATGGAGCATCCGGAGGTCATAGTTTGACTCAAGCATGATATAGTCGGCCTGCCGCATATAGTGTGCCACGCGGTCCGAGATGTGTCCGAGGTCAGTTGCAACGGCAAAACTTTTTCCCGCCATTTCAATGTAGTATCCTACGTTGTCGGTGCCGTCATGAGGTGTGGTAAATGGAGTAATCCTGAAGTGACGTCCGAGATTGAAGGGTGTTTCTATGTAGACAGGGCGATGGAAATCGCGCAGACGTGATGTTATTGAGTGACGCCTGAAAATTCCACCGAGTGTCTTTGGTGTACATATAACCACGGCTTTCTGCAGTTTCTTGAGGAATTTGTAGACGAACCGGACATGATCGGCATGGTCATGTGTGAGGCAGATGGCGCGTATGGATGCAGGGTCGATGCCACGGCGCTTCAGTTCGGGGATAACGGTGTCCGGAGCCACACCAGCATCCAGGAGAAAACCTTCGTCGTTGTTTCCGATATAAGCACAGTTTCCACTGCTCCCGCTGCCGAATGATATGAAGCGGAAGAATTGCGGACGATTGTCGACATGCGGCATCTCGAGGTCATCGAAAAGCGACGGTTGTCCCAAGGGTATCGATTGATATTTCAAGCGTGGCATATCAGGAAAATCGCCGGGGTTTTATCGTAGTTGAAATTGGTCTTGCTCCACTCCCTGACCGAAAGTGTTTTTATTGATTGTGAGGCTCCAGTGATGTCTGATGCGACGCAAAGGAGTGTCTGCGGGGAGAGTGTGTCGATGATATCCGCTATCAGACGGTTGTTGCGGTAAGGTGTCTCAATGAAAATCTGGGTTTGATCTTCACGCATGGAGCGACGTTCGAGATCCCTGAGTTTCTGTGCCCTGGCTGATTTTTCAATCGGGAGATAACCGTTGAAGGCGAAACTCTGGCCGTTGAATCCCGAACCCATCAGTGACATGAGTATGCTTGAAGGACCAACGAGCGGAACCACGTTGTAGTGTTTTTTCTGTGCCAGTGCCACCACGTCGGCTCCAGGATCGGCTATAGCGGGACATCCTGCCTCGGATATAACACCAATGCTGTGGCCTTGCGCCATGGGTTGAAGCATGGCGGGGATTTCAGCAACGGGTGTCTGACGGTTGAGTGTGAAAAATGTCAGTCCGTCGATATTGATGTCGTGACAGCATTTTTTCAGGAAACGTCGGGCTGAACGTACGTTTTCCACGATAAAATAGCGTATATCCTTAATTAACCGGATGTTATATTCAGGCAAAACATTACTCAGATGGCCATCCGACAGTGGTACGGGAAAAAGGTATAACGATGGTTCTGATGCTACGTTTTGTTTTCCGTTTTCAATGTTTTGGTTCATAGTCACAAAGTTACTACTTTTCAGCGAGTATATAAAGTTCAATCCGTGTCAAACTACAGAAAAAGTAATATTTTATGCAAAAAATATACCTTTCATAACTCAACCTGTTTCTCAATATAAAACAAGGCGCAACCTTACGGCGCGCCTTGTTTTATATTGAGGATGATTGATTTTACTTTATTTCCACGGCTTCAACGTCGACAGGTTCTGCCTGGTCATTGAGCATGGGAGCGATTTCATCTTTGCTGGTGACGATCAGACGCTCATACTCACGCAGACCTGTACCGGCCGGGATGAGGTGACCGCAGATAACGTTCTCCTTCATGCCTTCCAGAGAGTCAACCTTACCGCTGATGGCTGCTTCATTAAGCACCTTGGTGGTTTCCTGGAATGAAGCGGCTGAGATGAAGGATGAGGTCTGGAGTGCGGCACGTGTGATACCCTGAAGAATCTGCTCTGAAGTTGCGGGACGAGTGTCACGGGCTTCGATCAGACGGAGGTCACGGCGTTTGAGTGAGGAGTTTTCGTCGCGGAGTTTGCGTGCGGTGATTATCTGACCTTCCTTTACATTCTCGGAGTCACCCGGATCAAGAACTTTCTTCTTGCCCCAGATGCGGTCGTTTTCATCCATGAAATCACGTTTGTCAACGATCTGGGCCTCAAGGAAGTTGGTGTCGCCCGGGTCAAGGATGTTGACTTTACGCATCATCTGGCGTACTATAACTTCAAAGTGCTTGTCGTTGATCATAACGCCCTGCATACGGTAAACGTCCTGGACTTCGTTCACGATGTATTCCTGAACGGCTGTGGGACCCATGATGTTAAGGATGTCGGCGGGAGTTATCGCACCATCGGAGAGTGGTGTTCCTGCACGAACGTAGTCGTTTTCCTGAACAAGGATCTGTTTTGACAGGGGAACGAGATATTTTTTCTCTTCACCGAGTTTTGAGGTCACGGATATTTCGCGGTTACCACGCTTGATCTTACCGAATTTCACCTCACCGTCGATTTCAGATACGATTGCAGGGTTAGACGGGTTACGTGCCTCGAAGAGTTCGGTCACACGGGGGAGACCACCGGTGATGTCACCTGCGCCACCGGTTGCACGGGGGAAGCGGACGAGAATAGCACCGGGCTTGATTTCATCGCCATCTTCGTGCATGAGGTGAGCACCCACAGGGAGGGCGTAGGTTTTGAGAATCTGTCCGTTTGCGTCCACAATCTGTGCTTCAGGCACTTTGGCGCGGTCACGTGACTCGATGATGATCTTATCCTGCAGACCTGACTGCTCGTCGTATTCAACGCGGTATGTCACGTTCTCAGCAAGGTTCTCGTATTTGATCTTACCACCTGCTTCACTGATGATCACGGCGTTGAAGGGGTCCCATTCGCAGATTACGTCACCTTTTGAAACCTTGTCGCCGTCGCTGAAGTAGAGTTTTGAACCGTAAGGGATGTTGGCGTTGGTCAGCATCATCTTGGTGTTGGGGTCAAGGATGCGGAGTTCGCCGAGACGACCTATGACAACTTCAACGTTGCGTCCCTTGGCATCTACTTCATCGGTTTTAACGGTGCGGAGTTCTTCGATTTCAAGCACACCTTCGTAGCGTGAAGTAACGGAGTTTACGGCTGCGATGTTTGAAGCCACACCACCGACGTGGAATGTACGGAGTGTCAACTGAGTACCGGGCTCACCGATTGACTGGGCTGCGATTACGCCGACGGCCTCACCGAGTTGAACCAGACGGTTGTTTGAGAGGTTACGGCCGTAGCACTTGGCACATACACCTTTCTTTGATTCGCAGGTAAGCACTGAACGGATCTCAACGCTTTCGATTGCGGAGTTGTCGATGCGGTCAGCAGCGGCATCGGTGATTTCCTCGCCGGCGGCAACAATCAGTTCACCGGTTTCGGGGTCGATGATATCGTGAACGGATACTCTACCGAGGATACGTGCGCCGAGAGAAACGAGCACTTCGTCGTTTTTCTTGATTTCTGTGCAGACGAGTCCGCGGAGCGTTCCGCAGTCTTCTTCGTGGATGATCACGTCGTGAGCGACGTCAACCAGACGACGGGTAAGATAACCGGCGTCGGCTGTTTTCAACGCGGTATCCGCAAGACCTTTACGTGCACCGTGGGTTGAGATGAAGTACTCGAGCACTGACAGACCTTCCTTGAAGTTAGCCAAGATGGGGTTCTCGATGATCTGACCACCTTCGGCACCTGCTTTCTGGGGTTTTGCCATCAAACCACGCATACCGGCCAACTGACGGATCTGATCCTTAGAACCACGGGCACCTGAGTCAAGCATCATGAATACTGAGTTGAATCCCTGGTTTGCCTCGGTCATCTGCTTCATGAGTACGGAGGTCAGTTTGGCATTGACATGTGTCCAGATGTCGATGATCTGGTTGTAGCGTTCGGTGTTGGTGATGAAACCCATAGAGTAGTTGTTCATCACTTCTTCCACCTGGTCGTAACCTTCCTGAACGATGGCTTCTTTTTCAGCGGGGATGATCACGTCACCGAGGTTGAACGACAGACCGCCCTGGAACGCCATGCGGTAACCGAGGTTCTTGATGTCGTCAAGGAACTGTGCGGAACGTGGAATACCGCACTTCTTTATTACCTTTGATATGATGGTACGGAGTGATTTCTTTGAGAGGATTTCATTGACGTAACCGATTTCCTTGGGCACGAACTGGTTAACGAGCACACGACCTACGGAGGTGTTTTCAACCAGGTGCTTGATGGGGTTGCCGTTTTCGTCAATGTCATCAACTACCACGCTCACGGGAGCATGAAGTGTGACACGTCCTTCGTTATATGCGATTTCGGCTTCTTCGGGTCCGTAGAATTTCAGACCTTCGCCTTTGTCGCCCTTACGCAGTTTGGTGATGTAGTACAGACCGAGAACCATATCCTGTGAGGGCACTGTGATAGGTGCGCCGTTGGCAGGGTTAAGGATGTTATGGGCACCGAGCATCAGCATCTGTGCCTCGAGGATAGCCTCGTTGCCAAGGGGCAAGTGAACCGCCATCTGGTCACCGTCGAAGTCGGCGTTGAACGCAGTACATGCCAGCGGGTGAAGTTGGATGGCCTTACCTTCGATCATCTTGGGCTGGAAGGCCTGGATACCGAGACGGTGAAGTGTGGGGGCACGGTTGAGCAGCACGGGGTGTCCTTTCATTACGTGTTCGAGGATATCCCATACCACCGGTTCCTTGCGGTCAACGATTTTTTTAGCAGACTTAACGGTCTTTACAATACCGCGTTCGATGAGTTTACGGATTACGAACGGTTTGTAAAGTTCGGCAGCCATATTCTTGGGTATACCGCATTCGTGCATCTTCAGTTCGGGACCTACCACGATAACTGAACGTGCTGAGTAGTCGACACGTTTACCCAGAAGGTTCTGACGGAAACGTCCCTGTTTACCTTTCAGTGAGTCAGAGAGTGATTTGAGAGGACGGTTAGCCTCGGTTTTCACAGCCGATGACTTGCGTGAGTTGTCAAGGAGGGAGTCAACCGCTTCCTGAAGCATACGTTTCTCGTTACGGAGAATCACTTCAGGGGCCTTGATTTCAATGAGTCGTTTCAGACGGTTGTTACGTATGATCACACGGCGGTAGAGGTCATTGAGGTCCGAAGTTGCGAAACGACCGCCATCGAGTGGTACGAGGGGACGGAGTTCGGGGGGAATGACGGGCACTGCCTGCAGAATCATCCATTCAGGACGGTTTTTGTTTTTTGACGCACGGAAAGATTCCACAACCTGAAGGCGTTTGAGGGCCTCGGTCTTGCGCTGCTGCGAGCCTTCTTTTTCCGAGATGGCGCGAAGTTCGTCAGCAAGATCATCGAGATTCAGACGCACCAGAAGGTCATAGATTGCCTCTGCGCCCATTTTGGCTATGAACTTGTTGGGGTCGGAGTCATCCAGAAGGTAGTTGTCCTTTGGGAGTTTGTCAAGGACATCGAAGTATTCCTCTTCGGTCAGGAGATCCATAGCCTTGATACCCTGTTCTTCAGCGGCACCGGGCTGAATCACGATGTATTTCTCGTAATAGATGACGGCGTCAAGTTTCTTTGACGCTATGCCCAGCAGATATCCGATTTTGTTAGGGAGTGAGCGGAAGTACCAGATGTGGGCTACCGGAACGACGAGTTTGATGTGACCCATACGTTCACGACGCACTTTTTTCTCAGTGACTTCCACACCGCAACGGTCGCATACGATACCTTTGTAGCGGATGCGTTTGTATTTGCCACAGTGACATTCGTAGTCCTTTACGGGACCGAAAATGCGTTCGCAGAAAAGGCCGTCGCGTTCCGGTTTGTAGGTACGGTAGTTGATGGTCTCGGGTTTGAGGACTTCACCGCTTGATTTTTCCAGAATCTCTTCAGGTGATGCAATACCGATTGAGATTTTGGAGAAACCTGACTTGGTGTTTTTTTCTTTTCTAAAAGCCATATTGTATGTAGAGAGTTGTCCTTATGTAGATTTTTAATGACTTTATATTATTTAAGGTGTCCCGGTGGAGCGTAAGGTTTATGCTTTGCCGGAATGTGGCCTCAATAATATCTGATATGTCCCGGGTGCCTCCTTGCGGAGACATCCGGGCATATTGTTATGTGGTTGAGAGTGCTTAGTTCTCGAGATTTATGCTCAAGCCTAAGCCGCGGAGTTCGTGGAGAAGCACGTTGAGTGATTCGGGTATTCCGGCCGGAGGCATTGCTTCGCCTTTGACGATTGCCTCGTAGGCTTTGCTTCGACCTGTTACGTCGTCACTCTTGACGGTAAGGATTTCCTGGAGGATGTGGGCTGCGCCGAATGCTTCGAGCGCCCAAACTTCCATTTCTCCGAAACGCTGTCCACCGAACTGCGCTTTACCTCCAAGAGGCTGCTGGGTGATGAGAGAGTACGGACCGATGCTACGTGCGTGCATCTTGTCTTCAACCATGTGACCCAGTTTAAGCATGTAGATCACACCTACGGTTGCAGGCTGGTCGAAGCGTTCGCCTGTGCCACCATCGTAGAGGTAGGTTTTACCGTAACGGGGTACACCGGCTTTGTCAGTCCAGTCGTTAAGGTCATCCAGAGTGGCACCGTCGAAAATGGGAGTAGCGAATTTCTCACCCAGTTCTCGTCCGGCCCAGCCGAGTACGGTTTCAAAGATCTGACCAAGGTTCATACGTGAGGGCACACCCAGAGGGTTCAGACAGATGTCCACGGGAGTACCGTCGGCAAGGAAGGGCATATCTTCCTGGCGTACGATTCGGCTGACGATACCTTTGTTACCGTGACGTCCCGCCATTTTGTCACCCACGGAGATCTTGCGTTTTTTGGCAATGTAGACTTTGGCCATCTTCATGATTCCGGAGGGAAGTTCGTCACCTATTGAGATGTCGAATTTCTTGCGGCGGAGTTCGGCGTCGATTTCTTTTGACTTGCGCAGGTAGTTCACGATAGTCTTGGAAATGAGGTCGTTCGTATGGTCGTCGTCAGTCCAGTTGCTGAGGTTGACGGTGTCGTAGTTGATGTCACGCAGTGTGCCGGCAGTGAAGTTTGAGCCGTTTTCAATGATTTCATCACCGAGGAAGTCTTTCACGCCCTGTGAGGTTTTACCTTTTGTGAGGGTCATGAGTTTGTCGATGAGGATATCCTTGAGTTCATCCTGTTTTTCTTCGTACTGCTCGTCGAGTTGTGGCAGACGTGCGTTTGCGGCACGACGGTTGCCGGTGGTTTTTTCAGCGCGCTGGAACAGGTTGGTTCCGATAACCACACCTTTCAGTGAGGGTGATGCCTTGAGGGATGCGTCCTTTACGTCACCGGCCTTGTCACCGAAGATTGCACGGAGCAGTTTTTCTTCGGGAGTGGGGTCTGATTCACCTTTGGGGGTGATTTTACCAATCATTATGTCGCCCGGAACAACGTGTGCGCCTACTCGGATGATACCCATTTCGTCAAGATCCTTGGTTGCATCTTCGCTGACGTTGGGAATATCAGAGGTAAGTTCCTCCATTCCGCGTTTGGTTTCGCGTACTTCAAGTGAGTACTCGTCAACGTGGACTGATGTGAGGATATCTTCGCGTACTACGCGTTCGTTGAGCACGATCGCGTCCTCGTAGTTATATCCTTTCCAGGGCATGAATGCAACCTTGAGGTTTCGACCGAGGGCGAGTTCGCCGTTTTCGGTTGAGTAGCCTTCAGTGAGGATATCACCTTTCTTGACTCTCTGTCCTTTGTTGCAGATGGGACGGAGGTCAATGGTAGTGCTCTGGTTGGTTTTGCGGAACTTTGGAATATGGTATTCCTTGACTGCGTCCTCGAATGCTACGAATTCTTCATCAGGAGTACGGTCGTAACGAATGCGTATCACGGTTGCGTCAACGAATTCGATGACACCTTCGCCTTCGGCAGTGATCTGCGTGCGGCTGTCACGGATGAGTTGACCTTCCAGACCGGTACCCACAATAGGTGCTTCCGAACGGAGCAGAGGCACGGCCTGGCGCATCATGTTTGATCCCATGAGGGCGCGGTTGGCGTCGTCGTGTTCAAGGAAGGGGATAAGTGATGCGGCTATTGATGCGATCTGAGTGGGTGAAACGTCCATCAGTTCAACCTGTGAGGGTGCCACGATGGGGAAGTCGGCGTCAAGACGTGCCTTTACTTTCTCGCGGATGAATGTGCCGTCATCGTTAAGTGGTGCGTTACCCTGCGCGATGATCTTTCCTTCTTCCACTTCGGCTGCCAGATAAACGATTTCGTCGTTGTTAAGGTTAACGACTGAATCCTTGACTTCGCGGTAAGGTGTCTCGATGAAGCCGAGGTCGTTGATTTTGGCGTAAACACACAGAGATGATATCAAACCGATGTTAGGACCTTCAGGTGTTTCAATAGGACAGAGACGTCCGTAGTGGGTGTAGTGAACGTCACGTACCTCGAAACCTGCGCGTTCACGTGAAAGACCGCCGGGGCCGAGTGCTGACATACGGCGCTTATGGGTCATTTCAGCCAGAGGGTTGGTCTGGTCCATGAACTGTGAGAGTGCGTTTGTTCCGAAGAATGTGTTGATGACGGATGAAATAGTCTTCGCATTGATAAGGTCAATGGGTGTGAATACTTCATTGTCACGTACGTTCATTCGTTCGCGGATTGTGCGTGACATACGTGCCAGACCAACAGCGAACTGCTGATAGAGTTGTTCTCCAACGGTGCGGACACGACGGTTGCTCAAGTGGTCGATATCGTCGACGTCAGTCTTGGAGTTTATGAGTTCTATCAGATACTTGATGATGGCGATGATGTCCTCTTTTGTCAGGACTTTGACATCCATAGATGTGCCGAGATCAAGTTTTTTGTTGATACGGTAACGTCCTACTTCACCGAGGTCATAGCGTTTCTCGGAGAAGAAGAGGTTAGTGATCACCTCGCGTGCCGATGCGTCATCCGGTGGTTCGGCGTTACGCAACTGGCGGTAGATGTACTGAATGGCCTCTTTTTCAGAGTTGGTGGTATCTTTCTGGAGAGTGTTGAATATTATTGAGTAGTCATTGGTGTTGGCATCTTCTTTGTGGAGAAGCACGGTTTTCACACCTGACTCGAGAATACGTTCGATTTCTTCTTCACCGATAACGGTTTCACGGTCAACGATAACCTCGTTTCGTTCAATTGAAACCACTTCACCGGTGTCCTGGTCTCCGAAGTCCTCCATCCATGTACGCACAACACGTGCAGCGAGTTTGCGTCCCATGGCTGCCTTGAGGTTAGTCTTGTTGACTTTAATTTCCTCGGCAAGACCGAAAATTTCGATTATGTCTTTGTCAGACTCCAGCCCGATAGCACGCAGAAGTGTGGTAACGGGTAATTTCTTTTTACGGTCAATGTAAGCGTACATTACATTGTTGATGTCTGTAGCGAACTCTATCCATGAACCACGGAACGGGATGATACGGGCGGAATAGAGTTTCGTACCGTTGGCATGGGTGCTCTGGCCGAAGAACACACCTGGAGAACGGTGTAACTGCGACACTACGACACGTTCGGCTCCGTTGATAACGAATGTACCTTTCTCGGTCATGTAAGGGATAGGACCAAGGTATACATCCTGGATTACGGTGTCGAAATCTTCGTGATCAGGGTCAGTACAGTAAAGTTTGAGTTTGGCTTTGAGGGGTACGCTATAGGTTAAGCCGCGTTCAAGACACTCCTCAATGGTGTAGCGGGGCGGATCAATATAATAATCCAGGAACTCGAGAACGAAGTTGTTTCGAGTGTCAGCGATGGGGAAGTTTTCTGCGAAAACTTTGAAAAGTCCTTCGTTATTGCGCTTTTCAGGAGGGGTGTCCAACTGAAGGAAGTCACGGAAAGACTTCAACTGCACCTCAAGGAAATCAGGGTAAGGAAGCGGATTCTTTACCGATGCAAAATTTATACGGGGTTTGTTTGAAGTTACTGACATCTAAAATAGGATTTGGGAACTCAACAGGGTAAGTGACCGGCGTGATAATGGTTGCAGACCTAAGGATAATGGTCGGAAAAAGGAAGGATACAAACTCCCTGGATCGAAAATCTGAGATCAGTCCCTCTCCAGGGGTTTGTTATTGGTTTTCACGCTGAAATTCAGGAGGAAACACAGGCGATTAAAAGGGTTGAAACCTGCCTGAATAACACTCACTTAAATTATAACACAAAAAGGTTAAGAATCTTCCAACGAGAGGATTCTTAACCTAATCGCCTGATTATCAGGCAATATTATTTAAGTTCAACTTCAGCGCCAGCTTCTTCGAGTTGTTTTTTGAGACCTTCAGCCTCGGCTTTAGCAAGACCTTCTTTGATGGTGTTAGGTGCACCGTCAACGAGTTCTTTTGCTTCTTTAAGACCAAGACCGGTAAGTTCTTTAACCAATTTAACAACAGCGAGTTTAGATGCGCCGGGTGCTTTAAGTACTACGTCGAAAGAAGTTTTTTCTTCAACAGCGGGACCTGCAGCGGGACCTGCAGCAACAGCAACTGCAGCAGCAGCGGGTTCAATACCGTATTCTTCTTTGAGGATCTGAGCGAGTTCGTTAACTTCTTTAACAGTAAGGTTTACGAGTTGTTCTGCAAAAGCTTTTAAATCTGCCATTTTAGTATATTTTTATTTGTTTTATTTTCGGGTTGATTATTCTTTGTTGGAGAGAGTTTCAAGGATACCGTGAAGTTTAGTGCCACCTGAGGTAAGAGCGGAAACAACGTTCTTGGCAGGAGATTGAAGCAGTGCAACAACGTCTGCGATAAGTTCGTTTTTGCTCTTGATGTTGGAGAGTGTTTCCAACTGGTCTTCGCCAATATAGAAAGTTTCTTCAACGTAGGCAGCCTTCAGAACGGGAAGTGTCTGACCATCTTTCTTGACACGTTTGAGGAGTTTGGCAGGTGCGTTACCTGTGTTGCTGAAAAGGATTGAGGTTGAACCTTTCAACGCAGAATAGATTTCAGAGTAGTCTCCGTCAAGTGTCTCGAGTGCTTTGTGAAGGAGAGTGTTCTTAACAACCATCAGTTTGATGTCGTCTTTGAAACATTCACGACGGAGGTTGCTGGTTGCTTCTGCATCAAGTCCTGCGGTTTCTGCAAGATAGAAGCATGAATACTCCTTCAGGGTGTCAGCGATCTGCTTAATAATAAGGGCTTTATCTTCTTTTTTCATTGCATAGTCATTTTAAAGGGTTATTCTTCGACTGATTTGGGATCAATCTTGATACCGGGACTCATTGTGCTTGAGAGATAAATGCTCTTGATGTATGTTCCTTTTGCTGTAGCAGGTTTGAGTTTGATCAGTGTTGCCACGAATTCACGTGCGTTGTCACGCATCTGTTCGGGAGTGAACGAAACTTTACCGATTGAAGAGTGAACGATACCGTTTTTGTCAACCTTGAAGTCGATTTTACCTTTCTTCACTTCTTCAACAGCCTTTGCAACGTCAACTGTCACTGTACCGCTCTTGGGGTTAGGCATAAGGCCACGGGGACCGAGTACACGACCCAGGGCACCGATCTTACCCATGATAGCGGGCTGAGTGATGATTACGTCAACATCAGTCCATCCTTGTTTGATCTTTTCAATATACTCGTCAAGACCCACGTAGTCAGCACCGGCTGCCTTTGCGGCGGCTTCTGCATCAGGGGTACAGAGTACGAGAACTTTTACCTGTTTGCCGGTTCCGTGGGGAAGAGTAACAACACCACGAACCATCTGGTTAGCCTTACGAGGGTCAACGCCGAGACGAACATCAATGTCAAGGGACGCGTCGAATTTTGTAAAGGTGATTTCTTTTACCTTTTCTGCAGCCTCTGCCAGAGTGTAAGTCTTACCTGCTTCAATCTTCTCAAGTGCTAACTTTTGATTTTTTGTAAGTTTACCCATTTTTCAATTGAAGTTTTTTAGTTTAACTCAGGGAATGCCCCATTAACGGTGATACCCATACTTCTGGCTGTTCCGGCAACCATACGCATTGCGGATTCTACAGTAAAACAGTTCAAATCGGGCATTTTGTCTTCAGCAATAGCCTTTACCTGCTCCCATGTGATCTGAGCCACTTTGTTACGGTTGGGCTGAGCGGAACCGCCTTTGATTTTTGCGGCCTCGAGCAACTGAATCGCAACGGGGGGAGTCTTAACGACGAAGTCGAAACTCTTGTCAGTGTAATAAGTGATTACAACAGGAAGAACTTTACCGGCTTTGTCCTGGGTACGGGCGTTGAATTGCTTGCAAAACTCCATGATGTTAATACCCTTGGAACCCAGCGCGGGACCTACGGGAGGTGAAGGGTTTGCGGCTCCACCTTTAATCTGCAATTTGATCTGTCCAGCAATTTCTTTAGCCATTTTCTTTAAACTTTATTTGTTTTGTTATATTAAGTTAGAGTGTGTCGTAATCGGTGTTGACGGAAGCGTAACATTCATCCTCTCTACCTGCGACACATTATTCTCGTTCTACTTGCGAATTATCCAACTCCAATGAAGTTTTTCTTCCGAAAATCTTCACCATCACTTTCAACTTTTTCTTTTCCGGATAAACCTCGTCGATCTCACCGTTGAATCCCTTGAAGGGACCATCGTTTACCTTGACGGTTTCGCCGACAACATAATCGTTGACTTCACCATCGTTGACATCGGTAAGTTCGTCAGCAGTGCCCAACATTCGCATAACTTCGCTTTCACGAAGACGCTCAGGCTTGGCATCTTTACCACGTCCCTTGAGGAAGTCGATGACATTGGTGGTATTCCGCAATTCATGCTGAACCTCACCTGTCAGAATAGCCTCAATGAAAACGTAGCCTGAATAAAGATTCTTTTCCTTGATTACTTTCTTTCCGTTTTTGACGGTCATGATTTTTTCAGTAGGAATCAGAATCTGGAAGAGGTAGTCACCCAGATCAGTGTTGCGCATCGCAGCCTCAAGAACCTCTTTGACTTTCGCTTCTTTCCCAGAAATAGCACGCAGAACATACCAGCCTTTTGCAAGACCGGCGCTTTCTGAAGCGGGCTTAACATTAGAAACTTCAACAGAGCCTGTTGAAGTAACTTTGTTTGTAGTATTTTCGGTTGAATCAGTCATTTTTGATAATTGAGAATTACGCAAGGCTGTAGATTGAGTGCATAAACCAGTTGACAACTATATCCATGATGAAAATTATTATTGAAATAATAACGGAAGCGATCAACACGATACAGGCGCTTTTGATCAACTGGCTCTGAGTTGGCCAAGATGTCTTATAACGGAGTTCGTCATAGGACTCCTTGATATTCGTAAGTATACCTAATTTCATTGTTATTCTTGATTAGCACGGGAAGAGAGGCTCGAACTCCCGACACCTGGTTTTGGAGACCAGTGCTCTACCGACTGAGCTATTCCCGTAGAATAATTCGCCGTATGTGCCGTTGCACAACGGCGAATTATATTTTTATTAATCGGTTGACTTATTAGTCGAGGATTTCAGTGATCTGACCTGAACCTACTGTACGACCACCTTCGCGGATTGCGAAACGGAGACCCTGATCGCAAGCAACGGGGTTGATAAGTTCAACGATGATTTCCACGTGGTCACCGGGCATTACCATTTCTACACCTTCGGGAAGAGTGATTTCACCGGTTACGTCAAGAGTACGGATGTAGAACTGTGGACGGTAGTGGTTGTGGAAGGGAGTGTGACGACCACCTTCTTCCTTCTTCAGGATATAAACTGAAGCCTTGAATTTGCTGTGGGGTTTAACAACTCCGGGGTGGCAGATAACCATACCACGTTTGATATCTTTTTTGTCGATACCGCGGAGAAGAAGACCTACGTTATCACCTGCTTCACCCTGATCGAGAAGTTTGCGGAACATTTCAACACCGGTAACAACTGACTTCATGTCAGCACCGAGACCCATGATCTGAACTTCATCACCTACTTTTACGACACCAGTTTCAATACGGCCGGTAGCAACGGTACCACGACCGGTGATTGAGAACACGTCTTCAACAGGCATAAGGAAGGGTTTATCAACATCACGGGGAGGCAGGGGAATCCAGTTGTCAACAGCATCCATAAGTTCCATAACTTTTGCTTCCCATTCAGGTTCGCCATTGAGCGCACCGAGAGCAGAGCCACGGATTACGGGAGTGTTGTCACCGTCATATTCATATGCAGAGAGAAGGTCACGCATGTCCATCTCAACGAGTTCGAGCATTTCTTCATCGTCAACCTGGTCGCATTTGTTCAGGAACACAACGATACGGGGAACGTTCACCTGACGAGCGAGAAGGATGTGCTCACGGGTCTGGGGCATAGGACCGTCAGTAGCAGCAACTACGATGATAGCACCGTCCATCTGAGCAGCACCGGTAACCATGTTCTTAACGTAGTCAGCGTGTCCGGGGCAGTCTACGTGAGCGTAGTGACGGTTTGCAGTTTCGTATTCAACGTGTGCGGTGTTGATTGTGATACCACGTTCTTTTTCTTCGGGAGCGTTATCGATCTGGTCGAATGATTTCACTTCAGAAAGACCTGCTTTAGCAAGTACAGTGGTGATTGCAGCAGTAAGTGTGGTTTTACCATGGTCAACGTGGCCGATAGTACCAATGTTAACGTGGGGTTTGGTTCTTTCGAATTTCTCTTTTGCCATAACTTAGCGATTATTATAGTTTAGAATTAAAATCATTTTTACAACAAGCCACGATGGCGCAGGGCACTATCGGGGCTGTCAATTTACAAAATTATTTTGAGCCGATGGCGGGATTTGAACCCGCGACCTCTTCCTTACCAAGGAAGTGCTCTACCCCTGAGCTACATTGGCAAATCAATCAAAATAGAGCGGAAGACGGGGCTCAAACCCGCGACCCTCAGCTTGGAAGGCTGATGCTCTATCGACTGAGCTACTTCCGCAGGAAGTGTGGGCGAAGATGGATTCGAACCACCGAAGGCATAAGCCAGCAGATTTACAGTCTGCCCCATTTGGCCACTCTGGTATTCGCCCTGCAACCCGTTAAGGTTACTTTTCTGAGCCTCTTGTCGGATTCGAACCAACGACCCCGAGATTACAAATCACGTGCTCTGGCCAACTGAGCTAAAGAGGCAATTTTTAAATTTCTCACTTTCAAACCCCATCAGGGCTTAATTGCGGTGCAAAGTTAATGCAAAATTTTCATACCACCAAATAATTTGTCCTATTTTTTTATTTTTGGACTGATATTTTTTTTGCAAAGTTTTCTTCTTGTTCAACCGGTACATCAGGCGATGTCCGGGCTAACCGTTACATGCCAGAAAAGGTCTGAAAGAATTACTCTCCTGACTTAGTAACATCTTTGAGAACAGGAAATATTCGGGGGTAGTTTTCTTCAAGAGTGAGCGAGGGTATCAGAACAATTTTATCCCTACCGAGTTGAGAAAAACAAGAATAATTCCGGCGGGCGCCACATAACGGAGACAGAACCTGAGAACCCCAAGAAGGGCGAATGGAAACGACCCACAGTTTGTCATCTGTTCCTTTACGATCCGCTTATCAAGAATCCAACCTACATAAATCGCCACAATAAAACCTCCGACCGGCAGAATAATATTTGATGCCATATAGTCAAACAGTCCGAAAATATTCAGTCCGAATATGGTAAACGAGGACCAGACTCCGAAACTCAGCGCACATGAAACGCCCAGGACAAGGGCAATCACAGAGGTAAGGATTGTGGCCTTTGTACGAGATATGCCAAACTGTTCGATAAAGAATTTGATTGGAATTTCTGACATGGAGATCGTTGATGTCAGTGAGGCAATGAGTAGAAGGAAAAAGAATAGCACAGACCAGATTTGTCCACCGGGAAGATCTGAGAATATGGCCGGGAGTACTTCAAAAACCAGTGCAGGTCCGGCCTCGGGCGAGAATCCGAACGTAAACACTGCCGGGAAAATTATAAGTCCCGCAAGCAGCGCTACCGCCATATCAAGGCCTGCAGTATAAGCCGCTGTGCGCCCAAGGCGTGTAGATGGCTGGAAATAAGATGCATAAGTAGTCATTGTACCTATTCCTATACTAAGAGAAAAAAAGGCCTGACCCATGGCAGCCATAATGGTTGATGAATCTACTTTTGAAAAATCAGGATAGAAAAGAAATCTGATACCTTCACTTGCTTTTTCCATCATCATTGAGTTTACACAGAAAATGAGCAAAAGAAGGAATAATAGCGGCATGAGAAAATTTGAGACACGCTCAATACCTTTTGTCACACCTAACCCTACAATCACAAAGTTAACAAGCAGGAAACCAACGGTAAAACAAATTGACAGAACGTCATTACTGCTGAAATCAACGAAATGATTATGAAGCATGTCTCGCGTATGTTCCATTCCTCCGGTCAGGGATTCACACAAATAATAAAGGGTCCATCCTGACACTACCGAATAGAATCCCAGAATCATCAGCGCACCAATTATCGCCAGATAGCCGCTCATGAACCAATATCCGTTGGGCGAATGAAAGCGATAAGCCTTCATGACATTACACCCTGTTGATCGTCCCAGAATAAACTCCGAACAAATAACAGGTATGCCCAAAAAAATTGTAAAAAGGAGATAGAAGAATATGAATACGCCACCACCATGCGTACCTGCCTCAAAGGGGAATCTCCAGATGTTACCGAGACCTACTGCTGACCCGACGGTGACAGCAATCACCCCAAGTTTTGTAACGAATAATTGTTTATCGCTTTTAGCCATTAAAAATAAAAAGTGTGACCTACAGGGATAGGTCAGACATGAGTGACTGTAATGAAAAAAAGAAACCGGGCGGGATGTTGTCATCTCGTCCGGTTTCGGATAGGGGGCGGT
>CAMWNP010000035.1 GCA_947175645.1 uncultured Porphyromonadaceae bacterium
CGGCCTCCGCCTTGCTTACCAGGATAACCGTTTAAGGGGATGGCGGAAGCCGGAGTCTTCCGCTCCTCTGCCTTGATATTGCCCAGGGTTGGAGCGGAGGGCTCCGGCCTCCGCCTTGCTTACCAGGATAACCGTTTAAGGGGATGGCGGAAGCCGGAGTCTTCCGCTCCTCTGCCTTGATATTGCCCAGGGATGGAGCGGAGGGCTCCGGCCTCCGCAATACTGCTCCTGGTAATCGTTTAAGGGGATGGCGGAAGCCGGAGTCTTCCGCTCCTCTGCCTTGATATTGCCCAGGGTTGGAGCGCTTTTCGCGTAGCACTTGTGGAGACCTACGGCACAAAGAATAAAAAAAACGCCTTCCGGTGAGGGAAGGCGTTTTCTGAGAGTATGTCAGTTTTGGATTATTTTACCATAACTTTTGATACTTTGTTACCACGTTTAACGATGTATAGACCGTTAGCGGGGTTGTCAATCTTAACACCCTGGAGGTTGTAGTAAACAGCGGGAGCATCTTCTGCTTCGATAGCCTCAACACCTGAAGGAGTAGAAACAGTAAGAGTCATTTCAGTAGTATTAAAGGTAAGTTTGTAAGTACCGGTAGGGATAATCCAGTTATTTTCAGTGGGAGTGATCACCTGGCTTGAACCACCGATAGTGATATTAGTACCGTCAACGGGCGCACCGTAGCAGTGAGCATTCACAACACTCCAATCATTACCGGGCTGAGAAGAAATTCTGAACCAGCAGTTGTCGTTGCCGCCGTTCTCGAATTCAACAGAACCAATTTCATAAACGCCATCAGCGACTTTGGTAAATGCCGCACCCATGTATTGAGAGTTCCAACTGTGATCTTTAATATTACCGAGCACGTAGTAGTCTGCTTCAATTACAACGGGTTTTTCACCTTCATAAGTTGTTCCGAGAACAAGGTCAAGGTTACCGGTCTGCTGACCTGCGTTATTGTTGAAGATAATCTTATTGTATACACCTTCAGGAATAGTGTAAGAGTAAACATTACCTACTTTTTCGGTAAGTTCGGTACCGGGCCATGCTACAGCATAAGAATCTGCTGTGTCATCGTCCCAGATGTAAGCGTAAACCTGTTCCCATTCAGTGTTGGTGTTATCGAAGTAAACAACGTTTTCTTCTTCGCCACCACCTACTTCAAACGGAGTCATTGAGCAGTAAACTTTATCGCCAACGTAAGTAAGAGTGTAGATGTTTACTTTGGTGTCGCTTACTTTTTCAGCGGTGTACTGCTGGAAAGCCTGAGAAGCAACGGTGAGGTCAGATACAGCAACAATTTCGTTGTCGGTAACGCAGAAAATCTGGAAGTTGTTGGTGTGAGAAGCGGGAGAAGCAGGCATATAGGGGAAAACTACATATTTTTTGCCCTGAAGTTCGAACCAGTCGAAACCGTCGGTAGTGTAGGTGTCAGGAATTGAAGCCCATGTTTCGAATTCGTCACCATTGAAATACTGTACGAATTTGTTGCTACGATTTTTGTAGTAGAAAGCGTCGGAAGCAGAAGCAACTTCGCCATCTTCTACAGCCTGATACATTGCAGCAATTGATTCATAGCGGGGCTGAGCGATACAGGTAGAGGTAGCGGCGGGGATTGGGTCAGAAGAAGCAAAGCCGAATTTTTCAGGATAACTAACAGCACCATTGATGATGTTCACTGCGTAAACTTCAGTCAGTCCGGCAGGAGCAACGTAGAAAACACCACCTTCTGCGCTGGTGAAATCACCGATTGCACGGCCGAATTCGTCACTACGGCCACCTGTCTCGTTCTGATCGGCGATTGAGATGGGAGTAACGTTTTTTTCTTTGTCAATAAGGAGGAAGTTTTGAGTTGAGGCTGCTCCTGCGAAAGAAGTACCGGCAACAATGTTACCAGCCTGGTCGATTGTGAGAGCGATACCATCGAGGCGTTCGTCGGTGATGTAGGTGCCTTGTTCAGTGCCGTTAGCAGTAACGATAGATTTAGTAACTCTATCCTGCATGTAGATAACGCCGCCGAAACCTTGTCCATAACGGATATTGCCGGCACCTGAAGCGGTAACAACCTGCTGCCAAGCGGGCTCGAGAACTTTGGGAGCGTCCTGAGCGACAGCAGAGCCACAAGCCAACACGGCTGCAGCAAATGCGATGTTGCGTAATTGTTTTTTCATGTGAAATGATGTTAATTGATTAGTAATATGATTTTTAAGGATTAAATTTCGGTATTAATCGGTAAGATAGGGTCAAAGGTATTGATTATTTCTTAGGTTTGCAAATTTTTTGATAAAAAAAAGAAGAAAATGTGAAAATAAGTAATTTCGGGGGTACTTCTTAACGGGCTCCGCTACCCCCGCACGCCCCCTGCTGTATGATATCCCGGCATCTATCTCAAAGGGAAAACGTCCAGAGGACGTTGATTATCAGTAACCCTGTACGCTGCAGCGTAGCAAAGCGTGCAGGGATGAGGAACTTATATAAGACCCTGGCGTCCTGAGCCGGACGCCCTGCCTTGTGGGTTCCACTAACCCCGCACGCCTTCCGGCGTACGGGGTTACGAAAAATCGGCATCTTGCTCCATGGTTAGTGCTTTTCCTCCTATGACGATGAGAGGGGCTAAAATAAATTTATAAAAAGGGTATGTTTTTTTATGAAAATTTGTAACTTTGCGGTAACAAGCAGAAGTTGAGAGGAGCATATTCTCAGCCGATGCAGTTTCCGCTTATTTGCAGCATCAGTCATGAAAATTGTTATCCAGAGAGTTAGCCGTGCGTCAGTGACGGTGGAGGGTAAACTGATTTCCTCCATCGGTGAAGGTATGCTCATTCTGGTGGGTGTTTCGGTTACGGACACCGAGGAGGATGTAGAATGGGTAGCGCGTAAAACCGCCGGATTACGAATTTTTGACGATGCCGCCGGGGTGATGAACCTTTCAGTGGTGGAAAAGGGAGGTGACCTGCTGGCGGTCAGTCAGTTCACCTTGCTTGCATCAACACGGAAAGGGAACCGTCCCTCCTACGTCAATGCGGCCGGACACGACCTTGCCGTTCCGCTCTACAATCTTTATTGCAGCCGACTGGGGGAACTGACAGGCAAAGATGTTGCCAAAGGTGTTTTCGGCGCTGACATGAAGGTTGATTTGCTCAACAACGGGCCTGTGACCATTGTTATTGATTCAAAACTAAGGGAGTAGCCATGGAAGAAAAGACAGGTGAAAGCCCTACTCTCCGTCAGGTTCAGGAGATGGTAGACGGGTGGATAAGGACCGTGGGGGTGAGATATTTCTCGCCACTGACCAACATGGCTGTTCTTGCCGAAGAAACGGGTGAGGTAGCCCGCGTGATGGCCCGGCTTTACGGCGACCAGAGCGCCAAACCGGGCGACAGTCTTGATCTGGCAGACGAACTGGCCGACCTGCTTTGGGTTACCGTGGCGATAGCGAACCAGACGGGGGTGGACCTGACCGAGGCTCTCGAGCGGAATATGGAGAAGAAAACCAGGCGGGATGCCACTCGGCACCGCGACAACAAGAAATTAACCTTATAAGATACATAAAACTATGGCAGACAAGTACATCGATGCAATCCAGGCATCAAACGTCACTACCAACGACGAAGAAGTTAAGATGGCAGTTGAAAAAATCCTCAACGAACATCTGGAAGAGAACATGAACGCCAACGTGTGGGAATTTCTTTTCAACACCATAGATCTGACCACACTCAAGAGCACCGATTCGCCTGTTTCGGTTTCAAATTTCGTGGAGCGCGTGAACGCTTTCGACGAGGAATTTCCCCAGTACAAGAATGTGGCGGCGATCTGCGTTTATCCGAACTTCGCGCAGGTTGTCAGCACCGTTCTTGATGTCAGCAAGGTGAATGTGGCGTGTGTCTCCGGCTGCTTCCCCTCATCACAGTCATTCATAGAGGTGAAGGTGGCGGAAACAGCGCTTGCCGTTGACGGTGGAGCCGATGAAATAGATATAGTGCTTAATCTGGGCAACTTCTTTGACGGGGACTACGAGGAGGTTTGTGATGAAATCATAGAACTGAAATCAGCAGCCCGTGACTGCCGTCTGAAAGTGATACTGGAAACAGGCGCACTCCGTACGGCCGAGAATATCCGCAACGCCTCAGTGCTTTCACTCTATTCCGGCGCGGACTTCCTCAAGACTTCCACAGGGAAAGAATATCCCGGCGCCACTCCTGAGGCAGCCTACGTTATGGCACAGTGCATCAAGGAGTATTATGAAAAAACAGGCAACATGGTTGGATTCAAGGCGTCAGGCGGCGTGGCCACCACACGCGATGCCGTTGTCTACTACACCATCATCAAGGAAGTGTTAGGTGAGAAATGGCTCACCAACGAGTATTTCCGCCTTGGAGCAAGCCGCCTGGCCAACAATCTTCTTTCCGACATGGTTGGTAAAGAGGTCAAATTCTTCTAAATTGATTTTTATGAAATATTGGGTAATATTCAACAACAAGCAGGAGGGTCCGTTCAGCCTTGAGGAACTGCGGCAGTATCCGCTGACGCTGCAGACTCCGGTGTGGCACCAGGGACTGACCCAGTGGGTCACCGCACAGGAGGTTGACGAACTCCGCTCCCTGATAGAACAGAAAAGCGCTCCCCGGCAGAATCCCTATGGCCAGGAACCTTACGTCAGCCGTCAGCCACAGGAAGGAGCGCCCTACGCCAATACTCAGCCTCAACAGAATCCTCAGCCGGGCAATGCTCCGGAAACGAACGGTCAGCCCCGGGGCTATGCGCCCCGCGTGCAGATGCACCCCCGGAGGGCAAACGGTGTGGAGCGTCCGTCAACCTACCTGGGATGGGCCATCGCCGCCACACTTCTGTGCTGTCTTCCTCTGGGAGTAGTAGCCATCATCTATGCGGCGGGGGTCAACAGCAAGTTTGACCGCGGCGACATAGAGGGAGCGCGCAAATCATCGGAGCGGGCACAGTTGTGGATCATGCTCAGTGTGACACTCGGGCTCCTGTGGATGCCGGTGTATACCCTCATCCAGATGCTTATCCAACTGTGATGACCGTCGACAAGAAAAAAATGGGGATAATCGCTGCCGTAGCGGTTATCCTCATTACATTATATTATATCTTCGATCCTTCAGAGGCGGGATTCTTTCCGCCATGTCCGTCGAAACTGCTGACAGGCTATGACTGTCCGGGGTGCGGCACCCAGCGTGCCATCCATGCGTTTCTGCACGGCGAC
Organism: uncultured Porphyromonadaceae bacterium; assembly: GCA_947175645.1. GTDB lineage: Bacteria > Bacteroidota > Bacteroidia > Bacteroidales > Muribaculaceae > CAJUPY01. The sequence continues at coordinate 5,228 of CAMWNP010000035.1, forward strand.
CTGGGGGGTGTGATTCATTATAACGCCATGCTGGTGGTGGGCGTGCCGCTCGTGGTGGCGATTTTTGCCTCGAACATGCTCCGGCAGAAGTATCCCCGCTTCCACAAGTTCATGAACTCCAACTATGTGATTGCGTTCGCCGCGGTGATCACCGTGGCATGGACCATATACAGGAATATTTAGACCCGGTCAGAAGGGGCAGTTGCGGGGAGAGGGACCTGAGGAGGTCATCATCCAGTTGTTGGTGAAGTCAAGACGGGAGAATTTCGACGGGTCAGTGATGTCGGCCGCCGGCACACTTATGGCATCGGGCCATGAGCCTCCTGTACCTTCCAGGAAATAGAGGTCGCTGTGGGAGAACGACATACCGGTTTTATGTGTACCCACCACGGCGTTGCCATGCTCAACCATGCCGAGGTTCACGAGCAGCCTGACGAGCCCCCTGTTGTCGACGTAACCTACCAGACCACCGTTGTCTGAGTCATGCTTGTTGAGCACCTTGCCTGAATTCATGCAGTTATACATATAGGAATACGGACCTTCCTCCATGAATCCGACAACCCCGCCCACGTGGGTTGACTTATGCTGCGAGTCGATGGTTCCGGCATTTATGCAGTCATAGACCATCACGTTCTGAATCTCCAACTTGCCGCTATTATCCGCATCCCTGCCGATGGAGCCGGCTATTCCACCCACAGCCTTGTGGTCAGCCGTAGAGAGGATATAGCCTGAGTTGGTGTTGTACTGGAGGAGTATCATCTGTTCGCCGTAGCCAACTATGCCACCCACGCCGGAATCATTGCTGCCGCAGGTGACAGAGGTGATTTTTCCACGGTTGCCGCATGAGGTTATGTTAAGGTTTGCGCTGTGGGCGATATCCCAGTCAGAGGTCATGGAATCCATGTTTACACGCCCTACGATGCCGCCGGTGCACAGAGTGCCCTGAACGTCACCCATATTCAGACACCATTTCACCTCGGCAGGCCTGAACTGCGATGGGGAAATATCTACGAGCGACTTGTTAAGGCAGCCTATTACGCCACCCGTGCGGTTTCCTCCATCCACGCTGCCGAAATTTATGCAGTCATGGACGAGCATGTAGTTGTCGCAACGGAGGTAACCGGCTATTCCACCCACGTTTGACACCGCCGGGGCAGTGACCGTTGATTTGCTTACCAGATCCTCCAGATGGTTTGATGTGCCCTTTGTGGTGATACTTCCGGCCACTCCTCCTATGTTGTCACCTCCGAGACTGATGACAGTACAGGCTGAAGTGAGTCCTGTCAGGGAGATGTTTTCACCGCGTCCGAGGATGCCGCCCACATCTGAACGACCCTTTACCACACCACGGAAAAGGGGCTCGAAACTATCCTCAGAGGGGATGACGGCCTTTCCGCCTGACATGCCGTAGTCAAATTTCGTGGTGCCGGTGACTGTGGCGTTGGTGGCTAATCCAACCATACCGCCCACGTGGTTGTCACCTGTCACCTGCATTGTGGAAGAAGTCATGTCGAAGATTCCGAGCGGAAGGGTGCAATTTGACATCTTTCCTACAACGCCGCCGACCTGCTCCCCTTTACCGTCGACGTTCACGCCCACGCGGATAGAGCGGTCAGGTACATCGGTGCGTGCCTCGAAATAGCCGAACACGCCACCTACGGAAGTGTTTCCCTCGATGCCTGCGGCACTGTCGTCAGGCACTATGCAGTTGCTTGCAGAACTGCTGTTGATTTTCAATTCGGCATCACCCGCCAGGCGGAAATGACCGGCAAAGCCTCCCACCTCCTTATTTCCTGACACAACGGAGGTTACACGGCATTTGTTCCAATATACGTTCTTGCCGCAGGTTACGCTGCCCGCAAGTCCGCCCACGCAGTCACCTTTGTAGTCAAGACCTCCTACGGGACATTCCACCGTCACATCCTGAAGAATAAGTTCGGCGTTGCCTCCGTCAACCGACCCCACGAGTCCGCCGGTTTTGCCTCCGCCGGTGGTGCTGACGGACCGTATGTCCGCATCCTCCTTGCTTACCACGTGGCTCAGCGATGATGACTGCACGGTGAGCGAGCCGTTAGATACCGCACCTACGACCCCCCCTACTCCATCGTAACCCTCGACGAAGAAATGAGTATCGGGTGTACGGGCCTCATATATCTTGACAGAGCCTCCACTGACCTTGCCCACCAGTCCGCCCACATTGTGGCGTCCTGCCACGGTGGCGCCGAAGCGGATGTTGCTTATGAGGAGAGTGGCGTTATCAGCCAGACCCACCAGTCCGCCGATTGATGTGCCGTTGTCAGAGTCGATATTTCCGCTGACGCGTATCTCCCCGAGTATCACATGTCCTTTGGCAACCCCTGCCAGGAAGGCGGTATTGGCGTAGGTGTGCGAGATGCTCCCGCCGGTAATCTCCAGGTTTGAGACCACGGCACCGTCAAGGAGAGCCGGGAAGATGCCCACCCCTGTGTCAGAGTCCTCATTATCTGCGCCACGGTAGTACATTTCCCTTAGCGAGAATCCGCCGCCGTCGTAGTATCCGGCGAAGGAGTATCCGTAGTAGCCGCGTCCCGGCTTTGTAGAACTCTGGTCCATAAGGGTTATGTCGGCCGTCTGACGGAAATACACGTCGCGTCCGTTGGTCATTTCGTTTTCGCGCAGATCATCCAGAAACGTCAGGAAATCACGCGCGCTGCCAATCAGGTAGGGATCCGTCTCAGTCCCGGAACCCTGACGGAGCGAGAATGTTGACTCAGCCACCGTCATTGAAGTGACATGCTCGTTCTTCACAGTTATGCACATCATTGCGGGGAGAGGTTTGCCGTCGCGGTCCGAGAAAGTGAGGAGATAGTCACCGTCAGTGATGGAAGCATCGCTGTTCATCATCAGTCCGCAGCGCACACGTTCGGCTGAACGGGTCAGTTCCACCTCGTAGCGATGGAGATCAAAGAATCCCTTCTTGAGGTTAGCAAAACCTACATTTTCTGTTGACAGTGTCTTTACCAGAGTCGGGTCAAGATCGAAGTAACTGATACGGCACTCATCGGTTTCCTCAACCTTAGGGTTGGGGTTGAATGGTTTGAAATCGTCGGAACAGGCCGTCATGACAAGCATTACGGCAGCAAGAATATGTAAAAATTTCGTCTTCATCATGATTATTTACGCATTTCAGAGTAAGATGGAACGGGATAAAGGATTCCGGAATATGCCATAGAGGGGAGGGTCCAGCGACTTTGTTCCGATGAGGAAATATCCCATGAGGAGTCGACTTTTCTGTAAAGGTCGGCATGGTTCAGGGCCGAGGCGTCGATGTATATAAGGTTGGAGCCTGCCATTTCAAAGGGTCCGTCACCACAGTGGGCGCCATCTTTGCGGATTACCCCGCTTGTATTGTCAACGAGTGAACCCAGGTCGTCACCACTCCAGTTCTTACCGGCGTTGACACATCTTGTGGCGCCGGCCCTCTGCCCGAAGTGCGATGCGAAAACTTTCTCATGTCCGGTTCCGTCGCCAAGATTTATGCAGTCACGCAGTATGGTGCAGTCATGCAGCGATCCGGCTAATGCTCCGGCATTGGAATTACCCTTGATATCGCCGCTGTTGACACACTGCGATATTATGACCACGTTGGCCTCGAACTCGGAACAGGATTTCACTATGGCGTTCAAACCGCCCACAATGCCAACCATCATTCCGGTGACCATGAAAGCGGTTGCCACACCGCCGGAGGCCACGGTGGCACCAATAGTAGCCACGGTTCCCACCACCATACATACGCCCCCTATGCACTGGAACGCTATCTCCTTGGCCTTTTCAACCTTCTCGATATCTTCCATGCGTTCGAAGCGCATTTCATTTATGGCATCATTGAATTCATCGTCATTGCCTGACCGTGAATACCATTCAGTCAGACTGTTTACCGCTGTTGCGCGTGTGTGGGAAAGCGGGTCGGCCGATACTCCCGTGACAGAATAACTGTTACTTCCGGAGCGCAGACCTGCCATCTCATCATTGATGTCATTGGCCAGTGCAAGAGTGACGGCACTGATTGCCGATGACACTTCCTCGGGCGATTCACCGCATATCATCTCGTAGGTGGAATTTGACCACAGAACAACGTCGGTGGCGTGCAGAAGCATGTCGAACGAGAACTCACCGTATTTCAGTATGAGGGAAATGACATGCTGCGATTCCTCAAGCAGATGTTCGGCCACGCCGATGCATGGACCGAGCACACAGAGAACGATGTCAGCGGCTCCCACCACACATTCGGCAATGTTCCAGCCGGTCCATTTACGCGGGTCACCGATTTCACCCACTATGCCTCCGATATATTTCCCCGCCGGATTGCAGATGAAGCCGTGGTTACCGCAGTAGTGTATGATTGTGTTGTTACCGGCCATACCGACGATTCCCGCCGTGTGGGAGCCGGAGGCTGAGATTTCGCCGTAGTTATCATTGATTGCGAGCGATCCGAAAGTGGTCTTACCCACTATTCCGGCGACATAGTCCGTGCCGGAGACCTTTCCCGTGTTGATGGCGTTGTGTGCCACGGCAAGTGAGGTGTTTCCCGCTATACCGCCGATGTAAGAGTCACCGGTGACGTTTCCCCGGTTAATGACGCCGTAGCATCCGAACTGGCTTTCGCCGCATATTCCGCCAACGAAAAGGTCACCCTTGACATCAGCATAGTTCGAGCAGTAGCGGAAAGCGGCATTGTTATAGATCAGTCCGCCGTTGGAATCGCCTGCCACACGGCAACTTCCGAGCATGCCTCCCACGCCGGTGCGCCCGGTGACTGTCCCGGAGTTTGTACATCCGGTGACGAAGGCTGTTCCCGAGCCACCGATGACGCCTCCTGTTCCAGTGGCTGCATTTTTGGTATCACCGCTGTTATATGCTTCGCCACCCCTGACATCGCCAAGATTACGGCATGAGGTGACGTAGATTGTGTCGCAGGTACCGGCTATACCGCCCACACCGGAGAATCCTCCTTCTATGCGTCCGCTGTTGCTGCAGTTATTCACCGAAGCGAGGGAGTAGGCGGAGGAGGCGCCCATGATTCCGCCGATATTATAGTCACCGCTTACGGCAGTGTTCTCGTTGTGACACTCGTAAAGGATGATTTTTGACTCCATGTCGGCCACACCGAGTATTCCCCCTATTGCCATTGAACCTGAGGAACCGGCAATGGTGCTGTTTACCACCCTGCAGTTGGTTATCTGGGAACAGTCACGTTTGTTCCCCGCCGTGACCGAAGCACCGGCCACGGCACCCACCGCGAAGTTTCCTGTGAATTCTCCCCTGTCAATGGTGACACCGTCGATGCGGGCGCGGTGGATATATCCGAAAAGTCCCACGGCGGGGGAGTGGTCACGCAGACTCCAGATGTTGCTGAGCCGTGCACCCTTATAAACCCCGCGGAACGGCAGGTTCACATCGTTCCCTATAGGTTCCCACCCGTAGCGGTGGTCAGTGAAGAACGATGCATCGTCCATATCTATGTCGACAATCTGCTGAAAGAATGTTTCCTCAGTGATCAGACTGTTGGAGAGATCGCTGTTGACCTTATGGGCAAGGTTCATCAGATGGTCATAACTGCTTATGATGTAAGGGTCTTCCTCAGTTCCCTTACCTGAAAGCCCCATCTCCGAACTGTAAATGCTTGTCACATCGACGCCCCCGGCGGTGACGGTGATTGAACTGCCGAGACCAAACTGGCGTGATTCCACCGGCTTGCCGTCGGGACCCGCCACGGGGTCAATGGGATATTCCAGATAGAGCAGCCGGTATTCACCTTCCTTGAGCCCGGTGGTCAGATGAAAAGCCGACACTCCCTGCCGGCGTGTGTGACTGCACTGGCGGGTTATCACCGAGTTATCAGGCGCAAGCAGCCGCAGGGTGCAGTCTGTTGCATGAAAGTCATAGGTCTCTTCGGTGAGAAAGAACTCTTTTATCCTCCCCTCAAAGTTATCCAGACCGGGATATTCATCCTGCCCTGAACCGGGAGTATCATCGCTGCATGCTGAAAGCAACAAACATATAAATAGTGAAGCAAACAGAGCAGTTTTTAATGTTTTCATAGAAAAATTATATGGGATAATGGTTTGAGAAGTAAGTAGAAGTTGCGAATTTTAATATTGTCAGGCAGATGTCGGTTCACTAATTTCCGTCAGAAGAAAAGTGCAATGATTGCAAAAAGCAGTATGACCAGGGAGACAACAACCTTCAGTCCTGCCCCCACCACGAAACCGACAAACGATCCGGTTGCTGAGAGAAGCGATGCCTGAAACTTTCGGCTTGTAACGTACTCAAGCAGGAAAGCACCGATGAACGGACCGAGTATGATTCCCCAAGGTGCGAAAAAGAGTCCTACTATCGACCCGAGTATACAACCCCAGTTGCCCCACTTTGTTCCTCCGAACACCTTGACGCCCAGCGCCGGCACAACAATGTCCGCGATGACGGTGAAGGCGGTCAGTATGGTCAGTATGGTTATCGTCCACCATGTCACGCCACCCTCCGACGGCGTAAGCAGTAGCAACAGATAGCCGGCAAGAGACAACGGGGGACCAGGAAGAACCGGCAGGAAACATCCGACGATACCTGCGATAATCAGTGAGAACACCAGAATGTAGAGTATGACATCTAACACCATGATTGATTCAATTGTTTAATTGCGGATTGTTAACCTCATTTATTATACAAAGTTACGAAAAAAATCCAAATTGTGAAAATCTGATACAGCCTGGACTACGGACAGGCGTTTTAACCCCCGGATTATTAAGACCCGGTTCTTACACACCTCAACAGAGGGTGAGTCAAATTTTAAGGGCGGTGGGTCATAATAGGCCATCTGTGTCGTTGATTTCGGAAGCGGCTTCGGTCATATACTTTGGTATGCTCCCATCAGCCTCATCCTCAGCGCCTTGCATCCGGCAAATTCTGACAAACCTTAAGAGGGTGTGCCAAAATTTTTGTTTTGACACACCCTCTTGCAAAGCAATGTGATATGAAATGGTTGGTATATTTCTTTAGAGTTCCACGGGATAGCAGGTCATACCGAATGCTTCGGCTACACCGGGGAACACCACTTTGCCGTCAATAATATTCAAACCTTGCTCAAGCGCTTTGTTTTCCTTGCATGCTTTTTTCCACCCTTTGTCAGCGAGTTGGATGGCATACGGGAGAGTTGCATTTGTGAGAGCGAGGGTAGAAGTCATGGGAACCGCACCGGGGATGTTTGCCACGCAATAATGGATGACTCCGTCAATCTCGTAGGTGGGTTCGGAGTGGGTTGTTGCATGAGAAGTTTCAAAGCATCCGCCCTGATCAATGGCAACGTCAACCAGGAGTGTTCCGGGACGCATCAGTTTAAGCATGTCGGCGGTAACCAGATGGGGTGCTTTGGCACCGGGAACGAGCACTGAGCCGATTACCACATCGGCAGTGGGGAGTTGCTCTTCAATATTGTGACGTGATGAATAGAGAGTCTTTACCTGTGGCATAACTTCGGCCACGTGGCGGAGTGTGGGGAGCGAGATGTCAGTGATGGTCACGTCCGCACCCATGCCTACTGCAATCTTGGCAGCGTTACGACCGACAACACCGGCACCGAGGATAAGGATTTTTGCAGGTTCCACACCGGGAACTCCGGCAATGAGTTTACCCATGCCTCCCTGAGGTTTTTCCATGAAACGCGCGGCCTGCTGAACTGACATGCGGCCTGCAACCTCGCTCATGGGAACGAGCAGGGGAAGAGAGCGGTCAGGAAGACGTACGGTTTCGTAAGCGATACATACCGCGCCTGATTTGAGCATAGCCTCGGTGAGTGGCAGATCGCTTGCAAAGTGGAAATAAGTGAAAACAACCTGATCTTTCTTGATCAGTGAGTATTCGGGTTCGATGGGTTCTTTTACTTTTACGATCATCTCGGCAATACCGTAAACTTCTTCAATGGTAGGAAGTATTTTGGCTCCGGCATCGATATATTGCTGGTCAGAGAAACCGCTGCCGATACCTGCGGTTTGTTGCACATACACGGTATGACCGTGGTTAACCAGTTCTTTTGCACCCGCCGGGGTCAGTCCCACGCGGTTCTCATTGTTTTTAATTTCTTTAGGTACACCAATAATCATGGCAATGTTTTTTAAGGGGTTGTAGAAATTTAGTGATAATTGACGGCAATATATGTCGCGGGTCATTACATTTTGCAAATTTATGCAAATGTTTTGTCACATAATGATTTTTCTACATGTTTAAAAACATGTTTCTTTAACGATAATGGCATTAACTTGCTGAATTATTGTTTATTGACCTATTCCGGAAAAAAGATTTTTTTGCAGGCGGCCGGATGGATGTCAGCATGCGCTCCGTCAGTCAATCTGTTTTGAGGGGATGGACCTGGATGCAGCAATCTTATTTCTTACGGCTGAAATACTCCCGCGAGGCCTTCCTCACCCTGCCGCTGAGCGAGATTACCGCTATCATCGTGGGTATGGTCATGAGTGCGTAGAACAGGTCGCACACGGCCACGGCGGCATTCAGCGGAATGACGGCAAAAATTATCAGCGAGATGATGAAAATGTAGGTGTAGATCTGTGATTTGGCTTCACCGAACAGATATGAAGCACAACTTTTTCCATAGAAGGAATATGAGAACATGGATGAGAGTCCGAAGCAAAGGACTATGAGAAGGAGCATGTATTGTCCGCCGGGAATGGCTTTGTCAAAAGCGTTCATGGCCATTTCAAGTCCTTTTATGTCGCCGCCCGCGGGTATGTCGCCGCAAAGCAGAAGGGCCAGTGCGGTGAGTGTGCAGACGAGCCCGGAATCGATACTTGGTCCGAGCATGGCTATAAGCCCCTCACGAACGGGCTCATCGTTTTTCGACTCGCCATGCATGATTGATGCCGTGCCTACTCCGGCATCGTTGACCAGTGCGGCACGCCGGGCACCGATAATCGCCACTCCAATCAGACCTCCGATGCCGGCATCCAGACTGAAGGCGTTGCGGAAAATGGATGTTATCACCTCCGGAACGTTGGCGAAATTCGTTGCTATGATGTATGTTACCATCAGGAAATATATACCAACCATGAACGGAACGAGAACAGAGGCGACACGTGCTATCCGCTTTATGCCCCCGAGCACCACAAGCGCCACCACTATCGCTATTCCTATGCCGCAAAGCAGCCTGAATGACTGAGTGTTATCAAGTCCGGTGGCTCCGGCAAGGATTCCCAGGAACCTGCTCCCCTCAAGTGACTGCGGAGTGGTGAAGGCGGTGGTTACTGCCTCGGTGAGTTGGTTTGCGTTCATGATGCACATGGTGCCTATCATTCCGGCAAGTGCGAAGAAAATTGCCAGCGGTTTCCATTTCTTTCCGAGTCCGTTTTCTATGATGTACATTGGTCCGCCACGGCGGTTACCTTCGGAGTCAGTGCCACGGAACATTATGGCCAGAGCACCCTCATGATATTTTGTAGCCATACCAACCAGCGCGCTAACCCACATCCAGAAGATGGCTCCCGGACCTCCTACAACGAGCGCTATGGCCACACCTGCAATGTTGCCGAGTCCTATAGTGGCGGCCACTACCGATGCCAGAGCCTGTGCGGAACTGATCTGCCCTTCACCTCCACCTTTGCGGCGCAATTCCTTCAATGCCTCAGGAAGACGGCGGAGTGAGACAAGCCCTGAACGGATAAAGAGATAGAGTCCCCCTCCTATAAGGATTATGAAAAGGGGGTAGCCGCAGACTGAATCGGCGATGGTGGTGAGTAGTTCGCTCATAAGTTAAACAACGTTTTGGCGTTATTGGAAGTAAGGTTCGCCAGGTCAGACATGGTCATTCCGAGGGCGTCGGCGACATGGGCCGCCGTGTGGACAAGGTAAGCCGATTCGTTTCGGCGCCCACGCATAGGCACAGGTGCCAGATAAGGAGAGTCGGTTTCGAGCAGTAGCCTTGAGGGGTGGATGTGAGGGAGGGTTTTGCGGAGCGAGGAGTTCTTGAAGGTGACGATTCCGTTGATACCGAAATAGAAATCACCTGCTTTGCGGATGCGATCCACATCCTCCGGAGTACCGCCGAAACTATGGAACACTCCGCGAGGGGGGACCGGGAGCGATGCAAGCACCTCCAGGACTTCATCAAGCCCTTCCCTGCAGTGGATAATCACAGGTTTGTCAAGTGTGACGCCCCACTCACATTGTTGGCGGAAAGCCTCCATCTGCTCTTTCCTGAAGGTTTTGTCCCAGTAAAGATCAACACCGATCTCACCGACAGCCACATATTCCGAAGGGTCACGGAAAAGTTCATTCCTGATTTGCTCCAGCGTTCCGGGATAGTCGGCCTTGACTTCCGTAGGGTGCAACCCCATTGCCATTGCGGTTACATCCGTGCGCAAGGAATGGAGATTTTTCATAGGCTCCACGGTGGTCAGATCCACATTTGGGAACAGCATGAACCGTACGCCCGCATCAACAGCCCTGTCGACGGCGGCAGTCACATCAGGTTCAAATTCGCTGAGGTAAAGGTGAGTGTGGGTGTCTGTAAACATCTGTCAGTATCAGTGGGTACGTCCTATGGTGGAGAGTGCCAGATCTATGAAGAATTTTTCGTCGGACGGACTCAGTCCGGCTGTCTTGACCGCATCTATAGCCTCATTGACATAGTTTTTAATTGCCTCGGTGCAGAGTCCGGGAATGTCATTATCTGCATAAATCTCCATGACTGTGGCAATTTTTTCAGCGTTTGACACCGGACAGTGGTCGATGAACCTGCGGAGTTTGCCCGTGGTGTCCTTGTGGAGTGCGGTGACAAGCAGCCATGTGCGTTTGTTATTGATGATGTCGCCACCTATTTCTTTTCCGAAGATGAGCGCATCGCCGTAAGTGTCAAGGTAGTCATCCTGCAACTGGAATGCGAGTCCGAGTTTTTCACCGAAAGTGTACATTGCATCGCGTACTTTCTTATCGGCGCCACCCATTATGGCACCCATTTCACATGCGGCGCCAAGGAGTACGGATGTCTTGAGCCGTATCATCTCCACGTATTGTTCGATGGAGACATCATCCTCCTGCTCGAAGTCCATGTCATACTGTTGTCCTTCGTAGACCTCCATGGCGGTTTTGTTGAACAGTTCCATCACGTCATGCAGATGTTCGCCTGCGTTCATTGTCACACGTTGTGTTGCAAGGGTAAGAAGTGCGTCGCCCGAAAGTATTGCGGTAGCCTCATCCCATTTGCGATGCACTGTGGGACGTCCGCGGCGAAGGTCAGCCTTATCCATCACGTCGTCATGCAGCAGGGTGAAGTTATGGAACATTTCCATTGCCATTGCCTGATTGATGGCGTTGCCTGATTCCCCGCCAACAGCCTGGCATGCGGCCAGAGTGAGCACGGGACGTAAACGCTTTCCGCCGCAGTCAAGGATGTAGGCGATAGGCTGATAGAGTCCGGCAGGATACGCCGGATAGTCTATGTCACGGAGCGATTCGTTGATAATTTCCGAAAGTGTGTCAAGTTCTAACATGTTTATTCAGAGAGAAGTTATGGAAGTTGATTATATGCTGTAATATAAGATTGCAGATGGATCAGAATTTCTGCATGTCCACAAGATGGCGGTAATATCCGCCGGGGATGGCGAGGAGTTCGTCATGAGTGCCGCGTTCCACAATGCGTCCTTCGTGCAGCACACATATCAGGTCGGCGTTCTTGATTGTTGACAGGCGGTGGGCTATCACCAGCGTAGTCCGGTTTTTCATCAGCCTGTCAAGCGCCTCCTGGACAAGTTTCTCGCTCTCACTGTCAAGTGCTGAGGTTGCTTCATCAAGGATGAGCACCGGTGGATTCTTGAGAATGGCGCGGGCTATGCTGACACGCTGACGCTGACCACCTGAAAGACGGCATCCGCGGTCGCCCACGTTTGTCTGATAGCCGTTCTCGGATTCTTCTATGAACTGATGGGCGTTGGCTATCCTGGCGGCCTCTATGACCTGGTCCATGGTGGCGTCCTTCACCCCGAAGGTTATGTTGTTGTAGAAAGTGTCGTTGAACAGAATAGCCTCCTGGTTGACATTACCCATGAAAGAGCGCAGGTCATGCACCTTGAGATCACGGATATCCTCGCCGTCTATGGTAATTGACCCTCTGTCAACGTCGTAGAAACGGGGAAGAAGATCGGCAAGGGTAGATTTGCCTGAACCGGACTGTCCGACGAGCGCCACGGTGCTCCCGGCAGGAATATCCAGGTCAATGTCACGCAGCACGGGATTCTGTCCGTAACTGAATGTCACTCCATTGTATCGGATGTGGCCTTTCAGATCGCTGATATGCACCGGTTTCGCGGGATCCTTTATTGGATTGTCGGCGCTGAGAATCTTGTCGATACGCTCCATTGAGGCAAGCCCTTTCTGAATTGAATATACGGCTTTAGAGAGATCTTTGGCAGGGTTGATGATACTGTAGAAGATCACCATGTAGTAAATGAACGATGCTGCGTTCATGGATGAATAACCGTTGAGAATCAGCGAACCGCCGAACCACAGGACAATGGCTATTGCCACTGTTCCCAGGAACTCGCTCATGGGGTGTGCCAGAGCCTGGCGACGCGCTATTTTGTTTGACAGGTCGTAAAACACTTCGTTCTCCCGGTGGAACCGCCGGCGCACCTTATCTTCGGCATTGAATGCCTTTATGATGCGGAGGCCGCCGAGGGTCTCCTCGATGTTGGACATAAGCAGTCCCCACTGGTTCTGTCCGCGCAGTGACTTGCGTTTCAGCCGTTTTCCAATCCGCCCCATGGCTATACCAGCCAAAGGAAGCAGTATCAGCACGAACAGGGTGAGTTGCCATGAGATGAAGATCATTGTTCCCAGACATACGATTATCATCACCGGATTTTTGAACATCATGTCGAGCGATGCCATGATGGAGTTCTCTATTTCCGCTACGTCGCCGCTCATGCGGGCCATCACATCCCCCTTGCGTTCGGAGGTGAAAAAGGAAATGGGAAGGGTCACTATCTTGTCGTAGACGAAGTTACGGATGTCCCGCACGATGCCTGAACGCATCGGTATCACAAAAAATGAGGCCAGATATGTGACACCGGTTTTCAGGGCGGTCATAACCACAAGAAGAGCGGCCAGAAGTGCCAGCGTGGTGGCCTGTCCCCATTGTTCGACCGCTACCTGAGTGTAGTAGTAGAAGTTGTTGAATATCACATCCTTGAGCGAGCCGTCATCAAGTGTCATGTAGTGATATACACCTTCCTTCACCTTGAAAAGCATTTCCAGTATGGGAATGATCACAGCGAAGGAGAACAGCGTAAGGAAGGCCGCGAGGATGTTGAATATTATGCTCAGGATAAGATACTTCCTGTAAGGGGGCACGAAGCGGCGTAGTATTTGGAAGAATTCCTTCATTTTTTTATTGCGGTGTAAATTGAACAGGTACCGAATGTCAGAGAACGGCAACGGCAGTCAGTGAATCCGGCCTCACGCATCAGTTGCAACATACTTTCGCCCTGCGGCACGGCGGCTATGCTCTCCGGCAGATAGGAGTAGGCTCGGGTATCTTTGGAAATGAGCCGTCCCACGGCAGGGATAAGCGTACGTGTATAAAGTCTGTAGAATGGTTTGACCAGCGGCGATGTGGGGGTGGAAAGTTCTATGACACAGACAATTCCGCCGGGCTTTAGCACGCGGAACATTTCGGCATATCCACGGTCAAGATGCTCGAAGTTGCGCACTCCGTAGGCCACGGTGACGCAATCAAACCGGTTGTCCGTAAAAGGAAGAGAAAGACAGTCGCCCGTGAGGAGAGTGACCTTATCGGCAAGGCCTTTCTCATCAACTTTGTGACGACCCAGTTCAACCATTTTTTCCGACAGGTCTATACCGGTGACATTGTCAGGATGGAGTTCCACGGCAAGTTTGATTGCAAGATCAGCCGTACCGGTGGCTATATCAAGAATCTCATTGACACCATGCTTCCTGAGCATCTTGACAGCCAGCGATCTCCACCATTTGTCAATGCCGAACGTCATGGCGCGGTTCATGAAATCGTAAGCGGGTGCTATCGAATCGAACATGTCGCGCACCTGCTCCGTTTTCGGGCGCGAGTCATTGACGTATGGGTTGATTTTCTCTGCTTTTACTTCCATTTGTCCGGATTAGGGAATAGGGATTGTATCACATTCAGGAATAGTTGGCGGAACATGGTAAGCCGGGCTTCGGGCGGTATCTGACACTAATCATGTCAGCGCCCCTTCTACCGGCTTGTCCCGACACTCCTGAATGCGCGGGGTGCCGTTTGTCACTTGCTGAGAGTCTGCAGGCAGTTCAGGGTGTTTGAGGCTATGCGGTCTGTCAGATGCGACTCATCGGCTTTCTCAAACTTCCTGCCCGTGATCTTCTCGTAAAGTTCAATATAACGTTCTGAAACTGATTTAACGAATTCGGGGGTCATTTCAGGTACGGTCTGACCGGGCTGTCCCATGAATCCGTTTTCTATGAGCCACTGACGCACGAATTCTTTTGACAACTGGCGCTGAGGTTCTCCTTTCTCGAATTTTTCCTGATAGCCGTCAGCATAGAAATAACGTGATGAGTCAGGGGTGTGGACTTCATCGATCAGTATAACTTTGCCGTCACGCTTACCGAATTCATACTTGGTGTCAACCAGAATAAGACCTTTTTCAGCAGCCATGGCGGTGCCACGTTCAAACAACGCTCGGGTGTATTGTTCCATCACTTCATAGTCCTCCTTGGAAACGATTCCCTGAGCAATGATTTCTTCACGTGAGATATTCTCATCATGTCCGGCATCGGCCTTAGTGGTAGGGGTGATGATTGGTTCGGGGAACCGCTCGTTTTCACGCATTCCTTCGGGGAGTTTCACTCCGCAGAGTTCGCGGCACCCGTTCTTGTATTCACGCCATGCGCTTCCGGTGAGATAGCCGCGTATGATCATCTCTACCCTGAAACCCTCGGCCTTGTAACCCACAGTGACCATGGGATCGGGTGAAGCGAGTTTCCAGTTGGGAACAATATCAGCGGTCGCGTCCAGGAAATATCCGGCGAGTTGATTGAGTACCTGACCTTTGAAAGGTATGCCTTTGGGAAGGACAACATCGAAAGCCGAGATTCGGTCAGTTGCTATCATCACCATGATATCGTCAGAGATGGTGTAGACATCGCGCACTTTGCCGTGATATTCGGCTGTCTGTTGGGGAAATTTGAAATCTGTTGTAAGAAGTGTTGCTTCCATGAGGAAAAAATTATGATAATTCTTTATGTCAAATGTTTGAAACGTCTGCGTGAGGGTTAGGGGTGCTCAATCCGATTATCTTCACCGGACTGATTCTTCTCAGTTTCCGCATGCTCCTTGTCGTAAAGTTCATATGCGTCAACAATGCGCTGGACAAGCGGATGGCGTACAATATCTTTTTTCCCGAACTCCACTTTTCCTATTCCGGGGACACCGTCGAGAACACGCAGGGCATGGCGGAGTCCGGAGGTCACCGAGCGTGGGAGGTCAATCTGAGTGAGGTCACCTGTGATGATCATCTTGGCATTGTTGCCCAGGCGGGTCAGGAACATTTTGATCTGATGGGTGGTGGTGTTCTGAGCCTCGTCAAGCACAATCACAGCATCGTTGAGCGTGCGTCCGCGCATAAACGCGAGCGGAGCAATCTGAATGACGTTTGACTCCATATATTCCTTGAGTTTGACTGCCGGAATCATATCCTCCAGCGCATCATAAAGAGGCTGAAGATAGGGGTCAATCTTGTCCTTCATGTCGCCCGGCAGAAAACCGAGTTTCTCACCGGCCTCCACGGCAGGACGCGATAAAATTATTTTTCGCACCTCGCGGTTCTTCAGCGCACGCACGGCGAGTGCGATGGCAATGTAGGTCTTACCCGTTCCGGCCGGACCAAGAGCGAAGGTCAGATCATTGGATGAAAACTCCTCCACCAGTTTCTGCTGGTTTGGATTACGCCCGGAGATAGGTTTTCCGTTGATCCCATAAATTATTATTCCGTCTTTCTTTATCTCCGGAGTGCCGGAGCCTTTGACAATCTCAAGGATTATATCTTCGGTAATTGAATTGTGTTCCGCACAGTATTTTTCAAGTTTCTTAACTTTTTCTTCAAATGCCGCGGTTTCGTCATTCTCACCTATGACTTTGATGACTGAGCCGCGAGCCATTATGCGCAACTTAGGGAAAAGATTGCGCAACAGATGCATATTGCAGTTGTTGACGCCATAGAAAGCAACCGGGTCAACAGAGTCTATTATTATGATTCTTTCTATCAATTCTGTTCAGGTTTAGGTTAATGGAGAGATACGTGTTTTTTCGGAGAAGGATTTCTGTCGGGTATGAGGAAGGTGTGTTATGCCTCACCAGAGTATCTGTTCGGCGTTTGCGGGAAACACCATGAAAAATTCCCTGACTATGCAACAAAGGGGAGCACCGCTACTAACCTCTCCCATAGAGAGGCTATCACCGGAACTCCCGAATAAGTTATGATGATCAAAAGAAGTGCTTGAGAACCTTTAACCAACAGTGTCAGTGAGAACCTCCTCTGACACAGCCTCAGCGGCTGCAGCCTCGGGAGTAATTTCCTTAACCGCGCTTTCAGTTGAATATTCTGTTCCGGCAACAACAGTGTTCTGTGCTTTTACGCGTGAACCTGTTACTGTAGAAGCATTGGGAGAGCAGAAAACAGATGCTATTGAAAGTACAGCAACAGTTCCGGCAAGCACCCAGGTCGCTTTAGAGATGAAGTCATTGGTTCTGCGCACGCCGAGAACCTGATTTGAACCGGCGAAATTTGAAGCAAGACCGCCACCTTTTGATTTCTGAACGAGTACAACACCCACAAGAAGGATGGCAACAATTACAGTCAATACAATAATAATTGTGTAAAGCATTGGATATCTATTAGTTATCTGTTATTTTATTTCACTTTTCAACTACAGGCACAAGCGCCAACCGCCATTTCCCGCAATTAGTTTGCAAAGTAACGAAATTTTTCCGAGTTAATCAAATTATAGAGGTTATATTTAATTAATTCATTAAAAAACAGCCAAAATTATCTTTATTTATTCTGCCATAAAAAAACCGGGCGAGAATTTCTTCTCGTCCGGTTTCGGATAGGGGGCGGTTACCTACTCTCCCACTTTCGCAG
>CAMWNP010000036.1 GCA_947175645.1 uncultured Porphyromonadaceae bacterium
AAGGACGAACCTCAGCAACCAACAAATCACCTTCGGGATAAGAGAACCGTTCAACGGACATTGTCGGTAAGGGAAGGATATTGCCGTCAGAGCGGATTCCGGCAATCTTTTTCAACAGAGCGTCATCCACCTTCATTCCGGCGATTGTTCCGTCGTCTTTCGCTCCGATAATCAGATAGCCATTCTTTCTGGATGCAGGCATATCATTAGCAAACGCACAAATGGCCTCACAGAACTTGTCCATGTTGCCTGTACTCGTGGTGCGTTCCACTCGATATGATTCTGTGGACTTCAACAAGTCCAATACCTCTTCTTTGGCTATCATACTGATTTGTTGGGGTTCAGGCTGCAAATTTACGAAAAATCCGTGAGATATGGAAGAATTGACTATGAATTAACAATGACATGATGAAAAAGCACAATAGGGAAGAATACTGTTCTTACTTACATCAACATGCCAAATGTGGTATAAAATTATGAGATTTGGCTGTCTGATGTAAGTTAATAACGAATATAATACAAACTCTTAAGTCTGGTTTTGTCACAAATTTACGCAACATTTGTGACAAAATTATTGGGAATATTTAATGTATGACTTTGAAAAATAATTAATTATAGTAATACTAAAGTGCGACATCTACATGTAAAGGGCTTGATTATGTTTTTCTTTTCATCAGCCCATATATAGTTAGGTTTAGTTTATCGGGCGTATATATAGCCCGAGCCAAACCGAACTGGCAATCAATATCCACGACGGTGCCAAATGTGAGTAAAAAATACGCGATTTGGCACTCTCGTACACCTCATCTACAGTCCATAAAGAGATAGATAATTTAGACTCCATCTACCAAAATCGGCCATCGCACTTCCAAATGTGATGAAAAACATTAGATTTGGAAGCGTGATGGCTGATTAATTATGACCAAAGTGTTCAGGGAATTGAACTTTCCATAAAATCAATTATCATAAATCTGATACGACCTTTGGAGAATATTGGTCATTCAGACTTGGGATTAAGGGCTTGTTTATATATTTGGGCAGTTTCGTCATCAGTCTCTTTGATGACCATGTCGAAATCTACAGCAAATGCCTGTTCTGAGAATGTATTCCCATCAATATTTCTTCCAAGCCAGAATATTATATTCCCTTCAGAACCTATGCATCCACTCACAACGTGAGCCTTCAGGTTATAATTATTCATTGCAATTATACCATTATTTATGTTTTCTTGAGACAACTTTGTTTCTGACTGGCAGACGATATGATATATTGCATTGTCGGGCACAACGTCGACCTTAAGCATAAGCTTCTCATTATCTCCATTAAATCCAAGTCTGAACGTAATGATGGAATCTTCATCTGTGTACATACGATAATGCCACTCTTGTTTATCAAAATAACCTTTGATAACTTCTTCAATTTTCTGCTCGCTTGATGGAAATTGAGCTAATTCTTTTGATGATTCCTTCTCTTGATGAGAACATGATGAAAAGAGTAAGTTTAAGAGTCCCATGATTAAAATTAGGATATGTTTCATAATTGGTAAATAATCTCAATAGTGGTTATAGTAATATGAGGAGATAGTTATTGATAGAGTCTGATTAATTGCTCAAATCTTGTTTTGTCATATCCCATATCATTAGCGATGTTAAACAAGAGATCATACGCCTCCGGTTTGCCGGATGACTTAATGAGATCGTAGCATGTTAATAGTAAGAACTCCTTGGCTTTAATCGGTTTTATAGTAAGAACGATGTCGACAAGAGTATCAGCATCTGTGTATTTTGACATGATTTTCGACAAAATCGCCGGAGAATCTGGCAGTCCAAAGAAAACCGCAGATTGCTTGAATAGCATTATTGGAGCATCGTCCATTAGATTGTTATTGTATCCTCCAAAGAATGAAATCAGGCACATCGCTGCTTCGCGTTGTTGAAGAGTAAGTTGAACCTGAATATCTTCCAGACTTTCTAATTGCTGATTGGGGAACTCCGGGAGCTCAACTTGATTGGTCTCAGGAATAGACTTAGTTATACTTTCCTGTAAGTGTGTCTCCTCTTTAGATTGTTGAGTGAGTTTTATGGGTTTCTTCTCACGCTCATCTTCTTTATTATTTACCCGATATAGAAGAAATGCACCAAGACCAATCCAAAACAACGGGCCAAAGACACTGTTGCCCTTGAGTGCCGCTCCGAAAAAGCTTAGCACTCCGATTATTAAACATATCCAACCAGCTGTTCTCATTTGTCAAAATTCTTTTGGTTATCTACTTCATTCTCTTTTTTCTTGGAGCATGCAACAGCAATGATACCTATAATGATATTAAACAAGGAAAGGCCAAATGCCCATCCGAACCCGATTTTTCGGGTACTTCCCCATTTCCCAACCAATAGAGCAAGGGAAATGGCAATAATGAAAAGAAATGCTTGATCCATATTTTTTGTTTTAGTAAGATGTTTTATCCTTAATGATAAGCAATGCTCAAAGGTTAACAGAGCTATCAAAACAATTATGCAATTTTTAATAACTCCTTTTTGAATTCTCTAAACACCTCAGATTTAATATCGATATCGTTAAGTATCGAATTAAAATCAGATTCATTTAACTTGGTATTATCAAAACTTTTGATTAACTCAGAGGCTGGAATATCCTCTCCAGATAGTGTCTGTCCTTTTTTGATAATTTCATTTCTCATAAATGAGTATGCCCTTGTACAACTTGGACAAATCTTTATGAGTTTCTTACATAACCCTACATTGGGATTGCCAATCTTGTCGTTAGTCTTGATTTCTAAAAGATAAAGTTTTTTATCAATAGCTCTTTTCTCTTCTCCTTCAGTAGAGATAGTCATAATTTGAAACAGAATACCGGATGTTTCTTCCCAATTACCCAATTCATAGTTGGCACGCGCCTTAACATACATGGCTTCCAGACAATTTCTTCTGGAGAGGACAAGATCTGCGTAGCCTATTGCTTCCTCATACTTATTGCCATATAGACATATGACGCTATTGAGAAAATTACAGGTTATATTGCAGTCTTTGATCAAAGTGAATCCTGTGGTTCTACCAATCAGATTATCATCATCAAGCATTACATCAAACATTTGTTTTGCAAGTAATGCCGCATTGCGATAATCTTTGAGCTGGATTTTAGAAAGGGTCATATTTAATAGAGCCAAGGAAGCCTGATCATACTGCTTTCGTGCAATATGTTTATAAACCTCTTTCCCGGATTCCAATTCATCTTGAATCATGACTACATCATTGAATGAATTGGAAAAAGCCTTAATTTCAGGATTGACAGTTACGTGATGAGCCATCAAAGGGTTACTCAAAGTTAATCCGTCAAGAGAACGCATTCTGCTGATTGCCACATAAGCTTGCCCGGCTGCAAATGTACCCCAAGAAAGATCGAAATGCATACGGTCAAAGGTCATTCCTTGTGAGCGATGAATTGTTATTGCCCACGCTAATTTAAGAGGGAATTGGCTATAAGCACCCACTACTTTAGATTCAATGCGGCGAGTTTCCCGATTATATACTTTTTCATAGCTTTCCCATGTGGTTCGGACTACACGTACCTTATTCCCATTTTCTAACTGGACTTGAATCTCATCATCTTCAAGGCTTATAACCTTAGCGATAGTGCCATTGGCACACTTTGCAGAATAGTCATTCCTACAGAAAATGACTTGCGCACCAATCTTTAATCTCAAATGTTCTGGCGCAGGACAATCGCTTGGTTTAAACTCATCGGTTTTGATTCCATCATATACAACTTCATCACCTTCCAGTGCGTTAAGCTTTACCTCATTAATACGCTCAGCTTTTTTATTAAATCCTGTCAAGATAACGGAATAATCGTCCATGTCGTCAGAAGAGGATACTTGTTCATTTAGAATGTTTAGTTCCGCGTGCCCTACTTCTCCCACTCGCATTTTATTCAGTATTTCGATAAATGTATTGTCAGTCTGGCGGTATACTTTCTTAAACTCTATTTTGGGTAGATTCATTCGTTTCAAGACGTTGGCTTTGTAAAAGAAAGGTGTTCCCACACCATATAGATCACCAAGCATCTCATCGTCAACAGTTCCTTTTCTAACTACTGGTGGCAGTTGAAACAAGTCTCCGACAAAAATAATTTGTTTTCCTCCGAATGGCATATTATTATGGAATGCTAAACGCAGATAGCGTTCCATACCATCCACCATATCACTGCGTAACATTGAAGCCTCATCTACAATGATTGTATCAACGTGCTTAAGCAATTCCTCATTAGAGAATGATACCTGTAATTTGGTATGAGGTCCAATGACCTCCATTGGAAATCCGAAAAATGAATGAACCGTTTGTCCTCCGGCGGCAATTGCGGCTATACCTGTGGGAGCTAACACCACAAAGTTCTTCTGAATCTCTTTCTGTATACGCTGAATGAAAGTCGTTTTACCTGTGCCGGCTTTGCCGGTAATAAAGAGGCAACGGTTTGTGTTCGCAACAAGGTCATAAGCCAACTGTTGCTCATAATTGTCATTGTCTACAGGTATGGTAATTGGATTGCTCATATATCTGTTCCTTATAATTGTTTGTCTCTTTATGATACAAACCATGCAAAGGTTAACAGTAACGAGTAAAAAAATAAGATGCACCTTGAGTACATCTTATTTCGGACAATCCTTAATCTTCGATTTTCGATAGAGATTTCATCCATTCATTGGTACCATACCTTTTTCCAATATAAACCCAGATGAAACCATCTTCATCAAGATAATTACAAGGATTACCATTTGAATCAAAACCTGTTGAAGAAATAACATTGGTCATATCAACAATAGTATAAAGTTAAACAATACCACAACATGGTTTAATACAATGATTTACACCAAGGTAGGAGCTCAATGTAAATAAGCAACTTTTGGCTGAGATTTCCAAATAAATCAGTCTAAAATCACAAATGCCCCCCAATAATATGGATCTGAAAATTCTTCACTTTCACGCAAAACCGATTGAGCCAAGTATAATGATTGTCTTTTGGATTTGCCTGAAAGGTATTGTTTATAGAACTCTGTCATTAATAAATATGTTGCTTGGTCATCAATCTTCCATAAAGACATAAGAATGGATTTAGCCCCGGCAAGTTTAAATCCGCGTTGTAATCCAAAAATACCTTCAGATGAGATCTCCCCTAAGCCGCTATCACATGCTGATAAGACAACTAAATTGGTCTTACCTAAATTAAGAGTAGATAATTCTGATGCGGTTAGAATTCCATCTTCTACATCATTTGGTAATTCACCGCCTTCTAAGAAAACACTGGCCCCGCTGAATATAAGTCCGGATCGTAGCATAGCATTGTCTTCTTTTGAAAGAGATTGGAAATGTCCATCATGAAGAAATCCTATGTTATTATGTTTACTTATATCACTTTCACTCCAGAAAAAACCATGAGTGGCAAGATGTATTATGTCATAAGATGAGCCATCAAGAGCCTTGAAGGATTCTTCAGTGCCACAAGTATCTGTTATCAAATAAGGCGAAAAGGCAAATAATCTAGCAATATCAGTGACTTCTGATAGACTTCCCGGTAAATATTTAACCTTGTATCGTAAATCATCATTGCATATTGCCCGCGTAGTAGTTGGAGAATGGAATTTTCCGCGCCGACTGATTGCAACCAATTCATCTATATGTAAATCATATTGAAGCCCACCATATAAAACAGCAGAATCTCTACTATCCGCATTAGCTTGATATATGATTTCGCGCGTAGAAGTTAATCTGAACAGTTCCCATTTGTCACATACTCGACCTGCTCCCATGGAAGCGTACTCTATCGGTATAGAGTTTAAGTTCTCTACTGGAGAAAAATATACTCTCGTTATCCCTTGTAAATAGGATTCCAACGGTTTCCACAAAAGATTGTAGATTAAATTGTTGTTACTGGATAACATATCATTTGGAGAAAAATTAGCAAAGTTTAAAACAGAAGACAATGCAACTGTTATCGGCTCATTACTGTCTTTTCTAATAATAAGAGCTATATATATCGGATTACATTGTTTGTCAGCAAGGTCACGGAAATTATAGCACATTATAAATTCGATGGCAGCTTCATTGTCCTGCAATGCGTCTCTGACATCTTCCCATGTGTAAGAAAGTCTATTTAAATATGTACTTCTATGAGATGCGTAGTTGACAAGATTTCGCCGTGCTATTTCGTTATGTAAAAAGTATTTATTGTCACTATTTTGCAACATTTTCCACTGAGATTGAATTATCGTGTCGGTACTATTCGTAATTACTGTTCTAAATTCAGTTTGACTGGTCAACAATATTCCTTTCTTCAGCAATGAGTAATTATATGCGTCTTTTGCTGCGGACCATTCAATATTATTATTGTCATCGACACCAATGAAGAAATCATATGAAAGTATATTTGAGAATGGAATCTTTTGAATATATTTGGCCTGCTCTTCTTCACTCATAAGAGGTACATTATGCAAAAGATGCTCCCTGTAAGTATTAACATATTCACTGGCATATTTTGTAATAATACTATCTTGACGTGCATCTCTCGCAGACATTAATAGCATTAATAAATCAATTCCTCGGTTATCTTCCGGAACATCCTTGAACTCATTTAGCTTTATCGATATTGGTAATAACGATTTCATATCTCCGGAATTGAAATAGGCTCCTGCTTTAGCACGTAGTGGTTCATATTCATTAGATTCTCTTATTTTATCAATGTAAAAGTTTGCTCGGTCATTATTTCCAAGACAAAGATATGCATCAGCAAGATTTTTGTATATAATCCTTAAGATCTCTTCATCGTTGTCATAACGACGTTCTTTCACTAAATTTTCTCCAAAGTCAGCTGCATAGGCTGCTTCTTCTGGTAACCCCGAACCGGATATAAGAACCATGACATCGCAAAAGAATAAGTCCTTATTATTCTCTTTACGCCACTCATAATTTTTCTTAGCCATTTTGAAAGACTCACGAATCAAACCAATCTTACCATAATAGCGTGGCAATAATCCTAGCAAAGACTCAATTTCTTCTTCCGAGAACCATTGAGCCAGTTCGTCCCGATTGACTATCTCATAAAGCGACTGTGCATATTCTGCCGCATGAACATCATTCTTTATATTGAGATCTTCTACGTCAATATTGATGAGATTAGTCAATTGTTCCTTATATGTTCCATATAAAGCACATTCTTTATAAACAGCGAGGCACCCCTCAAGAAAATTATTGTCCCGGCTTATTGCCCAGATGGAGTTTAAGGTATGCATTCGGCTCTCACTGTCAATAGCATCGCGATGGTCATTTAATATTTTGAGTAAATATTGGATACCGGCAATTGGTTCATCGCATTGTTGAATTACACTCCGAAGGCTTAAAAAGGATTCTTCATATGTTCTTCGAAAGGGGAAATCATCGATTATGTTTCTTGTCTGATACGCAAGTTCTTCCTCTTTTTTGGCATATTCAACAGCAAGTATATTATTACCCGCATTCTGATAGAACCATGACAACATGCAATACTCATTAACAAGTTGAGGAGAATTACTACCGTAAGTTTTTAGTGTAATATCGAATATCTGCTGTCTACAATTTAAAGCTCTCTCAAAACATCCGGCTTTTAACAAGTGATTAGATAATAATTGTAGAGCGGTAAGAGGTTCTAAACCATCAACTTCGTCAAAGATGTTTAGAGCTAGATCCGCATAGTGGAGGCAACTATCAGGCTCTACAATATTAGAATAATATTCGCAGATAGCTTCATAGTCAAGGAATAAGTCCAGTTTATCTGGATTCTTTACATCCCAATCCAAACATTGCTTAGTTAATCTAATAGCTTCTTTATAATCGCCTTCATCAGCGTATTGTTTAGCCAGATCAAAAAATGCACTTTGCGAGTAACACGAAAGAATGCTACTGATGAAACATATAATTATTGCATAGAACCTACACATGGTTAATAAGTGTCTTATAGGGTAAAGATAATATGATTAGATTCATACTATAACCTCTTAAGGAGTTCGTTGATTTGGTCTTTGATAGATAGACTGACATTGTCATCTTCTAACATAGTGTGTAAAACACATAGAGCCATATCCTTTTCATAGTCTTCCAGATAGCCAATTGCAAGATACCAACCAATGTATTGTGCATAATCGGTATAATCGTTATATGTTTCTTGATTGGATATCTCCCATAATTCGGATAGACGTTTTGTCGTGGTTGATAAATCTTTACGCTCAACTACGTTTTCAAATAATGTCTGGAGCTCCTTATCAACATTTGAATCGATATCGCCCCGAACTAATGTTCCCATTGGAAAAGCTGTAGCATACTTCATGCCAAGACGGGTTGTATCATAATAATCATATCCCTTGTAGCCGGCAAAGATTAACACTGCTACTGACGCCGCGGCATAAAGCCAAGTAATAGGCTTTCTAAATATAGAACGAGGATGAAGTGAAGCTGCTGGAACGTCATAAGGACGAGGAGACAATCTTATATTCGCCTCCGGTGTATTTTTTAACTCTTGAATAAGTTCGTAATCAACCTGTGCCATACCTTTGACAAGTCTGGCTTGGGCAATAGCGTCCTGCCTTAATTGATCATCAGATTCCATGTCAGCAAGAAATTTCGTTTCTTCCTGAATAGACATCAAACCTTTTAGATATCGCGAGATACGTTCATCACGATCTAAAATAGATTGTATATTATTTTCCATATGGTCAATCTTAAAAAAGTTTATGAAGCATCTCAGTGAATCGTTTTTTGAATTTGTCGCAGCAGCGGTGTTTGGTTACCTTGACTGTATTCTCGTTAGAATATCCATATCGTTCTGCTAAGTCCTTCATTGAAAGTCCGTCTCGATAGAAACCCCATAGGAGTTCATTGCATGGAGATGGTAAATCTTTTACTATATCCCTAACAAGAGCTTCCTTCTGCTCTATAGATGCGTCTTCGCTATCAAATGACAGCACCTTGTTTATCTTACTTTCGAGAAATGGAGTAGATTTTTGTATGTCGTCATCAATAGGCGCATGGATATATTTTCCCTTTGTGCGTAATAATTCCATGGTCTTATTTCTACATATAGCCATAAAATATGTAGAGACAGAAGATGTTAAATTATCAAGTTTTCCTTCTTGCGCATTTTGGTAGAGTATAATAAAGGAATCTTGAAAAATATCTTCACACTCAGTTTTTGATACAGAGAAGTTGCGTTGAAGATAGGCGATAGTCCTATCTCTCTGAGATTTAATAAACGCATCCAATGCGGTATTCGAATATTTGCCCGTCATATCTAATTTTATATGCTATTCACTGATTTCTATGACAGGATTTTGCCGAATCAGCCGTGTATCCTTTGACATAAGTGCTATTATATCATCATACCATCGTCCTCGCCATGCAATATTGTTGCGGGATTTCAGAACTTTATTGGTATAATATGAAAGTGAACCATAGAATTTACCTTCACATTTGATTTCATTATTTACCTGATATGAACGACATGCCTCTATAATACATATATCACTCATATTGTCAGACTTTTCGACATTAATTCTACCTCTCTTATCAATCTTAGGTACAAATTTTAGTCCCCTTTCTGAAAATCCGCTGTTTGTTCCTCGTACGAATACAGAATCTTCATTTTCTTCTCCTCGATATGATGTACCGGCATGGCAAGCATCTACAACTACAGTTAAATAACCCTTACGACCAATTTTAGTGCGTATTGTTCGGAAGAAACGATTAAGTTCATCATCCGTTATATGGTTCTCTCCCTTATATTTATCTTTAGAATAAACTTTCTGTGCATCAACTGGGATAATGGCTTCATCCCACCCATCTGATTCATCCCCATCCAGATCTTCAACAGGTTGTCCATGGCACGAGAAGTGCAGATAAACAATATCTCCTGATTTTAAAGAAGAACTGAATTTAGACAGTTGTTTGCGAATATTTTGACCTGTCGCTTGTTGATTAACTATAGTCGTAGTTTTAAAACCATGTTTTTGTAATGTAGGGGTCAATATATCCACATCATTAGCCCCATGAATGTTTTCCCATGAGTTGGATGTATTATTGGTGGACGATTGATAGTCAGATATGCCAACCAAGAAGGCTCGTTTATTCTGTGCAGATAAAATGCATGAGCATAGCAGTATAAGATTGATTAGAATAACCAATCTCAAATTCACTAATATGCTGTTTCCTAAACGCTTCATATCTTAGTTATAACGCAAATTTACGTAATTTATTGCATTCTAACAAACTGCTGCCATAATAGGTATGAACCTGATAATGATTATTATAGATATAAAATATTAATAAAGCCACCGAGAGAGTGGTGGCTCTCGGCGGCTTTGGGCTAGTCCTCGGAGGGATTGAAGTAGAGGAAAGTCTTGTCGAATCCTCCTTTTTGCTCGCAGTAACGTATTAGGTCCTTGATGCTGTCCTGCTCATGGGTTGTTCCTGTGAAGAATTCCTTTTCGTGGTTCAAAAGGAGTTGGAGTTCCTTTTCAGTCCTATATAGTGTGCGTTCCCTGCGGTAGAGCCACTCGGTTTCTGTAAGTCGGCTGTTCTCATTCAGCTCATGGAAGAAGCCGTAGCCGAATCCTATGGCGGCGATGAAAAGAACAGCAAAGAGGATAAACACCCATTTGGGTATTGTCAACCACCACTGTCCGCTAACCATTGTCTGGACACGATATCGCAGGTCGCTCACGATGTCGCGTAGCTCCTTGCGTTCTTCAGCGAATTCCTGACGGATTCCCTCTTTCAGTGTTTCTTTTACCTCTGTGTTCACATTGGTGGCCACCGCCTTACCGACAGCCTTTGCCGTTGCCTCCGGTAGATAACTTACCACTTTCTTGAGTAATTCACTGTCAGACGATTTGGGGATACTTTCAGCAAGCATCTTGCGGATACTTGTGTTGGTGGCAATGTCTGCCGGTAACTCCACCTTAATCGGTTCGGGATTCACAGGTTGAGGTGGTGGCGTTGCCATTGCCTTTGTTTCGAGAGTCTCGATACGAGTCGTGTGGTTGGACACATTCTTCTGCAGGTCGTCAATCTGCTCACCTTGTTTTTTGACGGTATTGTATAAATCTGCCATATTTCAGAATCGGGGTTTGATTTGTTTCTTCTTTTTCTTTCTCATGTTCCGGATAAATTCTTCCTCCTGTGGGTCGTAGCCGGGCCCAACTTGGAACAGATCGCCCACTGCTCCGATAGTTGCCGCTGCCACATCTTCGATGAGAGAAGATGACTTCTGCGGAGCGTATTGAACGGTAACTTTTGGCTGTACAGTAGCTGCGGAAGGTTGATTCTGTCCTTGTTTGCGGTTCAGTTCAAAGAGATTGTTCAGACGGCGATAGGTAAATGTACGGTCTATTTTGGAGCCGTTCATTGTTATATCGCCATCGGTAAATTTCACTCCGATATGCTTCCCGGTGTTGCGGTCATTATGAAATTTTACGTCAATTCCGGCACAAGCAAGGCGACGCGAGAACTCTTCCCACGACTGGCAGCCATAGATCGCCTGACTGATTTTCTCATGAAATATCGGCCTCATGTCCTCATATTTCTTTTTCAATGGCGAGTAAGTCAGCCCATATTTGTCCTTGATTTTCTTGACAACCTTGTCGCTCCGCTTGTAATTATTGCGCTCATTTATCGCTTTCCCGTCCATATCCACGCGGTTATATACGATGTGAAAATGCGGATGGTCGGTCTCCAAGTGGCGCACTACAAGATACTGGGTGTTCCTGATTCCCATGCCTTCCATATACTCCTTTGCGAGTTGAGCCATGAATTCATCGGTCAGTCTGGGCGCGTCGGCATTGTCGAAACTGATGGAGACATGACCTGCCGGATTCTCCTTGTCTGGCATAAATCCGTGCGCCACTTCAAACGATTGTACCATTCTTTTGTAGTCCAGAGTGAGGATGTCCGCGCTGTCTATGACTCTCCAAGTATCGGGAGTGTACTTGCTTTTGTCGTGAAATTCGCGGGTAACATAGCCAACGATATCATGAAAAGTGCCGCTTTTAAGTATTCTCGCAAACATACGCTACCTCCTTGTTCGGTCTTAATTTTCTAAGGATGTCATACATGGCATCTATGACCGCGAGCAGTTTTTGCGCTGCCCGAATCGTCTTGAATCGATTGAGCCATGTGATTGCCTGATTGAAATCCGGGCTCAGACGCAGGATTCCCTGCGCTATTTTCAGCTCCGTTTCGTTCAGTCGGCTTACGATAGTGAGGCGGAATGCGCTGTGGCGGATAAACTCCGATAGTCTCACGCCTGCACTTTTCGCGCGTTCCTTGAGGTCGAAATATTCGGCATCAGTGAGCTTGATTGTCACGACACGGTCGCGCTTCTCATCGGTCGGTTTTGAGGGACGACCGCCCTTTGATTTGGATGTGTATTTCATTAGTTAAACTGTTTGATGTGATTACAATGGGGAAAGCAAAGAGCAGCGTGGGCTGCGCAGTTTCGGGGTGCGTTTTCGGAGAAAAGGTAATCCCGAAACATATCCTTGCTTTCCCAATTCACTACGCTCATCGGGAAACTGCCCCACGGCTTCGCCGGGTGCAGTGGTACACCGGTATTCCAAGTTATAGCTTGCGCCAGACTTCGATGTCGGAGGCATAGATTTTGAGGTGTTCCGATAGGATGGCGTTGATGTAGCTGCCGACGTTTGAGCCACGGTCGCCGAGGATTCTGGCGACGCGCTCAAGCTGTTCCCATACCGATTCCTCGATGTTGACGGAGTGGCGTTTCGTCAGCTTTGAGGGCATGAGATATGTTTCCTTGAAATCGGCGAAATCCGATTTGCGTTGTTGCTTTCCGATGCGTTGTTGTTTCGTTGGTACGGGTGCGTCGGATGTGTTCTGTTCATCGTTGAACAGATTTTCGGATGTGGCGGTGTTGATGGTGTCAACACTCTCGTTGTTGTTAACAGCAGAGGTTGGATTGATAGAGTTGTCCTTTGTCATGGAGTTAATGGGATTAAAAATTGATGCTGGATTATCTGTTTTCATAGTCATTTAATTTGATGGTTGAACTTTGGTGTGTCAGATACTCGTTGAGGTCGTTAAGTCCAGAGTAAAGTATGGAGCGGTCAATCACGGTTGAGCCATATTTGGATGTCAACTCAGCGAGTGCTTTTGTTCCAGCATTGTCGTTGTCAAGATAGCAGTTTATGATATCGTACCCTTTGAGAACCGGGATAGCTTTGTTGACATTGCTGACGGAGTTGAGTATGATTGCGTCCGCTCCGTTGATTAAGCCGAGAGTGAGTGCAGAGAGATAATCAATGAATCCCTCGAACACGGCACATTCTGTTGACGGGCCATCCCGCACTCTGCGGATTGATATGTCTTTTGGTGCAATGCACCCTTTGAAATATCGGTTGCGTATCTCAAAACCGTTGGATTGATTCTCAAAAGCGACTGCATAATACCGTTTGCCACGGCAACTGTAATGAATCTGCTGACAGTTCGCCATTGCGATCTGTGCCGGGATGCCGCGCTCTTGGAGATATGCGACAAGTGCGCGGCTCCGTAACGGCACGACACTGATGTCCTGAAAACCCGGTGCAGAGTGTCGCTGAAAAGAAGTGGAGGCGACTGTCTGCGCCGATGGCACTGCGCAACGGTCGGTAATGCAACTCATCAGATAGCGCAAATCCGTTGACTGATAAAGTTCGGTGGCAAGGTCAAAGATGTTGCCGCCTTTGCCGATGCCGAAATCATACCAGCAGTTGAGTGCAGTCTCAACCTTGAATGACGGTGTACGCTCCTGCCGCAACGGAGACAGATACCATAGCCTTGTTCCTTTTCTCATTGTCGGCTCATGTCCGAGTTGAGACAAGAAGGTGGCTAAAGGGATAGATTTTATCTCTTTTATCATGATAAATTATGTGTTGTGGATTTAGTCCGGGTTCAGCTCATATATATACACCCCGTACTGAACCGAACCAAAATCAATAGTAGAAATCGGGGTTGTATGAGTAAGTGCCGTTCTCCCTTACAACCATCCGCTTGTTCATAAGGAATGACTTTAGCTTCGTCACCTTGCCGTCCCCGTATGGGAATCCACATGCTGCGTAAGCCCTCTTGATGCTGTCCTCGCAGTTCTGGCAACCTTTGATTGCTCCGTCCGAGAATGCCATTTCAAGAGCCTGACGGTGCTGTTCGGGTGTCAGTTCCGAATAGGAGAATGTCTGTACCTTTGTCTGCTTGGATATTGTATAGTCAGTTGCTATTTCCGGCAGTCCGGCTTCATTCACTATAAAGGCAAACGGTGGAAAGTCCATAGAACGGATACATGATGCAGATACCTCCGTAACCTCGCTGTCGGTGGAACTCTTGCAGACCTGCAAGACCGTCTCAGCCTTATTGTTCAGCTCAGTGCCGACATGACCGCGAACATTGTCGTCGCTCTTGTTGAGATGCAGTACGGTGTGGATATGAATCTGATATTTGTCCGTCCACTCCATCAGTTTACCGATGAGCCTTGACGATTCGATGGCATTGTTGATGTCGAACATCAGGTCGCGTATTCCGTCAATGATTACCAGTCCGACATTCGGAGTGTTGGCGATGGCATTGTCGATAAGTTCCAGACGGATTTCGGGTGTCAACGCGCGAAGTTGTGAGAATATAAGATTCTTCGGGTGGCTGTCAAGCGGTAGCCCGGCGAGTTGGAGGGCGCGTTTCATCACACGCTGGCAATGATGGGGGCTCTGTTCGGTATCGAAATAGAGTATCGTGCGCTTGTCGTCCGGAAATTCCGCGATATAGCGCAGTATCTCCCCGTTGGTGAGTGCTGCCGCGAGAATGGCACTGACGTTGAAAGTCTTTTTGCTCTTGGCTTTTCCGGTCGAGGCTGAGAAATTGCCGAGTGTACCGATGGCTGAGCCGTTGCAAAAGAGAACCTCCGGATTCTTGGCGATCTCATCGGTTACTTTCAGCTGATAATTCTGCCATAGCTGATTCAGTTCCTGTGTGTCCATCATCTTGTGCCTCTTTCGACGATTATACGTTCGATGTCTGCCTGTCGGTAGCTAACCTTACGACCGATCTTCACTGGTATGAGATAGCCTTTGCGTTCCCAGTTCCAGAGAGTGGTGTGGCACACATTGAATTTCTCAAGCACCTCTTTCTTGGTCAGCAAGTCTTCATGCGATGCGCTGACCATTACGGGAAGCAACTGTTCCTTGGATTTTTCGATGAGGAGATGGGCAAACTCCCTTAGGTCTTCGATTTTTAGGCTTAGGGTGAGGCCTGTTATGCCGCTCTCAAGCATTTCAATAATATTTGTCATGAATTTTTGTTCCGCCGGAGATGAAGATGCTACAAGATGGCGGATTGAGGTCATCGTAGCATCTTTCGTCAAAATGACATGGAATTAGTGGAGTGGGATGTGGCCATACAAACAAACTACATTCCGTGGGGCTCTTTGGCTCTCCCTAAGCCTCAAGCATTTCTGGGAACAAATAATAACGGCTTCTTCTTTGCCAAAGGAAGAAGACTGACACTGTAAACCGGCGTAGGTTCGATAAACATTTCTGACAGCTACGGTCTCCGGATACCGCTATCTGTCTATATTCGCCAAACACCATCATAAAAAGGATAGTTTTGAAACTGAGGGTGATTTCCCGACTTTGCAGAGATTCTTCCCAACATTTCCCAACTTCTTTTATTCCCATGCACCGAACATAAGAACTTCTATCATGGAATGGTGAGTGTCGATGTATCAGTATAACACAATTTCTTTGAAAATGTTTTATAACTAATTGATTGTCCGATGATTGTCTTCATTCGTCCAACGTCTGTCCGACGTTTTATTATAAATTGCAGGCAGAAGAGACAACCATTCGGGCAGAGTCTATTCTGTTATTGCAACATAGCCAATTTGAGATAAGTTTACAGGAATCTAGTGTGTTCCCCAAGACTCCACACAGTTTCCTCAATATTCCCCAAGAAATTTTCTCTCAGTGAACATTGCGGCAATATCGGAATAGGAGATTCACGCTCAAAACTCATGATTGCCATTAGTTTCTATGCAAAGTTATATCACACGTTTTCTAATCTCCAAACTTTTGCCCCCAATATAGAGCATTTGATTGTGCACATATAGTTTATGATTGTAATGATAGAGCAATTCAGACGGCAGTAAACAATAAATCCCGACCCTCAATGCACTTGTGCCAAGAATCGGGAATTATAAATAATGTAATATATTAAAGACAGTTGATTGTATTATGACTAACAAAAAGAACGTATCTATTAAAATAGGTACTGATATTCATCTTCGAAACTTGGCGCAATACTATTTCGATATTTGATGTTAAGTTGGTAAATGGTATCGTAGTTTTCATCGGCAGGAATATCCCAATAATAAATGTAAGACGCGCCTATATACTTGCCATTACGAGAATACTTATATCTCCACATGGGATTCCCATGAAATTTATCAATCTCCGCAGAGATTGTAACCCCTGAGCCTTTAACCTTGTCTCCGAGCTTTTTTTTGAATAATTCATATAGCGGAGTTAACTCCGATTTGTTAAATGAAGAAAAGGTTAAAACAGCGTCATAAACCTCCTTTGTATCTTTAAAATATGACACAAGTAATAGGGCCTCTTCTCCAGCAAAACGCACTTCAAAAGCTCTTTGACCAATTGGGAGTTTTTTTGATTCAGGACTAATGCGGTATCCCTGGTTTTTTAATTTGGCACTAAAAGAATCTATGCTACCACTTAATGGTATGCCTAATACCGCCATATCTTCTGCGAGGCATGAAAATACGGTTACTATGAGTAATAATATTACGATATAGCGTTTCATTTCACAACGAGTTTGACATTAATAATATTCTTGCATTTGCTCCTGAAAGCTGGGAGCTTCACTGTTCCGATACATAACTTGAAAGAGGAATTTCCCTTTGTCTATAGTTTTGTTGTAATCTTTGATATCCATATAAAGATATATTTCTCCAACTTTTTTATTATTCTTAGAAGAATAGATTATATAATGATCAGCAGGATAAGAATTATATTCATCCTCAAAATACTCAAGCGTAAATATTCCCTTACTGTATTTATCTTGAATCTGGAGGGCAAAATTTTCCATAAATTGAGTAAAATCAGTTAGGGAGGAAGTTATTTGAAACATCAGTACTCCTTCAAATACATTTTTAGTGAATGGATTATATTCAACTCTTGCGAGACACGGATATTGAAAGAATGTTACATCATACGCTCTTGACCCCTTTTCAAGTTTATTCGATATAGTTCGATTGACTTTCACTCCCTTTGTTGCGAGTTTTTCAGAAAATGTATTAATATTGCCTTCAAGAGGAACGCCTAAAAAAGAGATATTCTGAGCAGAGCACACGGTAAACGCGCAACATAGAAGTAATACGAATAGAAGCCGTTTCATGGGTAGCTGTATT
The DNA here is from genome assembly GCA_947175645.1 of uncultured Porphyromonadaceae bacterium. Lineage (GTDB taxonomy): Bacteria > Bacteroidota > Bacteroidia > Bacteroidales > Muribaculaceae > CAJUPY01. The sequence continues at coordinate 17,497 of CAMWNP010000036.1, forward strand.
AATAAATGTTAAAGAATTCAATTTCGATTCATTCAGGTCGATTGAGTGCCGTTCAGTTGGGTTTAGAGGGTGGGGCTATAGGTAACTTGGGTCAGCGGATTTTTCCGGTGGGCAGATGGTGTTGTCAAGAGTATAATGTTGCCAGTCTGAACATGAAGAATTTGATGTCGCCAACACCGCGGAACTGGGTTCTGAGTGCCTTGATTTTAGCATTGAATGATTCTGCGGATGCATTCGTGAGCCTTCGCTTGAAATAGTTGATTATTGTGGTGTTGTGGTTCTCGAATGTCTCCAGAACCTTGTTGAACTCATTGTTTCCAAAAGCCTCCACTTCGTTGTACCATCTGGCGAGATTCAGTCTGGCGACTCCGGCAGATGTCTTTTCGTTGAAGATGTCCACTAGTTTTAGAAACAGCCCGTATGCCTTTTCCAGATCGGGGAACCTGGAGAACAATATCCGGGCGCGTATCTTCTGCTGCCCGTTCCATTTCGATTTGTGTTTGAGTATGATATGCCGGCTGCGCGCCATGATCTGCGGCATGGTCTCGCCATTGTCCATCCTCACGGGTTCCCATTGTCCGATTTGCTCGCGTTCATCTTTTGAGGTTGCATTCTTTCGTTTTTGGCGATGTTCCCTGATGGCCTTGTTCTCGGCCTCAAGAATCTCCCAACGGTGTCGTATCCTCAGTTGGTCAACGGCTTCGGAAATGAGTTGCTGAACATGGAACCGGTCGTTGACAAGCGATGCTCCGGGGAACACGTTTCTGACGGTCAGCATCATGGCCGAAGATAGATCCGTCGTGACTGTTTTTACCTTAAGACGCTGTTTCAAAGGGACTTTTCGCAGTATTGCGGATACGGTGTCGCTTGCCACTCCACGAACCATTGCCGCAAGAGCCCCTTTTCCTCCATGCGCCTCCTTGTTGGTCAGTATGGTATAGACATCGCCATTGCTCAGACAGGTCTCGTCAAGACTCATGTCCGCGCCGAAATTTTCAGGATACAATATGTATTCATCGGCATGGTCAAGTTGGTCCCATAACCGATAGCCGCTGATCACTTCCTTGTACTGCTTGCGCAGTGTCTGTCCGTTCAGACCGTTGCCTGCGGCAAGAGTGGATATGCTGACGGGGGTGCTTTCAATCTCCCTCTTTTAAAAAAGCGACAAACTCGGCGTTAAGCCTTGTGCCGTCGAACTCGGATACATCCCACTCATAACTGAATATCTCGCCCGTAACTTTGTCCAGCCACTTGCGCTTCCGTACATGGAGATATGTGGCCCGTCCCCGTATCGGATAATCCTGGATGGTGTGGTAATCCCCAAAACCGTACGCGATTATCTCTTTGTTGTACTTGTCTTCCCGAAGTTGTTCTTTCTTCTCGTCAAGCCATATATCGAAGCGGCTGTCGCTTTTTTCAAATCGATCGATGTCGAAGTTGTCTATCAGCACTTCGGGCAGTATTGCTCTTAGCAGTTGGTCTGGTTTCATTTTGCAAAGATAACATTATACTCCGACAACACCATCTGCCCACCGGAAAAATCCGCTGACCCGGTAACTTTATAGGGAACTCTCCCGATTTGGGTTGAATGAAAAATCGCTAACAATCTTTAAATTAGATTGTTAGCGATTTTAGAGGTGGTGCCACCAGGAATCGAACCGGGGACACAAGGATTTTCAGTCCTTTGCTCTACCAACTGAGCTATGGCACCATCATTTTTGTTTTGCTCTGCAAAGGTAGAGACTTTTTTTGGTATGTGCAAGTTTTTGAGGGATTTTTTTTGAAATTTTTATCAATCTCTTGTTTATTGAGTTGTTTTTCAGTAAAATACGCTATTTTATATATGAAGTTTTACTCCAATGGTCAGACTGCGGGGCAGTGTGGGGCCATAGATATATCCTGAATCACGGAGGTAGCCTTGGTCAAAATCTTTCTGGAAGGCATTGAATATGTTCATTATTCCGGCATTTAGGTCAAGGCATACGTCTTTGTAAAGTTTGAATTCGTAGGAGAGTTTGAGATTGGCATCAAAAAATTGTGGAGTTGTGACGGCTGTGTCAATCGGTGTTCCGGAACCCTGAAGGTGCTGAACAAGCATCTGTCCGTTGTAGGTTGCTGAAAGGGCTATACTAAGCGGTCTAAGGGGATTGTAGTTTAACGTAAGGTAGCCGTAGAGGTCAGGAGTACGGAACATTCGTTTTACCGGATTTACCCGTGGGTCATCGCTCCATTCTTCGGGCTGCTTGTAGCGGCTTCGCTGGCCGGTCAGTCCTATCTGGAACTGCAACCGGGTGTTAAGAACGGCTTTGGCTTCAATGTTAAATCCTGCTACGCGGGCACCTGATCCGTTGTAACGCTCGAGTACGTCGTTGCCGAATTCATCCGGCTCATCAAGTTGACGCAGTGCGAACACGTTGCTCAGATCGGTGTAGAAGAGTTCAAAGATCAAGTTTGCCTGAACTGTTCCTATTGTGGGATACCAGTCAACGGATCCGCTAACGCTTTGTGAACTTTCGTGTTTGAGGTTGGGTGCGAGGAGAGTGACTACCCGTTCACCTCCCACCACCGCCACGTGGAAGTCTTCGTCATAGGCCTGAGGCGAACGGAAGCCTGTGGAGTATGATACGCGGAAATTGAGTGTTGAGGAAGGATTGAAACGAATGTTGGCACGAGGCGATACAATTGGGTTGTTGACAAGTGAATGTTTGTCGATGCGCGCTCCTGCCAGGAATCCCCACCGTTCAGTACGCCATTCGTTCTGGGCGTACGCACTGTAAATGTTAATGCGCTGAGTCACGTCATGGTTGTACCCTATCGTTACATCGTTCAGATAATTGTAGTTGTATTCCACTCCGGCTATAAGTTCGGCAGGCATAAAGAGGAACCGGTTTATGGAATGTGTCCACTGACCTCCGGTTACAACCACAAGGTCATGAGTACGACCGTAGGCGTTCGGATCTTGTTCGCTGCCGTAATAACTGTTGCGTCCGGTGTTCTGCGTGGCGGCGTAGATATTGAATTTCTGTGACTGATCACTGTTCCAGAAGTCAAACGCGGTTTCAAAACCATGGATATTATGGTCGACTTGTTCGGCTACCATAGCCTCGTGGGCGGGCTTATCAAGTTGATCTCCTCCACGGCGGTATTCATGGGTGTTATGGTATTCCATGGTCAGACGTGACTTATCCGATGGCCGGGCAAACAATCTTGCTCCGATCGTCTGAGTTTTCAGTTGCGCTATTTCCGTAAACCCGTCATCATCGTGGTCGTAACCATCGCGGTAGCGGCTCTGACCATAAATGAAGAGTCCGATTTTCCGGTTTGAGTTTACAACAGATGCGTTTACGGTTGTATTGTTGTCAAGTGCCCCGGAAAGTCCCATGGAAGTGAGGGTATGACTCACCTCGGCACTGTTTTCCACGGGGTCGCGGGTAATGATATTAACAGTTCCGCCAATAGCAGAGGATCCGAACAGGGCTGATCCCCCACCCCTCATGACTTCAACACGGTCAATCATATTGGCAGGAATCTGCTCCAGACCGTAAACACCAGTCAGGGCGGAGAATACCGGACGTGAATTCATCAATATCTGGGAATAGTGACCGTCAAGCCCGTTAATTCTCACTTGAGTGAAGCCACAGTTCTGGCAATCATTCTCCACTCTGACTCCGGGCTGAAAACGCGAGTTCGGGATAAGAATTGGATCAAAAAAGTTGAATCGGCAGCCTTAAAA
>CAMWNP010000037.1 GCA_947175645.1 uncultured Porphyromonadaceae bacterium
GTTGCAACAACTCCATGCGAAGTACATGTGTTGACCATGTTGCAACAACTCCATGCGAAGTACATGTGTTGACCATGTTGCAACAACTCCATGTGAAGTACATGTGTTGACCATGTATTGACCATGTATTGACCATGTATTGGTGACCAATATTTTTGTTAAATACTCGCGAAGTACATATGCAAACACCATATCGCAACATCAAGTGCAGACCATGTATGTTGACCTACATCGTGACACATATGTAACTACGCATGTAAGCCATGCGTCGACAGTACATCATGACATACAAGTGCGGACATGTGTATGCTGACCACTCATGCGAACATGTGTATGCTGACCACTCATGCGAACATGTGTATGCTGACCATCACACGCATATACTACTCTACCCATCACGCGCACACATACATTGTTCGTAAGTACACACTTACAATCGATGTTGGAAAAATCTCAAAACATACATCTTCAAAAACACATGCAAAAAATACAAACTCAACATTCTAGAATAGACATTTCAATTTTTTGTTTTTGTGGTTTCGAAACCATGCTTGCAGACTCTGCTCAAATCGGTGCTACCACACAAGGAACAACCTTTGCTGATATCATCATCAACAACGTTTCATCCGTTGCTGAAGGTGCTATCCAAGGTTTTGCCCAATTCGTTCACGATCCAAAGGCTCTCAAAGCCACAGTTGGACTCTTCTCAAAGACAGCTACACCAAAGAAGTTTGCTGATGCTGTTGTCCTTCGTAGAATTGAAACCCAAAAGCTTGATGACATCTGGAACTTCCCACTCAACATGGCTGTTCCAACAACATGCCCAATCCCATGGACAGTCGTTGAATCAACATGCCGTTCACAACAAATGGGTATCTCATACGAATTCAACATCATGCGTACAGTCGACTTTGTCGGACGTAACTACATCAGATTAGTTCTACCAGCTGTTGATACATCCAATGTCGTCGATTCATTCATCCAAACCAATCCAAATCTCATGCTTGCATTACCAGGTCATACATACCTTGGTGCATGGCAACGTGACCTCATCCCACGTATCATTGAACGTGTTGAATTCTATCCACGTTCCAATGCTCACAAGCTCTTCGAATACAGTGGTTACGACATCTTTGTTCACAACATCCTCTTCGGTAATGCTCACAAAGAGATGAATGACCTCATGGCTGGTGAAGACAAGTTCGAACTTTGTTATGACCCATATCGTGTTGACGGTTCTGCTCTCGGTATGGCTTCATTCCAAGGTGTTGACACATCTGAACGTATTGTTCAATTTCAAGGTAATACACCATCCATTCAAGCTCAATTCACACCCGAACAAACATCAGGCACACAAATCTACAGCTTTGCCAACCTCCTCCTCGACACACAAATGTCTGATGAACAATTCAAGACAGCATATCGTCACAACGTCTGGTACGAAGCACCAATTGCTCAAAACTACCATGCTCGCCACTCAATCCATAGCCGTAGAATGTTCCACCAAAAGAAGGACATCACAATCCCACTCGACATCCTACCATTCGGCTACAGCATTGCATCATCATTACCATCTGCTGCACTCTCAGGTGAATGTGGTTTCATCAAAATCACCATCTTCAACGACTGGTTCGACAGAGCATTCTATCTTACCAAAGTTTCAGACATTCCATCGTTACATCCAATCATCAACCACAGACACTACAACGCTGGTGACTGGGTTGCTGACGGTGCTACTACAATTGTTGCACAAGACAGTGATGGCTTACTCGGATGGGTCAACATGAGGTCTCTCGGACACTTTGGTGACCCACAATGGAAGGTCAAACCGGAGACCATTGGAACAGCTGCACCGGAGTCAGAAGTTTCAGACCAAACTGTTCTTACTGAAGGCGGAACATGGGGTTACACACTTCAAGCTCAACCATTCTCACAACCAAATGCCATCCTCGGCGTACCTGATGCAAACAAGCGTGAAGGTATCATCCCAACACCACTCAACTTCAATGCTGCAGGTCAATTCATCACAACTTCGCAAGGCCTTAACTCATATGGTACAAGTGGCGAAAGTGCTTCAGCATCTGCTGCTATGGGACTTCTCAACATCGGTGCTGTCAATGGAATCAACCGCAACCCAACACTCTACACAATTGCTCGTGCTGATGCTGCTACTGAAGGTCTTCGTAGTACTGACTTGCAATTCATCCACAAGATGAGTTATATCGATGCTAGCAAATATGCTTCACTCACACAACAGCTCGGAGTCAAATTATTACAAGTTGGATACCAAACACTTCCATGCATCAGAGAGTTCCTCAGCAAGTTGCCAAACATTTACATCACAACCGAATGGGATGACAAAGACTACAATATTGGTGTCACCAACTTCGACATCAACAATGATTTGTACATTCAAGGTATCGTCCTCTGGTTCGTTCCAAAGGACAACGAAGGTATTGAATCAATGCGTGTCTACCCATGTCACTTACTCGATCATGAATACCCACTCATTGCAGGCATGCAACTCGTCAATGAACAGTCACAAGGTACAACCATCTATGATTGGTCAATGCTCAATGTCTTCAATCCGGCACAAATGGGTATGAATCCACTCATTGAGAACATGGGATTGCTCTCATTCTCGCCAACATTGACGAGCAACACATTACCGTTAGCATACTATGATAGCAACATCAATGGCTACCTCAAGGCTAAGTTCCTACAAGGCGAAGGAAGTGTCTTGCAAGCAGGAGGTGTCAACCTTAAGAATGGTACATTCAAAGTAATCAGTATAGGCGTCAACGGTGTAGCTAATGTTAATTTGAACTTATTCCGTTTAGTATTCTGAATAGTATATTTTTGGACTCACGTGGTAAAAATATACTATTTTCACACATATTTTGAACAATATTAATTTGAATACAAGTTTTGACATGAATAGTTACCTGTATTTTCACATGTTTTGTGAGCATTCAACGTTTGCAATGGCGTCAACATCAATAATTTGAATTAGAATGATTATATACATGAGCATCATTTACGCTCGCCGTATTCGTAACGTTGTAATTGAATCAGTTCGTAGTAGCAAATCGGATTTACGTTCATGCGGATCATTCAAATGTGATATCGCATTGTTTACAAGCTTTCTGGAGCATCCTAATGATAGTTCTTGATCGTTGTTCAATACTATCGAATCAGCCTTCTTAACAAGTTTGCGAATAGGTCTTGGTTTCAATGGAAGAATCGCAGGATATTCTCGCAATTGTTCTTCACCAATATCATACAAATCATTTACGTCATATTTGGTTAAACTATTCTGTTCACAATTAGGTTCAAACATGTTTGAACTATCCGTGTTCTCCATTAAACTCTTCGCATATTCACACAATATATTACGATCACAAGCACGTTTTCCAACACGTTTCACAACGGTATGTTTCTCCTTAGAATTGAACATCTTCTCAGCATCCAAACGTTCATTATACTCTTTCATTTCCTTGGTATCATCTTCGCAATAGTCAGTAATTGCAGAAATTATTGTATCACGTTGAAGCATTTCAGTAGTTATGTTCTCACGTTCGAATTTGCGTATCGTGCAATATAAACTTATGTTCAGTGTGTTCAATAACTTTATATACTTCGCTTGATATTGTGATATGTTATTGATTCCAACATTCGAACGATCATCCCAAATGCTTCCGATTCTTCCATACAATGTACGTTCACTTATTGCAACGATATTGTTACGTGCGTCTTGTTCACGGAACTGATCATAATTGACGAAATATTCAAATTCATATGAGTAGTAATACCGTTTATTCTCGTCGAATACAAATTCATGCATTCCATCATCGCAATGTTGTTTGACAAACGCTGTTAACATATTGTATGTGTTATTATATCTGCAATCATTAGTCGATCGTGGAACTCCGTTAATAGTATAACGTCGAAATAGTCGATAATAGCCTTTCTGTTTGAAGTAATTAATGCAATATAGCCGTTCATACTTCATCGAATTCATTATTTTTGTCAATTTCGAATGCATTTGTGTAAGCTCATCCGATGATAATGGTATGATTATAGTATCTTTATCACCATCATCGTTGAATATGACACCGTTACATGTATCGATTTGACTCAGTAATGCAGAGATATTCGATTCGCGATTTTTTGCAAATGTTTCACTGCAACTAGGACTATAATCAAATATGTCATACTTAAGATATTCACGCAATGCATTGCGTATACATATCAACTTCTCCAATGATGATTTTGCTATAATATCACTATATTTATTTGATATGTCAGTGCGTTTCGAACTATATAATAATTCAATGTTCAACGATATGAAATGCTTATATAATAGATTAATCGCATTGATTACTTTCATGCCATTAGGTAATATATGATTGCAGTTTGTTGATATGTGCAATCCTGTGAACTTCACGTTTACACTTTCAGCATATATCCTAAACAATTCGATGATTGCATCTGTGTTTAACTTCCTATATTGCTTGATAATGTTATTGATAAAGTTCACTGGAATATTACTATATGGGTCAACACAATAGTGTGTATATGGATGTGTTTCGAAGAATTGATCAATGGATGTTATAACATCTTGCTCATCATACTCTGGTGAATAGTATTCGTTGCCAAATATAACAATATACTTCTGTTTCAGGTATTTATGTAATTCTCTTTCTGCAGCATCCATTCGTTGAATTGGATATAGTCGAACAACACCCACGAAGCACTTGTTTGGTCCAAGATTGTGGTAATTCTTAAACCTATGATATACGCATATTGATTTACCTACTTTATTGAACAATAGTTCACCAGTCACTCTATCATATATTCGAACATAGTACAGCAATGAAACATTTCTGTCTAATTCTAGTTTTCGAACTAGCTGGCATGCATTGATTTTATGATGCTCTGGTATAACAGGAATTGTAGCTAACATGTTTGTTGATGTAGATAATAATCACCTAACTAGTCGATGATATGTGTAGGATTCAATACAAAAATATATTGTGATTAAGCTCTTCTCTTACGAAAATGCTTATCATTCGATATATATCCATTCATATCTTTACAGAATGAACCTAGAGAGTCACCCTTAGTATCTAAGTTCAACGGTTTGTCATCATTTTGTATGACACCAATGTAATGCTCGATGATGTCAAAGAAATCTTCACGCTTATTGTATATGTGCATGTATAGTTCATTTCTATTTCGAGCACTCAACATACTTACATTGCGAAAGACTTCATTCAATGGGGTTGTACCCTTTTTAATTTTGACGTTGATGTCTATGAATTTGATCTTGCATTTACATGATTGAATCAATGCGTTCTTTACACGACCAACGACATTATCCTCATCATACAGTGGTTCATATGTGAGGTCTTCTTCGTAGTCATCAGTGTGGTCGACATTTTCATTGTCAGAATCTGCTTCTTCGCAATCATTGTCATCAGTGTGATCGTAATCAACGCTTACATGCTCATCATCGATTGGCTTAGAATCTCTTATGAAAATGCTTGTCAACAAGTAATGATACAATTGTGTATTGCGTGCGTTGGTGTTCCGTATACTTGAACGAGAAATGTTCTCATAGTATCGTCCAATCTTAGCAACACCATTTTTGTAACGAATCAGTGCAAGCTTTGGAGGTGTTCGCCCTTCTGCTTCATAATATAGTGCAAACATGTTCTTCACATCGTCGTCCGACAGTTTAGTATAATCATATTCTTTCAATCCATGTGCTGCGTAGTTGTAGTCACTTGGAAGTACCTCAAACTTCACAGATCTATCAATGTAGTACTTGCCTTTTTTGGTCACATTCATATACTGTTGTAGAATCGGTATGAGTCTATTTTTAATGTTCTCTGACAAGTTCAATGTGTTCATGTGTGGAAGCAACAACGATGCAACTGTTTGGAGTTGTTCGATTGTGTTCATTTACGTATAGGATAAAAATCACCTCTTAAATTTGAATCGGCTACAATGGTATCGCGAATGTTAATTTGAAGGTAATGGTGTAGCGAGTGACAAGGTTCAAAAATACTAGCATCATATGATGTTAATTATATATGACTAACAGCATTATGCTAATCGAAGATTCTAAGGTCTTGTGTATTTACACAAGCCGAAATCACGAATACGTTTGACATGCTCTCTGTAATCAATCATCTTGTTGATACGCTTTGCAAGCTGTATGTTTCTAGCTCTATGATGCGGAGTGATAAGGTTTGGATTTGATGTCATCACTTCAATCTTCGCCTTCCCGATGCAGAAGAGATATTTCAAATCATCAATCACTTCAAAATCAGTCTTGAATCTCTCATCGACTGTACAACAATACTTGTAACATGTTGCGATATAGATAATGTAATAGATGAATTGACACATCTGATTCGTAACATGTAGTTGATAATAGTCTGATTCTTTAGCAGTGCTTGCATCAATGCTAGCATCCAACATCTCAAATATCTTGTCCATGTACTTGCAAGCAATATCAATTTCATCATTTAGTAACATACTCAACGGCACCAAATTCATCATCTTGTTCTCGAGAAATAGATACCTACCCATACGCCCATTCCCATCGCAATGTGGGTGAATGCGAACATATAATAGATACAACACAAACCCACAGAATGTTTTATCAACATCATTGTCGAACTCGAATGTATGAAACTTGTCGACCCATTCTTGCAAACGTTCAATGTTGATGTATGACTGTTTTGCACCTGTGAACACTGTTCCAAATGCATCATTGATATAGACAGCTCTATTCCGTTTGCATGGAAGTTTCGGCTCAAGTATCTTGTACAGTTGTTGTATGTCATTCTTTGTTTCGAGTATACTATTACACATATCTGCAGACATATCTTTGTTCGTCTCATATGCATACGAAGCATGTAAGCATTCCTGTACAACATCAATGTCGAACATAATAGGTTTGCGTAGATGTGCGAACATATTCGGATAAGATTGGAACTGTTCGAATGTAATGCGTAGATGAAGCTGTTCGAAGAAGTCTGTGATACTCATTTTTTGCCAAAAATACATTTTATAGCTCGACAATCTTATTATGATTATTATCGTACAATCTCGTTGAATAGAACCATTCTCGCAATTCATTATCATCGCCAAATACTGAATCTAATATATCATCATCTATCTTACGCCTTAATATTTTTGATATGATATGCTCTTTCTTATGTTTACACTGATGATTATTATCAAATGTTTCATCAAATGAGTCATACAAATATTTCATCTCTTGACACAAACAGATACACTTAACAATTTTTGTTAACAATTCATCGTTTACTACTATATTATAATATTCATCTCTATCCCGAAAATGAAAATTACTAATGTCATCATGATAAACTCTACCAGGAAAGTTCGAATGTTTGAATATATCATTCATATCAACTTTCAACAATGTAAGCATTTTGGATAACGGATAGTACTCTTTGCAATAAGTGTTTTCAATGAACAACAACCGCCCCATTCTACCATTTCCATCATGATGTGGATGCACACGTTCATATAGCAAATAACAAACAAAACCAGTTATAACTTCATCAAATTCTGTTTCAAATTCGTAGTTATAATACTCATTGACAAATTTCTGTAACACATCAGGTTCTATTTCAGATGCTTTCATACCAACATTATGAAAGTCCTCATATCGTCTCTTGCGAGACTTTCCAACACCAACAAAACCTTCATATTTATCAGTATGTGATCTGAAACAATTCCTGTTCGGTAATAATTTGTTGTATAGAACTTCAATGTTTGGATAACGTTCATGCTCAAGATATTCTGAAACGTCATGAATCACCTCAGTTCTAATAATATCTCGTTCTAACTCAGTTGATTTAATCAGATAATGGTTAAACTGTTCTGAAACATATTGTATCGAACGACGTTCTGTGAAGTTTGGTGTATTATCATAAAGTTCTAATAAGTTATGCACAACATCATTTGTTACATCGAATGTTATATGAAATGATGATAACTGTTTTGATTGCAATATCCCAGTCATTGAAATTTTAACAAAAATAATCTATCATAACATTTGGACATACGTTGTTCACCATATGTCGAAAGATGTGATTAACACATGTTGACATTACACATGATGGACATCTATTGAAACAACAATGTTCACACACGATATGAAAGAACTTCTTCATCATATGTATCAATCACTGCAGTATGCATTATTTGTATGCACATATTTGTTTTAAGATATATATCATCCATATCGATGTGAACATTATTGAAATCAAACTTCGGTAATATCACTGAATGTAATCCATAACAATATGCGAACATTCTACTCATAACGCTGATAATATCCAAATTCCATTCGGAGAGGTCAATCTCTCTCAATAATGTGCAACCCACAAACATTTCACAAGCATTGCGAAGGTTCTTTGTATTCCAATTCTTAACATTTAATGTTTGCAACTTACCGCAATAGTAGAACATTCTACGCATATTTTTGACATTACTCACATCCCAGTTAGTCAAATCGAGATGTTCGAATCTACAACTTACAAACATTTTCTCCATATTTTTGACATTTGATGTGTCAAAATGTTCCAAACCTTTGACTTCTTGCAGATTTATGCAAGACCCGAACATTTTCGACATATCGGTAACATTTGATGTATCCCAACCTGTTAAATCTATGCTCTTCAATGCTAAGCAATTATGAAACATTTTCGACATATTTGTAACATTTGATGTATCCCAATCTTGTATGTGAATGCATTCTAAGTAAGTACAACCTTCGAACAAACCAGACATATTTGTGACTTCTTGGGTATTCCATCCTGTTAACGTTATAGATGTTAACTTCTTGCAATCTTTGAATAGTCCGCAGAAGCACGAAAATGGATCTATGTCAATATGTGATAAGTCTATTGGAAACGGAGAATTCTGCTCTTTGATTGTATGTATGATTACCTGAAGTTCATTGTACACTTCTTTGTAACGTCTGTAATACTCAGGTGGATGTTGTTGAATCATTGGACAAAGAACAAAAATAACCTGTCATATGCTTATATGTATATGTTGCGATGACTGTCGACATATATGTAACTCGAGTTGCTAATCTATATGTCGACGTGTTGTTCGCATGTGTATGTCAAGACTTGTATGTTCATGAGTGTGGTAAGCATTCATGTTCGCACTTGTACGTAAACATAGAACTGTTCGCACTTGTATCAACATGTATCACTGTTCGCATGTATGTTGCGATAAGTGTCGACATACGTTGTCCACCTCGATATGCATCAACATATGTTGTTCGCATGGAGCTGTTCAACTTCGTTGAATGTGCAATGCACTCGCAACATGAGTCAACATAGCACCTTCGCATTCATCTGTTCACATCGATGCAAACATCAGTATCTACGAACCGAAGTGCAGCGTTACATTTGTGAAACATATCTTTACAGTTAATTCTGTTAAAGTTGAAACTGTTCATATACAATGATTTCAAGTTCCAGCAGTTACAGAATGTGTTTTCACAATATGTTACATAACGCATGTCAAAACATCTCAAATCCAACACTTTCAAACTTCGACAATCTTGAAACATATATGATAAGCTAAATACATAACATTTCGATGTTTCACTGAATATCACACAGTTCAACTTAACACAACAGTTGAACATACCCCATACTTCTGTCACATTGTTCATATTCCATTTTGACAAATCAAGGCTTCGCAATCCTATACAACCTGTAAATGTACACGACATGTTCTTTACATGCGAAGTATCCCAATTTGTTACATCAATATGTTTCAACTTATCACAACAGTTGAATGTTCCGCACATTGTGATTACATTTGATGTGTCCCATATGCTTACATCTAGACTCTTCAACGATAGACAAAACCCAAACATGCAACAAATATTTTTCACATTCGAGGTATTCCATTTATGCAAGTCGAGAGATGTTAACGATTTGCACCAAACGAACATGCTTGACATATTGGTAACATTAGATGTATCTAAATCTTCAATACCAATAATTTGTTGCAATGATTCACATATTTCGAACATACCTGACATATCTGTAACATGTGATGTATCCCATCCTGTAATATTAATTGATGTTAACGTTCTGCATCTTCGAAATATTTTTGAAAGTGATGTTGTTGGTATTGTCATGTGCGACAAATCTAGTATCGTGATATTGCTTATATATTTATGTAAGTTCTTTGTTACGAATATATGTTTAACAATATCGGATTGATTATCCATGCTGAATGAAGAACAAAAATAACATAGTGTCAGCACTTGTATGTCAAGACTTAGTTCGCAAGTGTGGTGAGCATTCATGTCGGCATATGTATGTCACGATGTATGGTCAACACTTGTATGTCACGATATATGGTCAACACTTGTATGTCACGATGTATGGTCAACACTTGTATGTCACGATGTATGTAGAATGATTCACTGTCATCGTGTACGCACATATATAGTTTACCAGATATGTCAGCACTTGTATGTCACACAGTCAAGACATGATGACTTACACATCTATGTACGCAATGTATCTACATCAACAACTTCATCCGAGTTGGTGAACCGAACTGTGCACCTACATTCTGCAAACATATTAGCACTTAACAATTTATTGAAATCAATATGTTTCATATAAATTGTGTTCAAATTTGTGCAACCAGAGAGAATACAATAACTTGGTTTGAGTATGTTACAAGCAAATCCGCTAACATCGAAGATATTAAACACTCCACGCATATCCTTGATTGGCATCATATCTTCAAAATCATAGTCAGCATTCAATATTCGCAATTGTTTGCAATCTTTGAACATTTGCCTCACATCTCCAACATTACTTACATTCCATTTCGAGATATCAAGATGTTCCAACATTCTGCAACCTTCGAATGTACCAAGCATACTTTTAACATTACTTGTATCCCAATTGTCAACATCAATTGTTCGCAATTTGATGCATTCATGAAATATCCAATCAATACACACAGTGTTACTTGTATCCCATGTGCTAACATCAATGTATCGCAATGAACTGCAACGACAAAATACACTATTCATATACATAACGTTCGATGTATCCCATTTGTGTAGGTCGAGAGACTGCAATGAACTGCAGCCACTAAACGCATGAGTTAAATATGTGATATTGGATGTATCCAAATCTTCGATACCAATGATTGATTGCAATGAATAGCAATTTGAAAATATTTGACTCATATGCGTAACCTGCGATGTATTCCAATTCGATATATCAATATATGTCAACGATTTGCAACACACGAAAAGCCTATCTATATTCGTAACATGTGATGTATCCCATCCTGTTACATCAATATTTTTCAACAATACGCAACAATTGAATATGTTACTCATATCAGTAACCTTCGATGTATCCATAGTATTCAAACCAATTATTTCCGTAAGTTGAATGCAATCCGCAAACATGCTTGACATATTCGTTACATTTGAGGTATCCCATCCTGTTAAGTTAATGGTGGTCAACGATTTGCAACCATTGAACATGCTACTCATATCTTCGACATGAGATGTGTCCCATCCTGTTGCATTGATTGCTACTAATCGTTTGCATGACTTTAGTAATGGAATCAACTTTTTGACATTGTCGGAATCCAGATATGTGAGATTCAACTGTTTGAGACCCGAGATTTCAAATTCCATTACAATAGAATTGTTAGCAATATAGTTAATACACATATCGTTACTAGATATGTTAATTGTATATGGATTGTGTTTCAATGTGCTGGTGTTAGTGTTGGAATTAGGGTGCTTGCATGTATGGTCAACATCAGTATGTTCGCATGTATGTTCACCATGTGTGTCAACATTAGTATGTTCACCATGTGTGTCAACATTAGTATGTTCACCATGTGTGTCAGCATTAGTATGTTCACCATGTGTGTCAGCATCCATACAATCATTAGTATGTTCACTGTTCATCATTACATTCATGATTACGACAACGGACAAAAATCATCTGTCGACCAATATGCAAAAATATTTTTGTATGCATTACATGTTAACATCAATAACTTCATTCGTATCTACAAATCGAAGTGTAGTCCTATAATTACCAAACGGTTGACTCAATATCAACGACTTTAAATCAAAATGATTCATGTACATCGTATGTAAGTTGGTACAATGCTGAAACATATTATAGGTTTCAGTATAATAGTTCATGATGAAATGCGATATGTCATAAATCTCATCTGAACCATTACATGATTGTTCACAATTATATCCAATATAGACTGTTGACCGAATATGTTCACTATACATGCTTACTACATATGTTGACACATGGTCAACATGAGTAGTCGACGTATAGTTTGCATGAGTGGTCAACACATGTACTTCGCATTAGTATGTTACAACATGGTCAACACATGTACTTCGCATGACTGGTCAACATACTCATGTTACAACATGGTCAACACATGTACTTCGCATAGACTGTCGACACATAGTTCGTATGATTCACAACATCGAACAAGAGCAAAAATAAATATCAACATATCTAGTCTTCATCGTATTCCTTCAAAACTCGGATGTATTCAAGTAAATCATCCCATTTATCATCATATCCAGCTTTATATGCATTGTTTACATATACACCACAATTTTCGAAATAGTTCGCAATTTTACATCGTATATCATCCTTTTGACGATGCACATTATCATCCCAAGAATCCACATCCAAAATAAATTTTATATCATCATGCCACATATTCCACACATCATCAAGATGTTTGATAATATACTCTTTGAGATGTTTGTTAACATATTCATCTTCTTCATCTTTGTTATCAAACTCAGGTAGAACTTCTTCGAAATTCTTGAATGGTTCACCTTCATATCGTTCACACATAACTTCACCATCATAGTTAACTCGGATATATCTGACATCACAGGTAACATATTTGATTTCAAACTCATCCGAACAACAGAAGAAAGCATCATGCATGTCAGCCTCAATTTCACCATATTGTGTAAAACATACTTGTTTCAACATGATGCAACATTTAAACATATCACTCATACATCGAACATTCTTCATATTCCATTTTGATAAATCAAGAGTAATTAATTTTCGACATGATATGAACATACCTGTCGTATTGTTAAGATTAGATGTGTTAAGTTGTTCTATTCCGACAATTGTATGTAATGATAGACATCCACCGAACATTGTTCGCATATCACGAACATTCGATGTATCCCATCCACTGATATCAATGTATGTTAATGATTCACACCCATAGAACATGTTTGCCATACTGGTTACCTTCGAAACATAGAGAGTTGGCAAACCAATGATTTGTTCAAGATTCTTGCAATTATAGAACATGTTTGACATATCAGTCATTTTTGATGCGTTCCAATCTGTAACATCAAGAATTTTGAGTTTCGGCATTTTACGGAATAGTTTGCATATAATGTTTACATTGTCGGAATCAAGATGTGTAAGATATAATTCTTCAATATTCTCAATTGCCATCTTCATAATTAGAGCATTGTCAAACATATTACAACGTATACAAATGTAATTATCTGAAATTTGTAATCGATATGTACGTCTAAGTACACTTTCAAGTACAACTTCAGCCATATAAGACATAATCGTCTGATGAATACAAAAATAACCTAACGTCTGTCCGCAACTTGTATGTCACGAGATGGTAATCATGTATATGTCAACACTTGTATGTCACGATGTGGTGAGCATGTATTGTTCGCAATGTGGTGAGCAATGTATGTCCGCATGTATTGTTCACATACATGTCCACACAAGTGGTCAACAATACACTGTTTACCATCCTTCCCACCCAGTAGTATCATTCCGCAATATCAAACAATCATGAAACATCATGACTTGTTCAGCATCTTTACTAATATTCCAATTGTCAATTCGAAGGTCAGCAAGAGATACACAAGTCAAGAACATACAACTAAAGTTAGTGACATTGCTAACATCCCAATTGTTCAAATCAAGGTGTTCAATATCATAGCAAGCACCAAACATGAGCTTCATATTTTTGACATGAGATGTGTTCCATGTGTTTACATTCAAGTTCACCAATGACTTGCAACGTTCGAACATACTACTCATATCTTCGACATTAGATGTGTCCCAATTCGCTACATCTAATTCTACCAATGATTTGCAAGCCTCGAACATGTGAGACATATCTGTAACATTGTATGTGTTAATATTGGATATTGCTATTTTTGCTATCTTCGAACATCCACAGAACATGTGAGACATATTCGTAACATTGGATGTGTCGCAGTTAGTCATATCAACAAATTTCAACGATATGCAATCCTTGAACATGTTAGACATATTGGTTACCTTACTGGTGTCCCAATGCGATATATTGACTGATCGCAATAATGTGCAACCATCGAACATGTGAGACATATCTATAACATGAGATGGGTTGATATTGCTCAAATTCAATTCGGTAATCAACCCATATCTAGATGAAAGATTTAAATGTTGTTTATCACTAGTGTCAAGATACATTGCAATCCTCAATCTTCGCAATATCTCTAACGTTTCATGTTTGTCATTCACTTGTTCATCAAGCTGGTTGACATACTCGTGTGAGAGATATTTGAATATCTTCACATGGTGACGTTTCGAGCTAGTCAGTATGTTAGTCATTATGTGGTGAACAAAAATAACATATGAGTATGTCACGAGCGTGGTCAACATATATATGGTCACGATGTGGTAAGCATAGAGATGTCGACATGTGGTGAGCATGTACTGTCAGCATATGTACTTCGCATGGAGTTGTCGACACATGGTCAGCATATGTACTTCGCATGGAGTTGTCGACACATGGTCAACGCATGTACTTCACATGGAGCTGTCACGATATAGGTCAACATATGTACTTCGCATGGAGCTGTTCAATCTTCGACGTGCTAAAGCACGACTCACGCTTCGCGTGCGATTGACAAGCGTAGCTAAGATTTGCAAAGCAAATCCTGGGATGCGTAGCATCCTTTGGCCCATTCACGAATTCCCGAAGGGAATACTCGATTCGAAGAATCGCGGAGTGAATGTGAATGTGCTATGCACTCGACACATAGGTCGACATCAGTCTATACATACAACTTTATCAGTATCGATTAGCCGAATAGTTAAGCCTTTACATCCTTGCAATGATAAGTTCATACAGTTGAACACAGATTCGGTCATATACAACACTCTCAGGTCCTTGCAACCTCCGAATATGTTTGTGAAGTCTTTCACATTATCTACATTCCAACGACTTAAGTCTAATATCTTAAACTTACATTCTCCGAACATATAACGCATGTTCATAGCATTGCTTACATTCCAACTGTTTACATTCAACTCTCGCAATCCACTGCAATCATAGAATGCATAATCGAATTCAGACACATGTGATACATCCCACTTACTAACATCTAACTCTCGCAGATTCTCACAACTTTCGAACGCACCAGTTAAGTAACATACATTGCTTACGTCCCATTTGCTCACATCTAACTCTTTCAACTTGTAACAACCTCCGAATGCACTCCGTAAGTGTCTAACCTTAGATACGTTCCAAGTGCTGACATCTAACTTCTCTAACTTCCTGCATCCTCGAAATATTGAACTAATACGTTCGAGTTTGTCGGTGTTCCAATCACTCAAATCTAATGATGTTAACGCATCACAGTTACAAAACATGTAACTCATGTTGGTGACCTTCGATGTGTTCCAATTACTCAAATCTAATGATGTTAACGAATCACAGTTACAAAACATGTAACTCATGTTGGTGACCTTCGATGTATCCCACGTACTAAGATTCAATTCTAGCAAGGAACCACAACATCCGAACATGTTAAACATATCTGTAACGTTCGATGTGTTAAGATGTTCTATTCCGATAATGCTCTGCAAACTAAAGCAATATTTGAACATGTTACTCATATTCGTAACATTGGATGTGTCCCATCCTGTTATATCGAGTGTTGTGAGACATTCAAAACCAGTTAATTCCCACCAAGGTCTGTATCCATATTTGTGTACTAACGTGTCCACCTTACGATTGACCAATTTGTTCACATTAAGCTTAATAGGATTATCGTCATCGTCATAGTGAGCAATAATGTAAACTTCAGTTTCAACCATATCAGAGTTGACTCGAGAATAAAAATAATGCTGTAGACATGTGTATGTAACATATGTGTGGTCAACATAGAGCTGTCAACACATGGTCAACATGTGTGGTGAGCATTGTATGTCGTGATGTGCGTCACATGTACTGTCACAACATATTGTTCACACTTGTATGTCACGAGTATGGTGAACATAGTATGTCACATGTGTGTGGTTAGCATATACTGTTCGCATGTATTGTCACACATGGTCAGCACATAGTTCGAATGTATTGTCACACATGGTCAGCACATAGTTCGCATACGATGCAAAAATATTACTTAGTTACTTATATTCTCACAAGTCCATTTGGTCCAAAATAGTGTTAAATGCATTACGTAACAATATCCATGCTAACCGTACATGCTTATCAAAACGGTTCGAAGGTAAGTATCTATCATTAATATCAATATTTGAGTATTTTTGAATATAGTTCACAATCTGGTCAACAAATAAATTTGTATAATTGCAGTGCAAGTCCCAGTCATTATTTTTGAAAGACAATTCCATATTCACCAAATCGTTACGAAGAAACGTAAACATTTCTTGTAAATGTTGATTAATGTAAGTAGTAATAGCTTTCATTATATTGTCGAACTCTGATCCAACATGTTCAATGTTCACAACCATATCGGAATGTGATAGTCTCCAACTGATTCTACAATCTCGAAACATATATTCATACCACACATTAGTAGGGTCAAACTGTTTCATGTATAATGCAGTCATGTTATGACAACCATCGAACATATTCTGAACATCGTCGCAATTACTAATGTCCCACTCAGATAGGTCAACATATTGTAACGATTCACATTTATAAAACATTCGATTCATACTAATAACGTTTGAGATGTTCCAATTTGGTGCAACAAATTTTCGTAAAGATTTACATTCACCGAACATTTGATTCATATCTGTAACCTTCGATGTGTTCCATCCTGCAATATAAATATCGACTAAACTCGTACATGCATAGAACAGCCAACGCATAATGATAACCTTTGACGTATCAAAATGTGAAATATCAATTCGTTTCAATGAAGTGCAAAATCCAAACATGCTAATCATATCTATGACATTCGACGTGTCCCATCCTGTTAGGTCTATATGCTCCAACGAACGACAACCCTTGAACATGTAAGACATATTGCAAACATATGATGTGTTCCATCCTGCAACATTAAGATATGTTAATGCTGAGCAGTCACTAAACATTTCTGACATATTGGTCACATTCGATGTATCAAAATGTGATAAGTCGAGATGTGTGAGTGATTTGCAATAATCAAACATGTTTTTCATGTTAGTCACATTAGACGTGTTGAAATTAGTTAAGTTGATGGTTTGCAATGCAATACAACAATGAAACATGTAACTCATATTTTTGACATTCGATGTATCAAAATGTGATAAGTCGAGATGTGTGAGTGAACAACATAAGTTGAATAAACGATACATGTTAGTAATATTGGACGTATCGAATGATGAAACATCTATATTAGTTTCTGATGATTCACTAAATATAAGTGACATATCTGTGTAATCAATAGGGGAATTATCATATCCGTGAGCACGTAATTCTTCATTCCATTTGTTATATTTTGCTTCAATAAGTTGATGCAGCATTGATGCTTCGAGAACAAAAATAAACTACCATATGCTGACATGTGGTGAGCATTGTGTGTTGCATGTGTATGTCGCAACATGTGGTGAGCATTGTGTGTTGCATGTGTTGTTACATATGTATGTCGCAACATGTGTGAGCATTGTGTGTTGCATGTGTATGTCGCGATGTGTTGTTACATATGTATGTCGCAACATGGGTGAACAATGCATGTTGCATGTATAGTGAACATACGATGGTGACATATGGTGAGCGTTGTGTGTGAACATGGAGCTGTCGCAACATGGGTGAACAATGTATGTCACGAGTGTGGTGAGCATATACATGTCGCAACATGTGTGAGCGTTGTGTGGTGAACATACGATTGCGACATGTATATCACATGTATGTGAACATACAATACAAAAATATAAACATATACGTATTATATGCCTTACATATTGATTCCGACGACTCTGTCAGTATCAATGATTCGCCAAGTCAGATGACATTTGTCAAATATTCTTGCGTTGTTGTTGCTATTTAAGTCAATGTTTCGCATATTCAACACAACCAATGACTCACAGCCTTCGAACATTTGAGTCATGAACATAACATTAGTTAAGTTCCATGTGCTAAGATCCAATATTCGCAATTTAGAACAACCACTGAACATTCTAGTCATATTCATTACATTTGATGTATCCCATCTAGATATATCGAGATGTGTCAATGATTTGCAGCCGTTGAACATACCAGTCATATATCTGACATTTGATGTATTGAATGATTCAATACCATCAATACGTTTCAACTTTGTGCAACCCTCAAATACATTATCCATAATTGTAACATTCGATGTATCCCAACCTGTGAGATTGACATATTCGAGGTTATAACAATATTTGAACAGCATGTACATAGATGTAACTATTTTTGTGTTCCAATTTGCAAAATTGAGATGCGTCACTGACCAGCAGCCATAAAATATAGCTTCGAGTCTATCCTCTCGGACAACATAGTCGGGTCGGTCTAGAACTTTAATATTCTGATTCGAAATGAATATTCGAAAGCTTTCGAGATCAGGATGTGGTGGAAAATAATAGTTTTCAGTGCAAGCAATCATGATGTGGCAAAGATAAAAATAAACTATCATATGCTGACATATGTTGCGAAGGTGCAATGGATGATGTTTCATTATTTGATTATCGTGTCTGCATACGTGTGTAACTCGAGTTGTGAGCATATGAATTACATATATTGTTAACATGAGTGTGTTGACGTGTATGTGTTAACTTATGTTTTCTGCATCAATTCGTTCACTTTAGTAGTTAAATCTTCAAGTGTTTCAGTAACGTATTGTACAAAGCCTGGTTTATAATTCTCATTAGTTGCTTTTGTACCATAAACATACCAAACTAGTGGTAACTGACCATTAAATGTCAGCGTAAATTGAAATTCAGACATCGATATATTTTTAATGCTAAGCGTGGCAACATTATTTTGAAACTCTCGTTGTGTTGTGTTATATTTGATGTTGAATCTTGGAGAATCGAAGTTTTGCAAAGTGAATTGCACAGTAAATATTATGCAGTTGGCATTAGTTTTGCATGTATACACATCATCATCATCAACTGAAAAGTCATCACTCAAAGGTCCAGGCATAATTGCGGAGTCATTTACTATACACCTAACGATTTCATTGGAACTGTTTATATTTGGTTCATCATTGATAATTGATTCTGTAAATAATGTATCTAACTGTTCAGCAATAGTATGAACATATAAATTGATATCATTAAATTTGAACAATACATCACTTGTTACCATTGTTGTTAGTTCAGATTCAGTGTCGACCATTTTTTTTTTGTTATCTTGTTCAACTACATATGTAACAATTCGATGCAAGTATTGTATGTCAAATATGTATGCTAACATTGTATTTAGACAACATCGGGTGAGCCTTGTATGTCAAACATGTATGCTAACACATATGTAACAATTCGATATTGTTGACAATGTATGTCGACATATAGGTAACAAGGTATGTCAAACATGTATGTCGACATATAG
>CAMWNP010000038.1 GCA_947175645.1 uncultured Porphyromonadaceae bacterium
TGAAATGACTCAGGTTACCCCCCCCCCCAGCTAAGACGAGTTTCACAGGATTCAGTTGCAAAAATATTAGTAACGGTGTGATAGTTACAAGTGGTGATGTAAGTGTAAGTGACTGTAGTGGCTACGGTGTAGTTACAAAGGTGTTTACTACAAGTGTTGTTGACGGTACTGTTACACCGAGTAGTTTATATGTGTATGTCGATGGAACTACAACTAGTTTCTATAATAAGAATGGAGATACTTACACGAATGTTATTGATGAGTCTAGCTTACCAAGTGGTTACGATCCAACTGCACTGAAGAGCTTCACAAGTATTGGTGATGACCTTGTGGTCGACATGACAACTCTACAATTAGAGTTAGTCAGTGAAGGTAAACCAAACGTTAATGTGTTGGTCTGCGAAGCTGGTTCAACTAGTGATGTAGCTATTACATTCCAACATGTTGGTAACTATGTCGTAACAGTTTCTGGTAAACCAGTCAATAGTCAGTTGAGTGTTAATGAAGGAGTAGTTACATACTCGTCACTATTCGGTGAAACAGCAGTAGTTACTAGTGGTGTCTACACTGGTAGTAACCCGAAAGACTTACTATCAACTGTTGACCAGACTGTTCTATACAACATGTTTAGCTCGAATGGTTACCCACAACCTAGCGGTGGTATTGAAGAGTTGAAGGCTAAGTTGAGTGGTTACGATGCACTGTTGAAAGAGTTATGTAAAAGGTCCTTCTATATTACAAGTAATGCTACAGCTGGAACTGTTGACAAGATGTTCAACGATTATGTCGGTAACAATACTGTTTACAAACCCGTTCCAGATAATTTCAGCTTCCGAACTTCTAATCAACAAGCATGGGTTGCAGCTGAGTATCAACATTTCGATATGAAGTTGTATTCGCTAGAACATGGTAATAGTCTTGGAGAGTTATGTTCAGGCAACATAGGTATAACCAATCTAGATTTGTCATTATGGCAAGTAGGAACTGTTGGTAGTATGGGGTTTATGTTCAGAAATTGTAGGTCATTGCAATCACTCAACTTATCTGGATGGAACACAAGGAATGTTATTGATATGAATGGTGTGTTCCAAGGTTGTAATTCATTGCAATCATTAGACCTTTCCAGCTTCGATACTAGTAAAGTTGAAGAAATGAGTTATATGTTCACTGATTGTAGTTCATTGCAATCATTAGACCTTTCCAGCTTCGATACTAGTAGTGTTAATAATATGGAAGGTATGTTCGCTTATTGCACTAATTTGCAAACATTAGACTTATCAAGCTTCGATACTAGTAAAGTCGAATATATGTATGGTATGTTCTTTAATTGCACTAGCTTGCAAACATTGGATCTTTCTAGTTTCAATACTAGTAGTGTTACTAGAATTCCTGCTATGTTCGAAGGTTGTAGTTCATTGCAAACATTGGATATTTCAAACTTTAGTCTTACAAGTAGTGTTGAAACTCGTTATGCAGTTATTGGTTGTATGTCGTTGACAACAGTATATATTGATAACTGTAATGATACAACTGTTAACATTTTTAAGGATTTGCTTACTGGGCTAACTGAGCAAACTGTTAACGGAAGAAAGTGTTTACGAGGGACGTTTACAGGTGCTAGAATAGATGTACCTGATGATTTTGAATTTGATAACTATAATCCAGTCCTTAGCGATTTAGCAATAGTTTTTCCATACTTCGACATGCAAAAATACATTGCAGACAAAGGTCCAGCATCACTTGCTAACCTATTCGAAGGTAACACAAACGTAACTATCCTTGACTTACAATGGTGGCAAACAGGTGCTGCTACAGATATGAGTAACATGTTCAAGGATTGCACAAGCCTAACTACCATCAACTTATCTAGATTGTTCACCATATCTGCAACAACGAATGTTACTAGTATGTTTAGTGGCTGCATATCGTTAATCATGGTATACTACGGTCCGAATAGCAAATCCAAGTTACAGCCACTGTTGACAGGATTCACAGACAATACAACGTTACAAGCATTTGTCAAACAGTAATAGGTTATTTTTATGCATCTCGCAATGATTGCTTTCGACCCAAATATCAAGCAATATTTCAAAGAATATCCGTTCACAGACATGCGAACAGACTACTCAATCATATTTGGTCACTATCAACCTGATGCGTATTGTATCGACACATTTGAAAACGTTGTGATAGTAACATTGATTGTGTACCATTTCCAGTCACAAATCATAGTTGAAGAATACATCAAACATATGTATCGCAAACTCAATGCAACATTTCCAAATCTAGACCTATTCATCTACCTTCTAATTCTCGATGAAGATAATCTTACAAGTGCAAACAACTCATGTGAAGTTGATTCATTATCAATCTCGGATGTGTGTGATGCTTACATATATAAGTGTAACAATGATGGTCTAGATTCATGCTTCGCAGTTCCAATGCTTGCGAATGACTTCATGCAGGAACAAATCAAACACATAACTCTCGACGATTTGGTTAAAGAGTATGAGTCACAATTTCGGACTGCATACATGGATTACAAGAACTGTGTGAGAAGATTGGAAAAATATAGATTCATGTTCGATATAGATTTTAAGCAATGTTTGAATGACCCAACTCCTTGCTTCTACGATGCAAACATGTTTCTTTGTATGCTATGTATGGAGATAGGTGTGCCAATTCGAAGTGAGTACAATGTGACGAAGTATAAGTTCACAGATATATTTGAACCAATTCCATGCGTGAGATGTGAAGGTGTTGGTAACAGACATTGTTCCCATTCTGTGAAGAAGCATGGCTACTATGTCAATGCTAACAAGTACTATGCAATCATTCGGAATGGACATAATGGTAAGATTATAGAATGTCATGGAGAGATTGCAAGATGTCATGACACACTATTCTTCGCATCGCGAGTTGAATTGGATAAGTTGAACATCAAGTTCATCGAGATACAGTTACAGAACTGTTTGCCACAAAATCGAAAAATATATGCGAGGGAGTTTAGTGATGTTGACCTGTTCGTAGTTGAGTGAGACTGGTATATTTTTGCATATATGCGGACATGCATTGCTGACATCATGTCGACATATACTTGTGAATATAGTATGTCGCGATGTGGTGAGCATTGTGTGGTGAGCATGAGTATGTCGCGATGCGGTGAGCATATATGTAAGCATTGAGCTGTCGCAACATAGGTCGGACATACATTGTATGCATTGAACTGTTCGCATAAGTATCAACATACATGATGAACATTATGTCGGAACATAGGTCAGCATATACGTGTCGCGATGTGGTGAGCATATATGTAAGCATGTAGCTATCACGAGTGTGGTGAGCATACACGATGAACATTGTAGTGAACATGTGTACTTCGCGAGTGTGGTGAGCATATGTGTACTTCGCGAGTGTGGTGAACAGTACATGGTCGACACATGGTGAACAATGATGTTGACATATGGTAAGCATAGTACTTCACAACATGGTGAACAATGATGTTGACATATGGGTGAGCATAGTACTTCACAACACGGTAAGCATAGTATGTCGACATCATATGCTTATCAACTCGAAGCATAAAAATACAAACATACTAGTTGAAAATTATTCTAATCATAAATGCTGTCATCATTCTCGCGAAATATGTACAAACTCAATAGATTACTTAAAGATGTTGACCCACTCATCTACGAATTGAATGAGCAAGAGATGAAGCGACAATTTCAATGCTTAGAACTGATTGCATCTGAGAACTTTCCATCATATGCATCACTATCAGCATTATCAACTCACTTCAATAACAAGTATTCCGAAGGTTATCCAGGACACAGATATTATGGCGGAACAGAAGTTGTTGACAAACTTGAACTACTATGTCAGAAACGTGCTTTGCAAGCATTTCACCTCAATCCGAATGTGTGGGGAGTTAATGTTCAACCATTGTCCGGATCACCTGCAAACATGGCTGTGTACACTGCATTAGTTCCACCGAATGGTAGACTAATGGGATTGGCACTTTCGGATGGTGGACATCTTACACATGGACATCGTGTTAAAGATTCTCGTGTATCAGCGTCGTCAAAGTTTTGGCAATCATTGCCATACACAGTTAATTCAAAAACACAACTCATTGACTATGATGAACTCGAACGCAACTCAATACTGTACAATCCACATATAATAATTGCAGGAGCATCAGCGTATCCGAGACATTATGACTACAAACGACTGAGAAATATAAGTGACCAATGTGGTGCAATCCTAATGGCTGACATGGCTCATATCGCAGGTCTTGTTGCTGCTGGTATTGGACCATCTCCATTTGAACATTGCGATGTTGTTACAACTACAACACACAAGACACTTCGGTCAGTACGAGGTGCATTAATCTTCTATAGGAAGAAGTATGAGAAGGCAATCAATGCTGCAGTCTTTCCTGGCTTGCAAGGTGGTCCGCATATACATCAAATTGCTGCGATTGCAGTTTCATTGAACGAAGCATCAACACCTGAGTTTAAGCAATATCAACAACAAGTAGTAAAGAATATGAAGGTTATGGCTGAATACTTGATGAAGAATGGTATCAAATTAGTAACTAATGGAACTGACAATCATCTCGCACTACTTGATTTACGACCTAATCATATCGATGGTGCAAGAGTTGAATATGTTCTCGATTGTGCAAACATAACTGCAAACAAAAACACTATACCAGGGGACACCAAAGCAGGTATACCAAAAGGTTTACGTGTTGGATCACCAGCATTGACTACTCGGGGATTTATTGAGAAGGACTTTGAACAAGTTGCGAAGTTCGTTGTTGATGGTATTAGGATTGCATGTCAATTGAAACGATTAGGTGGTAAGCTTGAAAGGTTTAAGAAACTTGTTGATGATTCGGATGAAGTGAAGATGTTGAAAAATAGAGTGATACAATATGCTTCACAATTTCCATTGCCAGGAATGTTCGCTTGAGTCTGGTGAGCATTATATTTTTTGCATATGTGTGTCACGAGTGTGGTGAACATGTGTATGTTGGAACATGGTGAGTATGATGTGGTGAACATGTGTATGTTGGAACATGGTGAACACATAATAGGTCAACATATGTACTTCGCATTGGTGTATCGAAATGTGGTGAACATATGTACTTCGCATTGGTGTATCGCAATGTGGTCAACATAGTATGTCACGATGTATGTCAACATAGTGCGTCGCAATATAGGTTACAAGTATATGTCACGAGATGGTCAACAGTAGCAGTCAGTACTTATTTCAACATAAGCGGTAAGCATATATGTCTCACATACGATGGTGAACAACACATGTCGCAATATAGGTCACATGAGTATGTCGCGATGTGGTGAACACATAGAGTTGTCTCGAGTGTGGTCAACATATGTACTTCGCATGAGTATGTCTCGAGTGTGGTCAACATAGTGTGTCGACACATAGGTTACATGACTAGTCAACAATGTAGGTCAACATATACATGTCGCATGGAGCTGTTCAATCTTCGACGTGCTAAAGCACGACTCACGCTTCGCGTGCGACATTGCGAAGCAAAGGATGCTACGCATCCCGAGAAGCTTTCAGCTTCTTTGACTCACATCTCCGCGAGCGTAGCTCGAGCCTTGCGTAAGCAAGCCGATGTGCAATTGACAAGCGTAGCTTGTCCCATTCACGAATTCCCGAAGGGAATACTCGATTCTTCGAATCGCGGAGTGAATGTGAATGTGCTACGCACTCCGCATATGGTCAAATTTTTTCATTATCCAAACATGTCTGTTTCGAATAGAAAATTATTACAGGAACTACATGATGTTATTGACCTGTTCCGAACAATCTTCGATGATGACAAGAAGCTAGTCAGTGGTATTGATGAAGCATATGAGCAAACTCTTATGCAAGAACTTGCACTTGTACCTGAACAGTTCGATACAACAATCATACAGTACATCGGAATTGTCAAGGTCATGGCGAACAATATTGACTTCAAGACACTTGCATCGAATCTTGAAGACATGAAGGCTCAAGGTGAATTGCCTATCTTCGAGATTAACACATTCGAAGTTGTGAAGTTGGGATTCAAGAATCTTGGCTTGGCTAAGGGCAACTTCCTACGTGTTTGCAACATGCTTACGAAGTTAGGACCGATATTTAAATGTGTCGATAAGGTTATGACAATGCCGATTCACATTCTCAAGCGAATTGGAGAGATCACCGAGAATGGTAAGAAGTATGATGACCTAATATGAGTTATATTTTTGCTTACCCATGTTGTGACTGCTCCATGCGAGCATACGATGTTCACACATCATGCGAAGTACATATGTTGGACCATGTTGCGACACACAATGCGAAGTACATATGTTGACCCATTATGTGTTCACCATGTGTCGACACACAATGCGAAGTACATATGTTCACACATCATGTAAGTCACTTAATTCACACATACATCAGCATCCATCATAAGCATTGTTTTTTGCGCATTACACGTTTGAAATGACTCAGGTTACCCCCCCCCCCAACTAAGACGAGTTTCACTGGATTCAGTTGCAAAAATATAAGTAACGGTGTGATTGTTACAAGTGGTGATGTAAGTGTAGATAATTGTAATGGTTACGGTGTAGTTGCTAAGTCGTTTGCGACGAATGTTGTTGACGGTACTGTTACACCGAGTAGTCTATATGTGTATGTTGATGGAGCTGCAACTAGTTTCTATGCGAAGAATGGAGATACTTACACGAATGTTATTGACGGGACTAGTCCACCAAGTGGTTACGATCCAACTACAATGAAGAGCTTCACAAGTATAGGTGACGACCTTGTGGTCGACATGACAACTCTACAATTGGAGTTAGTCAGTGAAGGTAAACCAAATGTTAATGTGCTTGTTTGCGAGGCTGGTAGTGAAAGTACTGAAACAGTTCAATTCCAACATGTTGGTAACTATGTAGTAACAGTTGCTGGTAAGCAAGTTAATAATCAGTTGAGTGTTAATGACGGAGTAGTTACATACTCGTCACTATTTGGTGAAACATCAGTAGTTACTAGTGGTGTCTACACTGGTAGTAACCCGAAAGACTTACTATCAACTGTTGACCAGACTGTTCTATACAACATGTTTAGCTCGAATGGTTACCCACAACCTAGCGGTGGTATTGAAGAGTTGAAGGCTAAGTTGAGTGGTTACGATGCACTGTTGAAAGAGTTATGTAAAAGGTCCTTCTACATTACAAGTAATGCTACAGCTGGAACTGTTGACGAGATGTTCAACGATTATGTTAACCAAACCAATGTTTACAAACCTGTTCCGGATGATTTCGAATTTAATAGAGCTAATCAGCAAGCATGGGTTGACGCCGAGTATCAACATTTCGATATGAAGTTGTATTCGTTACAAGAGAAGGATAAGAGTTTTCAAACATTATGTACTAATAACACAGGTATAATAAACTTAGATCTATCATTATGGCAAGTAGGAACTGTTACTAAGATGAGTAATATGTTCTATAGTTGTACCAATTTGCAGACACTCAACTTATCAGGATGGAACACAAGGAATGTTACTGATATGAGTGCCATGTTCAATAACTGTACTAATTTGCAAACATTAGACTTATCAAACTTCGTTACTGGTAGTGTTAATAATATGGATGGTATGTTTGCTTATTGCAGCAGTTTGACAATACTTAATTTATTCAGCTTCGATACTAGTAAGGTTGAAGATATGGGTGGCATGTTCGATAGTTGTACTAACTTGCAAACATTAGACTTATCCAACTTTGATACTAGTAGTGTTAATAATATGTATGGTATGTTCATGAATTGTACTAACTTGCAAACATTAGACTTATCAAACTTCGATACTAGTAAGGTTGAAGATATGGGTGGCATGTTCATGAATTGTACTAACTTGCAAACATTAGACCTTTCCAACCCCAACTTCGTAATTCCATCGCAAAATAATGATAATATGTTCTCAGATTGCAACAAGTTAAGCACTATATACACTAGTGAAACTAATCAACCGTTGATATCATCAGCGTTAACCAAATCAGACCAAACAGGATTCGAACCTGCAGTTGATGACAAAGGTCGTTCATGTTTGAAGCGAACAGTATCATAATTGCATACACATTAACCATTGACATGCAAACATTATTTTTGCTAAAACTCAAATGCATGATATTGATGCACAAATCTCTAAAATCTCCGGTCAACAGAACTACATGGAATCATTGCAACAAATTACTGGTAACATTATGACTGTTGACATGACGATGTACAAAGAGAAGGTTCGCAAGATTTCGGCAGCAGACTTCAACATGAATGTCTTACTCAAACGACTGGTTGACTCTGACACAGCAAACCATACCATCCTCGAAGTACAGGCAGACTATCTTGCAAAGTCAACTGCAATCAACATCAAGGATGGCGTCTTTGTCATGAAACAACGTAAGAACAAGGAGCCTAAAGAGGTCATTGCACCAATGCATCTGCCATCAGAATTGGTCAAATCCGAATGGTTCAAATCTGTGAAGCACATCGAGAAGGAGATTAACAAATCTCTGAACAAGATATTCACCGAGAATGTCAAACCATCTGATCGCAAATGGGAGACAGTTCAGGCGAACCATTCTGCTCATCCGGAACTAGTTGAACTTGAAACTGTCTACGATGTGAAGCTCGAGAATGAAGACATATTCAAGTGGTTCACACAATTGCAGAAGTGTGCTAATGTCATAATCAACAACCTCATGATTCCTATGTACAACGTACGTGCTACGATTGAGAAGCACTGGGATAAGATTGGAAACATCTTCAAGACTAAGGCTTTCAGTCGTATTGACCAGATGAGTCAACAGGCTGGTAATGGTTCAATTGGCTTGAATGACATAATGACCATGCTCGAGCAGTTCATCATTGCGAAGTATCGGGCTACTGTCACAGGTAACAACAAGCACTATGCCAAGTTGTTCTTAAGTGCTATTGGTAACGAAGATGTTAGTAGTATGGATGGTGCAAGATTCCTCGAGATTATGGACACTATTGACCTCGACAAGTTGGACAAGAATGAAACTGTGTATAAGTTCGCAGTTGCAGCTAAGTCCACGATGAAGAAGATTGTTAACAATGAGAACTTCAACGCCGAGGAGATGATTCAAGAGATGAACCAACTCTTCAACGATGATGTTCCACCTGAGAGTGAAGGTGAGATGGTCACCGAAGAGAGCAAACAGTATGATGACCTCATATGAACATGACTTTATTTTTGTGCATTACACGTTTGAAATGACTCAGGTTACCCCCCCCCCCAGCTAAGACACCTTTCACAGGATTCAGTTGCAAAAATATAAGTAACGGTGTGATTGTTACGAGTGGTGATGTGAATTTGGACAATTGTAGTGGTTACAGTGTCGTTACGAAGGTGTTCACTACAAATGTTGTTGATGGTACTGTTACACCGAGTAGTTTATATGTGTATGTTAACGATGATGGTAACGGATTCTATGCAAAGAATGGAGATACTTACACGAATGTTATTGATGAGTCTAGTCTACCAAGTGGTTACGATCCAACTGCGCTGAAGAGCTTCACAAGTATAGGTGATGACCTTGTGGTTGACATGACAACTTTACAATTAGAGTTAGTCAGTGAAGGTAAACCGAATGTTAATGTGTTGGTCTGCGAGGCTGGTTCAACTAGTGATGTAGCTATTACACTCCAACATGTTGGTAACTATGTAGTAACAGTTGCTGGTAGACCGGTGAATAGCCAGTTGAGTGTTAATAATGGAGTAGTTACATACTCGTCGCTATTCGGTGAAACATCAGTAGTTACTAGTGGTGTTTACACTGGTAGTAACGCAAGAGATTTACTATCATCTGTTGACCAGACTGTTCTATACAATATGTTTAGTTCGAATGGTTACCCACAACCTAGCGGTGGTATTGAAGAGTTGAAGTTAAGATTGAGTGGTTACGATGCACTGTTGAAAGAGTTATGTAAAAGGTCCTTCTACATTACAAGTAATGCTACAGCTGGAACTGTTGACGAGATGTTTAACAATTATGTTAACCAAACCAGTGTCTACCATCCTGTTCCGGATGATTTCAACTTCAGAACTTCGGATCAACAAGCATGGATTGAAGCTGAGTATCAACATTTCGATATGAAGTTGTATTCGTTACAGATTAGGGCTAAGGAATTTACAAGTTTATGTGAAGATAACACAGGAATCACTAATCTAGACTTATCACTATGGCAAGTTGGAACTGTTACCCGTATGGATAGTATGTTCTATGGTTGTGCTAACTTGCAATCACTCAACTTATCTGGATGGAACGCAAGAAATGTTGCTGATATGAGTCTTATGTTCTATAATTGTGCTAACTTGCAAGCATTAGACTTATCCAATTGGGATACATCGAATGTTACTGATATGAGTCTTATGTTCAATAATTGTTCTAAACTACAAACACTCAACTTATCCAGCTTCGATACTAGTAATGTTGAACTTATGAATAATATGTTCAGTAATTGTTCTAAACTACAAACACTCAACTTATCCAGCTTCGATACTAGTAAGGTTAATAATATACGTAGTATGTTCTATGGTTGCACTAACTTACAATCATTAGACATTTCTAGATTCAATACTAGTGAAGTTACTGATATGGGTTTTATGTTCTATGAATGTACTAATTTGCAAACATTATACCTTTCCAATCCTAAATTCATAATTCCAACTAAACATGATAATATGTTCACTGGTTGCACATCGTTGACAACAGTATACTACAGTGATGCTAACAAGTCTGTTCTTGAAGGATTGTTAACGGGATTCACAGACAATACAACGTTACAAGCATTTGTCAAACAATAATCAAAAATATTTTTTGACAAAAACTCTGCGAGTCTCTTCAAGCGTTGCATTCAATGCTCAAAATATGTCAAAACTTCCGCGAGTACTAGGAGCTGGTTTAACTTTTGATGACTACATGTCTGAATCAAATGTGTTGTCAATGTTGTGTCCGACAACAGTTTCAGGTTTGAGTGAAATCTGACCTGAATCATACCACGAGTATTTAGTCAACCCAGATGCGAACAGTTTATTCATACTTTCTTCTGGTAAGAGATGTTTCTTTCGCAAATCGGAGATTTGAGCCTTGTGCGAGTGAAGCTCGGCTCGTAGAGACTTCGGGATGTAGTCCAGCCAAGCTTCGCTTGTCGTACGACGAAGTCGCGGGATTGTTTCACAATCCTTCGTGAGACGACTCAGGGATTCTTCGAATCCTTTGCACGCATGCTCGAGCCAACTGCGTTGTCGCAAGCAAGACGCAGCTGATTCCAACGTCATACTTGCTTACAGAATGAAATGAACATGACCTAGTTCCAATACATGAAGAACAATCCGATAATAGAACATATGATAACAATGACTGTAATATCAGCACCTAACTTTGCGAGTGTGCCCATTCCATAAAAATAATGCGTGGTCGCGATGTATGGTTCGCACTTGTATGAGCATGTATGTGTCGACATCACTATCTGCATTCGATGGTGAGCATGTATGTGTCGACAGCTCTATGCTCGCACTTATATGTAAGTCATGTACTGTCCGCACTTGTATGTCACCGATGTATGTAAGCATAGTGTGTCAACCAATCTAGTAACACACATACATGGCAACCATAATGTAACAAACATATTCGAACTTACTCTTTGAAGACAGCTATATGCTCATCATCGATGATTGCAGTAACTCTACCAACATTTGATATCATCAACTTAAACGTTGGAATGTCATCATCACTGATTACACTTCCATCGTAACAAATCATGTCACCAATTTCATACTTACTCGAATCAGTAACATGAAAGATGTAGTCACCATGTGTAGCAAATTTCAAACATTTCGCATCTTCATCTATACTTGTAACTATTCCGACAAACTCTTTCCAGATACCACTAGGCTTAACCGAACAAATGCAATCAGTTGAATCGTCAACAGTTGATTGTACAAATGCATCATCAACATACTTGTAAACATGTCCTGTCATAAACACAGGTTCACCTACTTCGTAACTAGTCAAATCATTATCATCTTCGATTGGACAGTAGTGTGTAATAGTAGTTGAAGCATTCTGTGTAACTGTACCTGATACTGATAAGTTTCCACGGATATACGTATTATACTTATCGAAGAGTCGAATATGTCGTAAGCCGAACGCACCAAAATATGCATATGGCTCATCATCATTCGCATAACCGAAAACACCTGTGTTAGTGTTTCCAGTACTCATACCAATACGTCCTTCTATAAATGCACCTGATGCTAAAGTCGGATCTATTAAATTAAACTGCTTTGTTGTAATTGAAGCATTACACGCTATACTGTTACATGTGAGACCATCACATGTAGCTTCTCGTCTCAATGATATAGAATCATTCGAAAATTGTATAATATCTGAACGACCTGCCATTGTTAATGCTCCATATGCAGTAGTGTTATCAGCTGCTTTATAGTAAAATATTTTTAAATTTTCATCTATATTATGACCGATTCCACAAGATATTGTTGTAGCACCAGTTTGTAACTTCGGTGCTATGATTCCAAATGTTGGCCAACTTGTCTTACTCGAATTAATGATTACATTATTATCTACGTTTAATTTGACGTAGTCAGATAACGATGATTTTGTTGCATAATCTGTGAGCATTGATTGTAATGCTATGTCGTCAAGTCGAATGGTTTTATCATCGTAGGTGAAAATAGTATTGCTTTGTATATGTGTTTGTTGTTCTGAGTCACTCATGTCAAAACCGTTTTTTTTTGTTATATTTTTGACATATATGGTACAAAAACATATATGCTTGTCATTCATGAGGCCAACACTTCGAGTCGAGCATACATCTGTAACAGTATGGTCAACAGTACTGTCCGTATAAGTGGTATGCATAGAGCTGTCCGCACTTGTACTTCACAATTATGTATTCACCCATGTGTCAACAGTATTGCCAACATGCATTGCTCACCAGGTATGTCCGCACATAGATGTTACTACATTGCTCACCAGGTATGTCCGCACTTGTACTTCATTATCGTATGCTCGCACATGTATGGTGTACATTAGTCAAACTGCCCTCTTCTTACACCAGCACTTCTACTCTTCTGTTCAACATGTTTTTGTTCATACTGTCGGTAGTTACTGAAATGTTCATCATTCTTTGCTCCCATCGGAATTGGATTGCAACACATGTAACCAGCACAATCGCCGACCTGGTCATACATATCTTTATCAACTCTGCCTTTCACCTTCGTCTCCATTCGCTTCCTATACTTGTCAGTCAGTCCATTGTAGACCTTCGAGTCAACAAATACTCTCTTCGCAACCTCACTATCATCTCTGTCGAACTCCTTAATCATCTTAGCATCGTAGTCATTAGTTCTGACCCTATAATGTAACTGTTCCCTCTTCACACGTTTCTGCTTGTTCGGATGTTCATCAACCCACTTGTTCAACTCGACAAAGTCATCATATGTAAGATTCAATACCTTGTCCCTATTAGTTCCGGTGTTATACTTCTTCAACTTATCTCGGAACTTCTTGTTGATAGCCTCGATTGGTAACTCAACAACTGCAAGGTCTTCACCCATCCTACGATGGTCACCAGCAAAGATTGCATCATTCTCATACTTCCTAACGAGCAACAGCTTGTTATTATCCATCATTACCAAACTTCTAACCACTTGGTTCGGGTTGTACTTGTCAACAAATACAGCACTTGATGCAAGATTCTCACCTTCATCATCCGGATAAGCATCAACTAATTTGCCAGGGC
The DNA here is from genome assembly GCA_947175645.1 of uncultured Porphyromonadaceae bacterium. Lineage (GTDB taxonomy): Bacteria > Bacteroidota > Bacteroidia > Bacteroidales > Muribaculaceae > CAJUPY01. Next base: position 13,861 of record CAMWNP010000038.1, read on the forward strand.
GAAGCCCGGTCTCACTTCGTGAGCCGTCATTGATGACCAGTACATGTTCAGGTTTGTAGTAGAACCTCTCCTTCGTGCCGACACTGTTCGCAAGTTCTCTTCTACTCATATATGTATCCACGTCGTACTGCCTCATGTCAGCAGCATCATGATAACATACATTGCCAGCATCATCGTAATCTAATTGGTTGTCAACCTTGTTGCGAGTATCACGCTTGCCATGTGAGTTCCAACCAAACATGTTCTTAATCGTATCACTGATTCGATGCATAGTCTTAGTGATTGGATCCATGTTGTCATCGTGTATGTACATACCCTTAGCTTCATCAACGTCGTTAGTGAATTGTTCGACACGCATGTTCGGTATGTTGGTTGCATATACTTGTTCCATATCCTTTCTGAACTTCGGGTCAAAGTCTGAATAGATGGCCTTATATGTATTGTTGTACTTGTTCGCATTTAGGTAGTGAGGCTTGTTGACATCAGTACGTTGATTGACAAATGACTCCTTCTGTTGTCGAGGATTCTGTGTGTTTCTGCTATTGAGCTTCTGTGCTTCTCGTGCAGTAGTTTGGTCGAGCTTGTAGACAGGTGTACGTTCACGATTCATGTAAGCCATCATCGGCTCAACCCATCTGTCTTTCTTGGTTCTGCGGAACAGTGCATCATCAGCTTCATGTTGTCTAATATTACGTTCTTTGATGAAGTTGGCACGTTGCAAGTCATATGCAATATCGGAACGTGTTGACGGGTAGTTCCAACCTCTCTCGTTAGTGAATTGGTTGAGTCTTGGGTCAAGGTTCAGTGTTGAGTATGGATTTGTTGACAGTGTCCAGTAATCATTTTCAACGATTGTACCATGTGGTGGCATACATGCATTAGCCTCGTTGTCATCTGTTGATGTTTGCATATGTACGTAGCCAGAGTGTCCAACAGATGGGAACCCAGAGTATGTCGACGTTGGGGATGCAAGCGGAACATTCTGATACTGATGTGAATAAGTTATTGGTGAGAAGTATGAGTTGAACCTTTCTTTCGAAGGTGTGTATGGTTGAAAGTTCTCTGTAACATGTTCCTCATTCGGAGATAGTTCAATTGGAACTGCAGATACTACATTACACTCACAGTTTGCTGGCAATGTGTATGGGCCAGATGGCGGAACAACATTGGTTGACGATATTGGTAACTCCGGATTATAGACAGAACCATTTGATGAGTTTGGATCGCCATATACTGGCATAAGGTCAGTAGGTTTGAGTTGAACCTTCTGCTTCGCAATGGCCATCAGATTATTGTACATTTGATTGTTCGCCATAGATGGTTCATTAAGACAGTTCAACGAGTATTTGTGAGTATCGTAGAGAGCAATGTTATTATTACCAGGATTGTTGTTCTCGTACTTGGATACTACTCGGTTAGTCTTCATAATCATCGGCTGTGCGGAATATTGAACATTGTCATTCAGTACAGGATTGAATGGTGACTCATCTGTTGGTACTGTGTTGTATGATAGTTCCATTGTTTTTGCTCGAGTTGGTTCGATACGAGACAGACCTAAGTTGGTAATCATTGTATTGGTCGTCAAATCTGGTATATATCTACGGGTTGGAGGTTCATAGTTAAAACTCATTTTATAGCAATTATGTCAGACATATGTTGTACATGTGTGTATGCTGACCCATGTTGTGACACACATTGTTCACCATTCATGTCCGCGAAGCGTACAGCGTCAGTTGGCAAAGCTTTGCTTTGCAGGATTCCTTCGGAATCTTACGAGCCTCTAGCGAGTCGAGCTTACGCATGTCCAGACTTGTTGCGACACATCATGTCAACATGCATTGTCAACATGCATTGTCAACACTTATATGTCAACACATCGGGTGAACAGCTCCAATGCAATACATTCATGTCGACACATAGTGAACAGCTCCATGCGAAGTACATATGTAACCTATGTTGCGAGTGCATTGCACATTCAACGAAGTTGCGACAGCTCCATGTCAACACATACATGCGAACAGTGTGTTGACATATAAGTGTTAACAATGCATGTTGACACATAGCTTGCATATAGGTGCGAACAATATATAGACATCATATGCAAAAATATATTGTGTATCCCGCAACTATAACAAAAAAAAACACTCATAACATGGCTAACTCTACTATTGAGACATATGTGAATGGCAATGTCAACTTCACAATCGGAGAAGAAACAAATGATATATCTAGTATGATTATCGATATTAATACACTTACATCGTTGCCACATGTGTATTACATGACGGATACAATTATTTATGATAATGCTGGTAGTCAAATGTTCACATATTGGAACGACAATATAGATTCTAACGGTGGAATACTACTTGGTTCAAGTGCTAATCCAGCAGGAACATATGTATTTGTTCATCATGGACCATTACGTAGTTTCGTAATGTTTGTTCGTAAGGATGCTGGTGTTGAGTTCATGCATCTAAATCCGAAAGCTCAGAATGACCAATATACTAACCAAATATGGAGGCATGTTGTGTTTCAACAAGGTAATGTATATATGACTGACTCAAGCTTACGAGATAATGGTAAAATGGAACTATATCTTGGAAAATCTACAACCTCTAATTTATGTTCTGTTATTGGATACTCGAATAACGTAGTAAAAGAACAATCATATGCATACTTTTGTATATTTAGTGGCATACAACTACACATGTATAACGACCGAGCGGAATTAACTGGTAACTTGAATGTATTAGGTAAAGTCACAAGTAATGGTTCAAATACAATAACACACTATGCTCCGATTGCAGAAGACACAAACATACACGATTACAGAATTGGTGAACCTGTGTTTATGACAGGACATGTCTACACTCGTGTCTGCATCGATGGTGAAAAATATGAATGGAAACCTTCAACTGTTAACGATTCAACTGATTGCATTTGTTCGGTTAAGCCTAGTGGTAGCTGGAAAGAGTTTGTCGGAATAGTTACAAGTATTAATTATGATGAGCAATGTTTGAAGTTTGCTACACATGGTGACTACATCTTTCATGTTACTGATTCGAGTAAGTATGAAATTGGTGACATGATTTGTTATGATGGAAGTGTAATAAATGATGATACAGTCATTACATCAAAATTGATGCGAACAATCATTGGAATAGTTACTGCAATCATCGATGGTGAGCATATAGCTGTCTTCAAAGAGTAGTGTGACTTATATTTTTGCATATGTCGTTCGCATGAATGCAGACACAATATGGCTTACAAGTACATGTCGACATATGGTCAACAGTGTATGCTTATAAGTACATGTCAACCATCTTGTAACAGCTATATGTCGACACATATATGCTGACTTATGTTGTGATACATACATGCGAACAATGCATGTCGACATATACATGCAAACCTATGTTGCGACACATACATGCAAACCTATGTTGCGACACATCATGTCGACACATACATGCGAACAACATATGTCAACCACATCTCGTAACAACCATATGTCTTACAGTACATGCCAACCCGATGGTCAACAGTACATGCCAACATATGGTGAACAGTGTATGCAATCAGTATATGCCAACACATATATGCAAACTATGTTGTGACGCATCATGTCGACCACCTCGTAACACACACACATGGTGAGCAATGTATGTCAACCACATCTTGTAATAGCCATATGCCAAAAATATATTGCGATAGCTCCATGTGAACAATACATCTTACTCAGTAGTAATCTTCAATAGCATCGTCAGGATTCTTTGGTTCGACAACGTCCTCGCCAGTATGGTCATCAGGTTCAGCTTCGACAGGTGTTTCAACTACTTCAATCACTTCTTCGACCGGTTCATCATCATTCTCTTCGAGTCGGAAACTAAATGCTTTGCCTTCAGGTTGTTCTTCATCGAAAGCCTTACGAGGTTTGCCACACCCGCAAGCTCCGCTTGAGTGCGCTACGCACCCGAACACAGATGGCTTGCTTGACTTGCAGACCAACATAGGAACATATCCGCGAGCATGAATGCCAATGAATGGTCTGGTTGACATAGCATTGTAAACAGCATTTGTAACTGTTTCATCTTGAAGACCTCCTTTCTTACTACACTCCGGACAATCGGCTCGTCCACATGTACATGGTCCACTGTGTTCACCACATCCGTTGTAGATATCACTGATAGCCTTCATAACCTTAACCGCATATCGAACATTTTCGGATGATGACCCATCTTGAGCAATAGCTGTACCAACATCAGCAACAAATACATTCTTCGGGAGATTGCCATACATCTTGCCAACAGATTTGACAAAGAATGATGCGCGACCACCATGCATGCCTTTACTCTTGCGATAGATGCTTTTGACAGCATTGGATACCTTACCCATGTCAACACTCATGTGCTTGGGTTGATATGCATCTATTATCATCTTATGCATCTTGTTGTGATCCGATTTTGAAAATGATTTGACATCATCAACATCACCGAATTCGTTAGGATCATCAATATTCTCAGCAACAATGCTCATCGCAGAATGTAAGAAGTCACCTGAGTAGTATTTGGCTAACCTCTTGGCAACATCTCCTGGCTTAGCACCTCGAGAAATAGCTGATAGACCAACAGCTGAGATGAATTTGTAAGCACCTTGTTCTGTACCTGATTGCTCAACAGCATCTTCGAAACGTTTGACTAGTGACTTCTTTGCACCGCCCGAAACTGTGTACAATCCTGCTTGCTTAGACTTGCCGCCTGGTAGTTCGCCCTTGACGATGAAACAGAAGTTTGAACATGTTGCAACATACTTGAGTTTGGTAGGCTTCTCCATCTTCGGAGATGTTGATGCAAGGATGTTGTCTTTGTCCTTGAATTGGAAGAAGAGTGCTTCACTGAGTCTGTTGGTCCTTCGGAGAACAAGGTCATTGGTGACCTCCGGAAAGCCATAGTCAATACGATAGTCATACTTCTCATTATCATTACCACCATAGACATCAAAGATATAACGCTTGAACTTAAGAGGTTCTTTGCTTGCAAATTTGCTTGCATCAACGGATCCAGGTGCAATGTTTGCAGCTTTGAGTTTAGAATCAAGTTCAGACTTACATGCTTTCAATTCTTCGGCAGTTGGAATGACTATGAGTGCGTTACGCTTCAAGTGCGAGAAGTGATAATAGAGATAGAATGTTTTGATGAACTCATCAAGTCCAGCATCATTCGAGTACATAGGAGAGTCAACAATTGGGACTGCACCACCTGCTAGCCCTCCTGATGAACCGTACGATGTTCGCGCAATATTGAGATTGCGAATGAAGTAAGCTGTTTGTGGTGATTCTTGTGGTTGCTCTTCGACTTGGTCAATGTATCTAAGTTTTGGTTTGCGATTCATTTTTGAACCACCTTGCAACACAACTTTGTCGAACGATTGTGAAGAATTCTCACCATATATATTTGTCATAATTCTACTTAAATTCATTTCAATTTGATAAAAGTATGTTATCAATATATTTCCAAAAGTAATTTCGGAATATTATTTTTGTGACTATTATTGATTCACATGGGTGTGTCAACATGAGTGTTGTATGTATGTGGTGGGCATATGCTGACCACTCATACGAAGTACATATGCTGACCACTCATGTGTTGACATACACTGCGAAGTCCAATCGTGAATCATGTGTGTTGACATACACTGCGAAGTACATTATGTGAACATGTTGTTGACCTATGTGTCGACAGTTCATGCGAAGTACATATGCTGACCATATGTTAACCATTCATGCGAAGTACATATGTTAACCATTCATGCGAAGTACATATGTTAACCATTCATGTAACCTATGTGTCGACAGTTCCATGTGAACCATCGTGTGAAGTACATATGTCGACAGTTCCATG